>NC_014759.1:0-670000 GCF_000183425.1 Marivirga tractuosa DSM 4126
TTTAAAGAATTTTCGACTGATTTATAAACTTAAATTGACTGAATTGTATTTAATGGCTTGTCAAGTAAAATTCCATTTTTTTCTTCCCTATTTTTTTATCATTTTTGTCAGCCCTGAGCAAAAATAGGGGACTCAAATTAACAATCCGTCAATTATTAGTGTGAATGGTTAAAGACTGTCAATCAGTGTGGAATAATTGTCTTCACTCCATAAAGGAGGGAGTAGGGGAGCAAAGTTTTAATACTTGGTTTTCTCCTATTGAGCCGGTAAAGCTTGAAAATAACGTATTAACGATTCAAGTACCGAGCCAGTTCTTTTATGAGTGGTTGGAGGAGCATTATGTACATATTTTACGGAAAGTCATTCACCAGGAATTGGGCCCAGAAGGCAGATTGGAATACTCTGTTATTGTAGATAAAGGAAATGACAAGTATAAGCCATTTACTATCAACTTACCGAACAATAATAAATCCAATAAACCGAAAGAGCAACAAAGAGAACAACCACTCAATCCTTTTGCTCTTAATGGGGTAGATTTAAGTCAACAAAATTCACAACTAAATCCAAACTATACTTTCGATACATTTATAGAAGGAGATTGTAATCGTTTGGCTCGATCTGCAGGCTATGCTGTGGCTAAAAAACCTGGTATTACTTCTTTCAACCCATTAATGATTTATGGGGGAGTAGGATTGGGAAAAACCCATCTGGTGCAAGCCATTGGAAATGAAATAAAAGATACTTTAAATGGTAAATTCGTTTTGTATGTTTCGTCTGAGAAATTTACCAATCAATTTATCGATGCCTTAAGAAATAATAAAATTCAGGATTTCTCCAACTACTACTTACACATTGATGCTTTAATAATTGATGATGTTCAGTTTTTAGGAGGTAAAGAAAGAACTCAGGAAATATTTTTTCATATTTTCAACCATTTACATCAGAATGGTAAGCAAATTATCATGACTTCTGACCGTCCACCTAGGGATTTGAAAGGATTAGAAGATAGATTACTTTCCCGTTTTAAATGGGGATTAACTGCTGATTTACAGCAACCCGATTTGGAAACCAGAATTGCCATTATCCAGAATAAAATGGAAAGCGATGGTATTCATATCCCAGAGGATGTGATTGAATATTTAGCTTATTCTGTAGATACCAATATCAGGGAACTGGAAGGAGTCCTAATTTCATTGATTGCTCATGCGTCTTTAAACAGAAAGGAAATTGATTTAGAACTTGCCAAGCAGACTTTGAAAAATATTGTACACGATATTGAGTCTGAAGTAGGTATTGATTTTATTCAAAAAACCATTGCGGAGCATTTTGCGGTAAAAATTGATGATTTAAAAGCGAAAACCAGAAAGAAAGAGATCGTAATTGCCCGTCAGGTTTCCATGTATTTCTGCAAAGAACACACTAACCATTCTTTAAAATCAATCGGTTACCATTTTGGTGGAAGAGACCATTCTACTGTAATCCATGCAGTGCAGTCAGTAAATGACATGATGCAAGTAGATAAGCGTTTCAGAGAAGAAATGGAAGAACTGAAGAAGCGATTTAAAATGAAGAAGGTTTAGGCCAGCCACCTAACCCGCCAGCTGGCGGGGAATAAAGCACGGTTATACTTTAATGATTAATAGCAATCGACATTCCTTTATTCCTACAGGGAAACACCCCTGTAGTCCCCTCAAGGGGACAATCTCATAGATTTAAATCAGTAGAAAATAATGAAATTCATCACTATTTTTGATTATTTGATGAAACAACATTTTCAAATTAAAAAGTCATTGTAAATTCTGTGCGACTCGCCGCCAGCTGGAGGGGGCGAAGGGGGGTGTGATTCGTCCTAAAAAAGTACGACTGTACTATATTAAATTCCAGTCCTATTTCTTTGTGTAAATAATGATAGTCTTTGAAATAGAAGTGTTCTAATCCAAAGTATTTCAAGCAGATTCCGTCCTCTTCAAAAATCCTTCCTTCTTAATTTTCTTATAATGCCTAGTAGCATGTTCACTGCTCAGTATTTTATAAATTTCAGGATGGTCAGGATACTGAATTAAGTAATTGCTGAATTCTTCCCAGTGCTCTATTGAATCTTCCTGAGTATAAAAACCAAAGCCTTTGTAAAAACCATCTTCTACTAATACAAAAGCTGTTTCATTGATGTTTCGACCTTCTCCAATTAATAGATAATCACTTTTTTCGGCTTTGCAGTGATCTATAAAAGCTTGAATCTTTTCATTGTGTTGAGATACAGATTCTTCTCCAGCGCAGGCTCCTTCACAAAGATTTACGCTATAATCAAAGCAAGTCCCGGGACTAGATTGAATTCCAGCAAATTTTGGACAGATTTTCAATTTTTTACTGACTTCATTTAAAAAACTAAATCCAGAAGCGTGATTAGGAAAGCGCATCAAACTTTGCATTCCAGTTTGTTTTCTGCCTAGTTGCAATCTTTTGTAGCCTTGTCTGTCTTCGTAAAGGTAAATGGAATAACCAGGACTGTTATTCTTCTGGGCTCGGTTATAGCGGGGCCAATTCTTTCTGATTTCATGTGATTCATGTAAGAGTGCAATCAGTTCATTGCCAGTCAAATAATAATCTACATGATGAATTTGGCTTTGGAAAGCTTGTTTGGCTACTTCCAACTTACTTCCGCCAAAATGATTGCTTACCCTCTTTTTAATGTTTTTGGCTTTGCCTACGTAAATGATTTGGCTTTTCTGATTAAGAAAATAATAAACGCCTGGCGATTCAGGTAAGTCTTCAAAAACCGTTCTTTCTAGATTTTCGGGAATATTTACTACAGCGGCATTCTTTTTCAATGATTTTTGGATGTGATTATCTGTGTCGTGCTGAACTAATTGGGTGAAAAGCTCAGCTGTGGCGATGGCATCCCCGAATGCTCTGTGTCGGTCATTTATTTTGATTCCCCGATTTTCACAAATGTTTCCTAGACTATAGCTCTTTAATCCTGGAAATATTTTTCTGCTCAAGCGGACCGTACAGAGTTTTTTCAATTTTAACTCATATCCCAAATCTTGAAATGCTGCTTTAACAAAGGAGTAGTCAAAATTTACACTATGCGCTACAAAGATATTCCCTTCTAGTAGCTCATGAATGGTTTTAGCTTCCTCATAAAATTTAGGAGCATCTTCCACCATTTGGTCGTTTATACCATGAATAGCAGAGAGTTGTGGAGGAATGTGTCTTTCAGGATTGATTAAAGTCTGATATTCTTTGACCACTTTTTCGCCATCATGCAAAATAATGGCGATTTCGCATATTCTGTTTCGGGCTGCATAACCTCCAGTGGTTTCAATATCAACTATGGCGTACATTCCACATTTAACTTTTCTAAAACTTTATTAGTTCGACATTATTGATAAATTTAAAATCTTTAATGTTATATGTGAATAGAGGCACTCTTAATTTTACTGCAGATGCTGCTATTAAACAATCTGCTATTCCAATTTTATGGCTAAGATGAAAATTATTTAAAAGTTGGGAAGCAGTTAAGCTTATATCTGTATTAATTGGTACGATATCAAAGTTATTTAGCTGGCTATTTATAAGATGTAAATCGTTTTTATTACTGGCACCAATTGTTAATTCCATTAATGAAATTATAGAAATTAAAATATTATCTAAACCAATTTTATTTTCTATAATATCAACTGTTTTTTCATGCCTTGTTTTTCTTTTTTCAAAATAATCAATCAATACATCAGTATCGCAAATTATAAGTTTCGATTCCATCCTTTTTCTCGTAATTCTTTGGCTGTGCTTTTATATTCAGAAACTACATCTGACACCAAGTCTAAGTTTGAAAAATCTTTCTTTCCCTTCTTTATTTTAACTCCGTTTAAATCATAATAATCACTAGAATCCGGATATAAGTTTTGTACTGTGCCAATTTCAAAATTGTATTTTTTTGAAGCATCTTTTATAAATTTCAAAGCTGCATCATCAACATTATTTAGAATTAAATTATTCATCATTTTCATTTTATTCAGTCCAACTCATAGGATATTTCTTATCCATAAATTCTTTGCCTTCTTCTGTAACATAAAGGGGTCTGAAAGTATCTAACATAACTGCTAGTTCTTCAGTTTCTTTGGCTCCTATGCTTTTTTCAACAGTTCCTGGATGAGGTCCGTGAGGAAGTCCACCAGGATGAAGCGTAAAAGAACCTCTGTCGATTCCTTTTCTGCTCATAAAGTTTCCTTCCACATAATACAATACTTCATCAGAATCAATATTACTGTGGTTATAAGGTGCTGGAATAGCATCTGGATGATAATCAAATAATCTTGGCACAAAAGAGCAAATCACATAACCAGCTGCCTGAAAGGTTTGATGTACGGGAGGCGGCTGATGGATTCTTCCTGTAATAGGCTCGAAATCATGGATAGATAAGGTGTAAGGATATAAAAAACCATCCCAACCTACTAAATCAAATGGACTATGATCATAAACATAATGATGGATATAGCCTCCCTTTTTGATTTTTACATGGTAATCTCCTTTGGTTTCTTCTGTGATCAATTCTTGTGGAGGATGGATGTCTCGCTCACAATAGGGAGAGTGTTCCAATAGTTGACCTAAATCATTTCTATATCGGCTTACTGTTTCAACTGGGCTAGCTGATTCTATTACTAGGTAACGGATTTCACTTGTATCCCATTCTAATTTATAAATGGTGGTTCTTGGAATCACTACATAATCACCCGCTTGGATTTTCAGTTTTCCAAATTGGGAATACATATAACCACTGCCATCATGAATGAATAATAACTCATCTGCTTCAGCATTTTTATAGTAATAATCCATACTTTGGCGGCTCGGCATACAAAGCGCCATGGACACATCATCATTCATCAATAATACTTTTCTGCTGTCCAGAAAATCACTCCCTGTATTTTTAACGCCAGAAGTATTTAGGTGTACTTGCTGAAGTGTTAAATCTTTGTCAGGCTTAGCTCCATAAGCCACAGACTTTTTAATCTGCTTTACTCGTGTAGGAGGGTTAATGTGGTATAAATTTGAATAAATACCTGAAAATCCTAAAGAGCTTACTAATTCTTCAGCATACAAACTCCCGTCTGGTTGTCTGAATTGAGTATGTCTTTTAGGTGGTATGTTTCCTTTTCTTACGTAAAATGCCATAATAATATAAGTTCTAAAAAATTATTTCTTAGCCAATGATTCAGCTCGATCAAAAAGTTTAAGTGCTTCTAGGAAGACTTCATTCTGCTGATTAAAGATAGGGTAGAAGCCTTCATTATTCCAAATATTCCTAGCGATGTAAGCCTTGCTATACAATTTAATTAAATCTTTAGATTTATTAAATCCGTCTTCATTGAATTTCACGTCATTGGTTTTAGCCAAGTTTGTTAGCTCATTCAACATTTTATCAGTAACCTGAAAGTTATTGATGAAGCCTTCCATTCCCATGTTTTCCAACATTTTTTTATTTTTTTCATAATAAGAGAAAGTGTATTGTCTTAAGCTATTGCTCAAGAAAAGTCTATTCAAATACGTTGAAGTTTGTGCAGTATCCAGTGGTACGAAATAGTCAGGCATGATTCCTCCACCTCCGTAAACTATTCTCCCATTTGAAGTTGTATACTTTAATGAATCATCAAATTCAATGCTATCAGCAACAAAATATTCACCGTGTTCATATCTGTAATTCATCTCATTCCTATATTCATTAGGGTCTTCGCCAAATGGTTTTTGAATTGATCTTCCTGAAGGAGTGTAATATCTGGAAATAGTCAATCGCAATTCAGAACCGTCTTTTAACGGCACTGGCATTTGAACTAATCCTTTACCAAATGATCTTCTTCCTACTATCAAGCCTCTATCATTGTCCTGGATGGCACCTGAAACAATTTCTGAAGCAGAAGCACTGCCCTCATTGATTAAAACGATTAACGGGCTGTCCTCAAATTCTCCATCTTTGATAGCTCTTGCTTCAGAATTATATCTTTTTTCTTTCCCTTTGGTATAAACAATCATGGCATTATCTTTCAGGAATTCATCAGCCATGTTGATGGCTTTGTCCATGTAACCGCCAGGATTGTCCTGTAAATCCAGAATTAGTTTTTGCAAACCTTGTTCTTTCAATTTGTTCAGGGCTTCCATGAATTCATTATAAGTTGTGGCGGAAAAACGACTAACTTTTATGTAACCGATTTCATCATCTACCATATAACTGACATCCACAGAAAATTGAGGGATTTTATCTCGAACGATTTTATATTCAACGGGCTCTTCTAAGCCAGAACGCATAATTTGTAATTTCACTTCACTGCCTTTTTCTCCCCTTAAATTTTCATGTACTTGCCTGTTAGTAAGTCCTACACCTGCAATGTTTTTACCATCCACCGCAATGATTTTATCGCCTGATTGAAGCCCGGCAGTTTCTGACGGGCCACCACTTAAGGGGGCAACGACATAAAGTGTGTCATTAAAGATGTTGAATTCTATTCCAATCCCTTCAAAATTACCTTTTAGATCAGCTGAAACCATTTCTAAATCTTTAGCTGGGATGTAGGAAGTATGAGGATCTAACTCTTTTATTATACCAGAGATAGCACTATTTACTAATTTATCGGTATCAACTTCTTCAACATAATTTTGATCCACTTGTAAAAGAATCTCTTTTATTCTTGTAATCCCCTCTAAAACAGTATCTTTATTGGAAGAGGGGTTTGCCATAGTGGCACCAATCAATATTCCTGCTGCCAAAGTTGAAAAAATGATGATAGGCAGTTTGATTTGAAATGAACTATTTTTATTATTATTCATGTGTATAAATTAATTTGTCAATGGGTACAACTTGTCCCGCATTTATCTGGAATTCGCAAAAAACATTTCTTCAGTTGGTTATTTAACTTGACCTTAGAATTATTTTTGCTCATTCCACGTTTTAAGATTTTTATTTTAACAAATAACGCAACAATTTAACAAATCGTTGGATTGAAAAGCTTTAAAATTAAATTACCTTTGTAAAATACCTAAATTAGTTAATGTGGAATACTCTCAAAAGAAAATAAAAGAATTAGTAGCGGAAAATTACGTTTTTGCATCGGTTCTCTATTATTTAGGTATTGAGTATTATGAATATGCAGAGGATTCTCTTGAAAAAGTTTGTCTGCATATAGGAGTTGATTTAAATTACGTAGTTTCAGAATTAGAGAAAATAAATCAAAATGAGGAAATTGAGAATGTTAAATTGTTATCTTTTCCAATAGATTTAGTCATCACATATCTTAAACATGCTCATTTTATTTTTATTAAAAAGGATTTGCCTTTTTTAGTAAAATTAGTGAATAAATTAAACAGTGTTTCTCCAAGTTTAGCTTCAGTAGAAAAGGAGATTAAAGATGTTTTCCCCTTATTCGTGGAAGATTTTGTTCATCATATTTATGAGGAAGAGGACACGCTTTTTGAATATATTAGCCAACTAAAAGCAATAGAAGATAAAAAGAAGAATCCTTCGGCCTTTTTTTATAAGCACCCAAATTTTAATATGCAGAAATTTGCTATTGATCATGAAGTGCATGATGATGAAATGAAAGGAATCCGATTCTTAATGGATCAATATCCTGTAGAGAAAGATTCTCCTTTGAATGTTAAAGTTTTGTTTTCAGAACTGGAAAGATTTGAAGAAAAACTTAAAGTTCATGCCAAAATTGAAAATGAAGTGCTTTTTCCAAAAGCCTTGATGTTGGAAAAATCAGTAAGGAAGAAATTTGATTCCCTTATTCGACTGAATTAATAATGCCCAGAGTTTTAGCAATAGATTATGGTACCAAAAGGGTTGGTTTAGCAGTAACAGATCCATTGAAAATTATTGCCTCACCTTTAGAAATGATACATTCTAAAGACTTGGTTCAATACTTAGCCAATTATTTCTCGAGTGAAGAAGTAGAAGCTGTGGTTTGTGGTTATCCTACCAACGAAGAAGGGGAAGCCACAGATGCAACCCGTCATGTTGATGCATTTATTAATCTCTTTAAGAAGAAATTTCCGACAATGCCCTTACATTTGCAGGATGAAAGCTTCAGTTCGCAAGAAGCTATGCAAGCCATGATTCATTCTGGATCCAATAGGAAACAAAGAAATAAGAAATCAGGTAATATAGATAAAATTAGTGCAGCAATTATTTTACAACAATTTTTAGAAGAATATTAGATTATGATATATCCTATAGTAGCTTATGGGCATCCGGTTCTTAAAACCAAAGGGAAAGATATTGATAAGGGTGAGATAGATGTTAAAACATTGGTGGATGATATGTTTGAAACCATGTATAATGCAAATGGTGTTGGGCTTGCGGCTCCTCAAATTGGCAAGAGTTTGAGATTGTTTGTTATAGATACTGATCCTATAGATGATGAAGAAGATCAACCAAAAGTAAAGCAGGCTTTTATAAATCCGCAAATTTTAGAAGAAGAGGGTGAGGAATGGGCTTTTGAAGAAGGTTGTTTAAGTATTCCTAATATTAGAGAGGACGTAAACCGTAAGCCAACTATAAGAATTAAGTATTTTGATGAAAATTGGAATGAGCATGAGAAAGAGTATGATGGTTTTGTTGCCAGAGTTATTCAACATGAATATGATCATATAGAGGGAATACTTTTTACAGATCATGTTTCTGCTTTCAAAAAAAGGATTTTGAAAGGTAAATTAGCTAATATCAGTAAAGGGAAGGTTTCTGCAGATTATAAAATGTTATTCCCTCTTAAAAAATAAATAGATGTAAGTTCAGCTTGAATTTAGCTGTTAATTTGTTTAAATTTTTAAATATATTTGAATAATGCAATAAACTGATCGCTTTTAGGGATATTGGCAAACTTATTGCATTGGTTTTTATTCAACATATTTAATTTTTATTATGAATAAATTATCGAAAACATTAATCTTAAGCCTGATAATGGTTTTTTGCATTTCAGTTGTCTCAGCTCAACAGAAAAAGGCTGCAGATTTTATTGAAAATGGCATCAATAAATTTGAGGAAAAAGAGTATATGGAAGCCATTGTGAGTTTTAATGAAGCCATTAAATTGGACGCAAAAGCATATCAGGCTTACTATATGAGAGGTAATATCAAGCAAAAATTTGCAGATGTTCATGGTGCTATGAAAGATTACAATAAGGCAATTGAAGCAAAATCTGATTTTTCTGAAGCTTATTTTGAAAGAGGGAACATTAAATATTTGTTGCAAGATTATTACGGAGCAATCAATGATTATTCTAAAACCATTGAGCTTAACGAAAATAACTTAGATGCTTATTATAAAAGAGGGCAAGCGAAGCAGCAGCTAGAGGCATATCAAGATGCCATAAATGACTGTACCAAAATAATTGAAAAAGACAGTGATAATGTTGATGCCTATTATTTAAGGGGTGTTTTAAGAATTGAATACGGCCAACTTTCCGAAGGTTGTCTTGACTTAAGTAAAGCTGGTGAACTTGGAGATTTGAAAGCCTATGAAATGATTCGTGAAAGATGTAATGATGTGAAATGTTATCCTTCTGAATTCGAGTAAAATTTTTAATTGCTATTAATAAAAGCCAGCAAAATGTCGATATTGCTGGCTTTTTTTGTTTTAAAGCTTGGTTTTTACTTTTTCCCAAGATTTAATTTGCCAATAGATTTTACCCGTGCTAAGATGATTTTCATTTTTATCATATAATTTGATCTCACAGGGGATAACAACTGCATCTTCTGTTTTCAAAGGGCCTTCTACTTCATTTTTCACCCAATGATCATCAATTGAAAATTCAGCGTAAGCATCCATTTTTGCTTGAAAGTGGTAATCCATTTCCAGCTTTTGCATGATTATGCGATACTTCTTAACATCTAATTTATATAAAATCATTAAGCCAGTTGTGTATTCTGAAATAGTAGCCATTGCACACGCATGAATTCCTTTAATATGATTCAAATTCCTTTTCTTATAGGGCAGCTTTGTTTTGATTTTATCAGGAGAGATCTCTGTGATTTTAAAACCATGCGGTTTGTTAAAGGGAATCATTTTGCTTAATCCAAGATTTAGAAGCCATAAATAGAATCCAGAGTGCTGTGCTTTATTAATTATGGAAGTTAAGTTCATGAAATTGAGTGTTTACCAGATTGAATTGAATTTGTAAGTGATTTTTATAAAATATTACTTTATTATAAAGCAATCTCGTTGAAATAGACCTATTTTTCAACTATCGATCAAAATTTATTATGCATGCTGAGTTTTTGGGAAAGAGAAAGTTTATCTAAATATGATTATGTAATAATAGGCGGAGGCATAGTGGGATGCTCCACAGCTTATCATTTAAAAAAGAAAAAACCTAAAGCCGAGATTGCCATCATTGAAAGGGGAGTATTTCCAAGTGGGGCAAGCTCAAAGAATGCTGGTTTTGCTTGTTTTGGAAGCCTTACAGAATTGGTCGATGACAGAAAAGGACTTAGTGATGATGAGCAGTTGACTTTAGTTGAAAAAAGGTGGAAAGGTTTACTAGCTCTTCGAAATATCTTAGGAGAGAAAAATATAGGCTTTGAGGATAATGGAGGCTTTGAAGTCATAAGAAAAGCGGAACTGCCTGCTTTGGAATATTTAGACCATTATAATCAATTGCTTAGAAGTATTTTTAAGAAAAATGTATACAGCTTAAAACCGAATTTCATTAATGAATTTGGTTTTAATAAAAGTGATATTGAAACCATTGTTTCTAATCCATTTGAAGGCCAGATTGATACGGGTAAAATGATGAAAAGCTGGTGGTCATTGTGCAGCGAGATGAGCATTAAAATTATAACAGGTTGTGAATTGAAGGGATTTGAAGAAAAAAATGACTATGTAAATTTAAATTGTCAATCTGGTAATCAATCTGTTCAGCTTCAGGCGAATAAAATTGCCATTTGTACCAATGCTTTTGCACATAAATGGTTCAATCAAGAAGATATTAATCCTGGAAGAGGAATGGTGTTAGTTACAGACCCAATTGAAAAATTGAAATTTAAAGGTGTTTTTCACTACGATGAAGGTTATTTTTATTTTAGAAATGTGGGAAACAGAGTCTTGATTGGAGGTGGCAGAAATTTGGATAAATCCACTGAAGATACTGTGGAATTTGGGATTAACCCTAAAATCAAATTGGCTATCTTACATGATTTGAAAGAACTAATTTTACCTAATCAGGATTTTTCCATTGATATGGAGTGGTCAGGTATCATGGCGTTTGGTGCCATCAAATCACCGATTATCAAAAAAATTTCTGATAAAATCGCTATTGGAGTACGGTTAGGAGGGATGGGAGTAGCCATTGGTACTCAAGTAGGCAAGGAATTACATGAATTGCTTGCTGACGGATAACTTATTTTTATTATATTTCGAATTCATTTAAAATTAATATCTTGATTTAAATTACATGACGGACAAGCAGCTCAAGCCAAGCTTAATTCAAGCACTGATTCCAATTATATTTTTAATTTCTCTTTTAAGCTTAAATGTCTACTTCTTTGGAGATGGCACTTTAGATGGTTCCAACCAAATCGCTCTAATTTTATCAGCAGGAATTGCTGCAATAGTGGCATTGAAGGTAGGCTTTAAATGGACGACAATGCTGGATGGTATAGTGAGTAGTATTAGTTCCGCTATGTCTTCTATATTGATTTTATTATTGATTGGATCTTTAGCTGGCACATGGTTGCTGAGCGGTATCGTTCCCGCCATGATTTATTATGGATTAAACATTCTTAATCCCACTATATTTCTTTTCGCAGCTTGTATTGTGAGTGCAATTGTCTCGGTGGCAACCGGGAGCTCATGGAGTACAATAGCTACCTTAGGGCTAGCATTGCTTGGAATTGGTCAAACCTTAGGTATGAGTGAGGGAGTAGTGGCCGGAGCCATCATTTCTGGTGCTTATTTTGGAGATAAAATGTCACCTTTAAGTGATACAACTAATCTGGCACCAGCAATGGCTGGAACTGACTTATTTACACATATTCGCTACATGGCCTATACCACAATACCGTCTATTGTTATAGCATTAATAATATTTCTGGTATTAGGTTTGATGAATAATTCCGAAACTGACATTCAGCAAGTTGGCTTGGTTCAAGCAGCAATACAGGATAAATTTAATATCAATTTATGGTTGTTTTTAGTACCTGCGATTGTGATTTTCATGATTGTTAAAAAGATATCAGCTATTCCAGCATTGCTAATTGGTTCTTTATTAGGTGGGGCGTTTGCAATTATATTTCAACCACAAATTATTGAAACTATAGCTGGTGGTACCGGTAACTTCTTTGAACAATCATACAAAGCTGTAATGGTGTCAATGTACGGAGATATAAGTATCAGTACCAATAATGAAATGGTAAATGATTTACTCTCTACTGGAGGCATGGCAGGCATGTTGAATACCATCTGGCTAATTGTTTGTGCGATGGTATTTGGAGGTGTGATGGAATCTACCAATATGTTGCGAGTAATCACAGCTTCTATCATAAAATTAGCCAACTCAACTGGTTCATTGGTGGCTTCAACTGCTGGAACATGCGTTTTCTTTAATGTAACCGCTTCTGACCAATATTTAGCTATTGTAGTACCTGGCAGAATGTTTGCCGAAACCTACAGAGAGCGCGGCTTAAAACCTGAAGTATTGAGTAGAACCCTAGAAGATTCAGGTACAGTTACCAGTGTGCTTATTCCATGGAATACTTGTGGAGCTACGCAATCCTCCGTTTTAGGAGTTTCTACGTGGACTTATGCACCTTATGCGTTTTTTAATATCATAAGTCCATTTATGACCATACTGTTCGCATACCTTAATATTAAAATTAGAAGATTTACTGATAAATGAATTTTGTAAAGGAGATTTCAAAGGAAGAGATCAATGATTTACCACTTTGGAAGTTTGAAGGTGAAATTACATTGGTGGAGAAAGATGAAGATTGGGAAGAAGTGATACCTAAACTGTGGAAAGCAGAAATTTTGGGATTCGACACAGAAGCTAAGCCAGTTTTTAAGAAAGGGCAGTATAATCCAGTTTCACTCATTCAATTGGCCACTGAAGAAGAGGTTTTCCTTATTCGAAATTTGATGTGTGGCTTTCACGGTGATTTGGTAAGGATTTTTGAAGATCCTTCAATTATTAAAACAGGAGCTGCTATCCATGATGATTTAAAAGATTTACAAAAATTAAGGAAATTTAGACCTGAAGGATTTGAGGATATTGGTTCCATTGCAAGGCAAAATGGGATGCTCCAAAGTGGTGCAAAGAATCTGACCGCTATATTTCTTAACAAAAGAATTTCAAAAGCCCAGCAAACCTCTAACTGGGAAAAATCAGAGTTGACCCAAGCTCAAATAGATTATGCCGCTACAGATGCCTATCTGGGTTTAAAGGTATATGAAGTTTTTGAGAGGATAGGTTGGGTTTGATGTTTTACCTTCATTCTAAAGTTGAATAAGAATTATGTTATAAGAGAATAACATAATTCTATGATTTATTTAATTTTTACGATTTATTAAAGCTTTCTCAATATTTTCTAAACCTTCTATAAACAAAGTCATTTGCCCAATAATTTGAGACATTCTATCAGAATCACCTAGACCTTTTAATTTATTGTTTTTCACAAAGGTTTCTTTTATTGAATTCCATCTTTTAGCTTTTACTTCATCTAAGTCGTCCATTAGTTCTCCTAACTTTAATAGATTAGCCTCTGCATCAGAAGTTAAGGTCTGAGATTCGTTTTGATAGTGATCTATCAATAGTTGATATACCTCTCGATCTTCTAATATAGGAACTACTTGACTCATAAGTTTATTCATATCTCTGTATGAACCCTGTAATTTAAAAGGAGGTTCTACTCTATAATCATCACTCATTGCAGCAGATGTGATGTATTGTGCGTTTACTTTTAATACTACATCCCTGATATACATTACCTTTTCCAATACCTTCAAACAATCTTGTACCTCTTGAGGGGAAAGGTTACCTTCCATATCCGGCATGTTCTGTTCGTCATTTTCAATGTATTTAACCAGCTTATACAAATTGTCCAAACCATATTGCGTTATGGATTTTAAATAAGGATTTGAAGTAAGTCCATTTTCTATTAAACTTAATCTAAATAAGTCTGCACGATTGGTAGCCGTATCTCCTAGATTATAAATATCAGCTCTATTAGATAGCATATCTGGAATTTGAAATTTGTCACCACTTTCAGTGTAAGGGTTTCCAGCCATCACCACACAGAAACGCTTACCTCTAAAATCGTAAGTTTTTGATTCTCCATTAAATACCCCCTCGATTTTGCGTTGTCCATCTGCTAATGAAATAAATTTCTGTAAAAATTCAGGATTACAATGCTGGATATCATCTAAGTAGAGCATGACATTATCGCTCATTTCAAATGCTAGATTTAGTTTTTGCAGTTCTTGTCTGGTAGCAGCATTTCGCGCTTCCCCGGGATCAACGGAAGTGATTTCATGTCCTATTGAAGGACCATTGATTTTCATGAAAATTAAGCCTAGTCGATCTGCTACGTATTCCATCAGAGTAGTTTTACCGTAGCCAGGAGGAGAAATTAACAATAGCATACCAGATCGGTCGGTACGCTTATCATTACCATAAGCCCCCATTTGTTTGGCAAAATTGGCACCTATTAAAGGAAAATAAACCTGATTTATCAATTTATTTCTTACAAAAGAGGTCAATACCTGAGTTTGGAATTCGTGTAATTTTAAGGCTTTTCTTTTCTGCTCAACTAAATCATGTTTAAGCTTTTGCAATTCCATATACCGAGGCTTTACCTTCTTCACGAAGTTTGTTAACCTATTTACAAATTCATGATAATCGAAATGATAGGATTTTGTGGATTTATCATTATCCTGCTCATTATGACTAATTACAGCTTTTAAATTATCTATTTTTTCTACACCAGAGATAGTCTGTACCTGTTTACTATCAGCGGAGTCAGTCATTATAAATCCTGCAACCTCATTGATTGTTTGTTCAGAACTTTCATATTTACTGTTTTCAATAAAAGAAACAATCCATTGCTTGCATAGATGCCAATTTTCTGCTGGGTGGTCATTTAGCTGGTTTTGCGCATCCTTAAAGTTTAGGTCTGCATTTTTGGTTTTAAGGTGTTTTTTAAATGCGACCAATATATCGAAGGCCGTTTTGTCTATTACAAATCCATCTGAAACCTGTTCTTCTGCCAAATAAATTGCCGCCTGACGCACATCAATCTTTTGAAATAAATGATTCTCCTCAGTGAAATTTTTGATAGCCTCAGTAAGCTTTTCAATTAAATGAACATGCTCTTTGGGGTTGGAGAAGGCTTGTTTTAATAAATTTACGAATACGAATTGTTTTTTAAAATAGGCCTTTTTATCAGCATGGGTAAAATGCCAAAATAACTGAGCCAAAATCCTAACATTAGGGGAAAAACGCAATAAGCCCAAATCATTGTGCTTCTTAAGTAGTGTTTTTACAATATAGAGTGCGTCATGATCGTGTACTCCTTTTACGTAACCTTCTCCATAATTTGCTGCTGTGTATTGATTAATTTCTTCTTTTAATTCTTGATCAGTATATTTTTTTTGCTGATTAAGACTATTGAAAATTTTCCAGGATAAATATTCCGTTCTATTGACATTTTTGTTTTCAGAAGGAAGTTCCTGTTCCCAAACATCTTTTAAGTCATTGATGTTTGTGGCATCAATTTGTTCGTAATAAGATGTGCCTGTCAGGTGATAAAAGTACTTTTTATCTTTTATTACCAATGCTAAGTCTAGCTTTTGAGTATTGGTTGAAAATCGATATTCTCCTAATTTAATGATATTATCACCATCTTCAAATAGCTCTTTTTTGTCTTTTAAAGCTCTTAAGGCTTCTTGTTGCAATACTTGAAGTTGGTTTAATAAGTCTTCTGATTTAGCTGAGTCACCTAAATTTTCCAGTTTTTCAGCCACATCACGGACTTTATCAATCATGAGATCAGAAGCGAAATAACCATTAATCTCTACATCAGAATCAAAGCTTGCAGCCCTTGATTTTATGCCTTTTAAGACGCGTTCTGCTGATCCAAATAAAGAATTGGTTTTTTTATTCCGCGCTTCAGTAAGATTAACTTTCTTTGATTCAAACGCGGCATAAATAGATTCTCTTTTTATACTTATTTTCTCAATAAACTCCTCAAAATCCACAAATCTGCTTTCCAATTCTTCTAACTGTATGGATAATTTGGTTAGATATTCATCGCATTTTTGAGGATCGGTTGCTAAATCTAAATAGTTTACAATTGACTGTTCAAAAAGGGTCATTTGTGCTTGAAAATCTGCTCTAGCCTCACGTTCCCCCAGTTGTTTGCGCTTATTGTTTAGGGCTATTCTTTGTTGATTGAGTTGTGCGAATATTAATGAGATGTTCTCTATAATTTGAGTAGAATGAGCAGTGTCTTCTACCTTTAAGTTATTGACAATATCAATCAGTAATTCTAATTGAAGAGAGAGCTCATCAAACTCTTTTTCCAATTCTTTTGCGTCAATTACTTTAGTAAGTTTTTCAACAGACTTTACTAAGGAGTTCATCTGTTTTTGGTAGTAATCAAGTGCATTATCTTTTAGCAGGAATTGCACACATGCCTCTGAAAGTTCATCTGCTCGTTCAGCTATCTGATTTTCCATTTCCTCTACCAGCTCTAAATCAATATAGCGCAAATTTTTTAGCCCAATAATTTCGCCCCTTATGCTTCTCATTTGAGAAAGTAAAGAAACATACTGTTCAAGAGTGTCGTAATTGGCACTTCGAGTGTCAAATAGTATTTTCTCTACCTTAGCTTTAGTTTCTTCTAGTGTGTCATTGGTTTTATTACGGATTTCTACTACTTTTTCAAATTCATCAATAGCTGAAACAGCAATTTTTTTGACAGCCTTTATAGGTTGATTTAAACCTTCAGGCGAATCACTTTTTAACCAAAAGTAGCCATCTAATATGCCTTGACTTCTCTTTTCAATGTCTTCATAGAGCCCGTTATAACTATCTTCTTTATTTAATAAAACAATAAGCTCTTGTATTTCTGCCATGGCATTTACAATCTGCCTATTTCCTATTTTGTAAAGTTCATGGTCTTTAAATTCATCATTTGGAATTAACTCCTTGGTATAAGGTGTTTGCCAAATTTGTATTAAATGGGTTTTACTAGGCTCTTTTTCAGTATTGAAATAACACATTTCTCCATCTGCAAAAAGAGTGTAGCCATTACAGAAAATCGGAGTCTTAACCGTTTGTTCAATTACATTGTAAGAGAGAATAACGAAATCATGGTTTTTTTCTTCATAAAAAACGAATAGGTAGTCCTCCCCATTTGGAGATTGAACTTTTCTTAAAAATTTTACTCCTTCTATTCGCCTATCAAATATTTTATTTTCACCTGTTTGTAGATAATAGCCATTAGACAATATTATCCCTTGTTCATCTGGTAGTAATATTCCTGCGTCTTCAAGCGTATCTACCCTTACTACTTTTTTGACCCTGTAGTTAAAAATGAAATAGCGGTTGCTTTCTAAATAGGGCTTTATTTTCAGTAAAACTAAATTACCTAAATCACAATAGGATACTTCTGCATCATCTAATGATTGATCTCTTTGCTCAACATCCTCACTATATATTCCTTCCCCATCATCTGTATTATCCTCAATTTTGATTGTCAGATTGCCATTTACTGTTTCAACGAAAACTTTATCGACAATAGAAATATGCGGGTTTTTACCTGTTCTTTGCATGTCTCTAGTGGCTTTAGTCCACTCAAACTCATGCTGCGCTGGGAATTGTACTTCAGCGGCACTGCGTGAATCTACGAAGGTTAGTTTTTCATCTTCTATGAGCCATTTAAAAGCTTTTATATCTGTAGGGCTTTCAGATAATTGAAAGACCAAATACAGAAAACTTCCTTTTTTAAAGAAGCGTGAAAATTGCGTGTTTCTATAAAATTTATAGAGGTTCTGAA
This sequence comes from Marivirga tractuosa DSM 4126, assembly GCF_000183425.1. Lineage (NCBI taxonomy): Bacteria > Pseudomonadati > Bacteroidota > Cytophagia > Cytophagales > Marivirgaceae > Marivirga > Marivirga tractuosa. Next base: position 18,043 of record NC_014759.1, read on the forward strand.
GTTCTTCTGAAAAAGTATCATCCTTTATTATATCAGAAGAAATAGGATGAAATTCATCATTTTCAAATTTGAATACACTAAATACATCATCAATTTCGAGAATTGATTTAAGGCCTAATCTGACATTATAGCCAAATAAGCAAATATTGCCAATAGAAATAATATCTCTTGCCAGACAATTATGTTCAGTTTTAATACGAACATTTGATAGAAGTTTGAATTCAACAGCCCCAAATATATTTTGACGTTCTTTATTTAGTTTTTGAAGCTTTTCAACCAGATTTTCACGTTGCTCATGTAGTCGGTTTTGAATAATCTCGTAGGTACCTCTTTCAATATTATTATCCATAATCGGTTTATTCCCTTATCCTAAATGATTAGATTTTTTGGCAATTTGTTGGTGTTTAGATTTAGCTACTGGCTATTAATTAAAGCCAGTAGCTAAAGTTTAATTGTATTTGTAGGAAAGTCCTATTAATATGAAGCTTTTGGGTAATTAATTTATTGTAGCTTTTTTTGATCTAAACCCATTCCGCTAACAAACTTACTTATATTCGACAAGAAGCTTTTATCCTCATCAGTTGCTTTCATTTGTACACGGGTAATTAGAGCTGCAATAGATAGATTTTTTATATCTTCTGCTGTAACTCCATATTTGAAAGCCATATTTTTAATCTTCTCAATTAAATCAGTTTGCTCACCGTTTTCACCGTTACCACCAAAAAAGGAATCTTTGAAGCTCGTAAGTGTATTGGAGTTTTCTACCAATTTATCAATTCCCTTTCCGTTGGAAACTTGCTTGATAAGATTGTCAAAGAAAGTGTTGTCACCACCGACAATATCAATTTTCGCAGTTTTAAATGCTTCAGATAGTACTTGAGCTTGTGCATTAGCAATATCTTTTTGTATGCCAATGTCTGCAAGTTGTACTTCTTTCTCTTTATTGAGTTTCAGTCTGAATTCTTCATGTTCTTTACCAGCATCATTCAATTTCTTCATTGCTTCAGCTTTTTCATGAATTCCTTTAGCCTCAGCAACTGCTTTTTCTTGGATGACACTAGCTTCTGCTAGTCCTTGTTTTCTTTTTGCTTCTGCTAGTTTCTCAACTACTATTGCATCCACAGTACCTTGTCTCTCGTTTGCGTCAGCTTTTGCATGCATGACTTGTGCTTCAGACATTCCAATCGTAGCTTCTTCCTTAGCTTTTGCATCTGCAATTATTTTTCTTGCTTCTGCTTCCATATCAGCAGCATCCTTCTTAGCCCCCGCTTCAATGAGTACCTTTTGTGCATCAAACTTAGCAGCTTGTTCTCTTGATTCTGCAGCTTTTACATCTTCAATTAAGTGTTGCTCTGCTTCTTTATCAGCATTAATAATGGCAACTTCTTTTAATCTATTCGCTTCTTTTAAAGCAACAACATCTTTGATTTTTTCTTGTTCTTCAACAACAGTTTTTTCCATTACAACACGTTCACGGATGGCGTCTTGGATATTTCTTTTTTCAATTTCTACTGCTTTTTCTTTTTCGATTTGAGCGAGTGAAACTATCCTTTCTCTTTCTGTTGCCTCAATATCACGATCTTTTTGTACTCTTTCAGTTTCAACTGCTTCAGCCCTTTCTTTATTTTTGGCAGCAATAATTACCTGACGAAGTTTGTTTTCTTGTTGTATTTCAAGCTGTTCCTCAGTTCTAATACGTACTTCCTCTGACTTCAGTTTTTCTTGTGAGCTTACAGTGTCAATCTCAGCTTGTTCTCGGGCTATAATTGTTTCAATTTCCCTGCGTTGCGATTCTTCTTTCTCTTTTTGTTGCTTTTCAAGTTCTAAGATAGCTTCCCTAGCTTCAACATCTTGTTTTTTGATAGTTTTCTCCTCATCTCTGCGGATCAAATTCGATTTAACCTTTTGAGCAGCAGTTAATTCTGTGATTTTTTTGATACCCTCAGCATCTAAGATATTGTCAGCATCCAGGTTTACTACATTAGTCTGTTCTAAATAATCAATCGCACAATCATCTAAAACATAGCCGTTTAAATCTGTACCTATAATGTCGATGATTTCATTTCTAAATTCTCTCCTAGCTTCATATAACTCTATGAATTCAAACTTTTTACCTACACTTTTTAGTGCTTCTGAGAATTTTGCTTCAAAAAGGCTCTCCAACGTTTCATGATCAGATGCTCTTTCACATCCAATAGTTTGTGCAACGTTGACTATATCTTGAACAGATTTATTTACTCTTACAAAAAAAGCTACTTTAATGTCTGCCCTCATATTGTCTTTGCAGATTAGTCCATCTTTCATCATTCTGGAAATTTCCAGTTTTTTGACAGATATATCCATGATTTCTTCTTTATGCAGAATAGGGATTACCATACCTGCATTGAAGAATATTTTGACACCACCCTGTCCGGTCCGTACTAAAACACGGCCTTGGCTTACTTTTTTATACATTGAGATGAGCCAGATTCCTAGCCCAAATAAAACAACGATGCCTACTGTGGCAACTACGTAAAATGATTCTATCATAAGATTTGAGTTTAAATTATTGTGGATATTTTTGTGCAAGAAAGTATTTCTTGTCTGGTGATTCTTCTAAAATTATCACTGTTTCATTAAAGGCTACTAGCTGTTCATCAATGGATTTTGCATAAACTTTAATGATGTCGCCATTTACCTGAATTTCTAATTGACCAATTTTATCAAATCCTATCGGAGAAAGTACTTTTCCAGTTTTACCGATAAAATCAATTGCTACTTCTCCTTTATGATTAAATTGTGCATATAGTTTGACAAATGGTTTGGCAACTACTTTTGTAATAAGCATACTTACTATTAAGCCCGGAATATATAGTAAAAATCCAAACAGGTTGTTTTCTATCCCAAGTATAGCAGTGATATTCACATTTATAAGCCACATGCAAAAAATCACGATAGTAATTATGAACATGACGGGAAGCTCCCCAATGTAAAAGAAGGATAAAAATGAGTTCCAGAAGCTAGGGCTTTCTATTTCTCCTGCCTCTATTGCTCCTGAATCAGCATCAACATCGGCATTGGCAAAGTCTAAATCTAAGCCAGTAAAAATAATTAAAAGCCAATAAAACACCATTAAAGCCGCCAACATGGTTAAGATGAAATTAGCAGGTGCTAAAGCGATATTTATTAAATTCTCCATAGTTGCAATTAAAAATATTGTTTTCAGAATGATTTTATTGTGATCCCTTTATTTTGGGCCATGCATGGGCTCTCTGAAAATTATATTCCTAATTGCTTTTTCATTTGTGCTAATTCATCTTCCACCGAAAGATTTTCAATGGCTTTGTTCATTTTTTCTTCATTAGTTTCACTTGCTTCAGCCATTTCACCATAAGCCTGAGCCAAAGCTTCATCTTGCATTACTTTGCTCTTCATTCTTTCCAACATTGAAACCACGCTATGACTATCCATATTGGTCATTTGCTTATTGATTTTTTGAGTGGCACTGCTTACTTTAACACGAGCTTTTAGAGTGCTTAATTCATTTTCCCATTGTTTTATACCAGTTTTGATGCTGTTTACATTTTTTTCTAATGTTGCAACTTGCTTCTCTAAATTGGCCACATCATCTTTTATTAAAAGAATGTCTTTAGCCAATTGCGCTTTTCTTTTTAGGTTTTCTTTAACAAAATTGTCTGCTTCCGCACTATCAATTTCTTTCTGCTGAGCTTTTTTCAATAGCAATACTGATTTGTTTTGAAGGTCTTCTTCAGCCTCTTTAGTTTCGTTGAGTTCTCGTGTTCTTTTTATATGCATGGCTTTTACTTCTGCTAAAGAACGCATGGCAACATCTTGATTTTCACGCATATCTCGTAACCCCTGTTCAACCATTTTGATTGGGTCTTCCAGTTTATCTACTGCCGAGTTGGTTTCAGCTTGTCCGATTTTAAATAGTCTTCTTAGTACATTCATGATTTTAAATTTAGTTTTTTGAAAATGAAACAAGCTCATTGGAAAATTCTGATAGCAATAATCCCAATGAGTTAATAGTGCTTTCTAATTCTTCAAGATCCAAAGTTTCAACTTGCAAAGTGTTTCTAAAGATTACCTTTTCGCCTTTTTCGTCTAATACAAAAGCACCATGAACAATATCCCGATTTTTGATAAGTAGTTGTTTGTAAATATTTCCTTCATCTTTTACTTCAAATAGATATTGCTCAATAATTACAATTGGAGATGCTACACCAATTACCATGTTTTTCACACCTAGTTCTTCATTCTCCACTACTAATAAGCTATCGGTTTCACTTTCATGTAGAATTACTGACTCAAGCTCCAAAACAAACTCTTTAACTTTTTTGAAATGCGGTTCCATTAATGGCTTATTTTTTATTTTAAAAATTGATATGGTGATTAAACCATAGCACAATATCCATGAAAATATTTATATTTGCAAATAGTATTTGCATTATATGATAATATTATTTGCAAAGTATTGTTATTTAAATTATTGGAATATGTCAAAATACGGAGAAAACATAAAGAAAATACGTAGTGTAAGAGGATTAACGCAATCTCAATTAGCAGATATTATTGATGTGAGTAGAGGAGTGATCAGTTCATACGAAGAGGGTAGGGCAGAACCAAAAATTGAGACGATTATAAAAACAGCTGAGGTATTTCAAGTTACAATTGATACATTGTTGAAGAAAAATATTACAGTAAATCAACTAAGCGGATTTGCCATACCAGATATTTTGACTGATAATAAACAGATAGCTACATCTTCTGGAAATGAAGAGTTTGCTAAATTTTTTCCTAGTGGATTAATAATTTTAGAAGCATCTAAAGTAAATGAAAATATTTACTGTACTGGCAATGACTTAATATTTGGACTTAAAGATGAGGCTACAAAAAATAAGTTATTTGTAATAGAATTGTATAATGAATCAATAATTGGGAGAGTCACACAAATAACTGATGAATTTATTTTCTTAAATAGATCAAAGATTCTAATTAAAGATATAAAAAGGACTATTAAAGTGATTGGCATCTACCAGCCTTTTAAAACTGTTTCTCCTTTAGAGAATAGGCTTATGTTATTGGAAAAAAGGCTCAAGAAAATTGAAGAAGCAATCGAGAGTGATTGGTCAGATATATAGTGAATCTTTTAATCAGATTTTTTAATTCAGCCTTCTGTTAAGGATGGTTCCGATGATTTCACAACAATTTAACAATTATCAATAGTTGTTATACTAACAATTTGTTTACTTTGTAGTTAAATCGGTGGAAGGAATAAAAATATGGAAATCTCAACTAAAAATTTTCAGCAGTATTGTAATAGCTTAGTTGCTTATAAGCGTAGAAAAACTATTCCTGTAAAAGTGGGTGATGTTACTATTGGAGGTGATAATCCTATTGTTTTGCAATCCATGACTACTGTTGACACCATGGACACAGAAGGCTCCATTGAGCAATCCATCAGAATGATTGATGCAGGGTGTCAGTTGGTAAGAATTACCGCTCCCTCGATCAAGGAAGCTGAAAATTTGAGAGCCATTAAAGAAGGCCTAAAGAAACGAGGCTACAACTCTCCTTTGGTAGCCGATATCCATTTCACACCCAATGCAGCAGAATTAGCAGCCAAGATAGTAGAAAAAGTAAGGGTGAATCCTGGCAATTATGCCGATAAAAAGAAATTTGAGAATATTGAATATACAGATGAGAGCTATCAAGCGGAATTAGATAGAATAAAAAAGCGTTTTAAGCCCTTGGTCAAGATCTGTAAAGAACATGGCACTGCGATGAGAATAGGCACCAATCACGGTTCGCTTTCTGATCGTATTATGAGCCGGTATGGTGACACTCCTTTTGGTATGGTGGAATCCGCCTTGGAATTCATCAGGATATGTGAAGAAATGGAGTTCTATGATATAGTAGTTTCCATGAAGTCAAGTAATCCGCAAGTGATGGTGCAGGCCTATCGTTTGTTGGTGCAAAAGCTCGATGAAGAAGGTCTAAAACCTTATCCCTTGCATTTAGGTGTAACAGAAGCAGGAGAGGCAGAAGATGGTCGTATCAAAAGCTCTGTAGGTATAGGAACTTTGTTGGAAGATGGTTTAGGAGATACCATTCGGGTTTCTTTAACAGAAGAGCCAGAGGAAGAAATCCCAGTTGCCAAGGTTTTAGCTGATCGTTATAATGAGAGAGAGGATCATGATGAAATCCCGCTGATAGATAATTGCCTTTTCAATCCTTATGAATATGAAAAAAGAGATAGCAGGCAAGTAGCAAATATAGGTGGTCAGGAAGTGCCAATAGTCATGGCTGATTTTTCTTTGAAACAGAATATTACACCGGCTTCATTTTTTGGAGTAGGTTATAATTACTCAGTCCCCTTAGATAAATGGTCAATTTCTGACTTTGCTTGTGATTACATATTCACCAATGACAAAGCAGTAGATTTTGAAATTCCGGGTACATTAGGAATAGTACATTCCCACAAAACTTGGTTGGATGAAAAGCATAAGGAAAGAAGATTTCCTTTTATCAATCCTAAAGATTATTTAAAAGGAGTTGAAGTGCATCCTAAATTAAACTTCATATACGCCATTTTATCTGATTTATCGGAGGAGTTAATTGTAAAATTAAAAAATGACCCAACTGCTGTTTTATTGATAGATACCTACAATACACATGGAATGGCTGAACAGCGCAGATTATTTATGGAATTGATGCAAAAGAGTTGTGATGTTCCGGTTGTAATTGGTAGAGCGTATCAAGACTTATCATTAGAGAAACTTCAGTTATATTCAGCTACCGATATGGGCGGTTTATTGATTGACGGTTTTGGAGATGGTGTATTTATAGCGGCTGAAAACTGTGGAGGTGATAAAGCTATTAATGAAACTGCTTTTAATATTTTGCAGGCGAGCCGAACTAGAATTTCCAAAACGGAATATATTTCCTGCCCTTCTTGTGGAAGAACTTTGTTTGATTTACAGGAAACCACGGCCATGATTAGAAATAGAACTAATCACCTGAAAGGTGTGAAGATTGGGATTATGGGCTGTATAGTAAATGGGCCAGGTGAGATGGCCGATGCAGATTATGGTTATGTAGGCTCAGGAAAAGGTAAAATCACCTTGTATAAGGGACAAGAAGTTATGAAAAGGGGAGTGCCTTCAGAAAGAGCAGTAGATGAGTTAATTGATATTATCAGGCAAGATGGCAAATGGTTAGAACCACAAGAGGCTTAATGTTGTTAGCTTAGAAATCAAAAGTAGTTATGTCAAAAGAATTTAATTCAAATCAAGAGAATAAAACATCCGATCATTGGTCTGCCTATTTTCGGTTAGGTGCAGTGCTTGGTTATTTTAAAAGATTATTTGGTAAAAAAGATCCTAACGCTCCAAGTAATTTCAATTTAAAAATGATGCACGGAATCAATAAGATATCTATTGTCATGTTTCTTATTGCAGTAATTGTAATGGTAACAAGGGCGATTTTGCGGTCTTAACAATAATTAAGAGTGATTTTGATTTGCTCCAGATGAATATTGAAGAATTTAGAAATTTCTGCATTCAAAAATATGGTGTAACTGAAGAGTTTCCCTTTGATGAAAACACATTGGTTTTTAAGGTAGTGGGTAAAATGTTCGCTTTGATCGATGTAGATTTATTTGAAAGTGTGAATTTGAAATGTGATCCTGAGCAAGCTATAAAATTACGTGAAAAACATGAAGCCGTTAAACCTGGTTATCACATGAATAAAAAGCATTGGAATACCATTGAATTTGACGGAAGCCTGTCAAATAAGGAAATCTTTCATTGGGTAAACCACAGTTACGATTTGGTGGTATCCAAATTATCTAAGAAAATCAGAGAAGAAGTGAATCAGAATAAATAGAATTCTACCCTTCTATTGAGTTCTCTACCTTCGAATTCATCATCATTTGTAGCAATTGGACGTTCTTTTCCTTCACAGCTGATTTCAATTCTATATTGATTTATGCCTCTATCAATTAAGGCATCTTTAACTTTGTTGGCACGACTACATGATAAGTCAATGTTTATATCCTCACCTCCGATTGCATCAGTATGACCTTCTAGCATGATCTTAATTTGAGGGTTTTTCTCAAGCTCTTCACTTATTTTGTCTAGAAGACTATTGAATTTTCCTTGTAATTTGTCAGAGTCAAATTTAAAATAGACATTTCTATTAATTTTTTGACCTTTTGCCCCGGCATCTATCAATTTGATTTCCTCGTCTTTACCTCCTAAACCGATTTTTTCTCCAATTTGAGCTAGAAAACCTTGATTGTTTCTTTCTTGCTCCTTAACATAGTCCATTTCTTGGTCTATCTTTACTGCAACAGGTTGAGACTCCATTGCTGTAGTAGGTTCATCCTGCAATGGTTGCTTCGCATTTGCCACAGATTCAGCATTCTCTGTAGGAATCTTTTCACTCTGCTTGTCGCTTTCTTTAGCTATAATTTCTTCACTTTGAGGTTCCTCAATGATTTCTTTTTTCTTGTTTTGATCTCTAGCTTTTATAATTTCTTCTTTTAATTCTTCGGAAAGCGTTGCTCGCCAAATGTTTCTGTTTTGAGCACCAGAAGGATAGGAATCATAGTAGAGGTAATCGAAACTAGGATCAATTGAAACAAAGGTCTCTTCGAATTTAGTATTAATGACATTTCCTAAATTTTTAGGTTCTGTCCATTCATCCCACCCATCTCCAATTCGGTGCGATATAAATAGATCGGCTGAACCTTCTCCATCATGCCCATAACTAGCAAAGAGGAGTGTATTTCCATCGACTGTTAAGAAAGGAGCGAAATCAGCTTTATCGGTATTGATTGTTTTTCCCATGTGCATGGGTGTACTAAATGTTTTAGAGTTTTCTTGGTAAACGCTGTAATATAAGTCCTGATTACCCTCAGAGTCTTTTCTTTCTACAGCCATTAAAATAACTTTGTACTTGAAATTATAATCATAATCAACATAGGGATTATTATTATAAAAACCATCTATGGGTAATTCTTTTGGATCAGTACTACCTTTTGTGAAAAGAGCTAATTCCGAACTAACTCCCCTGTATTTAGTATTTACGAAAATAAGAGAGTCATCATTTTTGCTGGCTCTTACAAGATCATTTGCTTTTTTGTCATTATAATCTTTACCCAAATTTTTAGGTTTGCTCCAAACTCCTCTTGGATCATACTGACTCACCCATACATCCTGAAAATCTTTTTCGCCTCTGATGTTCTCTGGATGAAATCTTCGGTTCAGATATAGTTTTTTACCATCATCTGAAATAATTGGTCTTACATCTTGCGATTTGCTATTCACATCGCCAGGTATCCCTTCTGTGGTAATTTTATCTTGTGCCTGTACTGTTAGCGCAAATTAGAAAAATAAAAATGCTAAGAGAGTTCTCAATTATGACTTTATTTTTGAAGGTTTGAGTGAATAAGCTGTTATTAAATAATCAAATACTAAAAAAAACGAAAAATATTGAGACGGAACAAACTTTTTCGATCAAGCAGGTATAATTGTATATGAATATTAAAAATTCTCGATATTGAGCCTAATATTTGCGATATTTGTATAATTACTATGTGATAAAACATTGTTTAATTGAATAAGCAACTGTAGTTTTGATCAAACAATGTGATAAGATAATTCCTATTTCAATAAATATATTTTAAATTGCATTTTATTGATAATATGTATTATGAAAATCCTTAGTTCCATCTTAATTTTACCCTTAGTTTTTTTGCTTAATCATAATATAATGGCTCAAGACAAATTATCGTATTTAGCACTTGGAGATTCTTACACTATTGGAGAAGCCGTAGATGTTGCTAAAACATGGCCCAAAGTATTAAGTGATAATCTTAAAAATAGAGGAATTGAGTTACAGCTAGATAGAATGATTGCAACTACGGGTTGGACCACTGATGAGTTGCTAGAAGCAATAGAAGAAGACAGTGTGATCAAAAATACTGAATATAATCTTGTTAGCCTTTTAATTGGGGTTAATAACCAATATAGGGGGTATGGTACTCAACAATATGAAGAAGAATTTGAATTGCTTTTAAGGAAGGCAATTAAATTAGCAGGGAAAAAGGTAGATAGAGTTTTTGTTGTGAGTATTCCGGATTATGGCGTTACGCCATTTGCAATAGAAAGTAATAAAAATACCGATTTGATTGCTAAAGAGTTACATGAATACAATAGCATTGCTAAGAACATTTCTGACCAATATGGTGTTAAATTTTTTGATATTACACCTATCTCATTGAAAGCGATATGGGATGAGGATTTTATAGCTAAAGATAAATTACATCCTTCAGCAAAGATGTATGCTGAATGGGTGGAGTACATAGCCCCTGGAGTATATCAGTTATTAAAAGATTAATGAAGAAGCACATCCATTTATATATAGTAGTAATGCTTGTTTTTACAGCTTGTAAGGACAAAATGGTATGTGCTGCATTTCAAAGTAGCTATATTTTAGATGAAGAAGAACAGAAAAAGAGGTTCTCTCTTTTTGAAGGTGATTCTCTTGTATTGACAGCTTCCGCCTCAACTAGCAATTACAAAACTAATATTTATGGGATTTCCGAAAAGAAGTATGGATATTGGAAGGAACAGGCTTTGTTAAAGGTAAAACAAAAGAATGTATATAGTGAAGAAGTAGATTCATTACTGGATGTACGAAAGAATGGTATTCCAGAAATGGCTGAAGGAGGAGAAGTACAAGAAAAATCCCCCTTTACACCAGAACTAGACTCAGCTCAATTAGCACAAGGAGAAGATGCTTGGGACAATACAAAGAGGTTTAATTATAATGTGGATTTTGTTAACTATATGTTACTTGTCGGCAACGATGTATTAAAGCAGCAAGCCGTTGCTAGGGACTCCGCACAAGCAAAAGCGGAAAGAAATGAGTTAGCGCAATCTAGTGATTCAACAGCTAATGAAAAAAAGGGTTTTCTCAAAAGGATTTTCAGTCCAAAAGAGAAAACTGAAGATGTTGCATCGGACAGTAGCAAAGTAAACTAATTCAAGTGAATAATTAACAGATATGAAAAACAAAAAAAGCTGTTTCAAATTGTTGAGACAGCTTTTTTTGGTTGTTTTTATAAATTGAGTTACCTGTCTTCTTGCTGCATAAGAGCAGATTTTTTAAGAGCTTTTAGAATTAAGTAAAGCACAATTGATATTGCTGCTGCAATGATTAAGTAGATATTAAAATTTTGCGTTCCTTTCAATAGTTCTGCTGTTACGTCAAAAGCACAAAAGATTATAAAAATAGCTGCAAACCCATTTTTTTCCTTTTTCAACACTTTCTTCCAGCTGAATGATAAATTTGGCTTTACAAAATTTTTAAATGAAGGAATAAAGGCGGGTGTTTTTTCTGCCCAATCTGTGTATGTTTCTTTGAATTTTCTCCTTAAGAATTGCTCTTCAGCAAACATAATTCTTTCATAATATACCCAGTAGAAAAGAATGAAAGCCACAATAAACCATATGTTCTCCGTCACCAAAGCAGGACCTAACCACATGAAAAAGTTTCCGACATATAAAGGGTGTCTTACCGTTGAATAAATCCCTGTTGTATTTAGAGTGTCGGCAACTTGCTCACCGGTATTTCTTCCAGAAGTGTTTTTAGGGGTGTGTCCTACCGTATAAGCCCTAATATATTGCCCAAATAAACTTACAGCAATACAAAAGATCAGAAAATAGTTTTTTATTGTGGGGTCTTGAATGAAAAACAATTCGGGATTTAAAGCTGCGTAGACATAAATCGCCATTCCGATAAATAAAATAATAACGGGTAGTGTACCCCTGTATTTGAAAAGCCAAACGCCCTGTTGTTCAAATTCTTCCTGTAATGCCATTAATGATAAAGTTCAATTTAAAAAGTTGCAAATTAACTATTATCTGCGCAAATAATTAAGCTAAATCTTATAAAAAATACTACTATTCTAAATAATATGATTTTGAGGGTTATAAAGAATGATTAATTAGAATTATAATGTAATTTGTAATTCAACTTATAAATGATTCAAAATGCAAAATATCTATTCCTTATTTATTGCTTTTATACTCTGCAGTTCCTCTCTTTTAGCGCAAGAAGCTCAGTTTCCTATTGTCAAAGGATTCGGGGGAATTTATGAAATAGATAATGTTGTGGAGCAATTAGAGAAAAGTCAGCAAGTTAAAATAATTATTGAGCTGGTGTCAGGTAATGAAACTCCAGAAGAACATTCGTTTTGGATAAACAACATTGCTCGACTGATGAATTTGCATGGTATTGAAGGGTTATCCACAAGTGATTTGGAAGTTAAAGTAATTGTTCACGGACCAGCTGTTTTCGATTTACTTTCCCATGGTAATTATTTTGAAAAATATAGAATTCCTAAAAATCCAAATATTGCAGTATGGGAAGCTTTAGAGGAGGCTGGAGCTAATGTTATTATTTGTGGGCAGTCATTAATTGCAAGAGATTTGGGGAGAAATGAAATATGGGAAAAAACTCATGTAGCAACATCTGCATTAACAACCATTACAAAAAACGTTGCTGATGGATATGTATTGATTAAGTTTTGAGTGGGATGATTGTATAGGTATAAGTGAGATGCTAAAGCCAAAATGAACTTTTCATTTCCTTCTATACTTTCTTGTGAATTTAGTACTGTTGTTCACAAGTTTAGCCAGTAAGTTAATTTTAAAACAAGTGCTCTGTTTTTAGTGTTTTCGCCTGGTATAAAATCGACAGGCCCGCTTGGTGCAAAATTTTCAGTGTAGACTAGAAAGATATCAGAGGCTGGCGCAAATCTCCATTGAAAACGTAAGTTGTAATTCACATTATCAAACCGATTATTGTATTGAGCAAAGCCTGTGAAAAATATAGCATCGGTCATGGTCAGATCCAACCTTGGCCCTATTAAGTAAAAGTTGGCTTCTCCAAAGCCTTCTGCTAATTCTATTGAATTGAAATCGTATCGAACTGAAAAAGAACCATATGGCTGGAAACGGTAGCCAACATTTCCATTAACGTTAAATCTGCTACCATTATAAAAACCACCGTAGCTGGTGCTAATATCATAGTTTAACAATGATCTTCTGTCTGATGTGTAATTGGCTTGCAAAACATTCCATTCATAATCTGTCCCTTGCAAGAGCAAGCTGTCATTAAATGGAGCTATAGGGCTGAAGTCAAAAAACATATATTCATAATTTCTACTCAAATTAACAGAAGCAGAAGAAGTATTGGTGAAATTAAAATCATGTGACAGACTGAAAGAACGATCGGTTATTCTACTAAAATCTGAATTGGTGGTATAGGATACATCTAGACTTACGCTATGATTGATGATTTTATTATTTTCAGGATAAAATATGTAAGAAGGACTAAACGATCCTTGATTATAACCCACTCTGGGGACAAATCCCATTTCTGCATTAAAGCCATCTCCAATAGCAGTATGAACCCATCTAACAGAATAGTTTCTTCTTTGATAACGTAAAAAAGCTCCGTGATTATAGGTGCCGTTTTTATTCCAATTATCGAAAGATCGTTGATAATAAAAATCCCCTGCCCAGCGCGTATCTTCGGTAAACAGGTTGAACTCTGCCCCTAAAACTCTATTATAGAGTTTATAACTCGTGGTAGTATCATTTCCTTGGATCTCTCTTCTGGCCACTTGAGGATTATATTCGCTTATATCTTTCCCTTTTTCTATACCTAAGTTTTCTTTGTTGGCAAATACGAAAGCTACATTAGATCTTTTCAGAATATTCTGTTGTAGTGCTACAACGCTATAATTTTGATAAGGAAGTTGTAAATCATCTCTTTTATCAGTCAACATATTTAAAACGCCTATTCGTAGTTTTTCATTGAGTTTACCGCTCATTCTGGCTCCTCCCAAAATAGGTACTTGTTCAGAACGCCCTAAAGTATCGGTTGTAATTCCAATTCTTCTTGAGAAGAAAGCCCTTGATTGTGGAAAACCAAATTTGCTAAAAAGGTCTGCGTTTTCTAAAAAGAATTGTCTGCGCTCTGGAAATTGTACTTCAAAACGACTTAGGTTAATGACTTGCCTATCTACTTCAACTTGCGAGAAATCAGGATTCACAGTCAAATCCAAATTTAAAGAAGGGGAGAGGCCTATTTTTGCATCAAAGCCCGCATTGGCGTTCAGGCCTTTTTCCAATTCAGGCTCTGTGAAATTCTTATCATAATTCCCTAGCGCATAAGGAATGAATGAAATATTAGTTCCAGCAGGGGGTGGATTTTCAGGCCATTTTACTTTTCCAGAAAAAGTAAGTGCTGAAGGGGTATATTGTTGTTCAACTGCAATCCATGAGCTTCTTTCGTTCCTTTTTAGGTGGTTTCGGAAAAACTGCATATTCCAAACCTTATTTTCATCACTATACCTTATGGATTTAAAAGGAATGGCAATTTCTGCCACCCAACGATCATCATATCTTTTTACGTTTGAATACCACTTATTGTCCCAATCTTCATTCACATTGGTGCCTTCATCTATAGTGCCCTCTCTTTGTACACCATAAGGTGTAATACCAAATGAAAATCCATTGGTGAAATCATTATAGGGGTCTATATAGATAGAGAAATTTTCATTAAGGGGCCAATCCCAATCCCTCCTTAAGGATTGCACTACATAACCCTCCTGACCATCAAAACAGGTGATGGCAAAGTAGAAGTTCTTATCATCGTAGGTCATCCTTACTTCTGATTCCATGGCGCTTGGTCGGTCATCATAGGGGATGTTCATATAGAAATTGGTGGCCGCTTCAGAATTGGACCATACAGATTCATTTAATTCACCATCTAAAACAATATTTTCTTTTGTCTTCTGAAGGTTGTATTGTGTTTCTTGTGCCTGGTTTTGGGCATTACAAACTTGTATAAATCCCAAATATAATGATCCTAATATGAGTAGAATAGTCGTTTTCATCGGGTGCAATACTACTAAAAGTAAATAAGGTTATGGAGTAAAATTTTATAAATGGATTTATTTGTCTTTTGAACTAGATTTAGTCACAATACTTCTTATAACATCATCAATTTCATGAGCAGATTTCAATACATTTTTTAGTAATAATGAACACTCTTCATCTACTTCCATAATATGAGCCATATGCTTTTCTTCCAACCTGTTAATAATTCCCATCATTCTGGTTAATGGTGCTCGAACTAAATGAGATTGTTCCCACGCTATGTCCTTTAATTGTTGGTTTTGTTCTTCTATTTGGCGGATATAGGATTCTGTTTCGCTCAAATCAATGGACATTAAAAGTGTGGCATCTATCCCTTGGTACTCAATGGGGTTAACATAAAGCCGCACTTGGATATTATGACCATTTTTTAATTGATGCTGATGCAGATTACCATCTCTTAATATTTCACTTGCATCATGATATTTTTGTAAATCTAGCTTATCAAAATCAGGGTCAATATCTTGCATGCTCATTTCTAAGAATTCTTCCTTCTCATATCCATATTTATCTATGGCTGATTTATTTACCTCGAGAAATCCACCTGTGTTATTATTGATCACCCAAATAGGCTGAGGATTTAATTGGAAAAGTTGTTGATATCTTTTGACAGAATTTTCCAGTTGTTTGTCGATATGTTTTCTTTCAAATGCATAGGTGATGCTTTTTCTCAGTCCTTTACTCGTGATTTCATTCTTAAGTAAGTAATCAGTACAACCCAAGGTTAAGGCTTGAATGGCCGTGTGTATATCATCTTGACCTGTTAAGATGATGATGGGTGTAGAAGGAGCTAAAGCCAAGATTTCTTTTAACAATGTGTCTTTATCAACATCAGGTAGGCTTAAATCCAACAAGATTATTTTGTAAGGATTATTTGGCTCTTTAAGTAAACATTTAGTTTCCTTAAAATCAGAGGCTATATCTAGGTTTAATTTCGGGAATTCATCTTCAAGATAGTCTTTTATTAAAATTTGATCACCTAAATTATCTTCTATTAGTATTACTTTAAGTCCATGATTTTCATTTAATGACATAAGTAGAGGATTTTTTTTTAGTATAGAATTGCATTAAATTATGGTTTAAAAAATACTTTCTAAAGTTCTGGCTTTGTTATTTTAAGAATCAAGTTTTTTACTAATACTAAAATGGATAGTGGTCCCATATCCTTCTTGGCTTTCCACCGTGATTTCACCTAAATGAGTTTCCACAATTTTTTTACATACGGCTAGTCCAATTCCATGGCTCTCATTATCTTCTTGATGTACCTTCTGAAAAATTTTAAATACTCGGTCAAAATCACGCTGAGATATGCCAATGCCATTATCAGCTACAGAAAAAATGTAACTGAATTCATCTTCTGAGGCTTTGAGGGTTATTTCAGGCTTCTTTTCTGACCGATATTTAATGGCATTTTGTATTAAGTTTTGTAATAATCTTCCGAATAGGATAGGATATGCTTTGAAATCACCAATATTATCATTCACGCTAATAATGGCATTGTTTTCTTTTATAAGTTTTTGAAGCGAGAATTTCACTTCCTCGGTCATGTCGTTAAGGTTAATGGTTTTCAATTCCTCATTTAAAACTCCTGACCTAGAATACTCCAACAATGAGTTGATCATCTGGTTCATTTTATCTCCTGCTCCTGCTGCCATTCGCATGTAATTCTCTAATTTTTCATTCAACTCTCCTTTAGATTTTTTCAATATTAATTCTAATATGCTTTTAATATTTCGGGCTGGTTCCTTTAGATCATGTGAGGCAACATAAGCAAATTCTTCTAAGGATTTATTCAAATCTGTAAGCTTATTATTTCGGGATCTTAGTATTTGGTTCAATGACTCAATTTGATTTTCAAATTCTTTTTCACGACTTATTTCAGCTTGAATGGAAAAGAAACCTATAGGTTTTCTGAATCTATCATGTAAAAGTTCACATTGGATATTAGTCCAATACTTATGTCCTTTGTCAGTATAATTAATGATATCCACCTCAAAACCTTTTCTTTCTTTTATGGCATCACTCATGATTTTTACCGTTTTAGGATCTGTTTCCTTTCCTTGTAAAAAATCTCCCGGCTTTCTACCTAACACATACGATTCCTTATAGCCTGTTAATTTAAGAAATGATTCATTTACATAATTAATTTTGCCTTCTAAATCGGTAATGATCACCGCATATTTAGTCTGTTTGGCAATTAATGATAGTTTTTGAATTTCTTCCTCGAAATAAATCCTTCTACTAACGTCCTTACTAATAGCTAGTATTTTAAATAATTCACCACCTTCATTATTAACGGCCGCAAATCGAGTTTCCAACCATTTCGACTCCTTCTTTCCTGTTTTGAGTTCAATTTGGATAGTAGCTGTATTTTCCCCTTTCTTTATTTTATTAAATGTGCTTTTCCATAAGTTTCGGTGGTCTTTGTCTTTAATAAATTTATTGGGATTTATGGTAAGTAAATCTTCAGGGGTCACACCTAAAATTTCTTTTGAAGCAGGTGAAATATACTCTATTTTCCCGTTCAAATCGAGCAAACTAATCATTTCACTTGATTGATTTATAATCAATTTGAATAGCTCAATTTGTGTTTCGAAATCCTGATTAATTTGATTTAAAGCATTTTCATTAAGTTGTATTGAATTATTGGCTTGGGAATATGATGTGATTTCCACAAATGATATTACAACACCTTTAATCTCATTTTTATTCGTTCTAAAGGGAGAAACCCTCATCATAAACTTACGGTCGTTGGGGTCCTGAATGGTCGTTTCAAAAGGCTGTAAATCTCTGTGAACTCCCTCTATTTTATCGGTGAAATTTTCAATTTGAAAGCGAGACCTAAAATGACTGATATGCCTACCTTCATCATGTGGCATCAAATTAAGTATGTCTTTAAGTGCAGGGGTAAACTTCCTAATATTGAGTTCTTCATCTAAAAAAAGTATCGCAATATTGGTGCTGTAAATAAGGTTGTTTAAATCATTATTGGAAGCGGTCAGTTCTTCTACTTTTTCTTGAAACTCTGCATTTACAGTATGTAATTCCTCATTTACTGACTCTAATTCTTCATTTGAACTTTGCAGTTCTTCATTGGATGCTTGTAGTTCCTCGTTGCTTGATTCAAGTTCTTCAATGGTTGTTTGAAGGTTTTCTTTATTTACCTTTAATTCTCTTTCCAGTAGCTCGATTTTTTCTTTGGAGGCTAAATCTAAGTTGATAGGAGAGGTTTTACCTTTCTTTTGTATGCTTTTATTCCCTTCAAACAATGCAATAATCAATACAGACCCATCATCACTTTCTATTTTTTTGAAATAAATATTGAGGAATTTTGTGTCATATATTTTTTCCATTTCCGGAGTGAGCTCCGCATTTTTTAAGCTTACTTCCTTGTCTTCTTGAATAATTTTATTGGCAGCGACCTCAAAAGTTAAACTTAAATTTTCAGGCAACATTCTAAGGATATTGATGCTGACTACGCCTAAAGGTAATTTGAGCCATTGATTAGTTCTTCCTGTGGTATGAACCAAATCAAAATTCTGATTAAATATGACTGCATCAGGGACATATTCTTGAATTAAAAAGTCTCTGATGTTTTCCAACATTTTTTTAGGAGAGATTGAAAATTTACTGTTTGCCGAGCTGATTTGATTTTGGTCTGTTGAAGGAGTCATTTTCATCCTAATGGGTTTCTTATTGGCTCCTTGATCCATTGGTTTTAAGACCTTTTGATTCTTTTTATTTTGAAATATTTTATGTTTTTTATCGAACTCTTGAAATGCAGTATCTTTCTCTCCAACTGATTCACTTGAGCCTAATACTAGGAATCCATTTGATTTCAAGGTGAATTGAAAGAGAGAAAAAAGCTGTTTTTGAATATTAGGATTCAGATAAATTAAAAAATTCCGGCAGCTGACTAAATCAATTTTACTAAATGGAGGATCCTGAATGATATTGTGAACCGTAAAGACAATCATATCACGGATTTCATTCGCAATCTTGTAGCCTTCTTTTTGATGGATAAAATATGCTCCTAAAATATTGGGTTCTATTTCATTCGCAATATTTTCCGGAAAAAAGGGATTGCTAGCCGCTTTTATGGCCTCGACATCCAAGTCCGTTGCAAAGATTTTTACATCATATTGAAGATTATTTTTCCGTAAATAATCTTTTATTAAAATGGCTATAGAGTAGGCTTCTTCCCCACTAGAACAAGCAGGAACCCATACTCTAATATTTTTGGTTTCTGATGCTTGTCTAATTAATTCTGGAATGAGTCTATCTCTGATGGCATCAAAAGTATCGGAATCTCTGAAAAAACGGGTAACTCCTATAAGTAATTCTTTTGCCAATAAAGCCCCTTCAGATTTATTCTTTTTGAGATAATCTAAATATTTATCCAAATTGGAGAAGCCTTGTATACCCATTCTTCTTACCGTTCTCCTGTACATAGTGGAGAATTTGTATCCAGAGAAATCAATTTGGGTTTGATTTTCAACTTCTTTTAGGATATTCTTGATTTGCTTGCTGTTTTCATCTGTCTGAAAATCAAGTAATGTTAACTTTTTATTGCTATTAAAGAATATATCAAGTTCTTTAGGTAAGTCCTCAACGGCACATACTTTATCAACAGAACCGGTATGGATGGCATTTTTGGGCATCCCATCAAATTTTGATGATTCCGGGTCTTGCACTAATACAATTCCTCCTTTTTCTTTAATAAATTTAATTCCTTCGGAGCCATCACTGCCAGTTCCTGATAAAACAATGGCTGCTGAGAGTTCTTGGTTATGCTCAGCTAAAGATTGGAAAAAGGTAGTAATGGGAAAGCTTAACTTTTTATCTTCCTTATCGCTTAATTTTAATTTATTCCCTGAAAGAGTGACAAACTTTTTAGGTGGATTAAGGTAGATGGTATTGGGATCAATAGCCATCCCATCTTCAATAACTTTGATGGGTAAATTAGTATGCCTTGCCAACAACTCATCCATCAAGCTTTTATGGTTGGGGGCTAAATGCTGAATGACTACATAAGCATATCCTGCAATATGATTAGCATAATTAAAAAAGACTTCCAAGGGCTCTAGGCCTCCCGCAGAAGCACCGATGCCTATGATTGGTGTTCGGTTTGTTACCATATTTTATTTCTTTGGGACAGTAAAATAAAAATTGCTTCCTTTTCCAAATTGAGACTCTACCCAAATATTCCCTCCGTATTTTTCTACTATCTTCTTGCAAATGGCCAAGCCTAATCCAGTACCTGAATATTCAGACTTTGAGTGTAATCTTTGAAAAATTATAAAAATTTTCTCGTGATATTTTGGGTCAATTCCTATTCCGTTATCCGATATTTTAAATTGATAGTGCTTTTTAAATTCCTTAAACCTTATCTCAATTTTTCGTCCTTCTCCTTTTTTAGAATACTTGATGGCATTTCCAATAAGATTATGAAAAAGTTGCCTAATGGCTGTTTTGGAATAGTCAATTTCAGGAAGTTCGTCTATTTCCAATTCAATGTTTTTCTTATTGATACTAGAATGAAGGAGACTTAAAACTTCAGCTATTTCATTGTTTAAATCCAGTTTTTGAAGTTCCACTTTCTGCGTGCCAGCTCTTGAGTACTCTAAAAGATCAATGATGATTTGACGCATTCGCTGTGCCCCATCCACTGCAAAATTTATGTAGGTTTGCGCTTTATCATCCAATTGATTCTCATATTTCTTTTGTAATTGTGTTATAAAGCTGGACACCATTCTCAGGGGTTCTTGTAAATCATGAGAGGCGATATAGGCAAATTGCTCCAATTCTTGATTGCTTTGCTCTAATTTGTGCGTATAGTCTTGAAGTTCTTGATTTAATTTCTCCAATTCTTCCTGCTGTTTTTTCTCTAACGTTATATCCCTGAAATAGATGGAGAGACCTCTCTTAGAGGGGTAACTTCTGATATTAAACCACTTATCTAAAAGCTCATCATAAAAGTCGAAAGTTCGGGTTTCATTATTCTTTAAGGCTTTATTGTATTCCTCTTCTGCTATGGTCCCTTTTGCATAATTGAACAAATCCCATTGGTTTTTTCCCAATGCCTCCTCTTGGGTAATATTTAATAATTTTTCTGCTTTTTTATTAAAATAGGTAAAATTTAAATTTTGGTCAACTGCTACAAATGCATCCGAAATACTATCCAAAATTTCACTTTCTTTTTCATAAGCTTCCTCTAAAGCTTTGTCGATGATTTTCTTTTTGGTGATATCTTTATAAAATACAGAAAATCCATGTTCACTTGGATAGATACTTTCGTCAAACCATAAATCATAAAATTGATAATAAAATTCAAATTGAGCTGGTTTCCCTGTCCTGTTTACTTCTTCTAAATAATCTTTGAAAATAGATTTTTTAAGTTGTGGAAACTCTTCAAATGCATTTTTTCCTATAAGATCGTTTCGATCTTTCCCCATGGTTTTTAGTGCACTATTGTTCACATAGGTGAAATTGTAATCTTTATCTAGTGCATAAAAAGCATCTGAAATACTTTCTAATATATTTTCTTTTTCCTTAAGTGTCTCTTCAAGGACTTTTCGATTCCCTACTCTGTCCGTTACATCTGTTACGGTCGAGATCATTAAATCTTGCTCGGTTAGAGGAATATTTTTAGCATCAACATATTTGGTATTTCCTTTTTTGGTGGTGATTTTAATTTCGCTCCACTGCATACGACTCATATTGCCGCTCTCTATATCTGCTGTTATTCTAGCAATAATCTCTTTACGATAATTTTCTTCTGGATATATTTTGTTAAAAAAAGTTGAAACATCTGTTAATTCATTTTCTGGCCAGCCATAAGCTTTGCTAAATTGTTGATTTATAAGGATTTGTTTTCCAGTGCTATTCTCATTCACCGCAACCCCCATAGGTATATGCTGTAAAATGTTTTGTACTAAATCATTTTGTTTTTGTAATTCTAATTCAATTTCTTTCTTTTCTGTTATGTCTGTGCTATGGCAAACTAATCCAATTACTACTTCATTTTCATAGATGGGAGTGAGGTTTGCATGAATCCAAGCCGGTTTAACATAGTCAGCTTCTGATGGAGGAATTTCAATACTTATTTCTTTTCCCTTAAAACATTCATCAAATAAAAGTTTCCATTTATCAATATATTCCGCAGGTAACAACGGGATTTGAAGAATATTCTGACCTACCGTTAAATCAAAACTTGTATCATCCAAAATGCGATTTTTCATGGCCTGATTACTAGCCAATAAATTATAATCTTTATCTATGCTATAGATGAGATTTTGAGTTCCATTAATTAAAGCATGGGAAGATTTAAGAATTTTTTCACCTTCACTTTCCTTATTTTTAATTGAAGTAGATTCTTTTGCAACACAATAGAGTAATTCTTTTTTCTTGTCATATTTAGCAGACCAAACTATTGGCACTGAAAATCCTTTTTTATGAACAAAGTGGTTTTCAAAAAAAGCTACTTCTTTTCCACTTTTTATTTCTTGCTGGATATTAGCTGTCTTATTGAAATCCTGCGGGGCTACAAAATCTAAAAATAGTTTACCTTCTAATTCTTGAGGTTCATATCCCCATATTTTTTTGCATGCATGGCTTACTGAAAGGAAATAGCCTTTCTTATCAATAGTACATAGGATATCCAGACTTAATTCCATGAATTTATCTAAGGATATCTGGATTTGGTTGGACATACTCTTTTGTTAAAAAAAATAAACTATAAAAATATTATTATGTAATTACATAAGTTAATAAATATAGTTATAAGTAAATTCTTTTACAAAGGGAAGGATTTTGAAGCTAGGAAAAAAAGCTATTTCCGGTCATACACTACATAGTCAAATTCAAAAGCATGCCTATCATCCCTAGGGTGGTGTTCTCTACTTAATTCTTTCCACTGTGATTTGTCAAATTCGGGAAAATAAGCTTCTGCATCGGGAAATTCTGCATCAACCTCTGTGATATACATCCTATCCGCATATTTTAAACCTTGCTTATAGATTTGACCACCTCCTATGATAAACAACTCCTCTTCATTATTAGATTTGGCAAATTCAATTCCATCTTTAATGTCATGAAATACTTTTACGCCATCATGCTCCCAATCTTTATTTCGGGTGATGACGATGTTCACTCTTTTGGGTAAAGGCTGATATTTCTCGCCCAGAGAATCAAAGTTTTTTCTCCCCATCAAGATATGATGGTTTCTAGTTTTGTCTTTGAAATATTTTAAATCATCTGGCAGGTGCCAAATCATATCATTGTCTTTTCCTATGGCATTATCATTAGCCTTTGCCACTATCATGGATATTTTCATTTCCTATATATTTTAAGAACTTTAACTTAAAGAATTAAAGTGAGGTCTATATGTTTATAATTTTTGTCCCGTTTTGATTTTTTTACCAAAACAAGCTTGATGCATATTAAAACAACCGTGAATTACGCACATTTTTTTTGACTTCTTTACTGTTTTGTAAGTAAATTAATTTCAATAAATTATCATAAGAATAAAGACTTATTTATGCTTCCAAATTCTATTATTAAGTTTTTGAATTCACTACATCATAAGCAAATCAAACAGTTTAACCCCGTGGGTGGAGGAAGTATTAATCATGCTTATCGCTATTCAGTTGATGGAAAGGATTTTTTTATAAAATATAATAATGAAGTAGAAGGTATAATTGAAAAGGAAGTAGGTGGACTTAAGTCAATAGCTAAATTTAATTGTATTGCCACACCAGAAGTAATAGCCTTTGAGCAAATGGATGGGTATGAAGTGTTAATTATGTCGTACATCCAAGGCGGATTAAAAACTGCAAATGCTTGGGAGAATTTTGGAAAGCAATTAGCAGCAATGCATCAAAAGCCAGCCCCTTATTATGGCTGGCATCAAGATAATTTTATCGGCAGCTTACCTCAAAGCAATGAAAAAAGGGATGATTTTATTGAATTTTTCATTCATCAAAGACTAAAACCTCAAATTAGGTTGGCTCAGCAACATCAGTATTTTGCTTCAAAAGAACTCAGTTTATTCGAAAATTTATTTCAAAAGCTAGATACAATTCTACCCGTCACCAAACCATCTCTAGTTCATGGAGATTTATGGAGCGGTAATTTTATGATAGGAGAGAAGAATACCCCTTATTTGATTGATCCATCCATTCATTATAATTTTAGGGAAACCGATATTGCTTTTACTCATCTTTTTGGTGGCTTTGATAGCAAATTCTATGATGCATACCATCACCACTTTCCATTAGATCCCGGATTTCAAGATAGGATTTCGCTTTACAATATTTACCCCTTACTGGTCCATTTGAATTTATTTGGTAGCGGATACTATGGTTCAGTAATGAATAGTCTCAATCAATATGTAAGATAATTGTCCGCACTTGGGATTTTTTATGTTCATTAGTGAACACTTTTTCATTTCCTAAAACCCATAAAACCCTTTTTAATGCGTTTAAACGCATATCTGCAACTATTCAATTTTTGGCAGCGTCTTAGCTATAGAAACAATAACAAAATAATATTTTAACAAAAAATCTAAAAAAAATGAAAACTATTAAGACCACCGCCAAAATGATTGCTTTAACCTTAATAATGGGATTAGCAATTAACGTAACAGCTTCTGCAAGTTCAGAAGAAATGTCCACTAATCCATTTTATTCGGATGATGAAATGATTAGTCTATTAGAATTGGATAGTAAATTTGATAAACTTGAAGCCAATTTAAGAGAAGAAGGAATTTTAGAATGTGAAAACACTGAAATCATTGTAGTATTAGGTGAAAATGATGAAATCGTTTACCAAGGAAGTCATCAGTTAGAAGATGAAAACAATGCTTTTTTAACAAGACTTTTGACAAAAGCAGATTTCATTATGTCATCAGGAAATAAAAATTTCTACAAAGTATTCTGATTTAAGGTTCAACTCTAAATATTGATTTTATGGAAGATCTATAAAAAAGGCTGCCCCAAAAAGGACAGCCTTTAATTTTTTCATCAGAATCAAGATTTTATTTAAACTTCGGATGATTTTCCCCTGGAAAATTTTCTTCAAAGAAATCTCCATATTCCCCGATCGTTTTCTTCATATCTTTTCTTAGCCATAAAATACCTATTAAGTTAGGTATAGTCATCAAGGCTATAGTGATAGCAGATAATGTCCAAATTATGGTAGTGTCTTGGAAAGCAGCAAAGAAGAATGCCACCACGTAAACTACTCTATAATAGATAACTGACTTAGGACCGAATAAATAAGTCATTGCCCTATCTCCATAGTAAGACCAACTAATGGCTGTACTGAATGCAAACAATAACAATCCTATCGATACTATATATTGGCCCCAATCTCCAAAGAACCCTCTTTTGAAAGCCAGAGCAGTTAGGGGTGCACTATGAACCAATGATTCTCCAATAAATTTGATCGGTCTGTCATCCGATACCTTACCGTTTGTTATGTTAACCGAGCCAGTGAAGAGTTCATCTGTTAATAAACCTTCATCCTTATAAACCTTTATGTTATCGGCAAAGCTTCTACTGTGAATAAAGGTGAAATCATCATTTTGAATGGTTCCATCTACAACTTTTAATTCACCCGAGTAGGTAGGAAGTTTTTCTTCATCATTGATGTGGAGATAGATTTTGTTTTTATGTTCTTCATTGGATTCCACATATTGCTTTTCCAATATTTCTATTTCCGAATACTCAAATTTATTAATATGCTTTTCATTCCAAGCTCCAGATGAAAGCAATACTAAACCCGTAACAGTACAAATTATAATGGTATCGATAAAAGGCTCTAAAATAGCCACCATACCTTCAGAAAGTGGTTCATTAGCTTTTGCTGAAGCGTGAGCGATCGGAGCAGAACCTTGGCCTGCTTCATTGGAGAATAAACCCCTGTTCACCCCTCTATTGAATGCATAGGCAATATTGGCACCAATAAAACCACCAGTTGCGGCAGAACCAGTAAATACATCCCCGAAAATCGCCATCAGGGAAGGAATGATGTTTTCGTAATTAAAAAGGATAACAGCAAAAGCTCCAATAAAGTAAATAATAGCCATTGCCGGAACCAATTTTGACGTAACTGCTGCTATTCTTTTAATTCCTCCAATGATCACTAATGCCAAAAGCACAGCCAAAACAGCACCAGTAACAACTTGGTCAATACCGAAAGTCGCTAAAAGCGTGCTAGAAATACTGTTGATCTGAGGTAAACTACCTGTTCCAAAGGATGATAAAACAGTTGCAAAAGCAAAAATAGCTGCTAACCATTTTAAATTTACCTTTTTGCCATTGAAAGTGAAATTGGCGTTTTTCATGTAGTACATCGGGCCACCCGCCATAGTACCATCACTTAGCTTTGTTCTATATTTGTGAGAAAGTGAAACTTCTACAAATTTAGTACACATACCTATTGCAGCTGTTACCAACATCCAAAAAAGGGCTGCAGGCCCTCCTAAGTGGATGGCAAATGCAACACCCGCAATATTCCCGGTTCCTACCGTTCCTGACAAGGCAGTTGCTAAAGCTTGAAAGTGAGAAGTATCTCCTGGTAAATCTTTTCTGTCAAATTTTCCACTTACGATTTTCACCGCATGTTTGAAAAACCGTATCTGCGGGAACTTTAAATAAATGGTGAAAAATAAACCCGTACCTAAGAGGGCATAAGGAAACCAAGTGGCACTCCCTATAAAACTGTCAATAAAAATGAGGAAATTATTTACTTCTTGCATAAAGTTTATAGTTCAATCAGTCAATTTTTTAGTGAATGGGGACAAAACTAACAATTTTTAATTTAGATAATTGATTTGCTACCACAGTTTTTATAATTGGCAATAAGAAATGATGAGTTTATAGTGTTTTACATAAGTTTATTTGGATAATCAGTAAACAGTATGAATTCAAATAAACATATTTTTCTAATTCGCTTAATTGAGTCTATATTTGGACAAATCTTAACAGACCATAAACGAACCATGAAACATTTATTGATAATCAGCTTTATTTTGGCGATCCCGCTAATGACTCATGCCCAATTTGAATTAGATAGCTTAAAACAGAAATGGGAAAGTGTTGGTAGAGAACCTATTGAAGGGGTTTATTCCCTATCAGCCAATAACAGGTCTTATTCCATCGCACTTGCAAAAGCAGAGGATGTTTTTAAATTGGTTTACCTTGAAGGTGGTTTAGAGCATTGGGTTTATGGCGATCTAAAAGGAATGATAGCCAAATCCGGAGAAATGTATGAAGGAAGGAGGAATGCTGGCAAACCTACCAAACCCAACCTTGAGGATATTAAGATTGTGTTTGGCAATAAAAAGTTTATCCTCTATTGGTCTGACTGGTCAATTGATGAATTTAAAATGATTTATCCTGAAGAAGCCAAAGAACCTACAGATATGGATAAAGTTTTTTTAGATGAGGCTTTTAAAAGAAATGACATTTCTATTCCTATTCAGCTTAGCGACTCAGGTACTGTTGAAATTCCAGTTATGGTCAATGATGTTTTGAAGATTTATGTTGGGCTGGAAAAGACTAGTCAGGAAGTAATTGTGTCAAAGGATATTGCAAAGACATTGATTCAAACCAAAACGCTGGGCTATAAAGAATGGAAAGAAGGAAATTATTATCAGTTTATTGATGATAAGAAAGCCTTTGAACCTCCGCATACATTTATCTTAAATTCTTTAGCTGTGGGCGAAGGGCAATTAACTAAGCTCGAAGCCGTTGTCTCGGAAGACATTTCACGGTCAATGCTCATCAGCTTTGATGTATTGGAACGTTTTGGTAAAGTAAACATTGATATGGAAAAAATGTTGTTAACCATAAAACCTTAGTCATGATTTTAAGCCAATATTTAATAGTACTGTTCTCTTTATTTGTTCAACCTTCAACATCGACACTTGAATTAGAAATTAGTGAATTTCGCAACACAAAGGGACATGTTTTAATTTCCGTATTTGATAATGCCACTGATTTCCCTGAAAATGAGGATAATGCAATTGTTAATAAAAAAGTTAAGGTAACTGACAAGACTCACTTTATTAGCATTAAAAATTTACCGCAAGGTGAATATGCTGTGGTTTTTCTTCATGATGAGAATGATAATGAAGAAATGGATACTAACTTTGTTGGTGCGCCAGAAGAAGGCTACGGAGCAAGCAATGATGCCGTCAATACTTTTAGTGCACCAAAATACAAGGATGCAAAATTCCTTCTGGAAGGGGAAAAGAAATCCATAAAATTGAAAATATTTTACTAAGTAGAGTCTATTAACAATTACATGAGAACCATTGGAATCAAGCTGAAATTCAGAATCAAATGTGTATCCTTTGTGTAAATTAATTTTAGAATCCATATAATATATCTTATGCGCTTAAACTTTTTACTAGTCCTTAGTTCATTTTTTGTTTTGTCTTGCGGACAAAATGATTCGGAAGAAAACAATCAAGATCCTCTTTGGGATTTAGAGCAACAAGTTTTTGAAAAGGGGGAGGATATTGAAATCGAAGAAATCAATAAATCAATTGAGAAAGCCAATACGATGCGTTTGAGCTGGGCTTATAGCCCAATTACAATTGCTATTAAGATAGCCGGACAGCAAATGATTAGCCCGGAAGTGAAGATTCTAGCTAAAAGCAAATCGGGCAATGAGTTGATTACTCATACAGTGGTAATGATTGAAAAGAAAAATTTGCAAGATGATTCTGTAAATGACCAATATTTCCGTATTGAACTGAAATTGGGCGGAAGCATTTGGCAAGTGATGGACATCAAAAAAGCTTGGAATTGCAAAGCTAATAGGGGACATAGTGAAATAAATGCCGAACTTTGCAAATAAATCTCAATGGCTTCTCGCTTTAATCATTTCTATTTAGTTGAAATTCAATATCTGGGCTTTCGTTACCATGGGTGGCAATTTCAACATGGTTTAAAAACACTCCAGGGAATGCTAGAAAAGACCCTCAATTTTCTATTTCAGGGCGAGAAATTTAAAATACTCGGAGCTGGCCGAACGGATGCTATGGTTTCAGCTGAGTCTGCATATTTTGAGTTATTCACTAATCAAGCATTAGATTTGGAATCTTTTGCACGGGAGTTGAATGAAAATTTACCGGCTGATATAAATGTCCTTAATGTTGAAATAGTAGATAGTAAGTTCAATATCATTCAAGATGTACGCTTAAAAACCTATCAGTATTATTTTGCCTCGGTTAACAAAAAGTACCCTTTTGCAGCACCTTTAATGAATTGTATTCATCATTCCCTAGATATTTCAAAAATGAAGGAAGCGGCTAGGCTTTTTGAAGGGGAAAATGATTTTAGACATTTCATGGTAGGGGATGCAGAAAATAAAAGTATAGTCCGTGAAATAAAGGAGAGTAGGATAGAGGAGAACACAGCATTAAGAGCTAGTTTTTTTCCGGAGAAAAGTTATGTGTTTATCGTAAAAGGAAAAGGATTTATGCGCTACCAAGTCCGCATGATGATGGGGGCATTAATTAGGATTGGGAGGAATGAAATTTCCCTGCAAGATCTTGAACATGCCCTGCAAGGAAATCCCCCTAATTTCACGAAACTGAATGCAGCAGCTTCAGGCTTAATGGTGAAAGAGGTTGAGTTTAAGTCTTAAACAAACCTGAACTCAAATACCGGTCACCACGATCGCAGGTGATACAAACAATAACTCCCGATTCAATTTCTTCAGCAATTTGTAAAGCAGCATATAATGCTCCACCACTGCTCATTCCAGCTAAAATGCCTTCTTCTTTCGCCATTCTTTGGGTCATTTTAGTGGCATTTTCTTCGCTAATGTCAATGGTTTTATCTACTCTATCAGCTTCAAATATTTTGGGTAAAAATTCTGGCGACCATCTTCTAATCCCGGGTATTCTGGAGCCATCAGTAGGTTGGGTGCCCACAATTTGAATACTGGGATTTTGTTCTTTTAAAAAGCGCGAAACCCCCATAATAGTACCGGTAGTTCCCATGGCAGACACAAAATGGGTGATTTCACCATTGGTGTCTTTCCAAATTTCAGGTCCTGTAGTTTTATAATGCTGTTTGTAGTTATCAGGATTCCCAAATTGATTAAGCATATAATATTCACCTGTTGCTGCCATTTCCTCAGCAACCGTTCTAGAATACTCAATAGTGCCTTCTGCTTTAGTTAAAATTACCTCAGCACCATAAGCTTCCATGCTTTGTATTCTTTCGGCAGTGGAATTTTCAGGCATAATCAAGGTCATGTGGAGGCCTTTTAGCTTGGCAATCATGGCCAAGGCAATTCCAGTATTCCCGCTAGTGGCTTCCACCAATTTATCCCCAGGTTTTATGTCACCTCTTTTCAAAGCGGCACCAATCATTCCCAAGGCTGCACGATCTTTCACGCTTCCCCCTGGGTTTTGCCCTTCTAATTTGCAATAAATCTTAACATTTTTATTGGTAGGAATATTTTTTAATTCTACTATTGGGGTGTTGCCCACTAAATCTTCTACAAACATTAATAATAGTTATTAAAATGAATTTGAGTTAATGATAACACAAACGAGCGATCAATTTAACTGTTCGAAATTTATCCGGGAATTTTATATGACTTTATCGATATAAAATATTGTAATTATTATTTTTATCCATAAATTGAGCCTAATAATTATTCATTTACTTAAACTTTTTAAAATATGTTAGCTATTGGAATAGCCGTTGGAGTGCTTTTATTAATTATAATATTGATGTATAATAGCCTGGTGAACAAGAAAAACCAAGTTGAGAATAGTTTTTCTACAATAGATGCGATGTTGAAGAAGAGATACGATTTGATTCCCAATTTGGTCAATACAGTAAAGGCATTTATGAAACATGAAAAGGAGCTGTTGACGGAAATTACTGAATTAAGATCAAAAGCGGTTTCCGGTAATTTGTCTGATAGTGAAAAAATTGACGTAGAGAATAAAATTGGCGGTAAAATGAGCGGGATCATGGTGGCGGTTGAAAATTATCCCGAATTAAAAAGCAATACTAATTTTTTGCAATTACAAGGTGCTTGGACAGAATCTGAAGAACAAATTTCTGCCGCGAGAAGAGCATATAATAGTACGGTGACTGATTATAATAATGCGATACAAATGATCCCGACCAATATTTTAGCATCCATGATGAATTATACGAAAAAGGATTGGTTTGAAATTCCTGATACGGAACGAAAAAATATTAGTGCGAAAGATATGTTTAATGCCTAATTTTTGAGTGATGGATAACAAGAATTCTTTCGAAGAGTTTTATGAGGCTGAATTGGTTCCGGAAATTACCAAAATGGAGATTCTCCGGAAAGACTTTAAAAAGAAGTTCAGTATCTATCTTGCATTTTTGGGTTTTATTCTTCTAATACTCTTTTCTTCAACTCTTGTAGAACAGCAAAGTGAACTAGTCAATTCCATATTTTCAATTATATTTTTAGTAGCAATTTTTGCTTTTTTTACCATACTAATCGTCTTGATAGTTAAGTATTATTCTTTTAGAAAGAAATTCATTCCTAAATATAAAGAAGATGTCATTAAAACTATTATTCAATACATAAATGATGAGTTGAAATATGATGCTAAAAGTAAATTTCCAAGAGATCAGTATTTAAAAAGTAAATTATTTCATCAAAGACCAGATAGATATTATGGTGAGGACTATGTGGAAGGGAAAATAGGTGATACTTTTTGTCGATTTTCAGAGCTACATACTCAGTTTAAAACGAGAAGCGGAAAGGATAATAAGGAGTCATGGCATACTATTTTTAGAGGGATATTTTTTGAAGCTGACTTTAATAAGCAGTTTAAGACTAACACATTTATACTCCCCGATTATTTGGAAAGGTCACTAGGATTTATTGGGAAGAAATTACAGAGTTTAAACTTTACCAGACCGCCAATAGTGAAGCTTGAGGATCCTGAATTTGAAAAGCATTTTGTTGTATATGGTGAAGATCAAGTTGAGGCTCGCTACATCTTATCTACTTCCTTGATGAAAAGGCTTACAGAGTTTCGAGAGAAGAGAAAGCACCCCGTTGCCATTTCATTTGTTAATAATAGCATTTTTGTGGCCATCACTGAACATAAGAATTTATTCGAACCCAGAATTTTCAGGACAAATTTAAATATGGAGGTTTTAGAAGAGTATTATTCCATGTTGGATTTAGTCATAGGGATAGTAGATGATCTCAATTTGAACAATAGAATTTGGGCTGGATCAAAAATGAAAACGGAACTATAATATTGAATTTGTTTTGAGCAAGTTCAGCTGCAAAAGCTTTTCATTCTATATTATTTTTTAACAAATGTTTATTTTCCGAATCATAATAAAGTCTCGAATTTGGTTCTAGACTTTTGGTAATCCAGCTGTTGCCGCCCACTATACAATGATCTCCAATATGGGTCTTACCTCCTAAAATGGTGGCATTCGCATATATTACCACATTATTCCCAATAGTGGGATGCCTTTTTTGGCTTGCATTTTCTTTTCGAACGCTTGTGGCGCCAAGCGTTACTCCTTGATAAATTTTTACATAATCACCAATATCAGTTGTTTCCCCAATGACAATTCCTGTTCCATGGTCTATGCAAAAATGAGATCCGATTTTTGCCGCAGGATGTATATCAACACCAGTTTTACTATGGGCATGCTCACTGATCATCCTAGCAATTAAAACATATCCTGAATTGTAAATGCAATGCCCTATTCTATAGGCGGCAATCGCTTTAAAACCAGGATAAGTTTTGATTACTTCTAATCGACTCTTTGCTGCAGGATCACCTTCAAAAATAGCATTAATGTCTTTTTCGAGTGCAGATTTTATTTTTATTAAATCATTGAAAAGTACTTCTTCTTCACCCGGATATTTTTTTTGAAGGCTCTTACATCTTTTTTCTAATAGATTATGCCAGTCATTTTTTAGTTCTACATACCTACCTTCTAATTTTCCCTTGTCAGATATTTTTTCATTACCATAATCTGGGAAAATAAATCCCAAAAGGGATTCATAAAATGTAATGATGCTGTCTGGTGATGGACAGCCCAGTGCGTTTTGGTGTTCTTTATAAATATTTTCTAAAAATTCTTCTTGCATCAATCTTTGATTTCCTCTCTTCCATCTGCATGTATAGCAAATCTGCCTTTATTTTTATCATGAACATTCTCGTAAGAAGGCCAAGGCCATCCCCCGAATTCTGTCTTTTGAAATTCCATAATGGTTTCCCTTACCTCAGCTGGGTAATTCAATACAAACGGTCCATGTTGAACTACAGGTTCATTAATAGGTTTTCCTTGCAGTAATAATAATCTTGCTTCTTCTTCGCCATTTTTCAACTTAATATCTGCTCTGGAATCAAGATATGCTCCATGATAGTGCGGCAAATCTGTATCATTCAATTTAAAATCTTTGCCTTTAAAGAAATATAAATTTCTATTGACTTTATTTTCGCTGGTAGGTAATGTGAATTCAGCTCCTGCTTCCATTTTAATGTGCCATATGGCCACTTCATTTTCTGGATTTGCTGCCCAAGAATCGGGTGCTGGTTTAGGAGCTGTTTCATCACCGACTTTGCCCGCCATTACTTCAATCTCTGTTGATTTACCATTAGCATCTTTATGCTGGTGAATGGGAATGGTTTCTTTCCAAAGCATAGCAAAATGGGGTTCTACTTTTTTGCTATCTCTCGGTAAGTTCAACCAAATCTGGAAAAGCTCTAATGGATTTTCTTCATTCTCTTTTAATAATGGAAACATTTCAGAATGTTGAACTCCTTTTCCGGCAGTCATCCACTGAACATCACCATTGCCAAATCTTCCAGCTGCTCCCAGTGAATCAGAATGATCCACCAAACCCTTTCTAACTGCTGTAACGGTTTCAAAGCCACAATGTGGATGAGCTGGGAAGCCTGGCACTTTATTGCCGTGGTACATTCTCCAACCATCCTTAATGGTGAAATCTTGCCCTATCATTCTGCCTTCTAAAGAAGCGGCAGGTCCCAAATCTTTATTTCCCTTAGGGAAGAAATCCTCATGATGAACACAAAACAAGAAGGGGTCTTGTGTCTGCCATGGGAAGCTTAATTTTTCTATTCTATTGATTCCTGAATTTTCCATGTAGATACAACGATTTTAGCGCTAATTATGTTGATGAAAAATGAATCGATTTAAGAAATAGGAGGTAATTTTTCACCGCAATTATGACAAAACTTTGCAAAATCGCCATGTTGCTTAGCTCCACAATTTTCGCAGCTTCTACTGTCTACCTTAAATCTACTCCTATTCATTTCAGAGGTTACAATTCCAGTGGGTACTGCAATGATTCCATATCCCATGATCATAATAAAGGAGGCGACAATTTGACCTAAGGGAGTGATAGGAGCAATATCTCCATAACCAACAGTAGTGAGCGTTACTATTGACCAATAAATTCCTCTCGGAATATCAGTAAACCCACTTTCGGGTGGTTCAATTAAATACATAACTGCACCCATTATTGATACTAAAATCATAACGGTTGCAATAAAAAGTGTTATCTTCTTTCTACTTGCCATTAATGCTGTAGAAAGTTGAGTTGCTTCTCCTAAATATTGTGTGAGTTTAAAAATTCGAAAAATTCTTAGTAATCTAAGGCTTCTGATGATCATTAAAGATTGAGCACCAGCAAAAACAAAAGCTAATAAAGAAGGTAATATTGACAATAAATCTACTATTCCGAAAAAGCTTTTAATGTAGTTCCATGGTTTTTTTACAATGATAATCCTTAAGATATATTCGATAAGGAAAAATCCTGTGAAAATCCATTCAGCCCATAAAAAATAAGTACCATAATTTAGTCGAATTCTGCCCACACTTTCTAAAACCACAGCTAATACACTAAGAAAAATGGCAACTAATAAAATCGCATCAAAGAATTTCCCCCAAAATGTATCGGCCTTAAAAATAATATTAAAAGCTTTTTCTTTCCATTTAGCGTTAGTATTTGCTTGTTCTACCATTTGTGAAATGCTATTGTCTTGTTTTTGAAACTTTTATTTTAAGTTTATTTAAACTTTAAAAATATTGTTGTGTTTTATTTATAAAAATTATAACTTATATTTATTTAACTAAGTATTAAATATAACTTACAGTTAAACCATTACAAGTGAAATTACTATCCAGAACCTTTTTTTTACCCTTATTATTTCCTTTTATTTTGTTCGGGCAAGCTAAAAGTAATAATACTTTGCCTCAAAAATCAATTAATTATGGAATTGATAAAACATATGAGCCTTATGAGTTTTTAAATGAGGATGGTAATGTGGATGGTTTTAATGTCGAAATCATAAAAGCAATTGGAAATGAACTGAATTGGAATGTTACCATCTACCCTGATGATTGGAAAGTAATTCGAAGAAAGTTAGAGGAAACAAATGAATTTGATGTTGCAGCATACTTCAAATCTGCAGAACGAGAGGGTAATATATTATTTTCACGACCTATTAGTTTGGTTTATTATTCTATTTTTACTCGATCTGATAAAGATCCTGTAGAAGATTTATTTAGTCTTTCTAGTAAAAAAGTAGCTATTCAGGAAGCTACAATAGTAGAAGAGTATTTTAATCAGCTTGGTTTCTTGGATTTAAGGGAGCTCCAAACCTATTCTTCAGAATCTGAAGCAATTGATGCGGTAGTGAGAGGAGATGCAGATTGTGCCATTACTTCCTTTATGACCACAAATTATAAAATGGAAGTTGAAAATATTGATAATATTCAATCTTCTAGTGATCCTGTTTTTATAACTGAATACTGCTTTGTTGTCAATAAAAAAGATTCGGCTCTACTAGATTCTTTAAACTGGGGATTAAGATTAGTTAAAGCATCTGGTGAATATGATCGGTTATTTCAAAAATGGTTAACTCCTAAAAAGGGTTGGTGGTCTCAAAATAAGGAATTGGTTTTAATGTCTTTAAGTGTATTCTTCTTGCTATCCATCATAGCTGTAATATATATCTATTCTTTACGGAAACTAGTAAGAAGAAAATCTCAGGTCATAAAAAGGGAGATGCAAACAAGGGCTGCGACCGAATGGGAGTTGATAGAGAGTGAGAATTTAAGGAAGAAAATGGAGGATTTCACTTCTGTCATGCTTGTCGAGACCGACCTGGAACATAATATTATGCAAGCCCCAAAATTGTTTTATTCTATTTTAGGTTTTGATGAAGAAGATATTATAGGTGTTAATATTCATCAGTTACTTAAAACCAAGTCGGTGTCAAAGGATAAAAAAATAAAAAATGTTTTAATGAATAAGGAATTTCCTTATTTGGATGCGGAATATGAATTTAAGACTAGCTCAAATGTTCCTGTTTGGATGGAAAGCAGTACATCTCTTTTATGTGATGAGAAAAAGAGAATCATAGGATTTAAGCAGTTTTTGCGAGACATAACGCCATTGAAGCAAGCGAACTTAAATTTAAAGGATTTAAATGCGGAGCTAGCGAATTTCATGTATAAAACTTCTCATGACGTGCGAGGGCCAATTGCCAATGTGTTAGGATTGGTGAATCTTGGAAATATGACTTCTAAAGATAAAGACATAATAAATTATTTTCATTTAATAGAAAAAAGTGTTCATAAGCTTGAGCATATTTTTAACGATTTTAAGGAAGTTAGCTTTATTCTCCATGGTGATTTAAATATCACTACTTTCGATTTAAATGAATTAATAGAAGAAGTTTCCCAATCGGTATTCTTGAAAAGAAGTAAAGACTTTAAAAAGGCTAAAATTGAATTTGAAGTTTTGGCAGATTCTCGATTCATGACTTCCGATCGCGCTTTACTTAAAAGATTGTTTTATCAATTAATTGAAAATGTATTCGAACATAACAACTACTACGACACAAAACTGAAAATCACCTTTGAAAGGGATGATACGTCCCACTATAAAATCTACTTTGAAGATAACGGAGTAGGGATTCCTGAAAATTTACAAAAGAAAGTTTTTGAAGTGTTCTTTAAGGGAAGAAGGAGTGATATCAATGTCGGAATGGGCTTATATATGGCGAAAAAAGTGGTGTCAAGATTGGAAGGTGAATTAAATTTGCAGAGCGAATTTGAAAAGGGCACCACAATTGAAGTGATTTTACCTGTTAAGCAAATGGCGGAAAATTTAAACTATAATTGATCTGAACGTACTTATTTTTAGTGCAGCATAGACTTATTTAGGAATGGAAAAGGAGAAAATCGTACCTTTTCCTTCTTCACTTTTTACCCAAATTTCACCCCCATTTTTTTCAACAAATTCTTTACAAAGAATTAAGCCCAAACCGGTTCCTTTTTCCTTGGCTGTTCCCTGAGTGGAATGTTTAGTATCAATTCTGAAGATTTTATTGGCAACTTCTTTTGGCATCCCCACTCCGTTATCTGCAATTTTCACCACATATCTATTCTTTTCTTCTACAACACCCATCTTGATTTGCCCATCTTCTTCAGTGAATTTTATGGCATTGGACAATAAATTTCTTATTACGGTGGTGATGGAATTCGGGTGAGCTTTTGCCACAACAGCTTTTGTGTTTTTAACCTCAATACTGATTTTTTTATTTTCAGCCTGTTTTTCTAACAGCTTTTTATTTTCATCAAGCATTTCAGTAAGATCAAATTCTTCAGCTTTGAATTCAATATTTCCAGTTTGAGATCGAGACCATTGCAATAAATTTTCTAACAATGCGAATAGGTTTTTTAAAGATTTATCCAAGTCTTTTGCTAGCATTTGAATTTCTTCTGTGCTCAAACTGCTAGTATGATTCATTAATAAACCAGAAAAAGATGTCAGTGAATTTAAAGGACCTTTTAAATCGTGTCCAATAATAGAAAAGAATTTATCTTTTGTAGCGTTTAAGTCTTCTAATTCATCATTTTGGGCCTTTACTTTAAGGTTGGCTGCTTTAAGTTTTGAATTATTTTTTCTTTGTAAAATAAAAAGTGTGAGGATTAATATCAGAATAATAGCAATAAGTACTACCATGATAATCAAGAAGTTTTTAAATCTTTTTTCTTCTTCTAGTTCAAACTCTTTTTGAATTCTGTTTAATTCTAATTGATCTATAAGGCTTTGTTTTTGATTAATAGAATACCTGCTCTGCATTTTCAGTATACTCCTATCATTTTTTTCCTTTTGAAGGAAATCCTCTAATGCTTTAAATAATTCACTATATTCTAATGCGCTTTTAAAATTGCCCAGTGCCTTATAAGTTTTGCTTAATAAAGCGTAAGTTTCTTGAACCAACTCTTGGTTTTGAGAACTCTGAGCTAATGGGTTTGCTATTCTTAAATTAGCTAAAGCTCGTTCTGGATTATCTTCTTTTAAATAATATCGCCCAACAGAATTATATAATGAAGCCAACTGAGCCTCAGCATTCTTGATGTTTTTTAAGATGTCTAGTGCTACTGTGTAATTATCATAGGCTTTTTTAGATTTGTTCTGCATCAAATATATATTACCAATTGCATTCAAACATTCAGCTTCTGAAAGCGTTGATTTAATTCTCCTATAGGTTTCTAAAGCACTTTTGTAATGGTTCAATGCTTTCTCATATACATTTTCGTTTGTATAAATATCGGCTAAATCTGTATGAGCCTCAGCTTCTATTTGAGGTATTCTTTCAGTTTGGGCATATTTTAGGATGTTTTGATGCTGTTCTATGGATTTACCTGTTTCTCCTGTTGCGTAATAAGTATAGCCCAAATTCTGATTAATATAAAGTCTAAGAGGAGGGAGGTTAAAATTTCGAAGGAGATTAGATGCTTTTTCTAGGAATTCTTTACCATAGTAATAGTCTTCAACTTGTTCAAAAAGTTGATAAAAGCCAATATATGTGAAAATTAAAGCTATCTCGTTTTCAGCTTTCTCATCAATGTCTAATGCCCGGATGAGCAAAGACATAGCCTTTTCCAAATTGTTGGTTTTATGAATGTGAATAAAAGCAAGCTCTTTAGAAACTTTGCTTTCGATATCTGTTCTGTCAATATCCTTAGCTGATTGTAGTTCCTCTTGCTTGTTTTCCAGTAATTCTTCGGCATTAGCATTGGAAATGCGTTCTTCCAAAGATTTAAACCAATTCCACTCTGAAGCTACTTCACTGGATTGAGCTTCTAGATTACAGATTGAAATCAAAAAAAACGTAACTAAAAATATCGTTTTTCTAAGCATTATGAATTGACATTAAATATCAAATTAAGTAAAAAATTACTGATAGTATGTATTCCCCTAAGTGTTTTTTAGCTCAAAAACTATATTTTTTTAGATGGGTCAAAGGTGCTGAATAAAAATTGGAATATAGCTTAATTATAGTTCAATAAGCGATTTTGATTGATTTCCGGTAGACGAATCTATTTGTTCTAGCTAAAAATGTGTTTGAAAAATGTAATTAATTTAATAATAGATTTTAAATTTTAGATTAATGGGCTTATATTTGAATGTAAGATTTTTAAACGCTTTCGATATGAAAAGACTTCTATTAGTAATTTTATCAGCATTATTCATCGGAGCTTGTGCTCAAAAAACATGTCCTACATATTCTTTTAATGACTTGGATACTGAACAAGAAACTAGCTTAGAAGAACAAGCAGTTTAATCATCTCGCTATTCAATATATTTTTTTACATCCTGAGCGGTAATTGTATCTGCTCCTAATATTATCAGTCGCTCCACCACATTTCTAAGTTCACGAATATTACCACTCCAATTGTATTCTTTTAATTGAGTTAAAGCATCTTTATCAATTGATTTCTTTTTGGACCCATGTTCTTCTGCAATGTCGCTGAGGAATTTCTCAACTAATTCAGGAATGTCATCCTTTCTATCCTTCAATGGTGGAACATTTATTCTAATAACACTTAATCGGTGGAATAAATCTTCTCTAAATTCACCATTTTCAATAGCATCTTTGAGATTTTTATTGGTAGCCGCAATGATTCTTACATCTACTTTAATATCCTTGTCTCCACCGACTCTGTTGATTTTATTTTCCTGGAGAGCTCTTAATACCTTTGCCTGAGCAGATAAAGGCATATCCCCAATTTCGTCCAAAAACAAGGTTCCTCCTGTGGCTTGTTCAAATTTCCCTATTCTTTGCTTTACGGCAGAAGTAAACGACCCTTTCTCATGACCAAATAACTCACTTTCTATCAATTCTGAAGGAATTGCTGCACAGTTGACTTCTACCATTGCTGATTTAGCTCTATCGCTTTGTTCATGGATTTGTCTTGCTACCAGTTCTTTACCAGTACCATTTTCACCTATGATCAATACTCTTGCATCAGTGGAAGCCACTTTTGCTATTGTCTCTTTTACCTCTTCTAATTCTTTAGAAGAGCCAATCATTTCATACTTTTTGGAAACCTTTTTTCTAAGTGTTTTAGTTTCGGCCATTAGACTGGATTTATCCAAGGCATTTCTCACTGACACCAATAATCTATTTAAATCTGGTGGCTTGGAAATGAAGTCGAAGGCGCCTTTTTTAGTAGCTTCCACGGCATTGTCTATTGTGCCATGTGCTGAAATCATAATAAATGGAATTTCAATACCTTTTTCATAAACAGCATTGAGGAGTTCCATGCCGTCCATTTTTGGCATTTTGATATCGCAAAGCACAAGGTCATAATGCTCATTTTCGATTTTCTTTAAGCCATCAGCGCCATTTGCTACTTCTTCTACTTGATATTTTTCATATTCTAGTATTTCCTTTAAAGTTTGGCGAATGCTGGCTTCATCATCTATCAGTAATATTTTGGACATATTCTTGAAATTTGGATACTTTAAAATAAATAAAAAAATGCAAGCCTATAAGCCGAGTTCTGTTTCCGTCAAAAGACGGACTCTTATCATTTATCTAACGCAGTCTACCCCTTTTTACTACCCCGAATACTCGGGATTTTCGGACGAGCAGCCCTTATTCCTCAGCTATAAATAGCCAAGAAAGCAAAAATGTATGTGACCTTACAACCCGAAAGGTTTACCGTGCACTCGAATATTACTATACGAGACGGTGGGCTCTTACCCCACCTTTTCACTATGACCATAACGATTTAGACAAGCCAAATGTCATGGCTACCTATTTTCTGTGGCACTATCTGTTCCTGATTTTAACATCAAGACCCTTGGTTTCTCAAGGTACGGTGCTCTATGTTGCTCGGACTTTCCTCCCTCCGATAAATCGGAGAGCGATAAGACAGCTTGCAATTTTTTTTAATACATTATAATTGACAAAAATAAGACCAAAAAATCGATTTGGAAGAGTAAGTAAAGAAATTAGTTGAAATTAAGGTGTAGAAAGATGGGCAAGTTTAGTGTACGTCCTGCCCAGTTAATTTATGTTCCCAAGCATCAGCAACAGTAGCCACTTCCTCAATGATATCTTTTAATACAGCTTCTGTAGCACTTTCTTCTAGAATAGCTGCTTCCACTCTAATAAAGTCATCGACCAAAACAAAGCGTGCTGAACAAAATGTAGCATTTGCTCTGATAAGGTTTTCTAGATTAATTCCTGTATTGAATTCACAAACTTTGGAAGTAAATTCTATGCTGGGTTTATTGGTGATATCACTCTTCTTTAAAGTGCCCAACACAGCTTGATATCTATTTCCGCCTAAAGGATAAATAACTACCGATTTATTGGTGTCATACTCTTGGAATTGCCCACCTACTTCGTTGGCGTATGATTCCATAAATTCATTAAAATTCATAAGGCTGTTATTATAAAGTTTTCTTAGTCATTCTTAAATGATTCCTCAATCAATAAGGTTCATTTAATAACAAATTTAGTAAATTATTGTATAAAATTTAGAAATAATTTTATTTAATCTTTATTAAAGTTGCGCCATAACCAAACTTTTCTTTGTGAGTATCTTTAAAAAACTGGATATTATGATGTTGTGATAGTAGTTTATGAATGTTGTTTCTCAAAACTCCGTTGCCGACTCCATGAATAAAGATAATTTCATCTAAACCAGCCATAACAGCTTCATTGAGTTTTTCCTCGAATTTTGACAGTTGAATTCTTAAAATGTCCTCTTTAGGTAGGTTCTCATAATAAGGGTCAATAGTTTCTATATGTAAATCTATTTCTGGGATTTGAGCATTATTTTTTACTGTTGCTCTAAAATTCTCAATATCTTCCCGTCCCTTAAATAGACTGTCTTTTAATTTATCAATATCAATCTTTTCTGGCTCTACTGTTTCTTTTGAAGATTGATTTAAAGGAATTAAATAGCCTTTTTTATTTAGAAATGGAATTTCAGTTTTATCTTTTTGGAAATGTTTGGCTTTTATTTTAACGGTGATTTTTTCAGGTCTTATTGGAATAGACCATTTGCTGTTTTCTGTTAAGATGGTAAAGGAAAGCGGAGCCCAAGTATTGAGATGATCCATATTTCTTTCCGTGATTTTACTGGATTTTTCAGCAAATATTTTTTCCGATAAAATTGTTTTCTCTTCATTATTGCCACTTACTTCATTGGCTAATATTAGAATATCTTCTTTGGAAGGATTCAGGAAATATATACTGTTAAGATGATCATTTAAAGGTATGATAGCTAAATGAAAGCCTTTCAATTGATTGGGTTTTTCGTAAACTGTTTTTTGTTTAGTTGGCTTTTGACTTTCGTATTTAGGAGTATCAAATGCTGTGCTTTCATCAGAAGAAACCACAACCAATTCAGATTCCAATACAGGGATAGCAAATCCGTCTTCTATTTCAACTTCTACCAAAGATTTGTCTAGCATCTTCACTACTATGCCTTCTTCAGTGCCTTTCATTAATCTTACTCTATCGCCTATTTGCATGATTGTTCTAATTTAAAAATATAAGGGATGCAAAACTACGTCTTTTCCATTCCATTCTACAGCTGGGAACGGAATTTTCACCTTATTGATTACCTTCAATATAATTTTTAACCATTGCTGTTCAACTTTTATTTTTTCAAAGTTTAAATCCATGCTCAATAACCATTGTCTATTGGAATAATATCCATTTTCCAAATTATCAAATGGGTTTCCGTAAACCATTTGATTTCCACTGTAACCAATTGAAAATTGTAACCAATTGGGGAATTTATTCTCTTTACTGAAAATATTAAAATCAGTACTTAGCCAATACGTCTGGCCATTATAATCCTTAATTAGCTGTTCAATGTAGTTTTTGCCAAGGGTATTAGGCCTTAAATGGGCATACCGGCTTTGTGAAAATGAAAATTTGGGATTGATGTAATTTTGATCAAAAAGAAATTGTTGATAGGGGAGGAAGGCACCAATAATATTTGCTAAAGCATCTCCCCAAGAAGCTCCATAACTTGTAGAAAAGCCATCAAATATCTCTATAGGAAGCATCATGGCAGTAGAGCTTATACTACTGTAGAGCATGGCTTTTTTAGGCCTCATTCCTGCATTCTTTAATAATAGGTAGTTAATATTGGTAAGATGATAAGCAGTATAAAGATGGCCAACTTTATCCATCTGTAACCATTGATTATTGTCATTGAAGAATTGAAAGGATTGTGATTCATTGTCTTTATACCACAAAAATCCTAAGCCAGTCATTCCGGCAGCATATAGTGTGCTTTCTGCAAGAATAATATTTCTCAATTTCTTTCCATCAATGCTGTCTTTTTGTATTTGAGCAGATAACGGATTTTGGAATAAGAGTAAAATTGAAAAGGCAATAAACAATATCCTCATAATTCAAAATTAGGGATATTTCGCTATTATGCATTGTCCAAAGCAGATTTGTAGGTGTCCAATGCTCTTTGTCTTGCTTTTTTATGGTCAACCATTGGTTCAGGATAATCTGATGTGTTAATTTCAGGTATCCACTTTTTAATGTAAGCTTTATTTTTATCAAATTTATCCGTTTGGCTGTAAGGATTGAAAATTCTAAAATATGGTTGAGCATCGGTGCCTGTGCCAGCGGCCCATTGCCAGCCGCCATTGTTGGAAGCGAGTTCATAGTCCAATAATTTTTCAGCAAAGTAGGCTTCTCCCCACCTCCAGTCGATTAATAAATGCTTGGTCAAAAAACTTGCAACAATCATGCGGACTCTATTGTGCATATAGCCTGTTTCATTTAATTCTCGCATACCAGCATCTACTATAGGATAACCCGTTTTTCCTGCACACCATTTTTGGAAATCTTCTTTACTATTTCGCCAAGGAATAGCATCGTATTTTGCTTTAAAAGCATTCTTCACTACATGAGGAAAATTAGCTAGGATCATACTGTAAAAATCTCTCCAGATCAATTCATTGAGCCAAGTATCATTTAATTTTTGTGCATGAGCCACGGCTTCACGAATACTAATAGTGCCAAATCTCAAATGAATTCCTAACCTGCTAGTACCATTTTTTGCAGGGAAGTCACGTTCTTGATCATATTTTTGTATAGTGCTTTCTTCATATTCTTTCTTGGGAATAGGAACATCGGATTCCCTAAAACCAATTTCGTCTAAGGTTGGTATTTCTGGTTCAAATTGAAAGAAATTCTCTGCAGTTAAATGAATTTCATAAGGATGAATATGACCTGATTCTAAT
The DNA here is from genome assembly GCF_000183425.1 of Marivirga tractuosa DSM 4126. Taxonomy (NCBI): domain Bacteria; kingdom Pseudomonadati; phylum Bacteroidota; class Cytophagia; order Cytophagales; family Marivirgaceae; genus Marivirga; species Marivirga tractuosa. The sequence continues at coordinate 62,670 of NC_014759.1, forward strand.
TTTTCTAACCATTTGTTTTTGAATGGTGTGAAGACTTTATAGGGTTCGTTTCCGCCCGTCAGGATTTCATCTTTTTCAAAAATCACATGATCTTTGAAATCATAAAAACCAATCCCTTTTTGTTGCAGAATATTGTCAATTTTTTGATCTCGTTCTAAAGCGTAAGGTTCATAATCTCTGTTGGTAAATACAGCTTGAATATTATATTCCTTTATTAAAGATTTATAGACTTCTTCTGGTTTTCCGTGTTTTATTAATACGCCAGAGCCTATTTTTTTAAGCTGATCATTAATTTCAGTAAGCTGATCATGGATGAAATTAACTCTGGCGTCTGACTTATCTTTAAGATCATCTAATATCTCTGAATCAAAAATAAATAGGGGAAGTACGGGGATGTTTTCTTGTATTGCATAGTATAAAGCAGTATTGTCATATAGTCTTAAATCTCTTCTGAACCAGAATATTGAAATTTTTTCCACTGTGAAAATGTTTGTTTAAGTCAATAACCAATCAGATTATTATAAGTTTTCTATTATTCTGAATTTTCATCCTCTTCTCTCAAAACCGCATCTGAATTGATATTTTGGGGCTCTTCTTCTTTTTCTTCTTTCTTTTTCTCAGAATTCTTCTTCTTTTCTTCTTTATTATTTTCAAAAATCTCTCGCAATTGATCGAAGCTAGTTACATGTACTAAACTGACTCCTGTACTAGTAGAGGCAGTATTATTGATTCGATCCAAAGCATTGAAATTAGTTCTATTATAGATTTTAGCCCTAAGCTTTCCATCAGGGGTTAGCAAATATTCAACAGACCAATCTCCCAGAATACCTAAAATTTCTTGGTTTACATTATCGGTTTCTCCTTGAGTAAATCCTCCATCTCTTGTTATTCTTAGTCTTCCACCCAGAAAGCTATAAGATAGCCTTAACTGGAAGGTATTGAATTGATCTTCATCAAATGAGCCTAAATCAACATCGATTTCAAGGTTTTCATCAATTTGTGTTACCCAATAGCTTAATTGGTTAGATAAAAACTCGCTCACGGAATTACCTACTGATCCACTCACAGCAAATGATGAACGTGGAGAGAGTCTTCGTAGAATTATTAAACTGAATACTTGTCGCTTTAATTCTTGCTCATCAGCTTCGAGTTCTGCCTCAAAGGCGGTTACGCTAGTCCTTAAGGGAAAACTTGTACCCGCTTCAGTGTAGATCTGATCTGGGTAGTTGATAAAATTAATATCAAAATCTACCTCTGGTTGTAATAAATCTCCTTTCAAATCCAAAAGAACTTTAGCTGGATACCTTCTTTTCAGTTCTGGAGAATTAGCAAGGGTTGAGTCTTGCTCCAAATTAATAATTGGTAATAAGGATACATTTTGTTCATAAACCGCTTGAATATCGAGATTAGCTTTATATGGATCTCCATCCCAAGTGATCTGGCTACCAGGCTGAATGCTAAATTCTTTATTGATGATGTTATAGAGAGTAAAATTGTAGCCTCCTTCAGTTAGTGTATAATCTCCTATCATAGAAAAAGCCCCATTGGTGTCAATATTCATACTGAGTTTGCCATTTCCCCTGCCCCGGATAATATCGCCTGATTTAATATCAAAGATGATTTCGGCATAAGCATCCGGAGTAAGTTCCAAATCAAAATTCATAGTTACCCCTCTAATGTCTACTTCTTCAATTCTATTGATTTTTTTGGTATTGTTATTTGCGGTATCCTTCACATTGATGAAATGAATATATTCTTCTCGCTCAATTGAGGAGCTGCTTTCTACCGGAATGAAAATTCTAGTTCCGCTTTCTGATTTTGCTTGGGCATCTATCGTTAGATTTCCCACACTTCCTGAAAAAGATACATTTCCAGTTACAAATGCAGTACCATAATACAATTCATTATCTTTTGCTGAAGTATTGAGTACCTTTAATTCATTCATGTTCCCTAATAAATCTAACCTTAGATCAGTAAATCCATCATGTAATAAATCACCATTTAGAAAACCCTTGTTCCCTTGATCATCAGTGAGTTGAATGTTTTCGAAAGTAACCTTCTCCTGATTGAAATTTATATTGCCTATATAATCATAATAGGTGTTCAAGTAATTAACTCTTATTCCGCCATTGGTAATTTTTCCTGTCCCATTGACAACCGGCCTATTTAAATTGCCGGTAATGCTAAATTCGCCATCAACTTCACCTTTCATATCCGAAAAAATAGTGTTTATAAATGGCTCAACTATCACTAAGTTTGTTTTCCTCAGTTTTGCATTTAAGTTTAGGGGGTTTACCGATAGGGAAGGAGCAAAAGTGCCTTCCAGTCTTATAATGTCTTTATCTTGGCGCTGGACTGTGTAGTCCATCAATAATTTTTGTTCGTTGGGTTGCCAATTAGAAAAGCCATTAATGTTACCAATCAAAAATTCATCTAAGTAAAAATTCAGCAAACTCAATTCAGTGGACAGCAAAAACTGATTTTGGAAATTTTGTATATCTATAAATCCATTTGCTATACCTTTGAAATCATGTTCTTCTACTAGCTCATCAATATTTTCAACATTGAAACTGTCTATTTCAATCAGTAGAGATTTTGTAGAATCCTTGGAAAGTTCACCATTTGCTACGATGCGTTCATCATTTGAAGAAATCCCAAAGTTCTTAAAGATGTAATTGTTGCCAGTAATTTTCAGGTAATTGTTTTTTACAAAGTTCCAGCTTTTTGAAAAGACTTGTATATCGGACTTTTCTATTGATAGGCTTAAACTGTCTTGCAAAAACATTAGATTTCCGCTGATATTGAGTTGGTTTTTACTTTGAAATTGATCCAAATAAGTACTGAAATTGATTTCTCTACCAGTCCAGTATAGTTCCATGCTCAGATTTTCACTATTGATATTGCTATTTAATTGTTGTCTTTCAGAATTTATAAAGCCTATTCCCAATACATCCTGACTCAAATGGTATTTACTGAAATTTAAATCTATAGTGTTTTTGGAGAATATATAATTCTCGTATTTCACTGTGTCAAAAGTTGATTCAATGAAAATAGTACTGTTTTCACCGTTTTGAAATTGCCCTTTAATTTCAGCACCATTTTGTACTGAAAGTTGAGGTATAAAAAGTTGAATTAAAGGGTTGATTTTCTTAATTCGAAAATCAAAATTCACAGCATACTCTTCCAAATTTACATCTGGATCAATTGTATTATAATAATTTTCAATATCATCCTTATTATTTTCAATATTAAGTCGGTATTCCTTTACTGTTCTAAAAAGATCTTTTTGAAGTTGAGTAAACTGATATTCACCGTCAATCTTGGCTCTAAAAAGGTCAGAATTGATTTTCAATTTTCTGAAACCATCATTTTTGGAAGTATTGACTGTTAGCGAATCTAACTGAAGAGAATTGTCCTTATAAACTGCATAGATTTTTTGCAATGAAGTGTTACCTTCAATACTATCTAAGGTTATTCCTCTACCATTAAGATTTCCCTTTGCTGTCAAAATGAAATCATCTTTGGTGATATTGAGGTCTTTAAAGTTAATGGTGTCTAAATCTGCCGTTACATTTATCAAGTTCTTATTTTTTCTTAAATCAATAGATCCATCCATCTGAAATTTTAGAAGGGGATCATTTATTTTAAGCTTACCATTAAAAAATTCTGATGCCAATTCAGCATTGGTGATAATATTTTGATATTCATACCCATTTATTCCTATTAAATTGATAGTGGCATTCAAATTCAACTTGGCAGTTTCTAATGTGAAACCACTGCCTTGAATATTTCCCGTCATCTGTACTTTTTGAAAAATAGAATCAGCATCAAGAAATTTACCTAAATCAAAATTATAAGTAGAAAGGCTTCCTTTGTAGGTTGAATTTCTCGAATCCTTTGCGATTTTTAGATTCAAATCTGATTCCACTCGGCCTAAAGGAGAAGTGAAAACACCATCTGCAACAAAGTCAGTTGGGAATCCTATGAAACTTCCTCTAAAATTGGTAATCCCAAAATTTTGAATTCTTTGAAAGGAGATACTGTCGTTTACATATTGTTGAAGATCAGCTGGTGTTAAAGATGAATTAGTTAGCTTTAAATCAATAAATGACTCTGAAAAATTAGGTAGTCCGTCAATTCTCACATTTCCTTGTAAAAAACTTGATTCACCAAATTTCATGTTCAAATCTTTTGCTGAAAACCTTTTTATTTTCCCATTGAATTTTCCAGAGAGATTGATCTTATCGTCATATTTTTTAACATAAGGGGCAAAAAGTGCTAAATCCTCCGTATGGATCACAGAATTTTTGAAATTCGCATTAATATTGACCGAATCAATTATATAAGAGAGGTCATTCATGCTGTTATAATTGAATACAATCGAATCAGCGATGATGCTATTATTAACTTCCAAATTGAGTTTAGTCAAAGAAAGTCTGCTCTGAGAAATTTCGAAATTTGAATTCAAATGGTGAATAGTTAGATTCGTCACAGAATCTATTGCTGATAACTGATTTATCTGAATTTGAATAGTATCTGACTTGCTAAAGAAATTGCTCAGATCAGCATTTAGCTCATGTAAAACAAATTGATTATAATTAAAGCCATCCTTAATACTATCGGTATCTAAATTGATAACTCCTAAATTAATGTTGGAGAGTGAGGCCTCACGGATTAATAAGTTTTTAACCGCCTTATTAGAGCTGTCGTTTGTCGGTGCAGATAAATTTCTGATGGCTTCTACAAGGTAATCTATGTTGAAATAGTCATCTCCTTTCTCCCTTATGAGCATTATCCTGCCATCTTGCAATCTTAAATTGTCAAAAAGTATGCTTTCATCATTGATGAGCTGCTTAATATCATAATCAATCCAAATCTTTTTAAGATCAATAAATCTGCTCTTATCTTTATTTTTTACATAAAGTCCAGACAATGTGATTTGATCAAACCATTCAATATTGATTTTTTCGATGCTGATATCAAAGCCTAATTTTTCACTCAGATAATTGCTACCATATTGGGCTACTTTGGTTTGGACTGCAGAGGATTGCATTGCCAGGACGATAACACTTAATGAAAAAAATAGAATAAGGAATACCCATAATATTGCTTTTGCAATACCTTTTTTAATACCTTGCGTTATATTTTGCTCTTCTTTCAAATTTTATGGATATCAATATTTTAGCCATCGAATCTTCCTGTGATGAAACTTCTGCGGCAGTTGTACAAAACGGGAAAGTACTTAATAATATTATCGCTACTCAGTCGGTTCACGAAAAATATGGAGGCGTAGTTCCCGAACTGGCTTCCCGTGCGCACCAACAACATATTGTACCTGTTGTAGAACAAGCACTTTCCGGTGCAAATATAAGCAAGAAGGATTTAAAAGCAGTGGCTTTTACCCAAGGTCCTGGTTTATTGGGTGCATTATTGGTGGGGAGTAGTTTTGCTAAGTCGTTGTCATCAGCTCTGAAAATACCCTTAATTGGAGTAAATCATATGCAAGCCCATATTTTGGCACATTTTATAGAAGATCCTAAGCCAAACTTTCCTTTTCTGTGCCTAACAGTAAGTGGGGGACATACCCAAATTGTGAAAGTCAATGATTACTTGGATATGGAAATTTTAGGTGAAACCAAAGATGATGCTGTAGGCGAAGCGTTTGATAAAATAGCCAAAATTATAGGTTTGCCTTACCCAGGTGGACCGATGATAGACAAACAAGCTAAAAATGGAAATCATCAAGCATTCCAATTTCCTGAGACGGAAATGCCAGGATTCAATTACTCATTCAGTGGAATTAAAACTGCGGTTTTATATTTTCTTCAAAATAATAGTCAAAAAAATGCCAATTTTGTAGCGGATAATCTGGATGATATTTGTGCTAGCGTTCAGCATCGCTTAATCATGACTTTACTGCAGAAATTAAAAAAAGCATCTAAACATACAGGAATAAAAGAAGTAGCCATAGCAGGCGGAGTGTCTGCAAATTCTTATTTAAGAAAAATGTTAGCTGAAACAGGAGAAGAGTTAAATTGGAACACTTACATCCCAAAGTTTGAGTATTGCACAGATAATGCTGGTATGATAGCCATGACAGCTCATTTCAAATATCAAAAGCAAGAATTTTTAGGAATGGATGCTGCACCAATACCAAGAATGAAATTTTCAATTGATACCATCAAATGAAAGAAATTTTTATAAAAGGAGATAAGAAATCCCATACTTTTCAAGTAAAAGCACAAGATGTGGCACATTTTGAACAAGAAGCCGTACATGACGTATGTGCTACTTTTACTTTAGCCAGAGAAATAGAATGGACAACACGTTTATTCGTTAGAGAAATGCTAGAAGATGGAGAAGAGGGGATAGGAACACATTTAAATATTGAACATTTATCTCCTGCTTTAATTGGCAATGATGTTGAAATTGAAGCAGAATTTAGTGGTATTAAAGACAGGGAAATAGTGTGTAAATATGTAGTAAAAGTTGGAGAAAGGCTTGTAGCTACAGGTTCTACAGGTCAGAAAATCCTTCAAAAAAATAAATTAGCCCAACTTTTTGATAGTTTATCAAAATAAAGTATTAATTTTTGTTAGAATTGTGAAATATGAGTGATAAAAAAGAGTTTAGTACTTCGGTAACCGTAAAAAATAAGAAAGCTCGATTTGAGTATGAATGGCTGGATACTTATCTAACTGGTATAGTTTTGCAAGGGACTGAAATAAAAGCTATTAGATTACATAAAGTCAGTCTACAAGAAGCCTATTGCTATATTCACAGAGGAGAGGTATTTGTCAAAGGAATGCACATTGGGCATTATGAATTAGGTACTCATTACAATCATGAAGAAAAGCGTGAACGTAAATTGCTCCTAAAGAAGCAAGAAATAGAAAAAATAAGAAAACGGATGGAAGAAAAAGGCTTAACCCTTATTCCAACTAAACTTTTTATTAACAATAGAGGATTAGCTAAGTTGGAAATAGCCTTGGCAAAAGGTAAAAAAATGCATGATAAGCGAGACAGTATTAAAGAAAAAGATATGAAGCGTGAACTGTCCAAAATGAAATTTTAGTCTATGATTTCAATTGGGGAAAAAGGTATTTGTAGATTAAGTATTGTTCCAGTGCGAGCAGAAGCATCCGATGCTTCTGAAATGGTTACACAGTTATTATTTGGGGATCATTATGCCGTTACGGAATTTTCAAGTGATTCTAAATGGATTAAGATTAAAATTTACTTTGATAGCTATGAAGGTTGGATAGATGCAAAGCAATATCATTTCATAACAGATGAGTATTTTGAGCAAATCAATAATTCAGATTATAAGATATGTACAGATTTAACGGCAAGTATTTTATATCATAAAAATTTATTGCCCGTTACAATGGGTGCCATTATTCCAATCTCAACCAATGAGATATTTGCTATTGAAGAGCATTTGGGTTTTAATGGCGAAGCAAAATCTTTAAGTGCGAGACGAGATTTCGATTTCTTAAAAAGCATATCCAAAAAATATATGAATGCGCCCTATTTATGGGGTGGAAAATCTCCTTTTGGCATTGATTGTTCCGGTTTTACACAAATTGTTTTTAAAATCTGCGGTTACAGTTTAAAGCGAGATGCTTCTCAGCAAGTACAGCAAGGGAAGGGTGTAGATGGTTTGGAAAATGCGCTGCCTGGCGATTTAGCTTTCTTTAGAAATGAGCATAAAAAAGTAACGCATGTGGGCATTTTACTTGAGAATCAGGAGATTATTCACGCTTCTGGCAAAGTAAAAATTGATTTTTTAGATGAAAATGGTATCTTCAATGCTGAACAAAAAGGATACACACATTATTTGACAGATATTAAAAGAGTATTAGCATGAGAAATTAGGCCGATTTTTCATGCTTGATTAAAAATTTGAAAGCATGAAGATTGGTTCCACCCGCGCATTAGTATTAAATCAGGATTATACTCCTGTTACGGTTTGTAGTATTCCTAAAGCTTTTCTATTGTTATTTTTGCAAAAAGCGGAGCTAATTGAAAAAGATGAAGCTCGTAAACTACGATCAGTTGATCGCTCTTTTCCTTTTCCATCTGTCATCAGATTAACTAATTATGTAACTATGCCTTATAAAGGTGTGATGCTAACTCGTCAAAATGTTTTTAAACGAGATGGACATGAATGCCAATATTGTGGTACTTCTAAAGATTTGACTTTAGATCATTTGATTCCACGTTCAAAAGGAGGTAAGTCTAAATGGACTAACTTGGTTACTGCCTGTAAGCGATGTAATGCAAGAAAAGGAAATAACACACCAGAAGAAAGCGATTTAAAACTCAAACGGCCTCCATTCAAACCTAATTATGTGATGTTTATTCGTGATTTTTCCGGACAAATAGACGAAAAATGGATGCCTTTTTTGAAAACGAAACAAATGAGTGCATAAAAAAACCGCTCTGTTGTTACAGAACGGCTTTTCAATTTAGTGAATAGTTGGTTATGGTTATCTATTACTATCTCAAAAATAGCAATTCTCTGTATTTCGGCAATGGCCAAAGTTCATCATCTACATACAGCTCAAGTTTATCAGCAGCATATCTGATTTTGTCAAAATAAGTCTCTTTTACTTCATCACAATATTTTGCTGCCCTTAAAGTAGTATCGTCAATTTGGTTGAGCTCTTTACGCTTTTCAATCATTTCATGCACCATGCTTCTTAAATCTTTGGTATATCCTGAGATTAATTCAATATTTTTCAAGATTTCAGAATTATCCAATTTCAAAGCACTTAAATTCTTGGCATTCTGCGCTAAAGTGTTTTGATATTTTACCGCAGTAGGAATGATTTGATTTAATGCAATATCTCCCATCAAACGTGACTCAATTTGGATTTTCATTATATAATTCTCCAAATAGATTTCATTACGAGCCTCCAATTCCTCAGGAGTCATCACATTGTGCTTAGCAAAAAGCTTTTTGGATTTTTCTGATACAAATGATTCTAAAGCTCTTGGGGTATTTTTCACATTCGGCAAGCCTCTTTTCTCGGCTTCTTTTTCCCAATCTGCTGAATATCCATCTCCCTCGAATCTTACTTTCTTAGAGTCTTTAATATATTTTCTTAATATGTTGACAATAGCAATTTTCTTGTCGGTTCCTTTTTGCATTTCAGCTTTCACTTCCTTGTGGAACTCATTTAATTGTTCGGCCATAATCAAATTCAAAATTGACATTGGCTGTGCCACATTTTGATCTGAACCTACTGCCCGAAACTCAAATTTATTACCCGTAAATGCAAAAGGAGAGGTTCTGTTTCTATCGGTATTGTCCAAAATGATTTGAGGAATTTTATCTATGCCCAGTTTCATGTACATATTATCCCCTTTATCTATCTTGATATTACCTTTTTCCTCTAATTCATCTAGTACGGCTGTTAACTGCGAACCAATAAAAACTGACATAACAGCAGGAGGTGCTTCATTTGCCCCCAATCTATGGTCATTACTAGCGGAAGCAATAGAAGCTCTTAATAAATCACCATTTTCTGCAACAGCTTTAATGGTGTTTACCAAGAAAACTAAAAATAAAAGATTTTCTCTTGCACTGTTGCTTGGCTGGAATAAGTTAACTCCAGTATTGGTAATCAATGACCAGTTATTGTGTTTTCCACTTCCGTTTAATCCTGCAAATGGTTTCTCGTGGAAAAGTACTTCCAAATCATGTCTGGCGGCTACTCTTCTCATTACATCCATCATCAAACTGTTGTGGTCAGTGGCCACGTTGATGTCTTCAAATAATGGAGCTGCCTCGAATTGGCTTGGAGCCACTTCATTATGTCGAGTTGAAATCGGAATGCCCAGTTTTAAACATTCAATTTCAAAATCTTTCATATAATTATAAATCCTGCTTGGGATAGATCCAAAATAATGATCATCCAATTGTTGGCCCCTAGCTGGATTATGACCAAATAAAGTTCTTCCAGACATTAATAAATCAGGTCTTGCATTAAAGAGCGCTTTATCCACCACAAAGTATTCTTGTTCGCAACCCAAGGAAGCATTTACTCTGTTTACATTTCTGTCAAATAATTGCACTACTTTGGTTGCTGCTTGATCAACAGCTTCTACTGCTTTAAGCAATGGAGCTTTATGATCTAAAGCCTCTCCTGTATAAGCTACAAAAATAGTAGGAATACAAAGCGTTCTTCCAAAAATGAACATAGGGGAAGAAGGATCCCAAGCTGTATAACCTCTAGCTTCAAAAGTAGTTCTCAATCCTCCATTAGGGAATGAAGATGCATCAGGTTCTTGTTGAACCAACATGGAGCCAGCGAAAACTTCAATACCTTTTTGAGCATTGAAAAATGAATCGTGCTTTTCTGCAGTTGAACCTGTTAATGGTTGGAACCAGTGTGTGTAATGGGTCACGCCTTTAGTGATTGCCCAAGCCTTTACTGCAGAAGCAATTTGGTCTGCAGTTTCCATATCTATTTTTTTGCCTTTGTCTATGGCACTACTTACTTTTTTGAAAACATCAGGAGCCAAAGTTGCTTTCATTTGGTCCAATGTAAATACATCCTGTGCAAAATAATCTGAAATTTTGTTGGATGGTGCCTCGATTCTATCCGTAGTTCTTTTTGAAACGATATCGAGTGCGTTGAATCTTAAATGAGCCATTATTATGTTTTTTGGTTTAAATTTCGATTCAAATTTAATGATTTTTTGGAACTTGGCTTAATTTAGGTTAAAATTATATCTGACTTTTTTGATTTATATTGTTTTTTGTCTGAAAAGAGGTTTTTTTGAAGCGTTATTTTAAAAAATTGTTTCTTTTTGAAATTATAAGCAGCTTTATCATCTTTGTAAACTTATTCTATATAAACCCTGCATGCTAATCGAAATGAAGGTAAGAAGGCATAGAATGTTGATGAACTTGGCTGTTAAACCTTGACCATTCCTTGTAGTAAATTAAAAGTAGTTATACATATATGAAACAAAGACTCTTATTTTTAGCTCTCTATGGGTTAGCTTGGTTGTTACTTTTTACTTTTTTTCGCGTTGTTTTTTATGCTTACCAATTCGCATTATTGGAAAATATAGCCATTTCAGGAATATTGCGTTCATTCTATTATGGTCTTCCTCTTGATTTATCATTTTCAGCTTATATTTTGGTAATTCCTGCACTTCTCATTGCGTTCACCACCATTTTTTCAGCGCATATTATCAGACCGATATTGAAATTATATTCTGCCTTAGTTGTAATATTTGTGGTACTAGTACAGACAGTAGATTTAGAATTATTCAGAACATGGGGCTTCAGAATCGATAATACCCCATTACAATACATCGATACACCTGGCGAAATGTGGGCGTCTTCTGCTTCTTCACCAATTCTCCTTCTTGTTTTAATATTTATTTTCACCATGGTAGCCATCAATTATGGTCTAGGTAAATTGATAGATCGTTCATTTAGGTCTTTCCCTGAAATGAAAATATATTACTTCCCTGTTTTTATTGTGTTAATGGCTTCATTGATAATACCTATTCGTGGTGGATTTCAGTTGGCACCCATCAATCAGAGTATTGCTTATTTTTCTACAGATGATATTCTGAATCAAGCCGCTTTGAATGCTCCTTGGGTTTTCTTTCACAGTGTAATGGCATCTGATGGAAAACCTGTTAATCCTTATGTTTCAATGGATTGGGAAAAAGCTGACTCCTTAGTTTCACCACTTTATAAAAAGCAGGCATTACCACCGCAAATTCTCAATAAAGACAGTTTGAATGTGGTGCTTATTGTCTGGGAAAGTTTCACGTCAAATGTGGTAGCGTCTTTAAATGGCGAAAAAGGTGTTACGCCTAAATTTGAGGAACTAATGAAAGAAGGTATTTTGATTGAAGGTATGTTTGCAACTGCCTCACGTAGCGACAAGGGCTTAGTAGCCTTATTAAGTGGTTACCCTTCTCAGGGAAATGAGTCCATCATGAAAATTCCTAACAAAACGAAAAAACTACCAGCATTAGCACATGACTTCAAGAATGCAGGTTATAAAACCAGTTTTTATTATGGTGGTGAATTGGAGTTTGCCAATATGAAATCTTACCTTATGAATAGTGGGTTTGAAAATATTTATGGTAAAGAAATTTTTGATGAGAAGGATATGAATTCCAAATGGGGCGCTCATGATGGTGTGGTTTTTAACAAACTCCTGGAGGATATGAAAACTGCAGAAACTCCTTTTTTTAAAAATATATTTACCTTAAGTAGTCATGAACCATTTGAAGTACCGGTAAAATCTGTTTTTGAAGGTAAAGATGAGCGAAGTTTATTTTTGAACAGTATGCATTATACCGATGAAGTACTCTATGATTTTTTACAGCAAGCTAAGCAACTTCCCTCGTACAAAAATACGCTCTTTGTTATAGTTGCTGATCATGGGCACCGACTTCCTGAAAATGTGCAGACAGAAAACCCTGAAAAATATGAAATTCCTGTATTATGGTATGGCGAGCCTTTGCAGTTTAAAGATTCTGTAATCCGGAGAGTTTGTCAGCAAACTGATTTGGCTTATACTTTATTGAATGAACTTAAATTGGATGCCTCAGCCTATAAATGGAGTAATAATATTTTCGATGCGGATACACACCAGTTTGGCTTAGCGACAGCTAAAAATGGATTTGTTTGGATTGATACATTGGGCGCTGTTTCTTATGATTATTTGGCTCATAGTACGATTTATAATGCACACCCTAAAGCTGACAGTGTGCTGGAATTAGGGAGAGCACATTTACAACTGACATTTCAGGATTACTTAAATAAATAGTGTCTTTGCAGCTCGAAATAATCATGCATTTCCACTTATAGGATTTAGATAACACATTGTGCAGTATTAAGTGGTTGTAAAAAATGAAGTAATGAAAAAAGTAGCATTTTACACCTTAGGTTGCAAACTTAATTTCTCAGAAACATCCTCTATTTCAAGAATGTTTGAAAACAGAGGTTACGAGAAGGTGGATTTTCAGGCAAACCCTGACATTTTTATTATCAATACCTGTTCAGTAACAGAAAATGCTGATAAAAAATGCAAAAAGGTTGTAAAAGAAGCCAAAAAAATCAATCCTGATGCTTTTGTAACTATTATCGGCTGTTATGCACAGCTAAAGCCAAAAGAAATTTCAGAAATTAAAGGGGTCGATGCCGTTTTAGGTGCAGCAGAGAAATTTCAGTTGATTGATAAATTGGATGGCTTCACTAAAAAGGATGCTCCTCAAGTATTAGCTTCCGATATAAAAGAAGCCAAGAGTTTTAATAATGCTTTTTCGATAAATGACAGAACTCGGACTTTTCTAAAAGTTCAGGATGGTTGTAATTACCATTGTGCATTTTGCACCATTCCTTTAGCTAGAGGGAAAAGCAGAAGTGACACCATCGAGAACATTGTAAAAAGCGCCAAGCAAATTGCAAGTGAAGATGTAAAAGAAATTGTATTAACAGGAGTGAATACGGGGGATTTTGGTATTCAAGAGGGGAAAAGAAAGGAGCGCTTCGTGGATCTTGTTAAAGAACTGGATAATGTAGAAGGGATAGATAGATTTAGGATTTCTAGTATTGAACCTAATTTGTTAACAAATGAAATTATCGAGTTTGTAAGTCAATCCAAAAGATTTGTGCCCCATTTTCATGTCCCACTCCAAAGTGGTAGTAATATAATTTTGCGTAAAATGAGAAGACGCTATTTGCGAGAACTTTATGAAGATCGAGTAGCGAAAATTAAGCAATTGATGCCGCAATGTTGTATTGGTGTAGATGTTATTGTAGGATTCCCAGGAGAAACAGATGAAAACTTTTTAGAGACTTATCATTTCTTGAAAGAATTGCCGGTCTCCTATTTGCATGTGTTCACCTATTCTGAAAGACCCAATACTGATGCAGACGAAATGGACGAAGTAGTTCCAATGAAAGTTCGTAATGAGCGTTCTAAAATGCTAAGAAGCTTATCTGAAAAGAAAAAGAGAGCTTTTTATGAAGAAAATCTGGATAGGGAAGAAGTAGTATTATTTGAGAAGGATATCCATGATGGCTTGATGGAAGGCTTTACGGATAATTATGTTCGAGTGGTAGCCAAATACGATCCGATCTTGATTAATGAATTGAAAAAGGTGAAACTCAGCAATCTGAATGCTGAGGGATTGATGGAAGTGACCGAGGTAGAAACTGAAGTTTTGCAGCATTGAATTTCCTAAGTTGACAAGTTAGCACGTTGTCAAGTTTTCAGGTTGACGTGAATCTCCCTGACTCGTTTTAAGTAAAGTTTACATAAAAAAAGCTGTCTCTTACGATTAGTAAATGACAGCTTTTTTTGTCTTAATTCTAGAATCTTATTTAGATATTCTCTCAATTAAATCAGCGGCTCTGTTAGAGTAGCCTGCTTCATTATCGTACCATCCAACAACTTTGGCTAATTTGCCTGAAACTGAAGTTAAGGCAGAGTCAAAGATACAAGAATGCGTGTTTCCAACGATATCAATTGAAACAATTGGATCTTCTGTATACTCTAAAATACCCTTCATGCTACCTTCAGATGCTTTTTTCATAGCAGCATTAACTTCCTCTTTAGTTGCTTCTTTCTTCAATTCTAAAGTGAAATCAGTTAATGAACCATCAGGAATTGGAACCCTCATTGCTATACCATCTAATTTACCTTGTAAGTGAGGTAAAACTAAACCAACAGCTTTTGCAGCTCCTGTAGAAGTAGGGACGATAGAGTAAGCAGCAGCTCTAGCTCTTCTTAAATCCTTATGGGGCCCATCTTGTAAGTTCTGATCAGCAGTATAAGCGTGAACAGTAGTAATGTAACCCTTTTCAATTCCAAAAGTGTCATCTAAAACCTTAGCCATAGGAGCAAGGCAGTTGGTAGTACAAGAAGCATTTGAAAGGATGGTTTCATCTCCTGTCATTGTATCGTCATTAACACCTAATACAACAGTAGGAACGTTTCCTTTTGCTGGTGCAGAAATTACTACTTTTTTAGCACCTGCCTTAATATGTTTTCCAGCATTTTCTTCATCCACAAAAAGCCCAGTAGATTCTAAAACGATTTCTACACCCATTTTTCCCCAAGGAAGGTTGGCTGGGTCTCTTTCAGCTGAAACAGCAATGCTTTTTCCATTAACAATAATAGAATTGTCCGTATGCGAAACATCTCCTGGAAATTTACCATGAACTGAATCGTACTTTAATAAGTGTGCTAAAGTTTTGGTATCAGTAAGGTCATTGATACCGACCACTTCAACATTATTTTTTTGCAGCAGGGCTCTGAAAGTTAATCTTCCAATACGCCCGAATCCGTTAATTCCAACTTTTACGTTTGACATGTTGATATAATTTATTTTAGTTAAGTTAAATTAAGGCGTAAATATAAACCTACTTGCCAGCATTATCAAATTAGAACCCTAAAGGTTTAGCTTTGAAAATTATTTTCTTTTTTTTTAGGGTAAGGGTTTGTAATTAAAAAACAGCCTTCTATATTTGCATCTCCATTTACAAATGGCCCGTTCATCTAGGGGTTAGGATATCAGGTTTTCATCCTGGAAACAGGGGTTCGATTCCCCTACGGGCTACTTTAGAGTACTTAATAAAGTCGTTATTAAGTGATAGATTTTAATGGAAGATTAGATTTTTGTTCAGGTTATTTTTGAATGAAATTTTATCAAATTACCGTTTCACTTTGGGGTGATCAGTCTTCAGCTGACATCTAGGGGTTACAGTATCAGGTTTTTCACTTAAAGAGTGACCAGCTTCTGGCTGGCATCCGCAGGATAGAGCTTGATATTAGAATTAGGTTATAAAAAAAAAAGTAGCATGGCCCGTTCATCTAGGGGTTAGGATATCAGGTTTTCATCCTGGAAACAGGGGTTCGATTCCCCTACGGGCTACAAAGGCTGTCAGAAATGGCAGCCTTTTTTTATTGCTATCAAATCAATTACTTTAGTATTTAAAATAATTATGATCATGTGGTATTATTGTTATGTATTAGAGAGTACAGTAGACCATACTACCTATGTTGGGTCTACGGACAACTTAAAGGAGACTCTAGGAACATAATAGCGATAAAACAAAATCTCTAAAACACAAAATTCCAATGAGGTTAGTTTATTGTGAAGCCTACAGAAGCAAGACACTAGGCATAAAAAGAGAGTGATTTTTAAAAAAGAATAGTGCGGTAAAAGCTGAGCTTTATAGCAGAATTTTTGAATAGAAATTAAGGGTTCTCAGCCGGAGGCTGACCAGCCTCTGGCTGGGATTCTCCGCTAGCTAGCGGACTACAAAGGCTGTCAGAATTGGCAGCCTTTTTTTATTTCTAGCTAAAAATACATTTTAATAATTAATGAAAATGTAAAATGTCTTGTTATTTATTGAGCTAAAAACGACTCAATATAATATTACTCATCCTTCTTTATCCACTTTTTCCGCATAATCAAGCCAAAGACAATAGAAAACAGTACAGTCTTGAAAAATGATTCCTGTATTTGATCAGTAAGTGTTGTTTCATCTTCAATTAAATACATTAAGAAAGAATCTAATATCCAAAATACCAAGGCCGTAATCCCAATCCTGATCAGAAATGTTTTATTCATATCTCTCAATTACAAATTACTCCTCCAGTGTGTCTTCCAATTCTCTCAAATCCACAGGAACCACTCTAGAAATTCCTAATTCAACCATAGTTACACCATAAATCACATCTGTGCTGGACATGGTTCTTTTATTGTGTGTCACAATAATAAACTGTGATTCTTTCGAGAATTCTCGGATGATATTATTGAATTTATCAATATTGGCATCATCCAACGGGGCATCTACCTCATCAAAAATACAGAAAGGTGCAGGCTTTAAAAGATAAATTGCAAAGAGTAGGGAAGTAGCCGTTAAGGTTTTTTCTCCTCCTGATAATTGATTGATGGTCAATGGTCTTTTACCTTTTGGCTTTGCCATGATCTCAATTTTGGACTCTAAAGGATTATCTGGATCAGATAATTGTAAATCACACTCATCTTCATGGGTGAAAAGCGTACGGAATACCTTTTGAAAATTCTCTTTTATTTTTTCGTAAGCTTCAATGAAATTAGTTCGGGCTACTTCATCAATTTCAGTAATGGTGTTGAGCAATGATTCTTTCGCATTGCGTAAATCTTCTCGCTGGGTTAAGATGAAATCATTCCGTTCTTTAATTTCTTCATAAGCCTCCATTGCCATTGGGTTAATGGGGCCAATGCGCTCCATTCTTTCCTTTAATTTGCTTACGGTATTTCTTAAATCATCAGCCGTTTCATCAGTCTCCACTTCCTCTTCTTGAGAATTCATGATCTTATCCAAATCAATATCGAATTCCACAGAAAGCCTTTCTTTCACACTATTCAGCTCTAGTTTGGTTTCATTCAGGTTATTCTGAATGTGCATCAAAAGCTCGTCTACTTGCTCTTTATTGCGCTGAATATTCCGGCTTTCTTTCTCAATTTCGTCAATTTGCCCACGGGCGGCATAGTAATCTTTCTCTACATCATTTACACCAATTTCAATCTGCTCTTTTTCATCATACATTCCCAATAATTCATCATCATTGGTTTCAGCCGTATCAATTATGCCTTTTATGGCTTCCTCATTTTCTTTTAATTCAAGCTGGTTTTTCTCTAATCGGTCTTTGCTACTTTCAAAAGCAGTTTGCTTATAGCTTATTTCTTGCTCGAGGCTATTGACCCTATTTTGCTGCTGATGAAATTCAATATTTTCCTGATTGAAGGCAGATGATTTTTGGCTTAAAATTTCGTCTTGAACACTGAGGTCTTCACTTATAATGCTGAGCCTTTGTTCAATCTCCTTAAGTTTATCAGACTTTTTGCTAGCATCGGGCTTAATGGCTTCAATTTCCTCCATTAATGTTTCTCGCTGCTGTTCCATGCCCTCGCGCTTATTGGCAGCACTATTAAGCATTTGAGAAAACTGTTCTTGTTTAGTTCGAACGGAAACATATTCAGAGTTTACTTCATTTATTTCCGTTTGAAGGATTTCAATATTTTCTCTGTAGCTATGTTCCTTTAAGTTATCCAAATCATTTTGTCGGCTTTCCAGGCTTTCTTTGATTTGGCTTATTTTTTTATTTAAATCCTTTATTTCAACTTGAAGCTTCTCTAAGTTTTTGGCTCTACCAATTCTTTTTCCTTCAAAGAGCCCTACGGAGCCTCCAGACATGCTGAATTTCCTTTTGGTAACCTTTCCGCTTTGGGTGATAAAGACACTGTCTTTATCATCAGGAATGGAATTGTAGTCACCTTTTACTACATATACATTGTCAAGAATGAAACCAATAAGCTTCTTGTACTTGGCATCATACTCTACAATTTCAGTAGCAGCCACAGCCTGATCGTAAAGCTTTGAATCACTTGGTTTGAATTTGTCAAAATTATCTAAAATGAAAAAATGTGCTTTTCCTTTGCTAGCATCACTTAATAAATTGACTGCTTCAAAAGCTTGGGCTTCAGTTTCCACTATATAATAATTCATATAGGGCTCAAGGAAGTTTTCAATAGTAATGCGGTAATCTTCAGAACAAGTTAAAACATCTGAAAGGAGAGGAGCATTTTTACCCCATTTTGAACTCTTCTTTAGGAATTTAATAGCTTCAGGAAATCCTTCTAAATTATCAACCAAAGATTTGGTCAGATTGTATTCGTTTTCCCTTGCATCCAGCTTACGAGAAGATTGGGTCAATTCCTCCCTGATTAATTCAATGGTGTTTTTATGGTCTTCAATTTGTTGATTGAGATGATCTTCCTTGTGTTTAAGATTAGATAAGTATTCGTTTTTTTCTTTTAAGATTTTTGAAAGCTCTTCCAGTTTAGCGTCAAATTCTTCCAAACTAGCAGATTGCTCCGTAGTATCTGTACTACTCTTTTCCAATTCCTGTTTTACTGATGAAAGCTGAATTTCTTTGATTTCCAGTGATTTGTTGAGCTGGTAAACTTCATTTTGTAAAGCTTTTTGCTGTTGATTTAAAGTATTGACTTCCTCTCGGATAGCAGCAGTTTTATTTTTCTGTTCTTCAAATTCAGATTTTAGTACTTCAACTCTTTGTTCTGTCTCAAAGAATATCTTTTCTGCTGAGGTCTTTTCTTGCTCTAAACTTTTAATACTGAAAGAAGCCCGTTCATTGCTTTGCTTATCCTGCTCAATTTGATTTTTTAAACTATCACTTTTATCCTGCAAGAAGCGTAATCGCTCATTCTTGATTTTCTTTTCGCTTTCATATTGCCTGATTTTATTCACGTGTTCATTGAGTGCTTTCTGACGGCTAGCCAATAACTTCTCTTTTTGCAATAATTCAGATTTGCCTTTTTCCAAAGCTGCTTCCTGTTCAGCTAATTGTCTATTTAGGCTGAGTTTTTTGTCATTTTCAGCTTCAACTTGTTTGGTGAGGTTAAGAAATACTTCTCTTTTGTCTGCTACTGTTTTCTTAGCCAGTAAAATACTTTTCTCCTTGTATTCACCTTTGTATTGATAATATCGCTCAGCTTGCTTCGCTTGTTTCTCAAGTGATTTTAAGTTTTTCTCAATCTCAAAGAGTAAATCTTCTACTCTTTCTAAATCAGCGTCCGTATCGGATAATTTTTTGATCGTTTCCTTCTTTCTGATTTTGAATTTACTAATACCAGCCGCCTCTTCGAACAAGCCTCTTCTGGAATTGTCTTTGTCAGTCAAGATATCATCCACCATTTTTAATTCAATGATGGCATAACTATTAGAGCTAATCCCAGTGTCCATAAAGAGGTTTGTAATATCTTTTAATCGACAACTCACTCCATTGAGTAAATATTCACTTTCCCCGGTTCGATAATACCTTCTGGTGATGGTAACATTAGAGTATTCGGTTGGAAGAAGATTTTTGGTATTATTAAAAGTAAGTGAAACTTCAGCTAAATTACTTTGCTTACGTTTTTTAGTACCATTAAAAATAACGTTCTCCATTTTATCGGATCGGAGCATTCGTGATTTTTGTTCACCTAATACCCATCTAATGGCATCCACTACATTGGATTTACCACATCCGTTTGGCCCCACAATTCCAGTGATACCTTTATCAAAATTAATGACCATTCGGTCACCGAAACTCTTAAATCCTTTTATTTCAAGTTTGGTTAGCTGCATAATTCTTACTCAAAAAATCTACGCTCGAAAAAAGCGGATAACAAATTTATAATTTATTTGGAGAAGTGGGTAATGATAAAGGATGTTCTGTTTAAAAAATGCTTAAACGGTTGATATAAAACTACTGAATTGATTTTGTAAACTTATTTGAAAGTAAATTTAATCGTAAATAATACTGTAATGACTCAATTTTTAGTTGAAATTTTATTATTTATGTGTCGGAAAAAACCTAAAAATCACCAAAACTATGAGTCATCCTAATCTGCTCACCTCTACCCGAGAACCCCTGGATGTTGAATTGAAAGTTAAAGAAGGAAAAGTGCCTGATGATTTATCAGGCTTTGTATTTATCAATTCAGGTGCAGGAACAGTTAATAGTGGAGGATTGCCCTATGAAAGAAAGCTTCCTAATGGGGAATTTAACCAGGAATTTGGTTCACCTGTTATAAACGGAGATGGTTATATGTACCGTTTTGATTTTACAGAAGAAGGCAAGGTGAAGCTGAAAACACGATTGTTAAAAACACCTTGTTTTTATGCTGATATTGCTTCTAGCCCTATTTTGAATCCGAATAATCCTTTTGCAGATATTGCCTTTAAGAATAGGGGGTTAGCTAGGATGTCTATGAAGTTAGGGACAAGGAATCAAATTAATACTGCCATAACACCATTCCGAAAACCAGGTGATAAGCAATCACGGCTTTTAGCCACTTTTGATGCTGGTAGACCCTTCGAATTTGATCCCAAAAGTTTGGATTTAATTACACCAATAGGTGAAAATAAGTTTTGGAGGGCTGGAACTCCGCCATTTTTGAATAACCCATTTCCCATGGTGTTGACTACAGCTCATCCGGTTTATGATCCCGAAACCAAGGAAGTTTTTAGTGTGAATTTTACTAAGACTACTAGAAATTTGTTGAGTGCTACAGAGATTTTTCATTTGATATTCAGGAGTGAGGAAGAAATTGAAAGAAGATTAGAAGAAAGAATTAGTAGATGGGAAGCCATAGATGATAAAGAGCAGGTAGTAAAGGAGGTAAATGATTTCTTTTACGAAGAAGCCACGGAAAAAGAACCCAAATCCATTTGGGATAAACTAAGGGGATGGTACTGGAAGTTAATTGGGAGACATTTTTCCAATGAAGATGCTGTTTATTTAGTTCAATGGACAGGATCTAAAAATCCTAAGTCCTATAAAATTGTGAATGAGAATGGTTCTAATATTCAGATTCAACACAATATGCATCAAATTGGATTCACTAAGGATTATGTTCTTTTAGCGGATACCAATTTTAAATTTACATTAGATGTGATGTTGAATAATCCTTTTCCTAATAACCAGAGGATTGATTCATTTTTAAGGGAATTGTTGGATGGTGCTCAAAATGATTATTCAACACTTTACATAGTACATCGAAAGGATTTAGTGCCTGAAAATAAGGAAGTGAAGGCACATAAGGTAGTACTTCCAGTGGAAACGGTTCATTTCTCAGCTAACTATGAAAATCCTAATGGGGTTGTTACTTTACATGCGGCACACAATTGCAGTGCATGTCCAGCAGAATGGGTTCGCTATTATGATGAATGTAAATTACATAATAAACCAATCGATCCCCAAAGAGTTGGGATGTTAGCAGTAGGGGAGATGGATATTGGGAAAATTGGTAAGATTGTTATTGATGTAAAAAATCGGGATAATCTTGAAGATAAGACGGTGTTTTTACATTTGGAAGGTAAACCTGGGACAAAAGATCCTGGCCCTCATACTTGGGGAGTTGGGCTTTACACCTATTGTGATATGCTTTCACCTGATAAAAATGTTGGTGAGATAAAACATATTTTCTGGCAGGCATACGGTTTAGATGATCAGCTCTTAACAGATTTTATGTACAGACTTTATCAGGATCCTAAAAGAAACAGAGTGTATAGTGCTGAACAGATGCTTGAATTTACAAAAAAGGGTGCTCCATTTGTTCTAGAGACAGTTGAAACTGATTCGATGAAAGCTACGGATCACTATAGTTTTCCTGCTCATACGTTTATGTGGTCCTTGCAGTTTATACCTAGTAAGACTAAAAATAATGCTATTCCTGAATCTTTGAATGGTTATATTTTATGTACGGTAATTGGAGAACAAAAAAATGACCAACAGACGAATTCCTACTTCTCGGAAATATGGATATTTGATGCGTCTGATTTGAAGAAAGGTCCTGTAGCAAAGCTACATCATAATGAATTGCAGTTCGCTTTTACGATCCATTCAGTATGGGTGAAAGAGGCTGCGGAAGTAAGTATTCCTGATTATAAAATTGATATAAAGCAAGACTACAATGAGCAGATAAAACATATTAAGCGTAGGTGGCTACGTAAAAAAGTACAATCTTTGATGAATGATCATGTTTATCCTCATTTTCGATAAATGATTTTTATTTTCAATAATACTGTGTTAATCTCGCATTGGAATTTTTTATAAAAAGTACATGAAGCTTAATATTGCAGATAGTTTTGGTATCAATTTGAATGAAGCTTGGAAAGAGGAGTATAAGCGAATAGGACATGTTTATGCACGATGGGGTGCACTTCTGGTTATATTTCTATTTCCACTAAGTACTATTCCAGAGCTTTCTATTGAAAAGGCTAATATCAACGTTTGGTATGCCTTTAGATACGGACCGTCCGTCATTGTAGGGATTGTATTTCTACTGCATCAAAAGTATAAGTTTAGCCATGAATTGTTGTTTGAGATTATTGCATTCTGTCTTTTTACATCTGCTGCTTATATGGTGGATTGTGCTGATTGGATGACCTACATGATTTCAATGGTCACAGTTTTTATCACCAGCGCAGTTTTGGTCATATTAAGACCATTTTATTTTGTCATTAACTTCTTTGCAGTATTCCTAATTCAGGTACTAGTCCACACTTATTTTTGCGAGGCAGGAGTATTAGATTATTTCATGATGAAAGGAGTTAACATTTTAATTGTAGTAGGTATTGCTACATTTTCAATGGCAGCTTTTAGATACTATATCATGAAGAATAACTTCATGCATCGTGTGGCTCTTCAGGAAGCTCATTTTGAATTACAAGAGAGAAATCAAAGTTTGATAAAGGCACAGAAAGATCTAAGATTTAAGAGTGATCAAATTTCTGAGCAGAATGAAGAGCTTAAAATGCAGAAGGAAGAAATTCTTTCACAAAGGGATGCAATGCAATCGCAGAAAGAATTTATTGAAAAACAGAACAGAGATATAATTGGTAGCATTCGGTATGCTCAAAGGATTCAATCTGCTATGCTATGGCCGCAATTATTTTCTTTCCATTTATTTCCGCTGCCCAATAAAAATCACCTGAAACAATATCCCTAGGTATAAATAATACAAAAGACTTAGGTAGTAATTTTTTAATAAATGTATTGGTAGATAGACTGTACTGGTCATGGTGTTCCTGGTGCTTTCATGTCGTTGGTGGGTGATACCAACATGAACCAGATAGTTTTGCAAGAAGAAGTGACCGATCCAGCAGAGATTTTAAATAAATTACATGAAGGTGTTTGTGGTTATTTAAAACAGTCTGAAACGGAAAATCAAGATGGAATGGATGCAGCTATAGTGGTTATTGATGAGCAGAAAAAGTCCATTCAGTTTGCTGGAGCTAAGAATCCACTTGTGATAATTAATGATAAGCAAGAAATTGAAATCATTAAGGGTGATAAAATGTCTATCGGTGGTAAGAGAAAATCCAATATTGATGAGCGCTTCAAAACACATAAAATTGAATATAACTCTCAAAACACTTTCTATATTTTCTCGGATGGGTACCAGGACCAATTTGGCGGTCCAAATGATAAGAAGTTTATGGTCAGAAGCTTTAGAAAGTTACTACAAGAAGTTTCTGGAAAAGCGATGAATGATCAGTATCATGTCTTAAACAAGCGATTCGATGACTGGAAGCATGGCTATAGTCAGACAGATGATGTACTATTGATTGGTTTTAAGTTAGAATAGTTTAATGATTTACTTTTTCATTAGCGAATGATAGCTTTTTTTATCTAAAGTTTTCGTAATTTTATTTTATGGAAGATTACAAAATCCTCATATATATAGTTCTTTCAATTTTATACTTTCTATTTAAAGGAAGGGGTAAAAAGAAAAAGCCTGTCACTAGGAAAAAAGCTGATTCTCAGCAAGCTGAACAAAGTTCAAATCAGAAAAAGAGACCAAAATCTTTTGAAGAATTGTTGGCAGAATTAAGTGGTGAAAATCTTGAGAAGGAAGAGGAGACACAAAGTGGTGATGAAATTCTAAGAGAAAGTGAAGAGATTAAATCTCTTTCAGAGCAAGTTGATGAACGTCCAATGCATCAGCAAGTAAGCCAAGAAGATTATGAAAATGCTGATGAAACTTTAAAAGAACTTTATAAAAAAGGAGAGAAATTAAAAAGTATTGATGAGTTAGTTAATATTGATAAAGTTTCAACCCAAAGCAACAGGTTCAAAGAGTTTGAGGATCAATCAAATGAAAATCAATTTGCTCAAGAAATAAGAGAGGGCTTGTCCGATCCTGAAAGTGCTAAGAAAGCAATTGTTTATGCTGAAATTCTTAATCGGAAGTATTAATGCTGACCTCTTGTAATTTATAATTTTCTATAAACCACTCGTCATCTGCATTTTTTTCCAGCTGCGCATCTAATAATATTTTTTGTTCTTTTTCATAATACATTCTCGAATTTTGATAAGATAACAACACTTTCGCTGTGGATTTTGTAAGCATAAATTCATCAATCCTGATGATGAATTTATGCTCTAAATCGTCTAAGTCTCTTTCAGAAATAATTCGAACAGATTTATCATGTACTTGTAGTGTAATGTCTTTATTCTCCAATGCAGGAAAGCCTATCATTAATACTTCTTGTCTAGAGTTTGTACTGACAAACCGAGGGGAATAAGATAAGTGTTTTTGAAATTCTTCAATATCAAAAACACTCTGTAAGATCTCTTGTTGCTCATTTTGTTGCGATATTTTCGAAGTAAAGGGAGTTAGCAGTATAAAAAATAGGCTGAGAGCGTAATTCATTTTATTATTTAATTGATATAAATAAATATAATCAAATCTAATTAAAATGATTATGAATTAATATCTTAAATTTTATGGAAGTACCTTTTAATTACAAATTGCCTATAAAACGAACCTGATTGGGATAACTCTTCTAGAATTAACATTTTCTCCATTTTGTTTACCAGGAATCCAGTCACCGTAGTTTTTAAGTACTTGAATAGCTAATTCATCACAGCCACCACCAATTCCCTTTACGGCTTGCATGTTACTTAAGCTTCCATCCTTTTGAATCACAAACTGGATATAAACCACGCCTTCTATTCTATTACGAATGGCTTGTTCAGGATAGTTTCCTTGTAAATCATCACTTATAGCTTTATAAAATTCATGAATTCCGCCTCTAGGCTTTGCCTGTTCCTCAACTAAGGTTAAGACTCTTGTGTCGTCAATATCATCATTTTGTAGTACTTCATTAGTGGGTATAGAATTGCTTTCCTGTTTTAGGACTACTTCCTCTGATTGATTTAAGTCGCAGGCAAATATAGTACTTATCAAAACCAAACTGAGCCCCACTAAGAAAGGCTTACTTTTTGAATTTTTGTTACTTCTCAACATGTTCAACCTGTTTAAGATGGTAGGCTTCGCAAAATAGCTTACAAATTGAAGTTGCTTGTAGTTGAGTGTTTGCTGGACTAGCAATTGAACGTAATTAGTTTTTGGAGTGTCTTTGCATGCATATTCATCAGCTAAAAACTCGTGATTTTCAACTATATATTTTTTGATTTTCTTGTTAAAAGGATTGAAAATTAAGATTGATGATAAGATTTCTACCCAGATAATATCAAAAAAATGGAATGTTTTTCGATGAGCTTCTTCGTGTTTAATTATGACATTTTTGTTTTCATCATTCTTCAGTGTATTTGGAATCAAGGTTTTGTTTAGAAATGTAAAGGGAGGGATTTCATCTTCAACCCAATATATCTTTCGCTTGAAATCAAATCTTGCGAAGCGATAAAGCAGTTTGAATTGGTAATAACTTTTTGTAAATTTTATTAAAAAAATAGAAGTGATAATGAAACTAAAAACCCGTATATCCACGGGAAAATTACTTCAAAAGTAACTAAATTGTTTGCTGCTGTATTAGCAGAATTACTCATTCCTGCACTGTAGGTAGCAGTATCTAATAGAGATGGTTCAAGAAATTTTATGTTGTTAAAAATTTTAAAGTCTAGCAAAGGGGCAACAATACTTACCCCATATATTGCTAGAAGATAAAAACGATTGAAGGTGAAGCTTTTTTCAGTTCTTAAAGTAAAATGATAAATACCCCCTAGAATCAAAAACAACAAATGGGCTTTTAAAATGTAAATTAAGGTTTCCATTATGGACTATTTTTGATCTTTCAGATGCTTCATAACTTCATCTAATTCAGTGGTACTGAGGTTTTCCTCTTTCGCAAAAAATGAAGCCATATTAGCAAATGAGCCTTCAAAATAGCCATGAATAAGTTTTTTGAGGCTTTGCTTTTTGTATTCATCCTTTTTTAGTAACGGATAATACAAATAGCTTTTACCTGTTTTTTCATGTCCAACTACTCCTTTTCTTTCTAGTATTCGAATAATTGTACTTACGGTATTGTAAGCTGGCTTGGGTTCTGGCAAAGTTTCTAAAACTTCTTTTACATAAGCTTTCTTCAAGCTCCATAGCTTATGCATGATTTGTTCTTCTGCTCTTGTTAATACTAACATAATTTTCCCTATTATTTTGTTAAAAGCGTCAATATAAAACTAATGGCCTAGTTTTGAAAGCATATCGTAAGTTTTTTAGAAAAAAAAACATTAATCTTACTGAATATTATAAATACCTGCTTTACAGCTTGCTATCATTCATTTTCGTTGCTGCTCATATTATAGTTTTTATTCTTCAAGAAAATTAAACGATCATCTTTTCCCACCTCTTCAGGATAGCCTGAAATGATGTGTAATTTCTTTTCAGAAGTAATGATAAATAGAGGGATTATTGTTTTTCCCTTTTCTTCCAAAAATTCTTCATATTCGGATTCCCCATAAAATTTAACTTCTGATATCTCGCTATTTTGTCTTAAAAGATGATTAAGGCTAAGATAGTCTAACCTTGATTTAAATAATACATTTTTGGGTAATGGTAAATTCTCATTTTCAGCTTCTTCCTTGCTTACAATTCTGTAGGTGTTTTCCATCCCTAATTCATTGTCAAACCAACTCAAAGCAAGCGAATTAATGCCTGAGTTACTGGTGACAGCCATCATCTTGCCAATTTGTGATAAATCTACTTCTTCAAATATTTCTTCCGAAAGTATATTGCCTTCATATACTTGCAAATTGAGCTTTCTAGCCTCATTTACATTATGTTTTGCTGTATCAGCTAGTAGAACATAAAAACCTTCTTTTTTAAGGAATAAAGCTAATTTCTTAGCTATTTCATTCGCTCCCACAAACAAAACTCCTTGAGGTTCTTTTCTCAAAACACCTAACCATTTCCCAACGTATTTGGCACTAGTTCCTTGAATGACAACAGTTCCTACGATTACTAGAAAAACCAATGGTAATAATAATTCTGCTTCTGATTTAAGGGCTGCACTGGTGGTATCTGAACTCAATAAATCCAAAGAAAACAGTGAAGCAACTGCTGCTGCCACGATACCTCTAGGACCAATCCATGCTACAAATAATTTTTCTTGCCATCGAAGCGTTGACCCGATTGAACTCAGCCAAACACCTAATGGTCTGAGAATGAAAATTACTACAGCAAATAATAATAGACTTCTAGTTCCTAGTTGTTCAATTTGAGCAATATCAATTCTACTCGACAGTAGAATAAATAGGAGGGTAACTAAGATAAGACTTATATCTTCTTTAAATGAGAGTATTTTTTTAAAATCATCTAGTTTCATATTTGCTAAAACAATTCCCATTATGGTGGTAGCTAATAGACCAGCTTCCTTTTGTAGTAAATCAGAAACTGAAAAAACTAGAATTACAGTACCTAAGGTTATTACATTCCTTAAATAATCTGGAATCTTATTTTTACTGATGATATACCAAATCAATACTGCTCCAAACCCTCCAATGAAGAAACCAACTGAAATGGTAGTAAAGAAATCTTTTAATGCTTCCACAGTATAATACTCACCATTGGATGAACTCTTAATAAATTCATAAACCAATACTGCTATCAAAGCACCTAATGGGTCAATCAATATGCCCTCCCACTTAAGGATGGTGTTAACCTTTGCATTTGGTCGTACATTTCTTAATATGGGTAGCACTACGGTAGGCCCAGAAACTATGATTAAGCCACCAAATAGAAGTGCCATGGACAAACTTAAATCAAGTATTGCAACTGCTGCAATAGTGCCTCCTACAAAGGTAATTAGGACACCTACTATAAGTAAGTTTCTTACTGTACTGGCTACTGTTCTTACTTCTTTTAGATTAAGAGTCAGACCGCCTTCAAAAAGTATTACACCTACTGAAAGAGATACAAATGAAAATAATAGATCACCCGAAAAAATCTGGTCACCATCAATGAGTTTACTACCCTCAGGTGTAAAGAAGGTAGAAAATGGGCCAACTACAAGTCCTATTAAAATAAGTGGCAGGATTGCGGGCTGTTTTATTTTCCATGCTAACCATTGAGCAAATACGCCCAATACTAAAATGCTTGCTAACTCTATCATTTTGTAAGAATTCTGATTAAATCAATTCTAAAAATACTGATTAATTACTGTTTTAGTAATCTTAATGCTTATTTATTTTCCTTTCATTGAATGAATGAAAGTGAAACTGAAAATAATATAATTTAACAGCTGAGTGTTTTTGTGAATAGAAAGACCTATTTCTCATTCAGGAGTATATACCTTTTTGTTTTTATTATTGAATGCAGGTTCTATTTGGGATAATGGAAATATAAGGGTGAAAATGCTACCTATTCTTGAGTCACTCTTTAATTGAATTTTGCCATCCAATTTCTCCACTGCTTTTTTAACTAAATATAATCCTAAACCATTTCCAGTGGATGTTTGAGCGGTTCTTTTAAACATATTAAAGATTTCATCCTGAGAGTCTTTCGATATTCCAATACCATTGTCATGGACACTTAATATAAGTTGTTCATCTTTTGTGGTTGCCTCAACTAAAATCTCTATTTTGTTAGAATTATTAAAAACGAGACTATTTTCAATTAGATTACTGATACAGATTTGCAGTATAACCGGGTAAAATAGAATTGATTCAGTTTCACACTCTATTTGGAGTTCACAATTATAGTTTACGCCATCATCGACTTTCTTATCGATCACCGCATTGGCAATTTTCTTGATTTCAAGTTTTAGGTCAAGAGTTTGTGGAGCTTTTAAATTTTCAAAATCTCCCAAAAAACTAACTGCTTGAAGCTTTTGAACCATGCTGTCGAGTTTTTTGACAGTGTAGTTAACTTGTTTGAACAGATGACCGGCTTCTTCTGACAGGTTGTAGCTTTTTGATATACCGACTAATCCCATTAAAGTAGTCAGTGGCCCTCTAAAGTCGTGAGATGCCCTATAGAAAAAATGATCAAGTTCAGAAAGTGCATCTTCTAAAGCAAGGGTTCTTTCTTTGACCCTTTTTTCTAAAAACTGATTTAATTGATTGACCTGGTCATTAGCTTCCTGCAGTTCTTCTGACTGAGCCATGATTTCTTCCTGCTTTTCTTGGATTTCAAAATTTAACTCTCTTAGCTGCCGGTTAGTTTTTGTCTTGATTTTCAGATATCTAAATATGATATAACTGAGAATTAATAAAGTTAGAATACCAATTACCAATACAATGAGTGTATTTCTTTGAGATTCAATTGTTTTTTTGTTGATAGCTATAGTTTGTTCATTATTTTTCCTTTGAAGGTTTAATAGCGCTAGTTCTTTTTCTTTACTTTTTAAGTCATATGCAGTTTCAAGAGTAGCTAATTCTAAAGTTTTGTTTTCTTGAAAGAGCTCTTCTTGGATTTTTAATGCTTTTTGTAAAAGTCTGTGAGATTTTTCAAAATCTCCTTTATTGGAGGCTATTTGAGCTTGACTTTGAGAAATCTTCAGTAGATAATTCTTTTCTCCTAATTTTTCAGCTCTTTTTTGTCCTAACTCAAAGTAATAGATAGCAGAATCATAATTACCGATTTTTCTAAAATATTCTCCTAATACCCATTCTCCTACCACTAGTCCAATTTCATTATGTAGATTCTTATCCACATTGTAACTATAGCGATATAAGTCCAGAGCAGCCTTTTTCTTCCCTAATTTTTCAAGTACAATTGCTTTGTTGAATTTAACTGCGCTTAATGATCGTATGTTTTTGGTGATTTCGTGATAGTGAACTGAAGAATCAAAGTGGATTATTGCTGAATCTAATTTTTCTAAATCAGAGTATAAAGAAGCGTAAGTATTGTGTATATTTCCAAGATATTTGATGTTGTAAATTTTCTTAGCCATGCTTAATGACTGATCCAAGTATTTTTTCGCTCTATCATTCATTTGCATGGAATAAAATATCCAACCTAATTCATAGTAAGCTATCATTATTTCATTCCTGTTATTACTTTGTTCAAAAACTTCCAATGATTTGAAGATATATTCACTAGCATCATTGTATTTTCCCATCCACGACAAAAGCATGCCCGTAAATAGATCAATGCTTGCTTGTCCGAATTCATAACCTAGGCTATCGTAAATAGCTTGAGATTTAATAAGTAAATCAGAACTTTTATTATAGTTACTTACCTCCATTGCATTTTGCGCCAATAATAAGTAGAGTTCTGCTATATTCATTTGATTGTTAACAGTGGAATTATAATATAATAACTCCTTGAAAATGGAATCCGACTTTTGATACTGGGCAGTTAAATGGTAATATTTTCCCTTCATCTTATTCAATCTGCGTTGGCTTTTTTCTGAATCAATTTGTAGAATTAGTGAATCAGCAATATGAATAATGGAATCTGATTTTTCGGTGAGCCCAACAGAAGTAGAAGCAGAAAGCTTAAACATTAATAAATTGAATAATTCAACAACATTAGTTTCAACATTATTGATTCTTTTCTCCAGCATCTCAATGGCATCCATGAACCTACCAGTTTTTTCCATTGCAGTTGTGGTAGTAGCCAAGTACTTGTATACTTCTAGATTATTGTCAATGGCAATTTTAGTGGCTTTTTCATAGTAATGGATGGCACTGTCATAATTCAAATCCGTGTAAAATGATATGCCATACTGTGTAAAAGCTTCTGCCCTCAGTTCTGGTGGTGTTTTGGTACTCACCATCGAAAATGCTTCTTTTGCAAGTTTTTGTGCTTTAGGAATATTGCTGTGCCAACTTTCCTCAGATCTTTTTAAAAGATCACTTAAAGTTGAATCACTTGAAGCAGTTTTATCTTGACAATATAAAGCTGTTGATGCTATAAATATGAGAAATATTAATAGTATCTGCTTACACTTTGTGATATGAAGGATTGAAATTTTCAATCTATATTTTTATAATTAGTAATTTGAATAAATATACTTAAATAGGAAAGTATTTATAATAATAAGAATATTTTATTTCGACTGCCAATTGTTTTCTATAGACGGTTGGCATAAAATATAATATTAAATTCGGGTAATTTTATTATTTAAATTAACTATCATCAGGTTCTTCTTGATTTGATCTAAACATTTTATTTTACCATGAAAACAAATGAGATGGCAAATAGTCCGTGGAAATTATTAAGTACAGAAATGCAATATGATAATCCTTGGATTAGGGTTGAAGAAGATAATGTCATCAATCCGAGCGGTAAGAAGGGCATATATGGAAGAGTGCATTTTAAAAATGTGGCAGTGGGTATTGTTCCTATAGATAATGAAGGAAATACTTGGCTGGTCGGGCAGTATCGCTATCCATTGGATGAATATAGCTGGGAAATCCCCGAAGGTGGATGCCCTATTGGAGAAAAGGAATTGGATGCAGCCAAAAGAGAATTGAAAGAAGAAACGGGTTTAATTGCCGAGCATTGGGAAGAATTTTTAAGAATTCACACTAGTAATTCCGTATCTGATGAAAGAGGAGTTGTTTTTATAGCAAAAGACTTAACTCAAGGAAATACTCAGTTTGAAGAAACAGAAGATCTAAAAATTAAAAAGCTTCCGTTAGAGGAAGCCTTTCAAATGGTTATGGATGGGGAAATAACCGATAGTATTAGTATGGCAGCACTGCTGAAATTGAAAACTCAACTAACAGGATAAATCATAAATGAGTTAAATTGATATATCTCTAAGAGCTGAAATAAGGGTTTTATTTTCTGTTGAAGTCCCAACTGTTATTCTTAGGCAATCATAGCATAGTTTAACATTTGACCTATCCCGAACTACTATTCCCTTATTAATCAGTTTTTTATAGATGGTTTTCGCCTCATCTATTTTTACTAAAATGAAGTTTGCATCTGTATCAAATACTTTTTTAACACCTGGTATATCTTGCAGCTGTTGATTCAGTGAATCTCTTTCTGCTAATATACCTTTAATCTGACGCAGAAATACATCTGATTGCCTTAATGATTTTTCGACCAGTTTTTGGCTTGGTCCACTAATGTTATAAGGAGGTTTCACTTTATTTAAAATATTGATTAATTCTGGATTTGCAAAAGCCATTCCTAATCTTGCAGAAGCCATTCCCCAAGCCTTACTTAAAGTTTGTAATACAACTAGATTAGGATAACTCTTCAATTTATGAATGAATGATTCTTGAGCAGAAAAGTCTATATATGCTTCATCAATAATGACTATTCCTCTAAAATTTTCAAGTAAAGTTTCAATATCATCCTTTCTTAAACTATTTCCTGTGGGGTTATTAGGAGAACATATAAAAAGCATTTTGCTTTTTTCATTAGTAGCTTTTAAAATTGCAGCCACATCAAGTTGAAAATCTTTGGTTAAGGGAACTTCTATGTTCGCTACATTATGAATTGAGGAAGACACCTTGTACATTCCGTAAGTAGGAGGACAGGTTATCACATTCGAATCTCCACCTTTGCAGAAAATTCTGAAGAGTAGATCAATAGCTTCATCACTTCCATTCCCTAAGAATATATTTTCTGATGCTATGCCCTTTATCTTAGAAAGCTGTTGTTTGATTCCCATTTGCAAAGGATCAGGATAGCGATTCCAGTTTTGCTGTTCCTCATCAAACGGATTTTCATTGGCATCAAGAAATACTTTAGCATCTCCAGAAAATTCATCCCTAGCTGATGAATAGGCTTGTAGATTTAATATATGAGGAAGTACTAAATCCTTCCAATTTACAGTATTGCTCATTCTAGCAAATCATTTATTTTTTCAACTTGTTCAATCGGACAGTAACCGCATTTTTATGAGCGATTAAAGACTCCGCCTCGGCCATTATTTCCACATGTGGTCCTAAATTTTTAAGTCCTTCGGCTGTAATTTCCTGATAGGTGATGTTTTTGACGAAACTATCTAAAGATACACCACTATAGGCTCTTGCAGCACCATTGGTGGGTAGGGTATGGTTTGTCCCTGATGCATAATCCCCAGCTGATTCGGGTGTGTAATAACCTAAAAATATAGAACCAGCATTTTCAATTTTGTCTGCAATATTTCTAGCATTTTTCGATAATAAAATCAAATGTTCAGGAGCATACAAATTGATTAAGTCAATGCATTCTTTTTCATCCTTTAGAATAAATACAGCACTATTCTGCAAACATCTATCTGCTATTTCCCACCGAGGTAATTCGCTTAACTGGTGATAAATTTCTTTTTGTAGAGCATTTAACATTTCAGTTGAAGTAGTGACAAAAATCACTTGACTATCTACCCCATGTTCTGCTTGAGAAAGTAAATCGGCAGAAATAAAGGCAGGATCTGCATCCTCATCTGCATAAACTAACACTTCAGAAGGGCCGGCTGGCATATCAATCGCAACAGCTTCAAGACTTGCCAGTTGTTTGGCAGCAGTTACGTACTGATTTCCTGGTCCAAATATTTTGTCAACTTTGGGAATGCTCTCTGTACCATAAGCCAATGCCGCAATTGCTTGAGCACCCCCGACTTTAAAAATTTGTGTGATTCCTGCTACCTCAGCTGCATACAATATGGCAGGATGGATATTTCCTTCCTTATTAGGAGGACTGCATAAAACTATTTCTTTACAACCAGCTATTTTCGCAGGAATTGCCAACATTAATACTGTGCTGAAAAGTGGAGCAGTACCACCAGGAATGTAAAGGCCTACCTTAGGAATGGCTACGGATTTTCTTTCGCAAATGACACCTGGCATTGTTTCAATTTTCAATGGAGCAATTTTTTGAGCTGCATGAAATTTGAAAATGTTATCGTGCGCAATTTTGATTGATTCCTTTAGTTCATCAGAAACTTTTGAAGAAGCTGTCTTAATTTCCTCGCGAGTCACCAATAGTTTTCCTAGTTCAATCCCATCAAACTTCTTGGTATAGGCTTTTAATGCCTGATCGCCATTGCTTTGAACTTCTTCCATGATGGGCTGTACTACTTTCCTGATGTCAGAAAGTGATTCAGTAGGTCTTTTCAATAATTTTTCCCAACTCTCTCTTTTGGGATATGTATAATCCTTCATAATTTTTTTAATCAAGCAATTATTTATAATCGCACTAACCCTATCAGATTTCGAGTTTTAAAATGGTTGGTGTGCCACCAACCATGGTCAGTTTCCGTGGTCGGTGGCACACCAACCAGTACATGTATTAAATATACCTGACAGACTTTATTCCCCAATAGATTTTCAAACAATCATTTTTTCAATTGGAGCTACTAATATTCCTTGAGCTCCGGCTTTTTTAAGTTTTTCAATTACTTCCCAAAATTCATCTTCTTTTACTACAGAATGTAAAGAACTCCAGCCCTCCATCGCCAATGGCAAAACAGTTGGACTTTTCATGCCAGGCAGTAAACTTATTATTTCATCAATAGACTCGTTAGGAGCGTTTAATAAAATGTATTTATTGTTTTTACCAGCTTGAACGGCTTCCATCCTGAATAGTAGCTGGTTTAAAATTTTCTCTTGTTCTGCGGATAAATTATTGCCAGAAACCAACACTGCTTCAGAGCGCATGATGACGTCAGCTTCTTTTAATCCATTACTCAATAAAGTACTTCCAGAGCTTACGATGTCGCAAACAGCGTCAGCTAAACCAATGCTAGGCGCAATTTCAACAGAACCACTGATTTCATGGATCTCTGCATTGATGTTGTTTTGTTTTAAATAGTTACCTAAAATTTTAGGGTAGGAGGTAGCAATGCTTTTTCCATCGAGTTCTTTGATATTTTTGTAATCCCAGTTTCGGTCAACTCCAATAGAAAGTCTGCATTTCGAGAAGCCTAATTTCTTGACAAGTTTTACATTTTTTTCATATTCCACCAAAACGTTTTCTCCCACTATTCCCAAATCAGCAACTCCATCTTCTACATATCCTGGAATATCGTCATCTCTCAAGAAAAGAAATTCAAGTGGGAAATTATCTGCAACAGCTTTCAGTTTGCCTTTTCCATTGCTGAATTTTATACCGCATTCTTTAATTAATTTGAGTGAGTCTTCGCTTAAACGACCTGACTTTTGTATGGCAATTTTTAATGTATTCATCTTTGATTTTTGATTTTTAAAAATAGTATTTAACTAAGAGATTTTCTAAGGAAATGTTTAACGATTTTCCTTAAATAA
Organism: Marivirga tractuosa DSM 4126; assembly: GCF_000183425.1. NCBI lineage: Bacteria > Pseudomonadati > Bacteroidota > Cytophagia > Cytophagales > Marivirgaceae > Marivirga > Marivirga tractuosa. Next base: position 98,675 of record NC_014759.1, read on the forward strand.
ATTTTACATGCAGATACCTGCGTAGGACGATATAGTGAATTTATTCCTCTTAAAACGAGGAATGATGGAATACATGAACAGCATGAAATGCCTGAGAAGCATTTTGCTTTAATAAGATATGTGTTGTTCTGTTGTTCATGTAAGGGCAAATGTAATAAGCTTTTTTTAAAATGCTACTATTTTTCAAATGCTTTTAGAAATTTTCACTTAAATATGTGTTGTTAATAGACACTTATTGATTCCTAAAATAAAATTATCTATTTTAGAAACATGAGAAGAATAGATGCTTTATTAGAAGAATACGGAGCAAGTCATAAAAATAAGACCAATAAAATGGTGCATTGGATTTGTGTCCCTTTGATTTTTTGGAGTGTGGTCGCACTTTTATATTCCATTCCTAATGATATGTTGACTTATGCATTTGGAGTTGGCTATTTTGATAATTGGGCTGTAGTTGTTTTAGGAATAGTCTTAATTTATTATATCAGTCTGTCCATACCGCTTTCTTTTGGAATGGTGGCATTTGCGGTTCTATGCATTGCTGTTGCTCGTTGGGCAGACCAATTGAATTTCCTTCCTTTATGGGGAATAGCATTAATCGTATTTTTCTTAGCTTGGATTGGTCAGTTCTGGGGACATAAAATTGAAGGCAAAAAGCCTTCTTTTCTGAAAGACTTGCAGTTTTTGTTAATCGGCCCAGCTTGGTTAATGCATTTTATATATAAGAAAATAGGAGTGAAATATTAAGTTTGCTCTACTCTTGCTCCGATTGGGATTCAAACATTAATCCTTCAATTTTGCTTGCTTCTTCTTCAAATTTTTCTTTTAGAGATTGTTTAATGCCTAAAGTAGCAGAACAGTTTTCAGTAAATTCTTGATGTTTGATATCAGCCTCAAACTCAGAAATTAAGCGCATTACTTCATTTGTGATCTCATACCCATATTGAATATCATAAATCTCTTCAATGGTAACTTCCATTATTTTCGAGGCTTCCAATGCTTCGAAAGCCGCTGTTTTATAGGCATTAATTAAGCCCGGAACTCCTAATTTTGTACCACCGAAATAGCGAACTACCACTATTAAAACTTCCGTTAAGTTTTTTGATTTAATTTGCCCCAAAATAGGATCACCTGCCGAATGATTAGGCTCTCCATCATCGTTGGCTCTTAGTTTATCTTTTGATAAAATGTAAGCATAGCAATGATGTCGTCCATCATAATACTGCTTTTTTACTTCCTCTAGTTTTTCTTTCACTTCCTCTTCATCTCTAACTCGACAAGCCAAACCAATGAATTTACTTCCTTTCTCCTTGTAAAAACCTTCACCACCTTTAGAAATTGTATAGAAATAGTCCTTCATTTATTCACTAAAATTTTATCAAAAGAATGCCCAAATTAGAGGTTTTTGAGCAATTTAGTCTCAAAAATAGCATTTATTGCATCATAAAAAGTATTTTTACCTCTATGCGGCAAAACTATCAAATTTCTGAGCAATTCCCTTCGCCTGAGGAGGAAGAAGCATTAGGGATTCCTGTTTTCCTGTTACAAGATTATGCTGACTTGTTCAATAGAACAAAGTCTATATCTCCTGTACTAATAAGAGATTCTAAGCATCAACTAGTAGCTTTTTGGGTTTTTAGTGAAGAAAATAATTGTTGGTTTAGTCCTGTTTCAGCGCCTTTTTCTTGCCCTCAGGTTTACAATGAAATGAGTTTTGAGAAATCGTGTAAGATGAGTTTTTCATTCTTAAGAGACAAGCTTTCTAAGCCTATTCAATTTATCTATAATCCACTTTTTTCAGGATTTATAAAGTTTCAAAATTATAGAGTATTAAATGTTGAGCTTAATCATTATATAGAAATTGATCAGGATAGTTTTATGAATAAGCTTCCTCAAAAAAGGAGAAAGCAGAAACTGAGAGCATTAAAGAGGGGTGACTATGCTGTTGAATACATTGGAATTGACCAATGGGAGAGTATTTATAAACAGAACCTCAGATGGAGAATTGAAAAGGGGCATCAAAATTTTATCCCTCTGAAGTTGATGCTGCAATTTAAAAATGCATTTCCAGAAAATTATCTGGGCTTTCAATTGAAAAATTCAAATGAATTGATCGGATGTGCATTTGTGGTAAAGGTTTCACATAAGTATCTTTATTTATACAGCTTGATCACCAATCCGGAATATGATAAGTACGAGCCTTCACTGTTATTATATGACAAGATTTTTGATTATGCGAAAGAGAATGATATCCAACTATTAGATTTAGGTACTTCAATGAAATTAAATGGAGATATCCATAAAAATATAGCCAATTATAAAAAAGATATTGGTGCTTTAGCAATGAGGAAATACACGTTCGAATGCTGAAATATTGGACAAAATATCAGCACAGCATTTGGAGTGGATTGCTTCTTATGATTCGAACCCTTGCTGGATTTGGTGCACAAAAAGTAGTCGCTATTTTCTATGGACCTGCAGGAACTACGCTTTTTAGCCATTTTCAAAACTTTGTAGCTTTATTTGCGCAGCCAATTCAAGATGCAGTAGCTAATGGGTTGATTAATGCGTTTCCGAAAAAGTCATTAAAGAATGTTCAAGTTGTAGGAGCCTCTATTATACTTTTAATTCTATTGGCTTTTTGCAGTGGTTTGTTTTTGTTCATCAGTGGGCAGTTTGGAGCAAGTATTTTCAGCTTTAGCCTGAGTGATTGGTTGTTAATCATTCCTTCTATTCTTCTTTTTTGTTTTGGATTAATAATTGCCGCTGTTTATGTTATTCAAAAGAAACTGAGGCTTTACTCCATTATTCTACTCATTCAATGGTCAATATTCTTTTTCTCCATAAGTTTAATTGATTTACAGCTTCATCAATTTTTAATCTATTGGTTAATTATTCAATCTCTTTTCACATTCTTTTTGATCATACCTGTTTATTCTTTATTGAAATTCAATTTTAAGATTGAAGAAAAGGTGAAAAACCATTTTAAGCAATTTTTGATTATGGCTCTGGTGATATGGTTGAGCAGTAAATGGGTAAATTATTTTGTACGTGAATTTTCCATCCAAGAATTTGGAGTTATTCAAACAGGTTTTTGGCAGTCAATTGTTAGAGTTTCAGAAGCATACAGAGGGCTGATGATAAGCTTTTTGTTTTTGACTTTATATCCTTTTCTTTCCCGTAAAATGGAAAGTAAAGAATTGAAAGTTAGTGCTTTAATGAAAAAATACCTTTATTATTCTTTGATTTCTTTGAGCTTTCTCTTCTTGGTATTTCAGTTTGATGCATTAATTTTAAAGATTTTGTACGATGAACAATATGTAAAAGCATCAAACTTGTTTCAATTGCAGATCATAGGTGATTTTTTTGCCTTTTTAGCTTTCCCGTTCTCAATCTATTTAATAGCATCCATTCAAACCAAAGTCTATGTTATAACAGAATTATTGAGTGCGATTATATTTGTAACTTTAATAACCCTTAAATCTACTATTGGGATTGAAGTATTGGTTTATGCTCACATTGTACGTTTTACTTGCTATTCAATTATGGTGGGTATAATAGGGATAAAAAAATTAAGAGATGCCTTCTAAAGTTTCAGTTATATGTTTATGTTATAATCATGAGGAGTTTGTGGAAGCGGCCTTAGCTTCTGTTATTGCTCAAACGTATCCAACTGAGCTGATTGTAGTGGATGATGCTTCTTCTGATGATAGTGTGCAAAGAATCAAAGGTTTTATAAGTAAGCATGCTGATCGGAGCATTCAAACGATTTTTAATGAGAAAAATCTAGGGAATTGCAAAGCCTTTAACGCTGCACTAGAGTTGACAAATGCTGAATATATTATTGATTTGGCAGCGGATGATATTCTTTTACCCAATAGGGTAGAAGAGGGCCTGAATAATATGAGTACGAGACCAGAGGTGGCTATAAATTTTACAAATGCCAATTATATAGATGAAAATGGTAGATATGTTAAATCGCATTATGCCGTAGATGATAAAGAGAAATCTAAGATATTGGTTCCGGAAGGGGATTTGTTTGCAGAGATATTAAAGCGGTATTTTATTTGTCCGCCAACTTTGATGTATAGAGCTTCCTTTTTAAAGGCTATTGGAGGTTATGATGAGGAGCTAGCTTACGAAGATTTAGATATCATGCTAAGGCTTTCAAGAAATCATGCCTTCAGTTTTACTGATAAAATATTAGTAGAAAAAAGAATTCTTAGTACCTCAATGGCTTCTTTGCAGTATAAAAAGGGGAATAAACAATTGAATTCAACCTTAAGGATTTGTAAGAAGTCTTTTGAAATGATTCAAAACAGAACGGAGAAAAGAGCATTGTTGCAAAGGATTCTTTACGAAGCAAAACAAGCTTTTATGCATAAAAGGTTCTTATTATTCGCAGCATTTATTACTTTAGGGTTTAAAACTATTTTACAAAAATGAAAAAGATACTTTTTGTGTGTTTGGGTAATATCTGCCGCTCACCTTTGGCAGAAGGTTTAATGACGGATAAAATAGTTAAATCAAATATGGAGGATCAGTTTAAGATTGATTCATGTGGAACTGCAGATTATCACATTGGTGAATTACCTGATGAAAGAACTTGTGAGAATGCCTTAAAAAACGGATTGGAATTAAAACAAAGAGCCCGACAATTTGAACCAGCCGATTTCAATCGCTTTGACCATATTTTGGTCATGGATAATGCCAATAAAATGAAAGTAATAGGTCTTGCAAGCTCTGAGGAGCATTTACACAAAGTTCAATTAATGCGAGACTTTGAAACTGAATCGAATTTACAAGGTAGCGATGTTCCAGACCCTTATTATGGAGGAACTGAAGGCTTCCAAAATGTATATAATATCTTAGACAGATGCACTGATAATCTGTTAAACTATCACCTCCAAGCAATCGAAAACTAATCTACGTGCTGTCTTAATTCTTAATTGAAGCAATATGCCTTTTCAGAATTTCAATTACTAATTAAAAAATTACTAATTATTAATTAATCTAGTTATCCCACCAACTTCTTCTTCTGTTCAATTTTAAATCTTGAAGGATTGATGCTTTCACTCCTATATCTACACTAAACGATTGAAATCTACCAAATGGAACCCAATTGGCATTAATTTGCCAGCAGTGAAGATTTCTGAAGATATTGATGGAAGTTTGTGTAAAGTCATCTTTTTCAAAATCATAACCTGAAGTAAATCCAACTTTCCAGTTTTCAGTAAAATTCACATCACCACTAAAATTCATGGTTTGTTGAATTGTGGCTTCTTCATATCCTTGTCTACTCCATCTAATGTTATATCTTACTCTCAAATTCCATGGAACATTGAAATCAACATACATATCAGGATTGCTTGCTAATGCTTGAACTTGATCTTCGGTAGCTCCAGCTTGTCGAGCTTGATCTTCTAATGCGTTTCTATTCTGATCATCACTTTTTTTACCTGCTGGATTTAAATTGGTTGAAAGTGCAATATTAGCAGTTGTTAGCCTACCTATTCCTCGCCCAGCTTCCCAAGCATACTGATCGATTTTTCTTTGATACACTTCTTCAGTGCCATTAGATTCAGTGATTATGCTATCTAAAACCATAACATAAGGATCAATTCCTGTTTGCAGGTTTACATCCAATTTACCATTAAAAAGATTTGTTCTAGCATTGATTGAGATAGGTGCTAATTTGAATGAATCTGCGATTATATTATAACTTGTTGAAAATGACAGGTTGTCAAATATTTTAACTTTTGACGGTAAATCAGAGGTGTCATTTTTCTTTTTCACTTTCATTTCAACAGTATTGGCTAATGAAATTCCAATTGTCCCAGATTTTCCTCTACCTGGGCTTCCATAAACAAAGCCATCATATTTCGAATAAATATCAGTATTTCCCAATGAGTCGGTTTGAACTTCTTTATAAATACCATATTGTTCTTCACCAAAATCAGGTCGCCAATTAAAGTTGACAGAAGGAGTCATAATATGACGAACTGCCTTAACGGGGCCATTTTTAGGGTAAATTGTACCATAAAGACGCGTTGTAAATCCAATTCCCGCACTGTAGGATGATGCCCTGCTAAATTGATTCAGGGTATCGATCACAACTGTTTTGAGCGAATCACTATATCTATGATTCAATTCTTTTAGGTACCAAACTTCATCATAGTTGAAACTAGGACTTGCCGTAATGAATTTTAATAAATTAAAAGAGGTAGAAACAGGAACTCTATGGCGGCCTCCATTATTTGCCCTTTCAAGTAAATAAGGAAGGGTTTCCCTATTAAAATCAGCAATACTGTCTTCCGTTTCGCCCACCGTTCCTAAAGCATTTGTAATTCTATTAGTGGAAGTGAAGTTATACGAATAGTTCATCTTTTGAACCCAATCTAACCCCTTCACATTGACATTTTTAAAAGGATATTGTCTGTTCATATTCAAAGCTACTTCAGGTAATAATATGTCAATTTCATTTGTCCGGACATTTTGATTATGTCTTGCACTTATGGCGTAATTAAAAGGTGTGCCTTGAATTACATTTGAATAAGAAACATTTGAGTTGAAGTTTGCTGTAACCTGTTGCTGGTAATTTTGTGTAGGGTTATTTTGGTTAAAGCTAGATGTACCAGCATTTACTGAGGCAGAAAAACGTCCAGTACCTTTCGATTCGGGTCTGTGAGACCATTGCACCCAAAAGTCACGGGCAATTGCTGAGTCAGCCTCCGTTTCACCAACTTGCTGTTGGTTAAATCTTATACTTAAATTTCCATTATAGCTGTATCTTTTTTTGTAATTAGAAGCAACAGAAAGTCCATAACTTCCTTTAGAATATATTTCACCTCTTAATGCCATGTCAGCATAATCATTTATCGCCCAATAATAGCCGCCATCTCTTAAGAAAAACCCTCTTCTATTCTCCTCACCATAGGTTGGAAAAAGTATCCCGGATGTCTTATTATTTGGCATAGGAAACATCCCAAAAGGAAATAGAAATGGGGTGGGAAGTTCGGTGATTTCTAGATTAAAAGGTCCTGCTAAGATTTTATCTCCTGGGATCAGTTTGATTTTATTGGCTGAAATACCAAAGTGGGGATGTTCTAAATTACATGTGGTATATAAGGCATGATCACTGAACATTTCATCTTTTTCATTTTTCTTGGTCCAATTTGAATGCATAAAGGCTTCCCCTTGCTGTGTGACTACTCCTTTTATAATTGCTTTTTTTGTATCAAAATTATAAGTAATCTTTTCCGTTTGATAAACCTGGCCTTTATCAGTGAAGACGGGTTCTCCTGTTATTTTCCCTGCGGTGTCTTGCAATCCACTAGCATCTAATATTTTAGTATTATAGTTGACTTTTATTTTATCTGCCTCAAGTTCAATATCCCCATAATCCACATGGGCATTTTTATACATAATAATATCTTGAGTTTTTAAGTTAAAGTTTAAAGAGTCCTTGGCATTGTAATTGACAGTAGTAGCAATATCGCCTTTCTTTTTACTTTTAACAGAGTCAGTAGCAGCTGTTTTAGTAGAATCAGAAAGATTGGTTAATGTAGAATCCTGTATGAATTTTGAAGAATCAACTTTAATAGAACTGTCAATGATTGAGTCAGATTTTTGAATTACTGAATCAACTTCTTGAGCGAAACCCAAAAAAGGTGCAACAAATATGAAAATACTTAAAATATACTGCCTCAAATTATTCTGTGGATTTTTCCGATTTGATGAATTTTTGCAATCTTTGTGTAAAATTATACTTTTCAAATTTAACAACCGAAAGATTGTGAAAAATATTACCATCCTTTTTACACTTACACTTTTGATGGTCCTTGGCTCATTCACAAATCTTAACAAACCCTCATATAAAGTTGACAAGGTTGTGATTGATGCAGGACATGGAGGCAAAGATAGTGGGACTCGGGGCGTAATGTCAAAGGAAAAAGACATAGCTTTAGAAATTGCCTTAGAATTAGGTGAAATCATTAAAGAATATTTACCTGATGTTGAAGTCATTTACACTAGAACTGATGATAAGTTTATTGAACTTGATGAACGCTCGAACATCGCAAACAAAAATGGTGCCGACCTGTTTGTTTCCATACATTGTAACGCAGTTGATTACAGTGATAAGGTTCATGGTACTGAAACGTGGATAATGGGGCTTCATAAGTCAGAAACTAATTTAAATGTGGCGAAAAGGGAGAACTCAGTGATTTTGATGGAGGATAATTATGAAGAAAAATATGAAGGTTTTGATCCTAATGATCCGGCTTCACATATTCTTTTTTCTTTATATCAGAATGCTTATTTGGCCAATAGTTTGAAGCTAGCCGAAAAAGTTGAATACCAGTTTGATAAAAGAGTGGGTCGCCATAGTAGGGGAGTAAAGCAGGCAGGCTTTGTGGTATTGTTTAAGAGCTCTATGCCAAGTGTTTTAATAGAAACAGGTTTTCTCAGCAATCCGAAAGAAGAGAGATATTTGAACGATGAGCTCGGGCAAACGTATATAGCTTCTGGTATCTTCCGTGCAGTACGGGACTACAAAGTCGAAATTGAATCAATGAACTAAAACATATACAACTTTGAAAATAGCTAAAGAAATTAAAGTTGCTGTACTAGCAATTTCATCAATTGTCATATTTTATTTTGGATTTAATTATCTAAAAGGAATTGATTTTTTTAATCCCACGAATGAGTATTACGCTGTATACGATCATGTAAATGGCCTTACAGCTTCAAACCCAGTTCTTTTAAGTGGATTGTCTGTAGGTAGGGTTAGTAGAATTGAAATACTTCAAGAAAGGGAAAACCACCTGAAGGTGTACTTTGAAGTGAGGGAAGATATTAGTTTAGGAGAAGAATCGGTTGCCATGCTGGCCACGGATATTTTGGGATCTCAAACTATTGTTATCAAAAGAAATATGGTAACTAATCCTTTACCAGAGGGAAGTGAGATAAAAGGAGATATTGAACCTTCATTAACCTCACAGATTCAAGAACAGGCATATCCAGTACTGAAAACCTTAGATTCTGTAGGTCAGCATTTGAATAGTATTTTAGCCAATATTGATAATAATGAAGAAGCGATAAAAAATATTATGCTTAATGTTGAAGTCACAACCCAAAATTTGGCGAAAATATCAGAAAAACAAGCGACTATCAATGCTGTAATTGATGATTTCAAAAAAATATCTGCGACATTGGCAGATGAAAAAAATGGACTCAAAGCTTTATTAAAGAAAACTAATGGAATTGCAGATTCTGTAAATGCATTGGAACTAGCTAAAGTAGTTAACAGACTAGATACTACATTAATTAATATCAATAATACTGTTGCTGCGATGCAAGATGGAGAAGGAACAGTTGATAAATTACTCAACGATGATTCTTTATATACAAACTTGAATCAAACTTTAGTTGATTTAGATGCACTCTTAATTGATATGAAGGATCAACCTAAAAAATATGTTCACTTTTCTTTATTTGGAAGGAAAGATAAAGACAAGAAAAAGAAATAACGGAAATATTCAACTAATTATTAAATATACCAGGAAACGACTCAATGGATATCGCATTTAATAAAAACGAAGACCTCAATAAGCAAGAGGTAGACAAACTAAAACACAAACTAGAAAAAGTATATTTAGGCGGAGGGAAAAAAAGATTGCCTCGCAGCACGAAAAAGGTAAACTCACAGCCAGAGAACGCATCGATTATTTGGTAGATGATGGTTCTGAATTTTTAGAGGTTGGCGCTTTTGCTGCTGACGGAATGTATGAGGATGTTGGTGGATGTCCTTCTGCTGGAGTGGTAACAGGAATAGGTTATGTAGAGGGAAGGCAAGTAATGATAGTAGCAAATGACGCCACTGTAAAAGCTGGAGCCTGGTTTCCAATGACAGCAAAAAAGAATTTACGGGCTCAGGAAATAGCAATGGAAAACAGATTACCGATTATCTATCTGGTTGATAGTGCAGGAGTTTTCTTACCCATGCAAAATGAAATTTTCCCAGACAAGGAGCATTTCGGAAGACAGTTTAGAAACAATGCTAAGATGTCTTCAATGGGTATCATTCAAATTGCTGCCATTATGGGGAGCTGTGTCGCTGGTGGTGCCTATTTGCCTATTATGGCGGACGAAGCGATGATTGTCAATAAAACAGGCTCTATCTTTTTAGCAGGATCTTATTTGGTGAAAGCTGCGATTGGGGAAGATATTGATAATGAAACTTTAGGAGGTGCTTCAACTCATTGTGAAATTTCTGGTGTAACGGATAATAAACATGAAACCGATCAGGACTGCTTGAATGATATCCGAAGAATTTTCAATAAAATCGGTAGTTTTGAGAAAGCTGGTTTTAATAGAGAAGAGCCCGCAGCACCCGCTAAAGATGAAAAGGAAATCTATGGCTTACTGCCCAACGATCGGGTAAAGCCTTATGATACCAGGGATATTATAGCAAGACTAGTAGATAATTCTGAATTTGATGAATACAAAGAGCTTTACGGTCAGTCAATTATTTGTGGAACTGCCAGAATTGATGGCTGGGCAGTTGGAATTGTAGCCAATCAAAGAAAAGTTGTGAAAACCAAAAAAGGTGAAATGCAGATGGGGGGTGTAATTTACTCCGATTCTGCTGATAAAGCAGCACGTTTTATTATGAATTGCAATCAACGTAAAATTCCATTGGTTTTCTTACAGGATGTTAGTGGTTTTATGATTGGCAGTAAATCTGAACATGGAGGTATCATCAAGGACGGTGCTAAAATGGTAAATGCTATGGCCAATTCTGTTGTGCCAAAATTTACTATTGTAATTGGTAATTCTTATGGAGCAGGTAATTACGCAATGTGCGGAAAGGCTTATGATCCTCGTTTGATCTATGCCTGGCCAACAGCACAAATTGCAGTGATGAGTGGAGCAGCAGCAGCTAAAACCTTATTGCAGATAAAAGTGGCAACTTTAAAAGCTAAAGGAGAAGTTATTTCCGATGAAGACAAGGAGAAAATGTTGAAAGACATTACTGATAAATACAATGAAGAACTATCTCCTTATTATGCTGCTTCTAGATTGTGGGTAGATGGGATTATAGATCCTTTAGAAACCCGTAAGGTAATTTCAATGGGAATTGAGGCAGCAGATCACGCCCCTCTTGAAAAGCCGTTTAATGTAGGCGTAATACAAACCTAAATCACTGAAAATTGGAATTGGATAAAAACGAATTTAAAGCATTAGTTTCCCTTTTGGAAGATGAGGATGAAGAAGTAAATCGTCATGTGGAAGGGAAAATAATGTCTTTGGGCAGTGATGTGATCCCTTTTTTGGAAGAGCAATGGGAGAATAGCTTTGATCCGAATATTCAACGGAAAATTGAGGATATGATCCATACTCTTCAGTTTTCGCAGTTAAAGGAGCGATTTAGAGCATGGAAGGAAACGGGAGGAGAAAGCTTGCTGGAAGGCATGTGGTTAATATCTCTATACCAGTATCCAGATACAGAGATCAATGATCTAAATAAAGAAATTGAGCAAATCTATTATGATATTTGGGTTGAATTGAAGGAAGATTTACATCCTTATGATCAAATCAAAATCATAAATGGTGCGCTTTTTACCAAATTAAAATTCAGAGCCAACACTAAGAATTTTCATTCTCCCAATAATTCCTTTTTAAAATCAGTTTTAGAGAGTAAAAGAGGAAATCCTATTTCGCTTTCTGTGGTTTATATGTTGGTTGCTGAAAAGCTAGGTTTGCCTATTTATGGCGTAAATTTGCCAAACCTTTTTATTATTACTTATAAAAATGAAGAGCTTCAGTTTTATGTCAATGCCTTCAATAGAGGCTTAATTTTTTCTAAGAAAGACATAGACAACTATTTGGCTAATCTGAATTTAACTCCAAAGCCGATTTATTATGAACCATGCTCTAATGAAGATATTATTAAAAGGGTATTAAGAAATCTCATTTTGGCTTTCGAGAAATTAGGAGAACACCACAAATCAGAAGAAGTGAAAGAGCTTTTAATTGAGGTTTCTGGCGGCATTGATTTAGATGCTTTAGGGCTTTAATTTTGTGATTTATTTATAGAGAGTGATTGGTCTATCGCTCGACTCTGGCTAGTGATGGCTACTTTGTGCCTCTGGCACGTAATAGCTGATTGCTTCAAGTTTAAAGTTCAGGATTTCATAGCTAAATCCGTCAGAGGCGGTAGTAATTTCCAATGGCGAAGCTATCGGAAGTAGTAGGATATTTCATCAAGTCACATTCAAACAAATAAAATACTCTCCTAGCTCATAAAAAGCTAATTGATAGCTTTGTTTGAAGTTTCCTTTTTGAATTTTACCCGTCATCAACGTCCAATCTTTGTTTTCTGGCTTAACACTCAGATGTTCCCTAAAATCCAATTCTCTTTTCATAAAAAGCTTATACAAAACCTCCTTTGCAGACCAAACTTTAGAAAAGTAGACTAAATTATCTTGGCAATAGAACATTTCCTCTGCTGTGTAAAGTCTGGGGGCTATTTTTGCCATTTTTGGTTTAGGTTTTTCTATGTCTATGCCTACATCTAGTTGATAACCAATGGTTAGAGCGATATAATTTTCAGTATGCGATAATGAGATATCATATTCTGAATCAGGAATTTGAGGTTTTCCATATTCATTTCTAAAAATAGGCTGGTCTGTGATTTTTAGCTCATGTAGAACAGTTTTACAAAGCATTCTACCCGCCATAAATTCTAATTTCTTTTCAGGATGTGTAGTTTCCAATAGAATTTTTTCATCAATTAGGCTTAACTGGACATTTTTGAGATAGAATTCCAAATCCTCTTCAATTTTCCAAACAGCCAAATGAATATTCTCGTTGATTTGCTTTATGTATTCTAATGCCATCGCTTAACTTTACAATATGCCTAAAATTAATGTAGAAAAAATTCAAAGCCTAACCGGACACAAAGATTGCTTATATGTAGTGGAACCTGCAAGCGAAAGTCATCTCTTTTTTTCCGCAGGTGGGGATGGAATCGTTGCTCTCTGGGATTTGAAAGATCCTGAATTGGGCACCATGGTGGCTAAGGTACAGAATTCTGTTTATGCACTTCATTACCTTAAGGAAAATAACCAATTGATAGTTGGGCATAATTATGAAGGCATTCATTTGGTGGATGTAGCAGAAAAGCAAGAACTAAAATCAGCTAAAATTACTGAAAGTGCTATTTTTGATATTAAAGTGGTAGGCAATATTATTTTAACCGCTTGCGCAGATGGTCAATTGATTTTATCTGATTTAAAAGATTTGAGCACCATAGCAAAATTACAATTGAGCGATAAAAGTGCCCGAACTATTGCGGTTCACCCTGATTTAAAAGAAGTGGCTATAGGTTTTAGTGATAATACAATTAAAATACTTTCTACAGCCGATTGGCGTTTAAAAAAGGAGATAAAAGCTCATGATAATTCGGTATTTACACTACAATATTCATTTGATGGAAATATATTACTAAGCTCAGGTAGGGATGCGCATTTGAAAATTTGGGATGTAAAAAGCAATTATTTATTAATGGAAACTATAGTGGCTCATATGTATGCTATAAATAATATCAGCTTCCGACCTGATGGAAAGTATTTTGCCACTTGCAGCATGGATAAAAGCATAAAAATTTGGGATTCACACTCTTTCCGCTTGCTGAAAGTGATTGATAAAGCCAGACATGCAGGTCATGCCACTTCGGTGAATAAATTGCTATGGACAGATTATCAAGACCGGCTAGTAAGTGCTAGTGACGATCATACTTTATCAATTTGGGACATTCAAATGCATAAATAAAAAATAAGGCTGTATATTTATATCTTGAAAAAGTGAAATACTTTTCTTAGCATTAAGACAATTCCCAGTCTGATGCGTTATTTAATAAAATAATAGTATAACAACATGAAGATTACTCCTTTAGAAATACGACAAAAAGAATTTGAAAAAGGCTTTAGGGGCTATGATAAAGATGATGTCAAAGCATTTTTGGCTTCTCTTTCACAAGAGTGGGAGCGAGAGATGGATATGCAAAAGGAGTTAAAATTGAAACTAGAAGCGGCTGAAAAGGAAGTAGAAAAACTTCGTCAGGTGGAAAGTTCATTATATAAAACTTTAAAAACCGCAGAGGATACGGGAGCCAATGTTATTACTCAAGCCAATAGAACTGCCGAGTTACATTTGAAGGAAACACAAATGAAGGCCGATAAATTATTGTCAGATGCTCAGCAGAGAGCCAAAGACATAGTGGAAGATGCCAATCATAAAGCTCAAACTATTTTGGAAGAAATGGAAGATGAGCTAAAAGAAGTAGCGGATGGTTTCAAGCTATTGGAGAGTCATCGAGATAATGTGGCGGAAGAGCTTAAAAATTTAAGCACAGGCTTAAACGATAAAGTGAAAAAGATTGAAGACCGCATGCAGCATGTGGATATAGAAACCCACCTCAAAAGAGCCAGAAAAGCAGTTAAGAAAATTCAAAATGCAGATGGCTATGAATTGGAAGAGCTTAAATCCAAGCCCATAGAACATGAGGCAGCAAAACCTCCTAAAGCAGAAAATACACCAAAGCAAGAGGAACCAGCTAAAGAAAAAAAGGAGAAAAAAGATGATGGTGGGGAAGACACCTCATTCTTTGATGAAATTACTGCCGATTAAACATATTCAATAATTATTTTATGAAGGGAAAAGTAGCACTATCCGGTATGGCTTTTTATGGCTATCACGGCTATTATGTGGAGGAGAATAAACTAGGTAATCATTATACTGTTGATTTGGTTGTAGAAACCGAATTTGAACAAATGGATGATAGCCTGGAAAGCACTTTAAATTACGAAACGCTTTATAAAACTACTGAAGAGGTGATGAAAAAGCCTCTAAAATTATTAGAAACTCTAGCTTTTCATATCGGAAAGAAAATCCTATCAGAAAATGAATCTGCTTTAAAAGTATTAGTTCGAGTGAACAAAATGCAACCTCCCATTGGGGCTTTATGTGATAAGGCTTATGTGGAGTTAGAGGTGGATAGGGAAGATATTTCTTAAGAGAGATACACTTTCGTTATTCTACTTCTACAGAACCAGATTAGAACGTCATCCCTTTGAAGAAAGGAATCTTGTCCTATTGAAACGAAGTTTCATTAACCTTAAAGAGTGCCATAACCTTCTCAAGTCTCATAACTAGTGGCACAAAAACCATTTTCGTAATATCTATAAATATTTTAATCATAGATTAAAATCAAAAGATTCCTGTCTTCACAGGAATGACGCAAGGATGAAATTTTATATCAATAGGAAAGTTTTTGAGTTAGGTGTTATATTTTAATATAATTTGTTTGAGGTCAATAAATTGGTACCGTGAACTCTACATGTTAACTAAAAGTTGAAATATCGTTTAAAGATTATCTCATCAGTTGGGAAACACCATCATCCCAAGGATTAAAATTAAATACATTCATTTCTAATTTGCCTTTTTGTTGAATTTACTGCTATTTCACATTCGGAAAGATTGAACAGAACTATTAGCTATGGAAACGACAAAGAAATATAATCCCGAAACTTATAAAACGCCTACTGGAAGTCAATTGAACTGCAAAGGCTGGGTTCAAGAAGCGGCACTTAGAATGCTGTTGAATAATCTCGATCCAGAAGTGGCAGAAAGACCGGAAGATTTAATTGTGTACGGAGGAAGAGGTAAAGCAGCCAGAAATTTCGAATCACTGGATTTAATTATTAAAGCTCTTAAGGATTTAGAAGAGGACGAAACTTTGGTAGTCCAATCTGGTAAGCCCGTTGGGATTTTACCCACACATAAAGATGCCCCAAAAGTGTTGATTTCCAATTCTCAGTTAGTTCCAAATTGGGCTAATTGGAAGCATTTTGATGAACTGGAAAAGAAAGGCTTGATGATGTATGGACAGATGACAGCTGGAAGTTGGATTTACATCGGTTCTCAAGGAATTGTTCAAGGAACTTATGAAACTTTTTCTGCTATAGCCAATAAAGATTTCAATGGAAGTTTGAAAGGCACTTTAACTGTTACTGCAGGATTAGGTGGTATGGGTGGAGCTCAGCCTTTGGCTGTGACCATGAATGACGGGGTTTGTCTGGTTGCCGAGGTAGAACAATGGAGAATTGACAAAAGATTAAAGACTAAGTATTTGGATGAATCCATAGAAGATATGGATGCGGCTATTGATAGAGCTTTGGAGGCCAAAAAGAACCAGGAAAGGGTATCTATTGGAGTTCCATATAATGCTGTTCATCTATTAGAAAGATTGAAAGAAAGAAATGTTATTCCGGATGTTTTAACCGATCAAACCTCAGCGCACGATCCTTTAATCGGTTATGTCCCGCATCAAATCAGTTTGGAAGAATCTAATGTATTAAGGGAAGAAAATCCTGATAAATATGAAGAGTTGTCTTATGAGTCTATGTATCGACATGTAGAACTGATGTTGGAATTGCAAAAGGCTGGAGCTATTACTTTTGACTATGGAAATAACCTTAGAGCAAGGGCACAGGAGAAAGGCTTGAAAAATGCTTTTGATTTCCCTGGATTTGTACCAGCTTATATTCGTCCACTTTTCTGCGAAGGAAAAGGGCCATTCCGTTGGGCTGCACTTTCAGGTGATCCTGCTGATATAGCCGAAACCGATAGAGTAATAAAAGAATTATTCCCAGAAAATGAATCTTTAATGCGCTGGATGGATATGGCGCAAGAAAGAATTGCTTTTCAAGGCTTGCCTTCAAGAATTTGCTGGTTAGGACAAGGGGAAAGAGAAAAAGCTGGCTTGGCTTTCAATAAATTAGTGAAAGAAGGAAAAGTCAAAGCCCCAATCGTGATTGGAAGAGATCATTTGGATACGGGTTCTGTTGCATCTCCAAATAGAGAGACTGAGGCTATGTTGGATGGTTCTGATGCCGTGGCAGATTGGCCATTATTAAACGCTTTAGTGAACACTGCAGGCGGTGCCAGTTGGGTGTCTTTGCATCATGGTGGTGGAGTTGGCATGGGCTATTCCATTCATGCCGGAATGGTGATTGTGGCTGATGGTACGGAAGATGCAGAAAAGAGATTGAAACGAGTCTTACATAATGACCCAGGAATGGGAGTAATTCGTCATGCTGATGCTGGCTATGATATCGCTCAAGATACTGCCCGAAAGCATAAATTAGATATTAAAGAAAGATTGAAATAAATGATTTTAAATATCCCCCTTGCAGGTGTTTTCACCTGCAAGTATTAAAATTGAAATAAATGTTAATCCGGTCTGACGCATTGCGCGTCTGACCGGTAATTCTCAGAATGTTAATTCCCATCCCTCATTTCCCTTTGCCTCATAGGCATGGCATCAATAATCCTAAATAATTTTTCATTGGAGATAGTAGAGTTGCTTTTCAATTTCACCCCACCATCTTTGCCGATTAATAAGTTTTGAAGGGGCTGTTTTTCTTCAATATTCAACTCTTTTATGATTTGGTGGAAATCTAGCAGGTGATTTTTATTTGAATTCCAGATTTCAACCTTTTGGTTTTTGAGAATAATGACTTTCAAGTCTCGTTCATTATACCCCTCTTTGTTTCGGGTGATTTCAGCAAGCTGTTTATCTAATTGAGTAGATTTTTGATCAGCTGTGTAAATGATCAGCAATCTGTTTTTCCACTGGAAATCATCCAAGCTTGTAATTTGGGCTTGTGCGCAGCTCATATGAAAGATTAAGATTGTTAAAAGTAATATTTGTCTCATAGTATTGGTAACTAATGGAGATAGAGGATGTTTGAATAGCCTGGGTCTAAAGATAAGGTCGCTCCTACGGAGCTTTGGAGAGTGGTATGATTAGAATTACCATAAGGTCGTCCCTCTGGGACTTAATTTCTAATCAAAGATCGAGATTTAAAAATTGACGTGCTGTTCTAATAATATATGGAAACGACTTTAAGATTAAAGGAAATGACTTTTTAATCAGGTTTAGGTGAAATAGAAATCAATATTTATGCACCAAGAATGCTCTACCATAGCACCGTAGGTGTGATCTTATGGTAACTTTGAAGCGAAAATAAAAACCCAAGCTCCGTAGGAGCGACCTTATTCATATCTATTAATCAACAATTATCACCCCAAAGGCACAGCAGTAGTGTCTGTAATCTTCTTCATAACGAAAGAGCTTTGAATATTAGCCAGATTCTCATTGGTGGAGAGTTTATTGACAATAAAATCCTGAAAAGCATTCATATCTTTTACCAAAATCTTTAAATGGTAATCATATTGTCCTGCCAAGTGATAACATTCCGTAACTTCTGGAATCTGCGCTACATGTGCTTCGAACTGAGCCAGCTTATCTTTGGTGTGTTTTTCTAGTCTCAACATGCAGAGTGCCATTAATCCTTTACCGGTTTTATCTGCATCAATCAATGCAACATATTGCCCGATTACGCCCGTTTTCTCCAATCTTTTTACCCTTTCGTAAACAGGAGTAATGGTCAAATCAAGCTGTGCGGCTAACTCTTTATTGGTTATGCGTGCATTCTTTTGCAGGAGCTTTATGATGTGAATATCTGTTGAATCTAAACGAATAGTAGAATTATTTTCCATTTAAATAGATTTAGAGGCACATAAAAAGATTATCTGTCTTTAAAATTCAAAAATATAGTTTTATTTTCTTTAATATATAGTATCTAAGAATTATTTTCTAATTTTATAAAAAATAATAGAAATTATGAGCGAGCATTCTTTTTCACCTGAGAGTCTAATGATGTCTTTTGGCTATAAGCCCGAATTATCTGAAGGAGCTATTAAATGTCCTATTTTTCAGACTTCAACCTTCGCTTTTAAAAAGGCAGAAGATGGTAAAGCATTTTTTGAAGTAGCTTACGGTAAGCGAGAAAAATCTGATGAGGAGGAATTAGGTTTAATATACAGCCGTTTGAATAATCCTAACCTTCAAATCACCGAAGATAGATTATGTCTTTGGGATGGAGCACAAGATGCCGCTATTTTTGAAAGTGGAATGGGAGCTATTAGCAGTATGTTAATGGAATTCTTAAATCCTGGGGATGTTCTTTTACATTCTGTTCCAGTGTATGGTGGAACAGACCATTTTATTAATCATGTATTGCCAAAATGGGGAATTCAATCTGTAGGAGTTAATCCTTATCAGGATAAAGCTGAAGTGATGAAAGAACTTGAAGCTAGCGGAATGAAAGATAAAGTTCGTTTCATTTACTTGGAAACACCAGCCAATCCAACCAATGCTCTGGTAGATATTGGGATGTTCCGTGAGATTGCCAACGAATTACAAAAAGAAGAAGAGCCTATTTATATTGGTGTGGATAATACTTATATGGGACCTATTTGGCAACACCCATTAAAATTAGGAGCTGATTTAGTGATTTATTCTGCTACCAAATATATTGGAGGTCATAGTGATTTAGTAGCGGGTGCCTGTTTAGGATCTGCTGATTTAATTAAAAGAGTGAAAGGCTTTAGAACTTTCATGGGGAATATGGCTGGGCCACACACAGGATGGTTGTTAATGAGAAGTTTGGAAACACTTAAAGTCCGAATGGAGAAACAAGCTGCCAATGCTGAGGAGGTTGCTAATTTCTTAAATACACACCCTAAAGTAGAGAAAGTATATTATTTAGGAAATCTAAAACCTGAAGACGGGCGCCAATATGAAATCTTTAAAAAGCAATGTAGTTCTAATGGGGCTATGCTGGCATTCGACATTGAAGGTGGAGAGAAGGAAGCCTTTAAATTCCTTAATAGCACAAAGCTGATTAAATTAGCTGTAAGTTTAGGTAGCACGGAATCTTTAGCAGAGCATCCTGCGACCATGACGCATTCTGACGTTAATGAGGAGTTAAGAAATAAAATCAATATTACTTCAAGCCTAGTTAGAATTTCAGTAGGGGTGGAAGATGCCAAAGATTTGATTTGGGATATTGAGCAGGCTTTAGAGAAAGTTTGATTTATAAGAATCGAGAGTCTAGAATCTTGGTTCTAGACTCTTGATGTTTTACCTTTCACAATTACTAATGTCCTTTTTGTCAATTGAATATTGTCAACTGTCTATTAATCATAGATAGGAGTTCTATTATCAAAATTTCAGAATATTTTTTCATATAGTTTATTTTTTTAAAATAAACTCATACCTTTGCGCGCTCATTTAGGAGACGGCTAATATATTAGAATAATAAAAGCCAATTTTGAGCGCATGAAGCAATATTTTAAATTATTTGACCTTTCACAAAAAGTAGATTACAAAACTGAAGTCCTTTCGGGGGTGACAGTTGCAATGGCTTTAATTCCTGAGGCTGTTGCATTTGCATTCGTGGCTGGTTTGTCTCCTTTAACAGGTTTATATGCTGCTTTTGTAATGGGCTTGGTAACGGCTATTTTAGGCGGCCGGCCAGGGATGATATCAGGCGCTACTGGTGCAATTGCTGTAGTAATTGTTGCTTTAGCCCAAAAATACGGTATTGAATATGTCTTAGCAGCAGTAATCCTTTCTGGCTTAATTCAAGTAGCAGCTGGATTTTTGAAGTTAGGTAAATTTATGCGGCTTGTCCCACATCCTGTAATTTTTGGATTTGTGAATGGTTTAGCTGTCATTATTTTTACATCACAACTCGCTCAATTTAAAGATGCATCAGGCAATTGGTTAACAGGTGAACCACTATATATTTTATTAGCTTTGGTATTTGGTACAATGCTCATTGTTTGGGGCTTACCTAAAATTACTAAAGTAGTACCTTCATCTCTAGTAGCGATATTAACAGTTTTTGGTGTAGTCGTTTATTTTGGAATTGATACCCGAACAGTGGGTGATGTAGCTTCAATTAAAGGCGGATTTCCTCCGTTTCATATACCTAATATTCCTCTGAAATGGGAGACTTTAATGATTATCCTTCCTTACTCCGCTATTATGGCAGCAGTAGGGTTAATTGAGAGTCTATTGACTTTGAATATTATCGATGAGATTACAGAGACCAGAGGAAGAGGAAATAAAGAAGCAGTAGCTCAAGGAACAGCTAATATCCTTTCTGGCTTATTTTCTGGAATGGGTGGTTGTGCCATGTTGGGTCAGAGTTTAATTAATATTTCCAATGGAGCCAGAGCCAGATTATCAGGCATCGTAGCAGCGATTATGCTGTTGGTGTTTATCATGTTCGGTTCTTCCTATATTGAATTGGTCCCAATGGCAGCATTAACTGGTTTGATGATCATGGTGGCTATTGGAACCTTCGAATGGGCGAGCTTAAAAACACTTAATAAAATGCCAAAATCAGATATTTTGGTAATGGTATTGGTGACTTTGGTGACCATTATCCTTCATAATTTGGCTTTAGCAGTAATAGTGGGGGTGATCATTGCAGCATTAGTATTTGCATGGGATAATGCTAAGAGAATTCGGGCTAGAAAAAGCATTGATGATGAAGGCGTAAAGCATTATGAAATTTATGGGCCATTATTTTTCGGGTCAGTAGCTGCTTTCAATGATAAATTTGATGTGATGAATGATCCTGAGGAGGTTATTATTGATTTTCAAGAAAGTAGGGTAGTGGATATGTCAGCCATTGAGGCATTGAATAAAATTACTGAGCGATATATGAAGGTTGGGAAAAAAGTGCATTTGAAACATTTAAGTCCTGATTGCAGAAGATTGCTTAAAAATGCAGATAAAATTATTGATGTTAATGTAATAGAAGACCCTAGTTATAAATTGGTGGTCGATAAAGTTTAGTTTTTAGTTTTTCATAGTGAGTAGTTTTGGTTTAGGTTAGAAAGCCGGGAGTAGTGACCCGGCTTTTCTTTTTTTTAGAATTATTGATTACTTACTAACCTCTAAAGAAAATAATTACCAAATATTTATGAGCTTTAAGGATGGATGGAATAGTTTGTAATTTAGGTAAAAATGTATTTAAATCACAAGTGCGAAGTATTGCCCGGTTTTCAACAGCCCAAAAAAAAAGTAGAAGCTGCTGACTGCAACTCCTACCTTTATTAATCTAGGGTGGGAACTCTTATTGTGGTTGTACTACCGCATTTGCATCAAGTACCACAGCAGTTTGCGCTAAAGCACGCCCATTTATTGATGCACCAGTTTGGAATGTTATGCCCGTCATTGAAAGGATGATTCCTTCAAAATGTGAAGTTGTTCCTAAAGTTGCTTGACCAGCTACCTGCCAATAAATATTTTTGGCTTGAGCTCCTCCTGTTAAGATTATGTTTGTAGCTGAACTCATGGTTAAGTCTTGTGCGATTTGGAAGATCCAAACATCAGTAGAACTTCCAGATATGGTCACATTTGTTGGGATTGTAACCGTATTTGTCCATTTGTAGACACCTGTAGTCAAGGTTAATCCTCCTATATTTCCAGCACCTAGTTCTAAGAAATCGGTTTCTGACCTTCCGGCAGCATTATTATAAGCCGTAATCATATTTTCTACTGCCGTAGTAAGATTTATTGGAGTTGGGTCAGCCATATCTGAGGCAAATACTTCCCCAGTTACCTGAGCAGAAGTCGCATATCCAGTAAAATCAGTCAATGCTAAACCCGTAATGTAAGATGTAGCAGCAGGACTAAGGCCTAAATCACCTGTTATAGATGATGTCCCACTATTATTGATAGCTGTTTTCGATAGAATTACATAATTTCCTGATGCTCCAAGATCAATTCCTGAAATAGTAGATTCCGATCCGCTGGTAGTGAAAGACCATTCATAATTTTCTTCAATGTTTATGCCCTTTTGGCTTTTTGCAGTGGTAGAAATGGTAGCCGTAAATTCTCTTGCAGCACTAAAAGCTACTGAAGGAGTAAATGTTGCTTCTACTCCCGAATATACTACACTTCCACTTATATCTGTTGTTCCCTGCTCCACCGTGAAAGTCGCACTATTAATTGTGGACGGATCCATTGCTTCGCTAAATGTTATAGTGACATTATGATTACGAGCTACATCAATATCATTGTTTTCAGGCATAGTGGATAATACTGTAGGGATCACATCTTCACTAGGTGTAGGATCATCATCATTATTATCTTTATCCTTGCAACTTACCATTAGCATGAAAAGCATCATTGCTAAAATTGGCATTGTTTTAATTAATTTCATTTTCTTAAATTTAAAAAGTGTGTTATTTATTATTGTATTGGTTATGGATTAAAAAATATAACGAATGGAGAGTGCGCCACCATCACCCCAAAAGCCGGAGTACCCATAAAAGTTGAAAGAAGGCTTCCAGTCAATGTTAAGATTTAAAGGGATTTCTGAAAAATTGTATTCTAAGCCAAAAATTCCATCTAAACCAATAACAGTATAAGATCTATCTTCGCCCCATCTGGTATCATTACCATTATAGAATCCTATGTGTCCACCAAATCCAACGTACCAATTCAATCTGTCGGTATCAAACGCCCTTCCGTGCACTTCATAAAGACCAGTTAGTTCTAAACCTCTCCAACGACTGGAAATAATGCCTTCAACGGCTGCTTTTTGGGAAACGAAATGCTTTAGGGTTAGTCCGTTCGCAAATCCACCTCTGATCCCTATTGCTGTATTATAATCTTGTGCATGGGCATAGCCAAATGCTAAAAATGTTATTAGAATTGTAATACCAATTTTTTTCATCATGTTCATTTATATTTTACCTACTCTTAAGACTTTTCGGAATCGTCCCAACTTTTTATCCCTGTTTCAGTCAGGTTGCACCATTATTATCGTGATACAATATTAGATAGTTAGGCAGAGGAAAGTATTACATAAAAAACCAGGAGATTTACATAAATCACTGATGTAGCAGTTAAGATCTGCTGATGCTGTGTTTTGTCAGGGATTTGTGCTAGGGTGCGTGCTTAATATTGCTAAGATCAGATGTCAATTATACATCTTCTAAGTTTCCTTGACGCTTTTCTTTCAATTTTTTATAAAAGGAGGGGGTAAGACCAGTGATTTTTTTGAATTGATTAGAAAAGTGTGCAACACTACTGTAATGAAGCTTATAAGATATTTCAGAAGTATTCATTTCTTGATAAAGAATTAGCTCTTTTGCTTTTTCGATTTTATGAATGATAATGAACTGCTGTATGGTTATCCCTTTTACTTCAGAAAAGAGATTTGACAAGTAGGTATAATCATAACCAAGCTTTGCACTTAAATACTCAGAATAATTTACCTTAGGTTGGTCTTCTGAAAAATGAATCATTTCAACAATACAGGTCTTAATTTTCTCAACCAAGATGCTTTTTTTATTGTCGAGTAGTTCCAAGCCTGATTTAAGTAGATTTTGCTTAAGCAATACCCGTTGCTCTGTGGAGATATCCTCAAGTAACTCAACAGCCCCTAGTTCAACTACTAAGTGCTTAATTTCAAGTTTTTTAAGTTCTTCTTGCACCATTAACTTGCACCTTAAACTCACCATGTATTTGATATAGAGCTTCTCCTTAGCTATTGGAGACAAAAGTGCTATATGAATAGGGTTGAGCTGCATATTTATAAGTTAGGGTGTGGTTTTTATGCATGATGATTTATGGAAATTACATATACCAAAAGCATATTATGTTGAAAGAGCATCTTTAGTTATATTGGAAATGCTATTTTTTTCATACCGTAATTATCTTAAGATACGAAAATATACTGTTAAAAGCTATGATTTTAATTCTCACTTGTCAACTGGGAGTTAAATCTTGAAAGAATAAGTTATCACTTATAATTTTACTACCTTCATGAAATAAGTTTTTCAGCATAGATCGCAGCATAGATCGATGAATAGCGTTCCTTTTTAAGGAAAATTTCTTTGGCTAGAAAGCGTTTTTCGTTTTTGTAACATAAATATTTTAATATGTGTTTTTCAGCAGGTGCAAGTTTTACAGCAGGGGCGATTTTGACCTCAGTTGGTACGGTGTCTCTAATGAAAACTAAGAAGTCTTCTGAAATTCCATTTGCAAGCATTCCGCTTTTCTTTGGATTACAGCAAATTGCAGAAGGCTTTGTGTGGCTGTCATTGACTAATCCGGACTTTACTTTTATAGAAAGCATCTCTGCTCATGCTTTTATTTTCTTCGCTCAAGTGCTTTGGCCTGTCTGGGTACCTTTGTCAATCTACAAATTCGAAAAGAATATGGGGTTGAAAGCTACTGTAGGCAAATTATTAATCGGTATGGGAATGCTTGTTGCTGTAGTATTAGGATATTTTCTCTTTACGGTAGAAGTTCAAGCAGAGATATTAGGTGACCATATTTCATACAGCCAATCCTACATTCAGCAATTTGGCATAATAGGAGGGGTGTTCTATTTGGGTTCAACTGCTATTCCTCCTTTTATCACTTCTAATAAGAAGATGTGGGTTTTAGGAGCCTCAATACTTCTAGCTTATGTTTTAACAGAAATATTCTACGCCCAATATGTGGTTTCAGTATGGTGTTTTTTCGCTGCAATTTTAAGCGCAATGGTGCTATGGATTATTTTATCAAAAAAGCGCAATTAAGAAATAGTCCACTCATAAAGCAAATTTCAATTGATCGTAGGTTGTTAAACTAACGGTTCTTTTCAGGCTAGCAGGAAGTCCTTATTTCGGGCTTGAGTGGGAATAAGAAAGCAGTAGAATTGCAATAAACATCCAATTGCCACATCAATTAATAAACTTACAAATTGTGGCTGACTTTCCAAGTGCCGCCAAATTTTCCTGACTGATTAACCCTCATTCAGTCATAGCTAGTGTTACAGACTTTATTTATTCTTCTCTAAAAGTTCATTAGCCCAGTCATAATTTTCTATTGATGTCTTCATGAATTCAGGTGATTCCGTATCCACACTCTCGCCATCTGGGCTGATCCAGCGGATCATTCTGTTGTCCCAAAAATAGTATCTAGATTCCTCCATTGTTGTTTTGGTCTGATCGAAACCCGATTCTGTAGGTGGCATGTTATATCGAAATTCCTTGAGGAAAATAAAATAGATCTGTCCGTTCAGGTAATAGAATTCCGCCTCCGTCTTTCCCATGTGTCCATAGTACTTTGCTTCAATTAAACGAACTTCTTTTGAGTCCTTATATGCTATTATTACTCCTCCCTCGGATGAATTTTCAAAATCATCTTGTGTCTGCGTCTTGTAGATAGATTTATTGTCCTGAGTCTCCTGATAAAGTTTCTTAATCTCTGTTATTCCGTCAGTTTGACTGAAAGTAGTTAATGAGGTAAATAAAAATATGATTGTTAATAAAGTGTTTTTCATCGAGGATTGTCTGTAACGGCTCGAATATGCGTATTGCGGGATTTCAAGGCACTTTACTGTCAAACCGCTGTTTTGTTTATTAAATGCTTTAAAGTTCGAATTTACCAAAACTCCCCGCATTACGTATATTTATCGTTCTATGCCGTTTTTATTTCTACTTTTCATTACCCCAATAAGCAATACGATTACATATGCCCATAATATCCAAGCCCCCAGTACTATAGATTGTTCAATTGTCAATTTCGGAAAAACGAGGTGATGAAATTTCAAACAAGCAACATCGCAAAGCATTCCTGGAATTGTCATTAAGGTCGCACTTTCAAGTCGTTTATTTCCTATCAATTGAAATTTATTAAATACCCACATCGATAGCATAAACAAAATTGGAATTGTTCCTAAAAAGAAACCTGTCAAAAGAAGAGAATTTTCTATTATAAAGAAGGAGTGACCCCAAACCCTGAAGATTAAGGTTGCTATTAACCACACGGAAAACCCAAACAGCAAACTAAATTTTTGATAATTCATAATTTTCTATTTTTTATTTGAATACAAAAATCAGAAATCTCTTGAAGGTTTAAATTGACTTAAGTTAAGAAGTCTTTTGACCTAGCCGCTTTCTTATCCTACTCAAACTTTCTGCTTTAATGCCTATGTAACTGGCTAAATGATAGAGAGGGACTCTCTGAAGCAATTCAGGATGGTTTTCAAGCAAATTTCGGTATCGTAGTTCAGGATTAGAAATAATGTAAGAGGATAGAATCTCTTGATAGTTGGCTAATTCTTGTTCCAATGAAAGTCGAGCAAATTTTTCAAGTTTTGGGAATCTCATCAATAATGCTCTTTCAACATCATATGGTATTTCTGCTAAAACACAATCTTCAATACACTCTAAATTATGATTTGAAGGAATCTTTGTTGTAAAACTTCGCATTGAGGATATAAAAACAATTTTCAGTATAAAAAAATGTTGTTTTATCTTCCCCATCAAATAGGTAGTACATCCTCACACATCCTTTTAAGCTAAAATAGGATACCTTAGAAACATCCCCCTCTCTTAATAGAATATCTCCTGATTTGTAATTTCTAATATGAATTTGGGAAGAAATAGCTTGTATTTCCTCTTTGTTAAGTTGAATGAATTTTGATATGTATTCTATTAATTTATTAGTCGGCATTTTCTCTAATGGCATAGCGCCTATATAAACCCGTTTGTTACACTAGGCTATGAAATACTGAAAGTAGTAATTTATGCTTTCTCCACAAACGGATACACTTCATTAATTACAAAAGCTTAGAATAATTAGGCTCTAGAGTTTGCTAAAGCACTATCCTTGGTTGCCAGCTATGAAAAGCAAGCATAAATTACGGGCTATTTAGCAGTCAATTTGCTACAAGGTGGTGAGCAAATGGGTTTTAAGCAATGTTCTGCACTTTTTACTATTCTTCTATTTGCTGTCTGACCCAATCCATCATAGCTGTCTGCTTGAATTTGTACCAGTCGTCTATATAATTTAAGTACTGAATATGATGCTTAAAATTCTGAAATGGTTTTGGCTGAGATAATATGTATAACAGCTTCTCGGATATTGTCATGTCCTTTATTGAATGAGCAAAATTAACCATGATCTGATAGCTTTCCCTACTGTCCATTGGGTCAAATTTCACAAAAGCATCTCTGTCCTTTTTAATTAATGAAATTATATCTTTCCACTGGTCGGGATCAAAGAATGGGGATTCAGGGTCTGTGTGATGTTCTATTTTTCCTGTCTGCTTGTGGAAATAGCAAACTTGTCCCGCATCTAGGAGATCAGCTATTTCGGCTATATGTTTGTCCGATATCTTCATTTGCTCAAGGAAAGTGTAAAGAATGTGCCTTTAACTTTTGTAAAGCATGTCCCTTTAACTTAGCACGTCATTGTCCACAACGTTTTACAATATGAAACGGTTGGGTTTTCGGGCTACGTTCTTGTCCACCGATAAGAATGCTGAAGCGAGAACCAAACGCCCGTAAACCACTGAACCCCAAATGTTTTATATTATGTGTGTGTGCCTAGCATGGCACGAGTTGAAAGATACTCAGATTATCTTGAGGGTGCAAGTCCCTTGTATGCGAGCAGCGAAGCATACTAGCAAGTGGCAAAGCCTGCCCCGTACTTTAGTCGGGGGTCGGATGAAGTGATTCATTGACTGAAGGAAGCCAAACGGTCCGCTAGCTAGCGGATTTTGACGAACAGAAACTACATACGGAGGCTCAATAACCGTGGTTGAGCAAGCACACCATTGCAAAGGCCGTGCTGTTAGTGGTGTTGGGTAGATGTAGCAGAAATAGGGAGAAAGATAAGTGCCTTACCTAGGGAGGTCTCTAGATGTCTGGAACATTGAATAGAAGTCAGCAGAGGTCATAGTAGTTGATAGTAATGAGCAGGGATTGCTAAGACCATACCCCTGATGGTCTCATCCGCCAGCTGGCGGAAAGGACTGAACATTGAATGCTGTTTTAATTCGAATAGGAGTTCGCTATATGTGAATAGCCTATCCTTAAGCAAACAGCTTGTAACAGATTAACGCATATGATAGAACAAGTATTTAAGCGGAAAAACCTGCTCAAAGCGCACCGCCAAGTGGTGCGCAATAAAGGAGCATCAGGAGTGGACGGCATGTCAGTTCAGGAATTAACTTCACACATTGAGGTTAATAGGGACAGGATATTGACCGACATTCTGAACCATCGCTATGTACCACAAGCTATCAGAGGTGTTGAGATTCCCAAAAGCAATGGGAACGTAAGACTGTTGGGAGTTCCCACGGTAATAGACAGATGGTTGCAACAATCCGTTAGCCAAGTGTTGATGAGCAGGTATGAACTTGACTTTGAAGACCACAGCTACGGGTTTAGACCGGAGAAGAATATCCATAAGACAGTGACACAAGCCTTGAAGTCCATCAATGATGGCTATCAGGACATAGTGGACATAGACTTAAAGGGATTTTTCGATGAAGTAGACCACGCTGTACTACTGGAACTCCTGTACCAAAAGGTCAAATGCCGTATTACCTTGACGCTAATCCGCAAATGGCTTAGACCCCCGATATTAATTAAAGGGAAGCTAATTAGGCGCAAGAAAGGAATGCCACAAGGCTCGCCCCTTAGCCCATTATTATCCAATATTAGGTTGGATGTGCTGGACAAGGAATTGGTAAGAAAAGGATACAGATACGTCCGCTATGCAGATGATTTCAGTATTTACACGAAATCAAAAGTAGAAGCCAAGAGGATAGGGAATGAGGTTTGTTTGTTTTTACAAAGCAAGCTGAAACTGCCTATCAACAAGGAAAAAAGCGGGATCAGAAGACCGAGTAACTTTGAGTTGCTGGGTCACGGATTTGTACCCACTTACAAGAAAGAAGAAAAGGGTAAATACCAATTGGTGGCAAAGAAAAGCAGTTGGGGTTCGCTCAAGCGTAAACTCAAAGGAATAACCAAGAAAACCAGACCCTACAAGTTTGAAAAACGGCTCAAGAAACTGGCAGAAGTATGCAGGGGGTGGGTCAATAATTACCGACTCGTCAGCATACAGGTCAAGCTCAAAGCACTCGATGAGTGGCTACGGAACCGACTTCGATATTGTATATGGTCCGCCAGTTGGCGGAGAAAAAGCCAGAGAGGAAACGCAAAAACTTAATTCGATTAGGGGTGGATAAAGTCCATGCATATGCATGGAGCAGGACAAGAAAGGGAGGCTGGGCAATAGCCCAAAGCCCAATCTTGATAACCACTATCACTTTATCAAGACTTAGGAGAAAAGGGTATGAATCAATCCTTTCTTATTACTTAAGGACGCAAGTAGTCATTCAGTGAACCGCTGTATACGAGACCCGTATCCGCTAGCCAGCGGATGAGAGGCGCACCGTGGGCTTATGGCTCACGGCCGTCTACTCGATTGTGCGTTCGTATTTCTTTTCAAAACGTTTTATCAAATGTTTCTCCGTTAAATTTATAAACTCCATCATTCGCCATTCCAAAAAGTAAATTATCGCTATTGTCTTTATAGATAGTCCAAATCATTGATTTAGATAATCCGCTGTCAATGGTATAGTTTGTCAAAGTCTTACCGTCATATTTCCAAGCTCCTGAATCTCTATCACCAAACCAAATGTTCCCTTCTGAATCTTCTTCAATGGCAAAAACGGATTGTAATCCTGTATTTTTAGAAAGTTGTTCCGTTTTAATGTTTTCTTCAAACTCATTCATTGGAATTAGTTTTCCTTGTTCTTTTGAGAAATGAGTTATGAAATCTCCTTCTTTAAGTATTACACCTATTCCATTATTCCCAATCCAAATCCGCCCTTTTGAATCTGTCAAGACACTTCTGATATGTAAAAATTCATTGTCTTCAAGTTTCATATTTTTTTGGTCAAAAAGATTTGTTTTATTCCCATCGTAATTGAATAATGCAGAATAAGTTGCAATCCAAACTGTACCGTTTCTATCTTTTGAGATATCAGTAACACCATAAGATTTATTCGGATTATCATTTTTAGGTTTTGGGAAAATTAGATAATTCATATTTATTCCGTCAAAACGATTTATTCCATCTTCTTCTCCCGCATAAAACCATAAGTTTCCAGTTGTAGTGTTCCAGTCTGATTTTGGAGAATTAAACTCAGTTGCATAACTCGTGAATTTACCTTCATTATAGCTATTCACACCTCTTGCCGTTACAATCCAAATTATTCCGTTTTTATCTTCTTGAATTGAACGGATTTGATTGTCTTGTAAACCTTCATTAGTTGAAAAGTATTTAAATGTTTTCCCATCGTAATTGCATACTCCTTCATTATGACTTCCAAACCAATAATTGCCTTTACTGTCTTGAAAGATTGCACGTATTCCCGAAGTAAATTTTAAAGCGTCAGTTTGTGAGGTATTTACCAATTCTTGCTTAATTACTTCTTTTTCGGTTGATTTCTTTTCAACGCAAGAATAGTTCAATGTCAATATGAGTATTAGGTAAATCAATTCTTTTTTTCTGTTCATTTTGGTTTTTACTATATGACGCACAACGCTAAGTATATGAAGCGTAGCATCCCGCAGGGTGCTATGATTTCATATATAGTGTTATGTGCATTTTTTTCGATTTACTCTGTCCCAATCAAAGCTATTAATCCATCTGAAAGTGTTCCTCGCCAGTTAACGTAATTGTGCCCACCTTTAAATTCACGATAATCTACTTCATAGCCTTTTAATTCGAGAATATCCCGAAACTGTCTGTTCATTCCAAGCATTGATGCACCGGCATCATATAGTCCAATATCCATATAGAACTTGATTGGCAATCGTTTACTCTGTTTGTATAAATTAATTAGTTTTCCATTCTCTTCCGGGTAGATCCAATGGTTTTCATTTTCAGTTCCTTTTATCCAATAAGAACCTGATTGTGAAAGAACATTTCCTATTACATCTGAGTGTCTGAAGGCAATAAAACTAGACGCAAAACCTCCCCGACTTGAACCTGCTAAAACGACCTTGTCAGGATTGGGATGAATATTATATTCCGAACGTACCCAAGAAACAAGCTCTTTCGTAATAAAATCGCCAAATTTCTCGCTTACCAAATCTTTACTGCGTTTACCCATTGACCACACTAAAATGGTAACAGTAGGAGTGATTTTGTTCTCTGCTATAAGATTGTCAATTATAGTTGGTGTAGGTATTCTTGAACTTCGATTGGGTCTTGCTCCATATGATTCTCCATCAAAAACGATTAAAAGATTATGAGGTGTCTTCGAGTCATAATTTACAGGTGTATGGACAGTTATTCTCCGGTCTTCGTCTAAAATTTCGCTTTTGATTAAAGTTTGTAACAATGTTCCTTTAGTTACATTTTCCCGTTCATTAATATACTTCTGTATAGGTGCATTTGGCATTTCAACGGTTCCATCGTAAGCGTGTATGACATCTCTATATTCAATTTCGCCATTTGGACCTGCTTTATCTAAAATAAAATAATTGAAGCCATAATTGAAACGAGCATCTTTAGGAACTCTCTGCGTAACAAAATGTAGTTTTGTGCTTGGTAATTGCTGAAATCTCAATCCTAAAAAATCAGGCCCTCCACTTAACATTACATATTCTGTATTATGATTTGGCATACAAAAGTAAGTGACCAACATATTGTCATTGTCACCTTCAATTGGTTCAATTATATGCCTTTGGTGCTGGTTGGCTAGGAAGTTGTCAATAGCATTATTATCGGTAAGTGAAGTTTCCCACAGATTGTATAGCGTTTCTGTTGGGAGTTCTCTTTTTGTTATACGTTTAGTATTCTCTGGCAAGCTTATGATCTGATCAACTTTTAAAGCGTAATTACCTTTTTTAGCATCTTTATCGAGAGAATGAACTATAAATTTATATATGCCTGATTGATTGGCAGTAATGTCAATCGGTTCATCTCCGTCTTTTCCGTTTGGACTGTCAATTTGCTTTAAAAGTTCCCCATTAGGTTTATACACATCGATTACCAAGTCTATCCCTATCTGAATAACCTTTCCGGTGATTGCCATACCATTGTCTAATTGAACAGCATAAGTATGCTTTTCTTTGGCAGAAATGGTTCTGTTGATTACTTCTTCGACAATTAATTCTTTAACAACTTCTTCATTTTGCGCAAAAACCGTATTGCTAAGATTCAATATCAAAAATGTCAAGATTGACAGAGTACATTTTAAAAAAATCTTCATTAGTTTTATTTCTGTTTTGATTAGTTCGAATTGTCACTAACGCCTGTATAAAACCCGTTTGCTATACTAGGCTATGAAATACTGAAAGTAGTAATTTATGCTTTCTCCACAAACTGATACACTTCTTTAATTGCAAAAGCTTAGAATAATTAAGCACTATACTTGACCAAAGCACTATCTTTGGTTGCCAGCTATGAAAAGCAAGCATAAATTACGGGCTATTTACTGCTCAATCTCTTCAAGGTGGTGAGCAAATGGGTTTTTATATGATGTTACAGCACGTTTTTGTTATAAGAGAGAGTAGAGAGTTATTAAATAGTCTACTGCTGGGATTGTCGTAATAACTAGAACGCTAGCGGATCTCCTATATAAGAAATAAAAATAGAGTAGTACCAAAGCAAATGTTAGATAATAGAAGATCGCATAATTTGGGAAGTTTAGAAAGAACCCCTCTTTCACAAAAAATCCGGCTAGAAATATTATAGTAAAAGACCTAGAATCAGTTTTAATCTTACTTTTTACTAAAAGCCAGATTGTAATTGTTAGAGTTAAAATATAGAGAATTAATCCAGCTGACATTAGGTTTGGCAATTTCGGAATAGTTAGTCCAAATGATATAATTAGAATTCCACCAATATAATTTGAGGATTTTTCATCATTCCTATAAATCAAAAAGATGGTTCCAAGAATAGCTGTAATTTTACTTATGGTGATTATATCCATTTGGTTCTGACGATGTGCTGTAACGCCTGTATAAAACCCGTTTGCTATACTAGGTTATAAAATACTGAAAGTAGTAATTTATGCTTTCTCCGCAAACTGATACACTTCTTTAATTGCAAAAGCTCAGAATAATTAGGTACTATGCTTGCCCAACTTGCAATATCCTTGGTTGCCAGCTATGAAAAGCAAGCATAAATTACGGGCTATTTAGCAGTCAATTTGCTACAAGGTGGTGAGCAAATGGGTTTTATATCATGTTAGCGAGACTATGTAGTTTTCAGCCGTATCTCTTCGAGTTGAAATACTGTACCTTATTCTCTTGTCCATGGTTAATTGCTTGGTAGATGAAAAAAGGAATGGTCAATACTCCGATAAGTCCTGCTATTGCATAAATATATGATGTTTTGAAAAAATATGGCCATAAATAGGCAAATAGTCCAACGGTCCCGCCCAGAAAAATGAGAAGGCCAGCTATTGATAAAAATTTATTTTCTACTGCTTTGATTTCATTCATATTAAATGCTTTCTTCGTCCCGCAGTGTGAACAACTTAAATCAATCTTTTCTCCTCTTTTTCTTGCTAGCTCAAATCTGTCCGCAACATTTGCATGAAAAGATAAGTAAGCTTTACAATTTTCACATCTTGCTTGTAATTTCATTATTGACTGCTGTAATTCTCGCTAACAATTGAATATAGTCACCCCCTGGTGACTATATATCTATTATGTCTGGCAATCTAATGGATTTCTTATTTTTTTAAAAG
The DNA here is from genome assembly GCF_000183425.1 of Marivirga tractuosa DSM 4126. Taxonomy (NCBI): domain Bacteria; kingdom Pseudomonadati; phylum Bacteroidota; class Cytophagia; order Cytophagales; family Marivirgaceae; genus Marivirga; species Marivirga tractuosa. Next base: position 133,174 of record NC_014759.1, read on the forward strand.
CATTTACTGCAACATGTGTATAAATCTCTGTCGTATTGCTGTTATTGTGGCCTAATAAGGATTGAATGTAACGTAAATCTGTGCCAGCCTCTAATAAATGTGTCGCAAAGCTATGACGGAGCATATGGGGAGTAACGCGTTTTTTGATTCCTGCTCTTTGAGCCGTCTTCTTTACGATCTTTGAAACACTAGTGCTAGAATATTGCTGACCTTGAGCACCTTCAAATAAAAACACTTTTGGTCTGTAGGATTTAAAATAGGCCCTTAAGTCATCTAATATAGTATTTCCTAGAATTGATATACGATCTTTTTTCCCTTTTGCTTGCCTGATCAAAATCGACATTCTTCCACTGTCAATATCTGTTAGTTTTAAATTCAATAATTCACTCCTTCTTAGTCCTGCCGAATATAGTAAACTTACGATACATTTGTGCTTTAAATTATGACAGTTAGCTATCATTTGTAGTATCTCTTCCTTACTTAATACCTCTGGAAGCCGTTCTTCCTTCTGTGGTCTGGCAAAGTCGTAAAATCGATTCGGCATCTTTTCAACCACTTCATAGTAAAATTTAATGGCATTGATATGCATATTCACACTGCTATCGCTATACTTCTTATCAATTAAATTCTGAATGAATTTTTTGATTTCCTCTTCCCCTAATTCGGTCATTTTTTTCTTGCTGTAATAGTTGATAAAGCGTTCAAAACATGCTATATAACTCTTGACAGTACTACAGGCATATCGTCTTTGATTTAGTTCATTAAGATAATTCTCAGGACATCTTTTAACGTCAGGAGCAAGGGCTCTCTTTTTATAAGCTCGGATAACTAATGTAGGATCATCACTACCTTGCCAGCCCTTTTTGGAAAAATAGCGAAAATCGATCCATGCTACTCCTTTAAACCTTTCCAATAGCATGTAGTAATTTTCTTTGGTATTTTCTATACAAACCATTTGGGACTTTTTATGCCATTTAGGGTTAGGAAGGCTTTTCACCAATGCCTGTAAAACCTTGTCCGGATAAAATTTTATACCAATCATGCGCTTTCCGTCAATCTGTAAATGACGCAAGCTTACCATTTTATCAAGATTTTTCATATTCTTTTTTAATTACAAACACCGATAAAAATTTCGGTACTTGAAAATTTAATCATAGATTTAAACGTTTATTAAACGTTAAAATGTTTAGTTATGAAGGCTTGTCTAAATTGTGGTGAAGAAGTAATTGGCAGGGAAGGAAAGAAATTCTGTACGACTTATTGCAAATCAAATTACCATTACGAGAGGAGCAAACAGAAAGAAGATTCGATTTTTAGAGCTGTGGACAAACAGCTGAAACTCAATAGAAGAATCTTAAAGAATTATAATCGAGCGGGGAAGGCTACGGTAAGGGCAGAAGTGCTAGCCAACCATGGTTTCAATTCAAATTATTTCACCCACTATTGGAAGAGTAAGAAAGGGGATGTTTATCTTTTTTGCTATGAATATGGGTTTATATCATTCGCAGATATGAAAGGTACTAGAAAATATACATTAATTAAATGGCAGAGTCATATGAGTACAACGAACTGAATCCTTTGAAGGGTCAATTCATGCCTTCTCCCTACAAAAGATTCAAACACTCATCATCTCCTAAAACCTAGCCACTAATTTCCCAAACTGCTTACCATCCTTCATCTTTTCAAAAGCATCAATTATTTCATCAAAGGGGCGAATAGAATCAATAATAGGCTCAATTCTGTTTTTCTTCACATAGGTAATCATGGCTTTAAATTCATCATCATTCGCCATAGTGCTGCCTTGCAGTGTGATTTGGTTCCAGAACATGCGGTGCACATCAAGGTTATGTGGTTTGCCTTGTGTAGCGCCATAAAAAACAATTCTTCCAGCAGGCTTCATTAACTTAATAAGGTCATTTATGCCATCACCAGCAGCACTGTCGATTACTAAATCAAATCCACCTGATACTTCTTTCGCCTTTTTTACCCAGTCTGAATCTTTGTAATTAAAAGCATCCTTTGCTCCCAATTCGATGGATTTTGTTCTTTTTGTCTCATCACTTGAGGTCACATAAACGTTGGCTCCTTTTGCCATGGCAAATTGGAGGGCAAATTGCGCAACTCCGCCACCAACGCCTGATATTAATACGTTTTCTCTTTTTTGACATTTTCCGTGATGAAATAATGCTCTGTAAGCGGTCATTCCACCTAAGGGAAGGGCAGCCCCAGCTTCGGAACTTAAATGGGCAGGTTTCTCAGCTATTTTTTCAGCGTCAATGGTCACATATTCACAAAATAATCCATCGGTAGGTGTTCCTAAAATATGATACTTAGGCGATTGAACTTTAGGATTTTCGCCCCAATCTACATTAGGATTGATTAATACTTCTTTATCTTTCCAAACCTTATCCACTTGCGCACCTGTTTCTATAACAGTACCGCAAGCATCTGAACCTAAAATAGTCCCATGTCTGATCCCCGGATATTTTCCTTCTCTGATAAATTGGTCTCTGTGGTTTAGAGCGACAGCATTTATTTTCACCAAAACCTCATTTTCTTTAGGTTTTGGAATTTCTTTATCTATAAATTTTAATTGATTATTGTCTGCTATAATCAGTGCTTTCATATTTGTATTTTTCTTCTATTGGTTTTTTAGAAATCGTTTTTTTCCTTCATTATTCTATGCTATAAGCAGTAAAAAATTGCTATTTTACGTGTTTTTTGAGCCAATCCTTAATATAATCAAAATTCACCTCACCTCTGGAAACTAAAATCACTAATTGATATTTTTGATTTTGATCGGCATAAATATCTAAATTTTTATCCATTATGATAAGTCTAGCAAGGACATATCCAGTCCTTTTATTACCATCTGAAAAAGGGTGGTTTTTAACAATACTTTCAAGGATTGCAGCAGCCTTGTCAATTACCTCTGGGTATAACTCCTTACCGTCAAATGTCTGGTATGGGCGATTTAAAGCTGAGTTTAATAATTCTTTATCTCTAATACCTATTGAGCCACCAAATTTGTCAATTAATATGGCATGAATTTCAATAGCTTCTTTCTCAGAAATCATTTTGCCAATCTTTCTAAAAGCTCTTTATCTTCCTTCAAGATAGTTCTTAGGTTTTTAGATAATGTGATTGATGCAGCTGATTTATCTTGTACTGACTTTAAATAATCAAACACGTCCTGCAGAGCTTCCTCAGGAATTTTTTCTAACATTTCATTGATTGCTGTCTTTACTTCTTCTCTACTCATAAGGTAAATATACGAATTACTGGTAAAACTTGTTAGTAGCTTTGATTCACAGTACCTAGTAATATATCAAAACGGAGCCTCGTCTGAATCCTGTGGATTATCCTTTCCTGTTGCCTTGCTAGGTAAAGTAACGGCACTAGGAGCATCGTCAAATTCAGAAGGAACTCCCGCTTGAGAAGGGAAAGTAGTTCCATACCCTGGCACTCCGCTATCACTGCCTGGTGAGTCAAGATCTGAAAATTTGGTAAATCGACCGATAAATTTCAATGGTACGGTCTCTAATGAACCATTTCTGTGCTTAGCTATGATAACTTCACCCACATTGGAAGTTGGCATTCCGTTTTCATCTTCCGTTATGCCGTAATATTCCGGTCGATACAAGAACATTACCATATCGGCATCTTGCTCGATAGATCCTGATTCCCTCAAATCAGAAAGTTGTGGTCGTTTATCTCCGCCACGGGTTTCTACCGCACGACTTAACTGAGAAAGCGCAATTACTGGTACGTTTAATTCCTTGGCGATATTCTTTAAGGATCGGGAAATAGAAGCGATTTCTTGCTCACGGTTTCCTCCACCACCACCTGATTTGGAAGTATCTCCTGACATCAATTGTAAGTAGTCAATCACAACCAATTGAATATCATGTTGTTGTTTTAATCTTCTACATTTTGCTCTTAATTCCAAAATGGATAGGGCAGGAGTGTCATCTATAAAAATTGGGGCTTCGGTTAATGCAGCTGTTTTGTGCACTAACTGTTGCCATTCATAATCTTTTAAGTCACCTTTTTTAATTTTTTCCGAATCCAGTTCAGCTTCAGATGATATCAATCTGTTTACCAACTGCACAGAAGACATTTCTAAAGAGAAGATAGCAACGGGCTGTTTAAAGTCCACAGCGGCATTTCTTAGGGCTGAAACTATAAAAGCGGTTTTCCCCATACCTGGCCTTGCCGCAATAATCACCATATCTGATTTCTGCCAACCCGAAGTCACGCGGTCAAGTGCGGAGAATCCTGTAGGTACACCCGTTAATCCATCGGTATGATTTCTTCTTTCCTCCAATTCCACAAATGCTTGCTTCATTAAAGAGGACATATCCGCATAATTCTTTTTGATGTTGGAGTTGGTGACATCAAATAATTCCTGCTCGGTTTTGTCCAATAAATCGAAAACATCGGTGGTGTCTTCATAAGCATCTTCCTGAATTTCACGGGAAATTTTAATGAGCTGTCTTTTGATGGCTTGTTCAGCAATGATTCGGGCGTGATATTCAATATTGGCAGCTGAGTTTACTCTTGAAGTAAGGGAAGTGATATAGTAAGCTCCACCAATCAGGTCTAATTTTCCGTTTTTTCTCAGCTGATTAGTAACCGTCATTAAATCAACAGGTTCTGAATTGTTGAAAAGTTGAACGATCGCTTTGTAAATTTCTTCGTGAGCTTCTCTGTAGAAACTTTCGGGTTTTAAGATGTCTATAACATTGGTCAAAGCATCTTTTTCTAACATCAGAGCACCTAATACGACCTCTTCCAATTCAACCGCTTGAGGGGGCATTTTCCCCATATTATCGCTTATATCAAGCTTTTTGTTTTTCTGACCTATTCTTAATGCGGATGATTTCTTTGACTCCATATATTCCCCTGCTTAATTTGTATTTTCAAAAGCTAACAAAGCTAAATTATTATTTTCTTTAAATTGAGTGAAAACCGACCAAGTTTCCGACAACTTATCCACAGCTTATCAACATCTAAAAACTTAAGATAATTTGCCACAGCATAAACTTTATTCTATTTTTGGATAATCTAATATAAACTCAATGGATTTAAATCATATAAAACAAGTACATTTTATAGCGGTTGGGGGGAGCGTGATGCATAATCTAGCTTTAGCCCTTCAAAAAAGAAATATTAAAGTAACAGGTTCGGATGATGAAATTTATGAACCTGCCGCAGGAAAACTGAAAGCTGCCGGATTAAATCCTTCTATTGGATGGAATCCTGATCAGCTCCACAAAGATTTAGATGCGGTCATTTTAGGGATGCACGCTAAGGAAGATAATCCTGAGTTGAAGAAAGCACAGGAATTAGGCTTACGAATTTTCTCCTTCCCAGAATTTATTCGGGAGGTTTCTGCCAATAAGCAGAGAATTGTAATTGGAGGGAGTCATGGAAAAAGCTCAATTACAGCCATGATCATGCATGTATTAAAATCAGCCGGTAAGACATTTGATTATCTAGTTGGCGCTGAAATTGAAGGTTTTGATTTAACTGTTCAAATATCGGATGCAGCTATTATCATTATAGAAGGAGATGAGTATTTGTCCTCAAAATTAGATCCACAGCCTAAATTCTTGAAATATGATCATCATATTGGGGTGATTTCAGGCATCAAATGGGATCATAAAAACGTATTCCCCACTTTTGAAGATTATACTAAGCAATTTGATTTATTTGCAGATAAAACGCCTAAGGCTGGGTCTTTAATTTATTGCGAAGAAGATAATCTAGCCAATATAGTAGGTGCCAAAGAAAGAGAGGATGTTCGTAAAATCCCTTATGCTGCTCATGATGCTGAAATTAAGAATGGTATAACTTATCTGAAAACTAAAGAGCATGGAGAAGTGAAAATCAACGTTTTTGGTAAGCATAACCTTCAAAATATAAAAGCTGCTCAAGAAGTGTGTGATATTTTAGGTGTTCCTGCTGATAAATTCTATGCAGCCATCACTTCTTTTAAGGGAGCCAAGAATAGATTGGAATTATTAGCTGAAAATAATGATGTGAGGGTATATAAAGATTATGCCCACGCACCTTCTAAGTTAAAAGCTACTGTTAATGCTTTGCATCACCAATTCAAACATGGTGAAATTTGTATTGCTTATGAATTACACACTTTCAGCAGTTTGGATCGTGAATTTTTAAAAGAATATAAAGATACATTAAAGCATGCTGATGTAGCATTTGTTTACATTAATCCTGCTAATTTAAAAATTGAAGGGGATAATAAATTAACTGAAGCTGATCTTAAAGAAGCTTTTAATAAAGCAGATTTACAGTTTTTTGATGATGAAAATGAATTAAAAAAGGCATTGGATAACCAAAAAGGAAAGGTCTCCACTTTTGCATTTTTAAGTTCAGGGCATTTTGGAAACTTAAACCTTCAAGAAACCGCTCAAAATTTAGTTAAATAAAATATGTTTTTAAATCTCAAAAATCCATTGGTCATATTTGACCTGGAAACAACCGGAACCAATGTAGTCAACGACAGAATAGTAGAGTATTCTTTCGTGAAAGTGATGCCTGATGGTGATGTCATCAAAAATACCGAAAAAGTAAATCCTGAGAGACCTATTCCATTAGAGAGCAGTTTGATCCATGGTATTTACGATAAAGATGTGAAAGACAAACCTACTTTTAAAGCAATGGCTAAGGAGTTGTCATCTTTTTTACATGGATGTGACCTTGCAGGCTTCAATATTTTAAAATTTGATGTCCCTGTTTTGGTAGAAGAATTCTTAAGGGCGGATGTTGATTTTGATATTTCAAAGCGCAAGTTATTAGATGCTCAAAAGATTTTCCATATGATGGAAAAAAGAACCTTAACCGCTGCATATAAATTCTATTGTGGAAAAGAATTGGTGGATGCTCACTCTGCTGAAGCGGATACATTGGCAACACTTGAGGTGTTGGATGCACAGATCAAAAGGTACGAAGGTGAAAGTTTAATGGATTTAAAGGGTAAGGTACTAGGTACAATTGAAAATAATGTTGAAACCTTACATCAAATCACAAATGACAACATGGTAGATTTAGCAGGGCGATTTGTCTTTAATGATGACGGAATAGAGGTGTTTAATTTTGGTAAACACAAGGGGCAGGCAGTGGAAGATGTCTTGAAAAAAGAATCAGGCTACTACGACTGGATGATGAAAGGCGATTTCCCTATGGATACGAAAAGAAAGCTTACAGAGATAAAACTAAGAGGATTTCAAAGGTAGAAGTATTTTTAACATCATGAGTAGAAGCCCATTTCATTTAATTGATTTGGGCTTTTTTTACAACTTGTTATTTATTTTATTAAAAGTGAAGGCTTGTTATTTCCCTCAAAAGTGCGGACTAATTTGGACAATTGTAAGAAAAATAGCTTAAGAATTGATACATACACTACATTAACTATATTTTAAGAGTTCAGTCCGTTTTCTGCCATTATTTTTACATATTTTTAGGTGATGTAGCATTTTATAAATCACTATTGATTTGAAGGTAAGATATTTAGACCAAATAATTAATATTTTAGACAACCAAGACCTCAATTATGAGCTTTTGGAAAATTTATCTATTACCGATTTTCAAGATTATAGATGTTATTACTTATTGATAGAGAATCGTATTCTATATGTCATTACTGAAGGTGAGGCGGATGGAAAAAAAGCACAGCTATTCTTTAAAAATCTGCAGCAAGCAGCTCTGGTAAAGAAAGGGAAAAAATTGACTTTTATATTGGATGCTACGCAACTAAGTAATGTTCCTTCCTCTGCACGTGAAGAGATTCATTTTTTTGATTTATCATTTAGAAAATATTGGTCTCAAATTCTAATTATTTACCAAGGAGTTGCGAAAGTCATATTAGATATGTACGCCATTCATAAACCTGAGCATGTTATGGGGATTGAAAAAGTAGGAAAGCCAGAAATTGCTGTTGAATATGCTTTAAATGGACAGGAATCTCAGCAATTTTCAGGTGAATATTTAAATTCACTTAGTAAGGATGAGTTAGTCAAGATGGTTAAAAAGTTACAGGAAAAGGAATCTTTATTGACCTCAGACAGCAGTAATTCCTTAGCTGAAATCACCGATATACTGACTGATTTTACTTGGGAGAAGGAAAATACAGATTTGGTGGCCTTTGATAAGACGGATACCTTGAGTCCAGTTTATGGTCTGTTAAATAGCATTATATCTGATTTTAAAGAGTTAGATCAAGCTCACCAAGATTTAAAAATTGAATTCTATGACAAACTTCAATTTCAGGTCGGTGAAATTTTGCATCAAGAAGCTAGTTTAAGAGGTATATTTGATAGTCTCGATTCTATGGTTTGGATGGTGGATTCCCAGTTTAACTTTTTGGCTTTCAATAAGAAATTTCATAGTCATCTCAAGGCTCAATATGGAATAGTTCCGGAAGTAGGAATGAATATTTTGGAACAGGAAGAATTATCTGGTGAATTTGATAAAACCATCCATCGAATAAATATTGCATTAAAAGGCGAGGAAGAAAATTATCGAGATTTCTATAGTGAAGGTGGAAATATTGTTAAGGTAGTGGATTCTAAAATATTCCCCGTAGAGGTGCATAAAAATATTCAAGCAGTAGCTTGTCTCACAAATGATATAACTGAAAGCTTTGAAGCTTCTGAAAGAATAAAAAGCAATGAGCATATCATTGCTTCGGTTAATAAAAACATCTCTGAGGCAATTTATAGAAGTTCACATGATCGCGGATTAATTTTCGTAAATGAGGCTTTTGTGCAAATGTTTGGTTTTAGGTCTAAAGAAGAGCTATATAATCATTCTGAATTAAACAGTATTTATGCCAATCCAGATGACAGGGAGCGATTAGGGAAGTTGTTGATTAAAGAACAGGCTGTAACTAATGTGGAGGTAAAATTCCGTAAGAAAAATGGTGAAACTTTTACGGGTCTTATAAGCAGTATGGTTAGCGAGGATGAGGACGGGATTAAATATTTTGATGGCGCAATTCGAGATGTAAGTGCTATGAAAAGTGCTCAAGAGAAACTCAAAAGGCAAAATCGGGAATTAAAGAAATTGAATACAGAACTAGATAGTTTCGTTTATAGTGCTTCACATGATTTGAAGGCACCACTCAGCTCTGTTAAAGGTCTCATTAATCTAGCAAGAAAAGAAACTGACAAAGAGCAGTTAGATCACTATTTACATCTAGTAGATCAAAGTATCAATAAATTAGATGCTTTTATTAAAGATATAGTTGACTTATCACGTAATGCCAGACAGGAAGTACAAGCTGACTATATCAATTTTGATGAAATAGTACAAGAAACTTTTGATAACTATCAATACTTAGAAAATTTTGATAGAATTGATAAGAGAATTGAGATTGAATCAAAGGTCGAGTTTTATTCTGATAAAAGAAGACTGAAGGTTATTTTCAATAATATCATATCAAATGCTATTCGATATTTCAATCCTTTTGTGGACAATCCTTTTGTGAAAATCAGGATTATAACCGATGCTGAAAAAGCCTTAATACTAATTTCAGATAATGGATTAGGGATAGAAAATGAATATTTGGATAAAATCTTTGATATGTTCTTTAGGGCTTCAAATCTGGGGAAAGGCACTGGTATTGGACTTTACATTGTGAAAGAAACCATACAAAAAGTAAAAGGAGAAATTCAAGTAGATTCGGAAGTTGAGAAGGGTACAACTTTTACTGTGACACTTCCCAACTTAAAGAATTAATCTTTTGAGTTATCAACTTCAATTTCTTTTACCAATTCTTCATACCATTCTTTGCTGTAATTTCTAATTAAAGCATCTTTCAAGAATTTATATAGAGGTACACCCAATTTTTCACCAAAATCGCAAGCAGGATTGCAAATTTCCCACCTGTCATAATTTAAGGCATCATAGTCATCATATTTTGTGATCCGGACAGGATATAAATGACATGATATAGGCTTTAGGAAATCGATTTTTCCATCATTATGCGCTTGTTCAATGCCACATTTCAAAATTCCTTTTTCATCGTAAACCGCATAAGCACATTCTTTTTCGTTTATGGTGGTGGTACTAAAATCTCCTTCCCAATCTTCTATGTACTCTCCCTGCTCTTCTATAGCTTTAATACCTTCTGCTGATAAATAAGGCTTTACTTTTGGGTATATTTCCTTCATTATAGGGAGTTCCTCTTCTGTTAGAGGAGCACCCAAATCGCCTTCCACGCAACAAGCACCTTTGCATTTTTCAATGTTGCAAACAAAATTTTTATCTTTAATGTCATCAGTGATGACTGCATTGCCAACTAATATCATATTGCAAAATTAATTTTAAATGATGGAATTGCCTCATTAGAATTGAAATGATTTCTAATAAAGCCAATTTATGTTAAAAAGTTCCGCAGCTTATTGAGTAGGTAACAAAACATGAAATGTTGTGCCATTTCCAATGGAGCTTTCAACCGACACCTTTCCATTGTTTAATTCAACAAATTCTTTTACTAGCAAAAGACCAATTCCAGCACCATTTGCTGAAGAAGTCCCAATCAGCGTGTCTCTATTTACCTGGAATAATTGGGCTATTTTTTCTGGGGGCATTCCCACCCCTGAATCGCTAATGTTGAGTTCTACTTTATTGTCTTTTTGCTTTTTTGCAGAAATGGTAATTTGTCCTCCCCATGGTGTGAATTTAATGGCATTGGAAATGATATTTCTGAGGACAATTTGAATACTTTCTCTATCAGCATAAATGGTCGATTTTCCCGGTATTGAAATATCCAATATAATGCCTTTCGATTTTAATTGTGAATCGAATAACTTCTTTAAATTTTCAAATTCTTCATTAATATTGATCGAAGATTTTTTGATTTCCAAGCCTTGTAATTGACTTTTTGACCAAGCTAGTAAGTTATCTAAAAGATTGGATGAGCTGTTTAGATCGCTTTCTAGATTATTGGTTAGTTGCTTAAATTCTGTCTCGCTAATACCGCCTTTTTTATATAAACCTAAAATCCCTTTTAAAGAAACAATCGGACCCCGAAGATCATGGGAAATAATAGAAAAGAGTTTATTCTTAACTTTGTTCAGTTCATCAACTTTCTTGACTTCTAAATCTAATTCATTTTTATTGATAAAAGCTGTCATTTTTTGACGATCAAGTAGATAAGAAGCTAAAATTCCCACCATATAGATCACGAAAAGTTGTGAAATCTGTCTTTCTGCTATTGCTGAATAATTAATGTTTTCTATATAGAATATGTAACCTACAAAATTGATTGTATTCACCATTAAAGCATATCTAAAACGCATTCCCATAATGGTGGAGGTAATAAATATTAATACCATTAAAATATTGGATAGGAAAATATCAAAAGCTGGATCATCATTAAAATGATAGTGTAAAAAGAAAATAGAGGAAACAAAAAGGGCAATCAAAATCCCCATGTATTGAGTAAATTTGAAATTGTTCTTTTTAAATAGAAATGTTAACCCACCTAAAGTAATGAGAATGAGGGCCATTCCTCCACGAAAAGCAATGGATATAAAATCTGCTTTGTATCGAATGACATCTACGAAAATAAAGATAATACTTAGAGTCGTACCTAATACAATAACAAAACGTAGAGCATACAAATCATCTTTGAAGCTATTAAGATTAAATTTCTTCTCTGTCTTGGGGTTTTTGAACCACAGAAATAATGGATTGTATTTGTATAATTTGCTCAATGGGTAAATTTTATATCAATGTAATAAAATTATGTTAATTATTGGTAAAAAGAAATTATCCTAATAAGCATCCAAATTCCAACTCTAGACTTTTCGTATTCTCTATAGGATTAGTAGATTTATATCAATTTTCCAACCTATATTTGCAACAGCAAAATTTAATTTATGGATTTTCAAACTATTGCGACCTTAGGGGTCATTTTATTGGCAATAATTCTTTTTGTAACTGAAAAGCTATCCGTTGATTTAATTGCCTTGGTGATAATCTGTTCTTTGGTGATTACTGGGGTAATAAGTCCTATAGAAGGAATTCAAGGGTTTAGCAATACGGCTACTATCACAGTAGCTTTTATGTTTGTAATGAGCGCTGCCCTCTTGAAAACTGGTGCTTTGCAGTTTGTAGCTTATAAACTATCAGATATTTTCAAAAGAAATTTTAAATTAGGCTTGGTATTGATGATGCTGCTCATAGCAGTTATTTCAGCTTTTATTAATAACACGCCTGTTGTAGCAGTTTTTATTCCAGTTGTAGTTCAGATTGCGAAAAGTACGGGAAAGAGTCCGTCACAGCTTTTAATTCCTCTTTCTTTTGCCTCTATATTTGGAGGTACCTGTACTTATATAGGTACATCTACTAATGTACTAGTAAGTGGTATTGCTCAGGATTTCGGGTTTGAAGGGTTTGGTATGTTTCAATTACTACCTTTTGGCTTGATTTTAGTTTCTGTTGGTACACTTTATATGATGTTGATCGGAACTCGGCTCTTACCAAAAAACAGAAAAAATGAGGAGGACTTAGAGGAGAAATTCGGAATGAGAGAATATCTAACAGAAATTGAATTACAAGATAATACGGATTCAATAGGAAAGTCAATCATGCAAAGTGCTCTGGTAAAAGATTTGAAGATTGATATTTTGGAAATCAAGAGGGAGGGGACTCGCTACAATTTGCCCCAAGGTGATTTTATATTGCATGCCGGTGATATTTTGAAAGTTCGATGTAATTTATCGAACATCAAAGAGTTGAAAAGCAGGGCTAAGGTATTAGAAGGCTCTTCATTAAAAATGGCAGGAGATAATTTGAAAGGGACGGGCACATCTCTGGTTGAAATGGTTATCAGTGCTAATTCTGAATTTGATGGGAAAAGTTTGCAAGAAGTTGATTTTAGAAGACGTTACAGGGCTTCCCCTTTAGCTATACGTCATAGAGAGGAAGTTTTGCATGAGGATTTATATGATATAAAGCTTAAAGCTGGTGATGTATTATTGGCGGAAGTAAAATCTCACTATGTTAAGGAATTACGGAAAAAGGAGATGAGTCAAAATGCACCTTTTGCATTACTCTCTTCTGATATGGTTATCGACTTCAATAGAACGCAGTTTTTCATAGTGACCGGCATTCTATTAACTGTTATAGCATTGGCTACTTTTGGAGTATTGGACATTGTGATTTCTGTTATGGCCGGTGTTGTCGCATTGGTTTTGCTTAATATTCTAAATATGCGAGAAGTCTATAAAGCCATTAACTGGAAAATAGTGTTTTTGCTTGCTGGAGTTTTGAGTTTCGGAGTGGCTTTAAGCAACACGGGATTAGATCAAAAAATAGCAGGAGGGCTTTTAAATCAGCTAGGCGCATTTGGGCCTGTGGTGGTGCTGAGTGGTTTGTATTTAGCTACCTCATTTTTAACAGAGTTAATGTCCAATAATGCTACTGCAGCTTTGATGGCACCAATTGCGATAGCTATCAGTACACAGTTAGGCTTAGTACCTACACCCTTTCTGATGGCGGTTACTTTTGCTGCTTCTGCTAGTTTTATGACTCCCATTGGCTATCAAACCAACACTATGGTTTACACAGCTGGAAGCTATAAATTCACCGATTTCACAAGAGTTGGGGTGGGCTTAAATTTATTATTTTGGGTTTTGGCCACGATTTTCTTACCCATGATTTTCCCTTTTCAACCACTTTAAATAGTACCCTGCAACCAACAGTCTAAACCATCAGTGAACATGTGAAATAGAAGTCCGATAGCTATTAAACGACTCCTTTTTGGGAACAGTAGAAAGAAATAAACAAGAATTGCATAGTAAGAATGTAATGGATGAAAACCTATACTACATCTATCAGGATCGAAAATGGGACTAGCGAAAAGATGATCTAAATCAACTAACATTGTGCCTAGCAATACAAAATAGGTATTTTTCCAGGCTTTAGGCCTGTACAGATATGCAATCCCAACAGGGGCTATAAAATGAAGGCTGTAATGAATTAAAAATGGTATCATTTATATGTCTTCAGTTGCTTTTGGAAATGTCAAAATAAAGCGTGTTCCTTTCCCTTCCTCACTTTCAATTTCAATATTTGAATGATTAAATGTTAAGAATTGTTTTACTAATAACATACCTAAACCAGTTCCAATTTCTTTATCGGTTCCTTTTCGGGAGAATGATCGTTCGTTCAAATCACCTTTCAAACTAGATAATGTATACTTATCCATTCCTATGCCATTATCTTCTATGCTCAAAAAGACGGATTTGTCATCTTCTGAGTAGTTGATTTCGATACAGCCACCTTTTGGAGTGTATTTTATAGAATTATTCAACAGATTGTTGATAATAATATGGAGTTGTTCCTGATCTATATAAACAAAACTATTTGATGGATTATGCTGTAATTCAATGGCTTTTTCCTGTGCTATGTATTTTATGGAGTTTAAATTTTCATCTATTATTTTGTCGAGCTGAATTGATTTAGGATTGGTCTTGAAGCCATCCATTTGAGTATTTGCCCATTTTAACAGCCTATTGATTTGATGATTGACATTTCCCACTTCTGTTGTTAACCTGTCCATGAACTTTTCAGTATCAACCTCTGAAATGCTTTTTCTGATATCCAGTAATTGTTTGACTGAATTTATGGGTGATCTTAGGTCGTGAGAAAGTATGGAGAATAGACGATTTTTAGCATTGTTTAGTTGTTTTAAGTCTTCATTTTGCTTTTCAATCTGTATTTTCTTCTCAGCTAACTGTCTGTTTATAGTCCCCAGGTTCTGATTATACTTTTCCTTTTGTCTGATATGTCTTCTGTATAATAAGGCTAAAATGACAAGAAACAATACTAGCGAAGACAGCAAAGCGATAATTAATTGATTGCGATCCTTGTCAGATGATAATAGATCTTTCTGGATTTTTAATTGCTCATTTTCAGCTTTTGCCTGTTTTAATTCTGCCCAATTGATTTCACGGTTCATTTCTTCATTTAAAAGGCTGTCACTATAGGCTTTGTGAAGTTTGTGAAATTCTAGTGCTTTTTTGAATGAATTTGATCCTTCATAAGCTTTACTTAGTTTTTGTGCAGCTTCTGAAGCATCCCATTTTGCCCCGATATTTTCTGCTATTTGAAAGGATTTTAAACCATATTCAATGGCTTTATTATAATTCCCTTTTTTAATTTCTAATTCTGTTAATCCACTTAGATTATAGCTTTTCTCCCATTGATTGGGTTTGCTTTCATAAACTTTCAGTAAATAGTATTCAGCTGAATCCAGTTGATTTTTTTCAATGAATAACATCCCAATGCGGTTCATATCCATTAACGCATAAGTAGCCAGATTATTTCTATCAGAAATTTTATATGATTCCTTATAAGAGTTGAATGCTTCTTGCCATTTACCTAGTTCTTGATAACAAATGCCAATATTGAAAAGGTTTGTGGCAATATTCCTTTGATCACCAATTTTTCTGTTAATTTCGAGTGCCTTTTCAAATTCCTTTAGTGCTTCTTCGTAAAGTTCTCGCCCCAAATAGATCAACCCACTACCGTTCAACGCTCGGGCAATTCCGATTTCATTATGGAGCTCAGTCGATAAGCTATAAAGCTCTTCATAAGTGTTGCGTGATGCTAAGTAATCACTTTGGATATACTGAATAGCAGATTTTAAGAATAGTAATTCAGCCAAAAATACAGTTTTTTTCTTTTTTGATTCTTGGATTTTGTCTTCTATGAGAGATAATGCTGAATCAGGATAATTATAGCGTAGCTTACTTAGCTGATTTATGGTTCTTTCTTCCTCACTTGACAAATCTTGCGCTGCAGCTCGAAAGTTGGTACTAAATGAAAATAGAATAAATAGTAGATAAGTTACTTTCATTAAATGCGACTAATTAAATTATTAATATCACTAATTTACACTATATTTTTTATGCTACTATGGATTAGAAATTTTTTTGATTAAAGACTTATATATAGGGTTCGACTGCAATGTAAAAGGGCTGCCGATAATAATCAGTTTTCTTTTTGCTCTGGTAAGTGCCACATTTAGACGTCTGTAATCACGTAGAAAACCAATATCCTCTTTTAGGTTGGAGCGGACTAAACTAATGATGATCACTTCTTTTTCCCTTCCTTGAAAACCATCAATTGATTTTATTTCGACATGATAATCTTTTAAGTCCGACTTCAAACGGCTTACTTGTTGATCATAAGGTGAAATGATGCCAATATCCTCTGGAAACAGCCTAGAAGAGAGCAAGGCGTCAGTGATTTCTTTTGTTAAAGCAATTTCTGCTTTATTAAACCACGAATGACTATCTGCCAATTGTTCTTCAACTCCTTGCTCACAAGGTACAAATACTACAGCTGGTGATGATTGAACGACCTTTTCAAGGGCAGGATTTACATACGGAAACGGATCAAAACCAGGTAGGTCTGCTAAGCTATGTTTTGCAACAGAGGGATGTGCTTTTAATTTTTTTTGATAAAAGTTTTCATTGGAAAATCGCATAATTTCCTGATGCATTCTGTATTGAATAGTGAGGATATTACTTCTATTTGCTGGTAGTTCCTTTTGAAACCTTTCGAATAAACTGATACTTAAATCGCTTGCTTCACTTGACTTAACAGTAGGAGGTAGCTGTTGATGGTCACCTGCTAATACCCATTTTCTACCTTTTACCAATGGTATTAGAGCCTCCGGTTCTGTGGATTGAGTAGCCTCGTCTATACACACCACATCAAAAATAATGTCTTTTAAAAGCTCACTTCCAGCGGATGAATTAGTAGCGCAAATTACGGGACTTTGTTCTAGAATGCTTTCGATTGCACTGAGCTGTAGAGCTTGAGCTTGTTCATAATTCTTGTTTATTTGTTGTTGGATTTTGATCCACTTGGCCATCTTCCGAAGCTTCGCAGACTGTATTCCACGGTAGGGTTTCTTGCTGCTTGCGAGTTGTATTATTTTGTTATCGCTTAATCCTCTTCTGTTCTGTCCAGAAGCTGGAATGTATTCATTTTGTTCTTTCTTCAGTACTTGTATAGCATTCCAAATTCCATTTGCTTGTTGATAATCTGGATGGTCTTGGAGCTGAACATCCAAACTCAAATTGAGTAGATTTTCATCCATTCGGATCGGATTGCCAATCCTGGTAGAAGGGATTTCTAAATTTTGTAGCTTTTCCAGAATATTATCTACTGCTGTATTGGATGGCGCTGTAACTAGCACCTTTTTACCACCTTCAAATAATGATTTTATGAGGTAAGATAAGGTTGTGGTTTTGCCAGTTCCGGGAGGGCCATGTATTAGAAAAATATCATTTGTCACCAAAGCCTGATTGATTATTTCCTGCTGTTTGGAGTTAAGATTTTGCTGTTGGAAAGAGTGATTTTTAGTATTTTCATTTTCTTCAAATAAGTCAATATTAGATTTTATATATTCTTGCAAGATTGGAAGCCTTTTTAGATCTTCTATTGCATCTAGCATTCTTTGAAAAGTTATATCGTTTGAGTAAAGATCTAACCTTAAGTTACGGCCATAAACTAGGTAGGGTGGAGTCTTATTATAAGCAATAGTGATGCTTCTTTTTGTCTTGCTTACAACTGTAGCTTGCTCTTCTTTTCCACTGGGTTTATCTTTTGATATGATGACCACGTCTCCGTTGGAAATCTCATTGTCTGGAAGCCCAGATCCTCTAACTAATTTCACTAAATATACTCCTCCAATTCCAGTTCCGGAGTCCTTGCCAGAGAGGTTTAAGATCGCCCTACCTTTAGCCTCTCTTTGTGGAGCAGATAGCAACATAATTTCATTGAGGTGAAATTCCATTTCAGATTTTCTTTCTAGTTGGATTAAGCGCTCAAAGAAATTCTTGTATTGATCAATGTTAGTAAACCTGTTCATTTTATATCGGATATTCTTATTAATACAAACTTAAGTAAAAGATGATAGTTTTAAGAACTTATCCTGGTGAGTAGGGGAGATTAATAAAGTACAATTTGGATTTCCCTATGATTTTTCTGGCTCATCGATTTTTCTTTAGTTTTTATCGGTGAAAACGAGTTTTTTTCTTTTTCACATTTATTCCTCAATTGAATTTTATTTATAATCCGTAATTTTTACTGGATCTTTTGTGTTTTTCATAAAATGTGGAGCATTTCGTGTTGTTTTTCATTTGCAGAAGATTATTTGGTAACATTTTCGTTCCTAATGTATTACTTCGTTAAGTTGTTATATATTATTATAAATGAATTAGTAATGAGGTTGTAATAAAGTTATACTTTAGTTAATAATTGGTGTTATTAAGAGAGTCAAAAAGAAACTCAGAAGATTATTTTGTGAAATTGATGACTTGGAGCACGGCTTTGTTTGAGGTTGTTTGTATGATTTATTTCTTTTTGCAACATTTTATGTACAAGGTTGAAATTGTATTTAGCAATGTTTTGTTTTTACTGGATATGTATCAAATGAAGATTGATTATTATCACTTCTTATTAGTAGATCTTGGAAATGCAGTTTGTTGCCTTTAGTAATATTGGAATAATGTAATTTGAGTTTTTGGGTATCAAAGCCTTTTAATTTCTAAGTGTTGATTATTTTTACTATAATCGTTTTATGAAAAAGGTATTATTAGTAGCGGTGGTGTTAATAGTAGTGAGTTTAATGGCTTTCTATTTTTGGGCAAGTTCGAGTGTAGTTGAAAAGGAACATTATGATCAAGTTGTAACTTACAATAGTGAAGCTAAAAGTATTTCGGATACCTTATCAGTTCTGACTTATAATATTGGTTACTTGTCGGGCATGACCAACAACCGTCCAGTCGATAGAGAGGAGTCTTTATATTCTCAGAATTTAGCGAGAGCAATTGATCTTTTGAGTGATTATGATTTTGACTTTATGGGATTACAAGAAGTCGATTTTCAGTCTTCAAGAAGCTTTAATTATAACCAATTGGATAGTTTAGGTGTTCATTTAAATTTCCACCAGGGAGCATATTCTGTAAACTGGGATAAATCCTATGTTCCATTTCCTTATTTTCCAATTCGTAATCATTTTGGTAGAATGTATTCTGGTCAAGCTGTACTTAGTAAAATGCAATTATTGTCAAATGAATTAACTGTATTTGATAAACCAATTAATGCTCCTTTTTATTATAATGCTTTTTATATTGATAGGGTGATGCAAATTAATAAAATACAATTATATTCAGATACATTAATTGTAATGAATGTTCATTTGGAAGCCTTCGATAGGGAGACTAGAGAACTTCAAGCGGAAGAAGTATTGGTCGAATTCAATAAATGGTCAAAAAAGTATCCAGTAATTTTGATGGGTGATTTTAACAGTCGGCCACCCTTTGCCAGTGAAGTGTTGGAAGAAGAAAAAACCATCGAAATATTTTTGGAGGAACCGCTTATAGGTGAAGCCATATCGGAAGAAAGGTACCTTCAAAATGAATCTCAGTTTTTCACTTTTGATACAGCCGATCCTTATGAAAGATTAGATTATGTTTTTTATAATAAAAACAAGATTCGAAAAATTGAGTCTGATGTATTGCGAGAGGCCGAGGACATATCAGATCATCTTCCTGTTTGGATGACATTCACGATAATTGAGTGATTGTTTCTATCCCTTGATTTCCCACAACTATTTCATCTTATGTATCCTCTGATTTTGGTCTTATTCCATTTCTATTGTGGTTCAATTAAATGATCAGCTTTAGCTGTATATTTCATTAGTGACCTTAATTAAAATTTTGAGGAAGTCAGTGCTTATCTTTTCTTAAGCTTTGGTTGAAGGCTATTTTGACTGTGGTCGATTTCCAATTTGTTTTTTAATGTCGATTTCAATTTTTATTCTTAATTTCAGATTTCTATAATCCTATTTAAAACTATGAATCCAAAAATTCAAAAGCATTGGGCTCGCATGGAAGAGGGTAAAGCTTATTATGACGCACTCCTACAAGTATTCAATGATCAGCAATTAAATTTTCATCCTGATGAAGGAGCCTGGTCGATGCTGGATGTCATGCAACATCTTTTTACTTCAGAAAATATTAGTTTACAGTTTATGCAAAACTTCGACTTTAATAGGAAGAATGAAAAAGTAGGGCTTAAGTCTGAAGTCAAAACTATTTTGTTGGTGAATCGATTAAATTCTAAGAAAAAGTATAAGGCACCAAAGGTATTATCTGAAAAGAAAGATAGTTTGAATATAAGTCATGATGCACATGAATTTTCACATCAGTGGGAGAATTTACGAAGTGAAATGTTTAGCTTTTTAGATGAGTTCCCAGAAGATAAAATAGGTCATTTTATATTTGCTCATCCTGCAGTAGGAAAATTGAATATTTTGCAGACACTTCAGTTTTTTGTAGCACATATGAAACATCATCAATATCAAATTGAATCTATCAATCACCACAAAGACTTCCCTAAATAATGATCGTTTTGGTAGTGGATAGCTTATAGTTAATCGAAAATTAATTTTTTCTTTAAAATTCGCTCTCAAAAATTTCTTTGATTACATATATTGCTAAAAATTTAACTTAACCATAAACTATGATACCAGAATTGGAAAATTTGACTGAATCCGAAATTGACTTGCTAAAAAAAATCCCTGCCATGGTCACTATTTTGATTGCAGGTGCAGATGAAGAAATAAGTAAAAGTGAGTTAAAAGAAGCCATTAATCTAACAAAGATTAAACAAAGTAAAGCAAGAAAGGAATTACTTAGTTACTATCAAGATATAGCACCAGATTTCGAAAAAAGTTTAAATGAGCTTTTGAATTCTTACCCAAAAGATGCTGAAGTGAGAAGTAAGCAAGTAATAGAGGAAATCGAGAGGTTGAATGATATTTTGAAGAAAGTGGACAAAAACTGGGCTATTCAGTTCGTTGATTCAATGAAAGATATTGCGAAGAAAGTGGCAGAGGCTGCAGGTGGTGTTTTCGGTTATTTATCTATTGGATATGAAGAATCTAAACTAATTGACTTGAAAATGATAAAGGTGCCTAATTAAGTGGCACTTTTTTACTTTTTCCTAAAGTAGACTCTCGTAAGACTAATGAGGTCTCCATTACATGAGTTTCATGTTTCACAGGCTTATTTTCTCTAGTAAGTTGAATTTCTTTTACAACAAGTTCAACGGCTTTTCTACCCATTTCAAAGTCAGGTTGTGATACTGAGGAAAGGGGAGGGTCTACAATGGAAGACATTTTCCAGTCGCTAAATCCTATTACAGCGATATCGTCTGGAATTCGCAGACCTTTTTCTTTTATTGCCTTTATTGCACCTATTGCAGTTGGGTCAGTCGCACAGAATATAGCATCTGGAATTTCAGGCTCCGCTAGTAGTGCTAATGTTGTTAAATAACCTTCTTCCCTTGAAACCAGATTACATTTTTTAATAAGGTTCGGAACTAGAGGTAAATTATAATGCCTTAAAGCAGATTCGAAGCCTTTGCACCGCTCTCTGGTAGTATGAGGTTCTAAAGATCCCGTGATATGAGCTATTTTTTTCTTTCCTATACTGATCAGATGTTCAGTGGCATAGTAAGCTCCTTTATAGTCGTCACAAATAATTTTTGCTGAATCCATATCAGGATTCACCTTGTCTACCAGTACAACCGGAACATTGTGTTCTTGTAAATTTTTGAGGTGATCAACTTTAAAGGTGTTGTCTGAAAGCGAAATAATTAAGCCATCTATCATACTTTTTTGAAAGGTTTCAACTCCTTTAAGTTCTGACTCATAGGACTCGTTGCTTTGATAGAGCATAACACCATAGCCCAAATTTTCGGCTTCATCAATGATTCCACTTATAACATTGGAAAAAAAATGATGAACAATCTGTGGTATAATGACCCCGATAATGAATGATTGCTGGTTTTTAAAATTTATAGCAAATTGATTTCTTTGGTAATGTAATTTCTCTGCTAATTCGAAGACCCTCCTCTTTGTTTCCTCTCCTATATCTGCTTTGTTGTTCAGTGCTCTCGAAACTGAAGGTATACTAATACCTAGTTCTTCTGCAATATCTTTCAACCTAATATTATGTTTGCTCATAGTAATAGTATTTTATCTAAAAACCTCTGTTTTATTTAGAATTATTATAAATAATAGTTTATCTTGGTTACGTAAACGATTACGTAATATACTAAGTGTACTTTTTACACACAAAGCCTTGCAGAGATATTATGGAATTTTTACATTGATTTTAATTTATTAACAAAAACCAAATAAAATACAAATAGTTATGTGCTTGAAGGAATAAAAACATTTGTAGATTGAGAAAAATCAAAATTTAATTATGGAACTTTTAAACGGCTAAAATTCAAAAATTCATGAGACACTTTTTACTAATTATTGCAAGTGTATGCTGGTTTTCCCTGGGAAGCCTTTATGCACAGGACAGGACAGTGAGTGGAACTGTTACTGATTCAAAAACCGGGGAAGGACTTCCTGGAGTAAATGTATTAGTGGTGGGTACTTCAAACGGTGCAACCACTGATTTTGACGGGAACTATAAATTATCCGTCTCTGGCGATGTGAGATTAAAGTTTTCTTATATTGGCTATAAACCCCAAACAATTGAGGTTGGAAGTAGAAGCGTAATAGATGTTAAGTTGCAAGAAGATGTTGAACAGCTTTCTGAGGTTGTGGTTGTGGGTTATGGTCAGGTTGAAGCAAGAGATGCGACAGGCGCTGTTGAAAGAGTTTCAGCGAAAGACTTCAATGGCGGGGTCATTGCTTCACCTGAGCAACTAATTCAAGGTAAGTCTGCTGGGGTTCAAATCACCTCGGCAAGCGGTGAGCCTGGTGCTGGAGTTAACATTCGAATAAGAGGTACATCATCGGTAAGAAATGGAAATAATCCTTTATTTGTTGTGGACGGAATTCCTTTATCTGGTGGAGATGTAACAGCAGGTGGTTTAGATGTAGGTAGTGGTACATCATCACCTAGAAACCCTTTGAACTTCTTAAATCCGAATGATATTGAAAGCATAGATATTTTGAAAGATGCCTCTGCCACTGCAATTTATGGTGCTAGAGGTGCAAATGGTGTAGTTTTAATTACTACAAAAAGTGGTTCTGGAGCTGAAAATAATATTACTTACGGATCGTCTGTTAGTTTTGCAAATCCTGCAAGTAGATATGATTTGTTGACTGCTGATCAATATTTAGATGCTTTACCAGATTATGGTGCCAGTCCAAGTGAATTAGATTTTGGAGATGCAACTGATTGGCAAGATGAAATTACAAGAACTGCGATTTCTCATAAGCATGATTTATCTTATTCTAATGCTTACGAAACAGGTAACTATAGAGTATCGGCTGGTTATGAAAATCAGCAAGGTGTTATTGAAAAGTCTGCAATGGAGAGAATCAATGCAAGGCTGAATCTTCAGCAAAGATTTTTAAATGATAAACTTACATTTGGTGCTCAAGTAACATTATCAAGAATTAATGATATCGCACCTCCTATCACAAATAATGCTGGTTTCGAAGGAGACTTATTAGGAGCTGCATATATTGCTAACCCTACTTTGCCTGCGGATCCTGAAAATCAAATTGCCGGTTTAAGAAATCCGTTGTCAATGTTAGAGTACAATCTTGATGAGGCTCAAACTGATAGAGCTTTAATTAATCTTTCACTGGATTATGATATTACAAGTGATTTGAATTTTAGAATTAATACGGGATTTGATAATTCTAATTCTGTTAGAAACCAAGCAGTTTCACCTGAATTGAATATTGGTACTTCTTTTCAGCAAGGAAGAGCAGGTATAGCAACAGTTGAAACTAGTAGTAATCTGTTAGAAGCTTTATTAACATTTGATAAGAAATTAGGAGACGGTAATATTAATGTGTTAGCAGGTTATTCTTATCAGGAATTCAACAGAAGCGGAAATACTTTACAAGGTTTCGGTTTTAATACTGTTGATATGTATGAAATGATATCTGATTTAGAATCTGCTGGTAATTCAGTAAGAGGTGCGATTTCTGGTTCTTATCAGCAGTTTGGATATGATCCAGCAAATGAGCAGTTTTTTGTTAACAGATTAGCATCGGGTTCTGAAGATCTATCAGCAAGACCTAGTATACCTGTCAATGCTGTAGCAGAAGATATTTTTGCAAGTGTAGATGAATTGCAGTCTTATTTTGGTAGAATCAATTATAATTTGAAAGATAAGTATTTGTTTACGGCTACATTAAGAGCTGACGGTTCCACAAAATTCGGAGGAAATAATAAATATGGTATTTTTCCCTCAGCTGCATTAGCTTGGAGAATTTCTGATGAGTCATTTATTCCTGAATCAATCTATGATTTGAAATTAAGAGCAGGGTATGGTGTGACAGGAAATCAGGAAATTCCTCATAACCTTCACCAAAGAAGACAAGATTATGGTGATATAGGTTTTAATGATGGTGGTCAAATTATTAGACCTGGTTTATCAACTGTAGCTTTTGATAATGAAAATTTAAGATGGGAAGAAACAGCACAGACTAATATCGGTTTAGATTATGGCTTCCTAAATGGAAGACTAAGTGGTAGTTTAGATTTCTATAATAAAACTACTACTGATTTGTTAATTCAGGTCACTTCTGCTCAACCTGCTCCACAACCATTTACATGGTTTAATTTAGATGCCAATGTGGTGAACAGAGGAGTTGAATTTGCTTTAGATTATGTGATTCTTGATCAGGCAGATTTCGGCTGGAATTTTGGATTTAATGTATCATACAACAATAATATGGTTGAAGATTATGAGGGATCAATTGACACTGGTGAAATCTCAGGACAAGGTTTGACGGGAGCTTTTGCTCAACGTATCACTGGCGGACAGCCATTATTCGCCTACTACTTAAGAGATTTTGAAGGTTATAACGGTGAAGGCATTGCTCAATACAATGATGGTGACTTCCAACAGTTCTTGGGATTCAGCCCAATACCTAAATATAATCTTGGTATTAATACCACAGCTAGATATAAAAACTTTGATCTAAGTGTATACATGAATGGTCAGTATGGTCATTATATATATAATAACACAGCGAATGCATTTTTCACTGCAGGAGCTTTAGGTAATGGTAGAAATGTAACTACAGATGTTTTAACATCTGGAGAATCTCCTATAAACGCACCTGACGTTTCGACAAGATTCTTAGAATCTGGTGACTTTTTACGTTTACAAAACTTGGCGTTAGGTTATAACTTTAATTTAGCAGATAATTTGTTCATCAGCTCTTTGAGAGTATATGCTAATGCTCAGAATTTATTCGTAATCACTGATTACACAGGTTTAGATCCTGAAGTAAATGTTAATAAATCATTAAATGGAGTTCCATCTTTAGGTATTGATTATACATCATTCCCTAGGCCGCGAACTTATACAGTGGGCTTAAACGTTACATTCTAAAATTTAAAGTCATGAAGAATATAAAATTATTATTAATAGGTTTATCAGTAGTGGCATTTAGCTGTACTGATTTAGAGGTAGAGGAATTAGATTCCGTTGTCGTGGATTCACCTACAGGTGAATTCAGTGGAGTTGATCCAACTGCAAACTTGACAAATGCTTATGTGGCTACAGCCAATTCATTAGGTAGTCAAGATAATACGTATGCTTTAATGGAAGTATCTTCTGATGCTCAATTAGTACCTACTCGAGGTACTGACTGGGGAGATAATGGGGTTTGGAGAACATTACATCAGCATACATGGGATGCTACACACCAGTTTGTATTAAATGCATGGAATAATCAAAACTCTAATGTGTTTTCATTGAATCAGATTATAGCTCCTCAATCTGAAGCTAATCCTCAGCAGTTAGCTGAAGCTAAATTTTTGAGAGCTTTAAATGTGATGTTAATATTAGATTTATGGGGTCAAGTTCCATTTAGAGCAGCTGATGATGGTCCCGATGTATTGCCAGAAGTGTTAACTAGACAAGAAGCAGTAGATTTAATAGAAGAAGATTTAAGCAATACTACTATTGAAAATTTACCTGCTATTGGTCCCGGTAATGATGCTGAAATACTGAGAGCGTCTCAGGCATCTGCTCATTTTCTTAGAGCCAAATTCTATTTGAACAAGCATATATTTTTAGGAGCTCCTTCTGGTTCTGCTCCTGAGAATGCAGATATGGATAGAGTGATCGAAGCAGTTGATGCTGTAACCGCTGCAGGTTTTTCTCTTGAGGAAGATTTCTTTGAAATCTTTGATCCAGCTCCAGATAATGAGTCAGTTTTCACCTTAGAAAGAGATGCTGGAGGTAGAATTTGGAATGGTTTACACTACAATCATAATGAATTTCCTGGTAATGCTGGTGGTGGATGGAATGGATTCTGTACTACTGCTGAATTTTATGCCATGTTTGAAGGCCCTGAAAGCAATGATGAGGGTTCTGGTCAAGAGTTACGAAGAGGATACGTTCCTAATGATAGCTTAGGTTTCGGTTTCCTAGTAGGACAGCAATATGATTTTGACGGTAATCCTTTAACTACACGTAATGGTGATCCTTTAGCATTTAGTGCTGAATTACCTGGGCTAGCTGGAAATGGCGAGGCTACTGGTATTAGAATGCTGAAATATCATCCTGAAAACGGAGGTGCATTTCCAAGTCGTCAGATATTATTTAGATATGCTGACGCAGTATTAATGAAAGCTGAAGCTGAATTATGGAAAGGAAATTCTGGTGTTGCTCTTCAAATTGTAAATGATTTGCGAGAATTACGAGATGCTTCTCCTTTAACTAGTCTGGATGCTGAGGAAATGTTAGCTGAAAGAGGGAGAGAGCTTTATATTGAGTTCTGGAGAAGACAAGATCAAGTGAGGTTTGGAACTTTTACGGATACTTGGTCTTATAAAGATAACACTGAAGAGTTTAGAGTGTTATTTCCAATACCAAACTTAGCAATCAGCACAAACCCTAATTTGGAGCAAAATCCAGGTTATTAATTTAATTACTCTTTTAAAAAGAGGATAGTGGATTGTTTTCCATTATCCTTTTTTTATACATTTAAGGTTTTAAAAGCCTAAATTATCATGTCCATTAAAAGATTACTTTTTTACCTAAGCCTTATTTTTTTACCGCTTTTGGCCTGTGAAAGCAATCCTGCAAGTGAAAAGACTAAAAATTCAAGAACCACTACCTTTGAATTGCTTGATTCCACCCAAACGGGTATTACTTTTCGTAATCAAGTAGAAAATAAGGATAGATTCAATATATTTTCTTACCGTAATTTTTACAACGGGGGTGGAGTTGGCGTTATTGATGTCAATAATGACGGGCTTCAAGATATTGTTTTTACTGGTAACCAAGTCAATAATAAGCTATACCTTAATAAAGGTGATTTTCAATTTGAAGACATTTCAGAATCTGCCGGCATAAAAGGCTATGGCGGGTGGAGCACAGGAGTTAGTATTATTGACCTCAACCAGGATGGCTTCAAAGACATTTATATTAGTAATGCTGGTTATCAAGAAGGTAGTGAACCCGTAAATGAACTATTCATCAATAATGGAGATAATACCTTTACTGAAAAGGCAGCCGAATATGGATTAGATGAGCCGGGTTATACTACCCATGCAGCCTTTTTCGATTATGATGGCGATGGGGATTTGGATGTTTATATCCTGAATAACTCATTCATACCTGTAAACACGCTCAATAATAGCAATAAAAGAGATTTATATGCTGAAGATTGGGATGTAAAAGATTTTGTAAAAGGGGGGGGAGACAAATTGCTTCGAAATGATGAAGGAAAGTTTGTCGATGTCAGTAGAGAAGCTGGCATCTACGGTTCTTTAATTGGTTTTGGACTTGGTGTTACGGTTGGCGATATAAATGGAGATCATCTACAAGATATATACGTTTCCAATGACTTCTTTGAGAGAGATTATCTCTACATAAATCAAGGGGATGGAACATTTTCTGAGGACAGTAAAAAATGGATGGGTCATATGAGCTTGGCGTCCATGGGAGCTGATTTGGCTGATCTTAATAATGATGGTTATCCTGAAATTTTTACCACCGAAATGATCCCTGAAACTGATCAACTCATCAAACAGAAGCTACAGTTCGAAGACTATAATACTTATCAACTCAAGCTTAGAAGAGATTTTTATTATCAGTACATGCATAATGCCTTGCAATTGAATACTGGAAATGGAAGCTTCCATGAAATAGCTTGGTACGCTGGTGTGGCACAATCTGACTGGAGCTGGGGTGCTTTGATGTTTGATGCCGATATGGATGGCTATAATGACATATTCGTATGCAATGGAGTTTTTCAGGATGTTACAGATGCTGATTTTATGGATTTCTTTGCTAACGATGTGGTTCAGCGTATGGTGCTGACTGGTAAAAAAGATAAAATGGAAGATGTGCTGGCTAAAATGCCTAGCAATCCTCAGGCTAATAAAATGTTTGTCAACCAAGGAAATTTGCAGTTTAATAGCAAAGAAACGGAATTAGGACTTGGACAGGAAACCTTTTCAAATGGTGCAGCTTATGCTGATTTGAATAATGATGGGAGTCTAGATATTATAGTTAATAACCTCAATCATCCTTCTAGCATTTATAAAAGTAATGCTAAAACGGATAGTACCCATTTTTTAAAAATAGACTTGAAATTTGAAAAGCCAAATCGTGATGCCATTGGTGCGAAAGTGCAGTTATTTGCTGAAGGAAATCAGTTTTACAGACAAATGATGCCGAGCAGAGGTTTTCAATCTTCAGTAGATTACAATCTTCATTTTGGTTTAGGAAATATTACAAAAATTGATTCACTCAAAATCATTTGGCCTAATAAAATGATTAGTGTTGTTCAAAAACCAACAATTGATTCATTATTGACTATCAGTTATAAAAATATATCCAAAGACAATGGGAAATTTGAAACACCATTTCTGCAAGAAACGGATGGTCAATTCTTCAAGCAAGTTGAGAATAAATTTCAAAGACATGAGGAAGATAATCATGTGGATTATTATTATGAAGGATTAATAATGAGAATGCTTTCTAAAGAGGGACCTGCAATTGAAGTGCAAGATTTGAATAATGACGGGTTAGATGATGTTATTATGGGAGGAGCAAAAGGACAAAAAAGCAGGATTTATTATCAGCAATCAAATGGTCAATTTAAGGCAGTGTTATTAAATGACCTAGCAAACGAAGTAACGGCAATTCACATCTTTGACGCAAATGCTGACGGATTATTAGATGTTTATTTTGGTTACGGTGGAAATCACACAGCTATAAATTCGGCTGATTTTAATGATCAATTGTTTATGCAAACTGTGTCTGGCGATTTTGAGCAAAAGCCGAAGGCAATTCCCGAAACAGGTTTTAATACATCAGTTGCGATAAGCTTTGATTATGATGAAGATGGGGATTTGGATTTATTTGTAGGAAGCCGCTCGGTTCCACAAGAATATGGACAGAGCCCTAAGAGCTTTCTACTTGAAAATGATGGAAATGGCAACTTTAAAGACATGACCGTCAGAAGAGCAAAAGAATTGGATGGGTTGGGAATGGTTACTGATGCCAAAATTGCGGACATTGATCAGAATGGTACTCAAGAGTTAATAGTTTCAGGTGAATGGATGGGTATAGAGCTTTTTGAAATTGCGGATAAGCAGTTGAAAATTATGACGGATAATCCGCTTCAAGACTTAAAAGGTTGGTGGAATACATTGGAGGTTTCCGATTTAAATAATGATGGTTTGCCTGATCTGGTTTTAGGTAATAGAGGAGATAATTTTTATTTTAATGCCTCAGATGAAATGCCAGTTAAAATTTGGTTGGAGGATTTTGATGCCAATGGTGACATGGACAAAATTTTGACTAGAACAATAAATGGTCAAGATATGCCTATTCAGCAAAAAGGAGAAATGATAAGCCAGCTCCCAATTTTGAAAAAGCAGAATTTGAAATATAAAGATTATGGCACTAAATCTATTCGCGATCTATTTGGGGCAGAAAGAATTGAACAAGCTTCTCATAAGTCAGCCCACACATTTACAACTGCTGTTATGCTTAATCAGGGAAGCTGGAAGTTTCAAGAAGCAACTTTGCCAGTAGAGGCACAGTTTTCAGCAATTCATGCAATAGAAGTAATCGACATTAATCAGGATGGTATTCTAGATTTGATTTTAGCTGGAAACGAAAGTGATTTTAAACCGCAATATGGAAAACTAGATGCCAACGATGGTTTAGTTCTGTTTGGTGACGGGAAAGGTAGTTTTAAATTAGTAGACGAGCATAAGAGTTTGGGTTTAGAGGGTAATGTACGCTCTATTAACCCTATTAAAATCCAAAATCAAAAGCACCTGATATTCGGAGTCAATAATCAAAAAACCATTTTATTAGAACTCATAAAGTAAGAAATGAATATAAGTTTACCCAAAAAGAAGAGTTTGAATAGAAACATTTTATTTTTAGCACACAGCTTTGCGCTGGTCATATTTTTAAGTTTTTTCAGTGCCTGCTCCGATTCAAAAGAATCTTATTTTGAATTATTGGAAGCGGATAAAACTGGATTACATTTCAAGAATACACTGAAGCAAACGACTGACTTCTCGTTTTTTGATTATATGTATTTTTATAATGGAGGAGGAGTTGCAGCTGCCGATTTCAATAATGATGGATTAGTTGACTTATTCTTCACTTCCAATATGGGTGAAAATAAGCTCTTCTTAAATCAGGGAGATTTCAAATTTAAAGATATCAGTTTAGAAGCTGGTATAAAGGGAGAAGGATATTGGTCAACTGGAGCTTCTGTAGTAGATATCAATCAGGATGGTATGATGGATATTTATGTGAATGTAGTGGGTGACCATAAAGTGTTAAAGGGCTCTAATCAGCTTTTTATTTGCAAGAAAATTGAGGATGGGGTTCCAGTTTTTGAAGATGAAGCTATTGCTTATGACTTGGATCTTGCTGGCTTTGGTACGCACGCTGTCTTTGCAGATTTTGATAGAGATGGTGACCTCGATATGTTCCAGCTTAATCATAGCATTCACCAAAATGGTACCTTTGGAAAAAGAGAAAAATTTAAAGGAGAAAAAAGCAACATCTCAGGAGATCGATACTTTAGAAACGATAACGGTACGTTTGTCAATGCAACCACTGTGAGCGGCATAAATAGTTCTGTGATTGGTTATGGGCTTGGAGTTGTTGCTGGCGATGTAAATAATGACGGTTTTCCTGACATTTACGTAGGAAATGATTTTCATGAAAATGATTACCTCTATATCAATCAAAAAAATGGCACTTTCAAAGAAGTGTTAACAGATCAAATACAGCATACTAGCCGGTTTTCGATGGGTGTGGATATGTCGGATGTTAATAATGATGGTTTTAACGATATTATCTCTTTAGACATGCTGCCATATGACCCTCAGATATTAAAAAGCAGTTTGGGGGAAGATGCCTTTGATGTCTATCGCTTTAAAAAGGATTTTGGTTATAATGATCAGTTTGCTAGAAATAATCTACAGCTCAATAATAAGAACGGCACATTTAGCGAGATTGCACTTTATGCTGATGTATATGCTACAGATTGGTCTTGGGCACCGCTGTTTATGGATTTTGACAATGATGGTCAGAAAGACTTATTCATTTCCAACGGTATCCCTAGAAGGATGAATGATATTGACTATATGAATTTCATGAATTCTAATGAAGATCAAAGAATGAAAACTGAAATGGGAATGGTCGATAAAGAGGACTTAGAAATTGTAGAACGCATGCCTAAAATTAAGTTACCCAATCGTTTCTTTATCAATAATGAAGATCTAACATTTAATGATGTCAGTTCACAAATCAACAATCAAGTAGGCTCTTATTCCAATGGAGCAATTTATGTAGATTTAGATAATGATGGCGACTTGGATATAGTTGTAAATAATCTTGAAGACAAACCTTTTATTTACAAAAACACTAGCATTGAGGAAAATAAGAGTGGGAAATATATGCAGTTAGATTTAATTGGTTCTAAAAATAACCAAAATGCTATTGGAAGCAGGGTTGTGGTCGAGCTAAAAAATGATCAAATATTAAGTTTTGAGTACTTTCCAGTCAAGGGGTTTCAGAGTTCTGCTCTCGACAAATTTCATATTGCGATAGGAGATAGCAGTCAAGTCCAAAATATTAAATTAGTATGGCCTGATGGTAAAACCCAAAACCTGAATGGTCTGGAATTTAATAAAGTGCATAAAATTGAGTATAAAGATGGTTTAGCTTCTTTCGATTATACCTCTCTTCATCCAGATGGTTTTGCTTACAAAGCAGTTGAAATGCAAGATTCTATAGGATTGAAAGTAGTTCATGAGGAAAATCAATTTGTAGAATTTATCAGAGAACCTCTAATGCCTCACATGGTGTCATCGGAAGGACCTGCATTAGCAGTTGGGGATATTAATGGTGATGGGAAGGAAGATTTTTTTATTGGTTCTGCTAAACGTAAAAAAAGCCAAGTTTGGCAGCAAAATGAGGAGGGTAGATTTGAACTAACTGAACAAAAGTTAATTGAGAGCGATGATACTTTTGAGGATGTTAATGCTGTATTTTCTGATATAGACAATGATGGCGATCAGGATTTGATTATAGCGTCAGGTGGAAATGAATACAGAGGAGATTCTGAATATATTACCCAACGAATTTATTTAAATGATGGGAAAGGGAATTTTAATCAAAAATATATTTTTGAAAACAGTCATATGACTTCTTCTTCTGTGGCTGTAGCAGATTTTAATGGCGATGGATTCCATGATGTATTTTTTGGAGGAAGAGCAATTCCCTATGGCTATGGTTTAGCGCTGGGGTCAAAACTGTACCTTAATAATCAAGACGGAACTTTTCGATTGGCAAATGATGATTTCGCACCCTTTTTAAGCGATTTAGGTATGGTGACCGATGCAAGCGTTGTTGATGTTAATTCTGATCAAAGACCGGATATTATTTTGGCACTAGAGTGGGAGCCGATCCAAATTATGATGAATCAAGGGGATGGTTTTTCGCTGAAAGTTGTTGGAAATGAAAGAGGTTGGTGGAAGCATGTGAAATCCGGAGATTTCGATGGCGATGGAGACATGGATTTTATAGCTGGAAATACTGGAGAAAATTCTAGACTTAAACCAACGGAAGAAGAACCTGTTAATTTATATATCAAAGACTTTGATGATAATGGCCAAACTGATCCATTGCTCACCTATTTTTTAGATGGTCGTGAAATTCCCTTTGCTAATCATTCTGAAATTTTGAATCAATTGCCGATGCTTAAAAAGGAATGGAAATATGCTCAGGATTTTTCAAGAGCTAGTTTAAGCGAAATATTTGGAAAGGACAATTTGGAATCAGCCGTTAAGCTATCAGCAAATGATTTTACAAGTTATCTATATCGTAATAAGGGTGATGGAAGTTTCCAAGCTGAAGCCTTGCCAATGGAATTTCAAATCTCAACTTTAAATGCAGTAGAATTCATAGCAGGAAGTAATAGAGATTTGCTCGCAGCGGGAAACTTTTTTGAAAACAATATAGAAATGGGTAAATACGATGCTCAGTACGGAACTGTATTTAATGTTCAGGATTCTTCGGTAGAAATTCGAAATGTCAAAGGATTGAGATTAGATGGTCAAGTAAGAAATATTAAACCAATTTTAGTGAATGGACAGCACTTCATGCTTGTTGTGAGAAATGATGACAGTGTCAAATTAATAGCATTTGAAGCAATAAATAATTAATAAATGAGAAATACTGTATTATATTTTTTAGTTGTTATAGGGTTCTTTTTTTCTTGTACCCCCTCTAATTATGAGCCCACTAAAGTGAAGGCAGATGATTTGCATTCTTTGATGCAAAAAGTGACAGATGTAACGGTGCATGATATTTTTTCACCTCCAGTTGCCAGTAGGGTATACGTTTATCCTTCCATTGCCACCTATGAAATTTTAGCAGATCAAGATTCTTCCTTTCGTACGCTTGCAGGTCAACTTAATGGTTTAGCCCCAATCCCAACTCCTGAGAGTAAAGAAGTTAATTTCAAAATGGCTGCACTATACGCAAATTACCTTACTTCCAAAAAGTTGATTTTTTCTGAGGAGAAGATGGAAGAGTGGCTAGCCGATTGGAAAGCTGAATTGGTCAATAGAGGATTGACAGATGATGAATGGGAAGCGTCAGTGAACTATGCTACTAAAGTCCATCAGCATATCATGACTTGGGCAGATGAAGATAATTACAATGAAACAAGAACTATGTCCAGGCACCCGCTGAGTGACAAACCTCATCATTGGGAGCCTACTCCACCAGCCTACATGGCAGCTATAGAGCCACATTGGAATAAAATTAGGACTTTCGTTTTAGATAGTGCCAATCAATTTATTCCTAAGCCACCTTATGAGTATAGTCTTGAACAAGATAGCCCTTTTTACCAAGAAATGATGGAGGTTTATGAGGTAGTAAAAGGTGTGGATAAGGAAAAAAAGGAAATTGCCTCATTCTGGGACTGTAATCCTTATGTAATGAATATTACAGGACATGTGATGTTTGCTACAAAAAAAATAACCCCAGGAGGGCATTGGATGGGAATCGCTAAAATTGCTTCTGTTTTAGATGAAGCTGATTTAATGAAAAGTAGCTATGCTTATACAAAAACATCTATTGCCTTGGCTGATGGTTTTATTGCATGCTGGGATGAAAAATATCGCTCTAACCTGATTAGACCGGAAACCATAATTAATAGGAAAATTGATGATGACTGGACGCCAACTTTACAAACTCCACCATTTCCTGAATACACCAGTGGACATAGTGTTATCTCTACTGCAGCTGCTAATGCCTTAACCGATGTATATGGTGATAATTTTAGTTTTTTAGATAGTACAGAAGTCAAGTATGGGCTCCCCACCAGAGAATTCAAATCTTTTATGGAAGCTTCTCAGGAAGCCGCTATTAGTAGATTATATGGAGGGATTCATTACAGAAGAGCTATAGAAGAAGGAGTTTGGCAAGGTCAAAAAGTAGGAGAGTGGATAAGGGAAAATTTAGAATTCAGAAATAACAAGGTAATCGCAGAGAACTGAAATGAAAAAGCTATTTTTAAATTGCAGTACCTATTCCTTCATATGCTTATTTTTGCTAGCAACCTCTTGCTATGAAATAACTGAAGATAAAAAGATTCACAGCGAAAATCAACTAGAAGATTTTCAAGAGTTTTATGATTCTGAGTTGTTTAAAGATGTACAGCTATCCGGTGTTTTTGAAGATTCCAAGACATTCGTTGATTGTAAACCAAAGATTGGTTTAATGAAAATCCAAACAAGCTATAGGGCAGAAAAGAATAAAAAGGGGTTTGACCTAGAAGAATTTGTTTTACAGCATTTTGAGCTGCCCGAAAATCCTAAAACAGATTTTGAATCTGATGAAAAAAAAGATATGTACGAACATATCGAAAGCCTATGGCCAGTATTGACTAGACCAAAAGATACGATTCAAAGCACTTCTTTAATTCCCTTGCCATATCCTTATGTGGTGCCTGGTGGTCGTTTTCGGGAGATTTATTACTGGGATTCATATTTTACCATGCTTGGACTCAAAGCTTCGGGTAAAAATGACTTAGCCATTTCTATGATAGATAATTTTGCTTTCCTAATTGATCAACTGGGCTTTATCCCAAATGGAAATAGGGCTTACTATACAGGCAGAAGTCAACCACCTTTTTTTGCATTGATGGTGGATGAAATAACCTCCAATAATCGATCAAAATTTACTTCTTATCTGCCGCAAATGGTTAAGGAATATCAGTTTTGGATGCAGGGTAGTAAAAAATTAACGGAAGCTAATCCTGAAGTAAAAAGGGTCGTTTTATTGGAAGATAATATAGTTTTAAACCGATATTACGATGAATATGCCAAAGCAAGACCTGAATCATTTAAGGAAGATTTTGAGTTGGTAAAAGAGAATAACTTAGCGAAAGAAAAAGCTTATAGGAACCTTAGAGCTGGAGCTGAATCTGGATGGGATTATTCCAGTAGATGGTTTGAAAACCCCCAAGAAATGAAAACTATTCAGACCATTGACATCATTCCTATTGATTTGAATGTGCTCTTATATTTTCTTGAGATCAAAATTGCACAAGCTTATAACTGGAATGAACAATTAGATAGTGCAGACCTATTTTTAGAAAAAGCGGACCTGCGGAAAAATGCAATCAATAGTCTTCTTTGGGATGAAAAGCATCAGCGGTATGCTGATTTCAATTTTAAGAATAATCATCATACCAAGATATTGAGCATGGCAACGGCATATCCCCTTTTTGCAAAAATAGCTCCTAAAGACAAAGCTAGGATGGTTATTAAACAAATGGCTGACAGCCTTTTATTGGATGGTGGTTTTGTAAGTACTACTATTGAAAGTGGTCAACAATGGGATTTCCCTAATGCATGGGCACCATTGCAATGGATTGGAATTAAGGCTTTATTTAATTATGGTGAGCATGATCTGGGTTTGGATGTAATGGATAGATGGTTGAGCTTGAATGAAAAGATTTATGAGCAGACTGGCAAAATGATGGAAAAGTATAATGTTGCAGATACTAGTTTGCAAGCAGGGGGAGGAGAGTATCCATTACAAGATGGCTTTGGATGGACGAATGGTGTGGCGGTTGCAATGAAGAAAATACTTGATGAAAAGGAAGCTATGAAAGTTGACTGATTTTTTTTTACTGAATAGAGAAGTTCAAATTTTTTAAACTTTTGATATTTTAAACTATGAAATAAAGTATAAACTAAACTATTGAAGGATGAATGAAATTGGTTTAAGCCCAATTGATGGGGGAATTATCATTATTTACCTTGTCGGAATCATTTGGTATGGGATCAAGAAGGGTAAACAAAAAACTTCGGAAGATTATTTTTTAGCAGGTAGGAATATGATTTGGCCCATAGTGGGGATTTCACTTTTTGCTGCCAATATTGGAAGCAATACTTTGATTGGGCTCACTTCAGAAGCTTACAACACCAACCTTGCTGTTTATAATTATGAATGGATGGCAGCGGTTGTATTGGTCTTTTTTGCCATCTTTTTTCTTCCATTCTATTTACGTTCCAAGGTTTATACCATGCCAGAGTTTTTGGAAAGAAGGTATGATAGTCGCTCACGTTACTACTTTTCCACTATTACTATCATTGGAAATGTCATAATTGACACGGCCTCAGGTTTATATGCTGGTAATTTAATATTGAAAATCATTTTCCCAGAATTAGATTCAACCATCATTATTTTGATTTTAGCTGGTGCAGCTGCTGCTTATACCATTCCTGGAGGATTATCTTCAGTGGTGCACACAGAGGTAATTCAGGCTTTATTACTGTTTGCAAGCTCTATGGTTTTAACTTATTTCTGTTTTTCTGAGGTAGGTGGTTGGTCAGGTATGATGGCGGGTCTGGAAAGTCTGCAACCTCAAGGTAAAGGTCCTGATGAAATATTAAGTTTAGTCAGACCGTTAGAGAGTGAATACATGCCATGGACGGGTTTGTTATTTGGTGTCCCACTTTTGGGCTTTTATTTTTGGGCCAATAATCAGTTTATGGTACAGCGTGTTCTTAGTGCGAAAGATATAAATCATGGCCGCTGGGGCGCTATTTTTGCAGGATTACTAAAATTACCTGTTCTCTTTTTCATGGTGATTCCTGGTGTCATTGCAATTGTAATATTCTCTGGAATGGACATTAGTGCATTGAACTATCATATGAAAACCGAGGCAGGCGAGGTGCTCTGTACAGATTTAGCAGATTGTCCTAATATGACTTATCCCTTATTGATCTATAGTCTTTTACCGACTGGCTTGTTAGGGATTGTGATTGCAGGTCTTTTGGCAGCAATGTCTTCTAGCATAAGTGCTACCTTAAATTCGTCTTCTACCTTAATCACAATGGATTTTGTAAAAGCCATTAAGCCTGATATGACGAGCAAACAATTGGTTAGAACAGGACAAATTGCAACATTGGTTCTCGTATTATTGGCAGCCGCTTGGGCTCCACAAATCGATCGATTTGGTTCCCTTTTTGATTACTTGCAAATTATACTGGGGTTAATTGCACCACCGATTGTAGCCGTATTCGTAATGGGTTTATTCTGGAAAAGAGCAAATGGGCATGGTGCAATTGCTGGTCTTTCGGGAGGATTTATACTTGCCATATTTATCATTTTGTCAAGTGTATTTGATTGGGTACCAGCTTTAAACGAGATTCATTTTTTACATAAAGCACCGCTCTTAATGTTAGCGGTAATACTTATTCAAATGCTGGTTAGTTTAACGACCGCACCACCAGCAGAAGAAAAGGTAGACGATATGGTTTGGTCAATTAAAATATTCAGAGCCGAAACCAAAGAATTAGAAGGATTACCATGGTTCAAAAATTACCGAATCCTTTCCATTCTATTGTTAGTAGTGACAGCGGTAATTGTAATCTGGTTCTGGTAAGATGAAATTCGTAATTCATAATTGATCATTCGTAATTCAAAAATTCTTAATTAAAATGACTTGGTGGAAAGAAGCGATAGTATATCAAATATATCCTAGAAGTTTTAAAGACAGCAATGGAGACGGGGTAGGAGATTTACCTGGAATTATCAGTAAATTAGACTATATTCAGTCTATTGGGGTAGATGTGATTTGGCTCTGTCCCATTTATCAATCCCCAAATGATGATAATGGCTATGATGTAAGTGATTATCGTCAAATCATGACAGATTTTGGAAATATGTCAGATTTCGATCTCCTTTTAGAGGGCATTCATCAAAGAGGAATGAAATTGATTATGGATATAGTGCCTAATCATACTTCCGATGAGCACAGGTGGTTTAAAGCTTCCTCTGAAAGTGAAGATAATCCGTATCGGGACTATTATATCTGGCGAAAAGGAGAGAAGGATAAGTTACCGAATAATTGGCCTTCCTTCTTCTCAGGTAATGCTTGGGATTATGACGAAAAGACCCAATCGCACTATCTTCATTTATTCTCCAAAAAACAGCCTGATCTGAACTGGGAAAACCCAAAAGTGCGACAAGAAATTTATGATATCATGCATTTTTGGTTTAAAAAAGGCATAGATGGATTTAGAATGGATGTTGTCAGTTTGATTTCCAAACTCCCAGGACTTCCTGATACTGATAGCAATATTTTTACTGAAATCATTTCAAAATATTATGCCAATGGCCCTAAGGTGCATGA
Organism: Marivirga tractuosa DSM 4126; assembly: GCF_000183425.1. Lineage (NCBI taxonomy): Bacteria > Pseudomonadati > Bacteroidota > Cytophagia > Cytophagales > Marivirgaceae > Marivirga > Marivirga tractuosa. The sequence continues at coordinate 172,439 of NC_014759.1, forward strand.
ATATTTAAGAGAAATGAATCAGGAAGTTCTACAACATTACGATTGTATGACCGTGGGGGAAGGCCCTGGAATCACTTTAGATAACGCACTGGATTATGTGGGAGAGGATAGAAACGAACTCCATATGGTTTTCCATTTTGGTCATATGTACATAGATAATGGGCCAGGTGGAAAGTATGATCCCATTCCGTACAATTTAGTGGATATGAAAAAAGTATTCAATGCATGGGATAAAAAACTGACTGGAAAAGGCTGGGGAAGTATCTTTTTGGGTAATCATGATTTCCCACGTATTGTGTCTCGATTCGGCAATGATGGTCTCTATTGGCAAGAATCAGCAAAACTGCTTTCTACTTTATTACTTAGTATGCGAGGAACGCCCTACATATTTCAAGGAGATGAAATAGGCATGACCAATGTTGCTTATGAGTCCATTGAAGAATATCGGGATATAGAGACTTTAAACAGTTGGAAAGATGCCATGCAAAAAGGTGTTGATTCTGAGAGTTTTATGAGGCTTGTTCATCAGCAAAGTAGAGATAATGCTCGAACTCCATTTCAATGGAATAATGCTAATAATGGAGGCTTCTCGGAAGGACAAGCTTGGTTACGACCCAATGATAATTTTGAGAGAATTAATGTAGAAAAGCAGGAAAATGAAAAGCATTCCGTTTTAAACTACTACCGAAAAATGGTGAAGTACAGAAAAGATAATCCAACTTTAGTTTATGGAGATTATGAATGTTTTCAAATTGAACATCCCGAGCTCTTTTTATTTAAACGGTCGGATGATCAAAGGACTTATTGGGTTTTACTTAATTTCTCAGAACATCATCATGATGTAGAATTTGAAATACCTGAGAATGTATGTTTGGAAATGAACAATTACCCTGAACCTAATGCAAGCAGAAGATTAAGACCTTGGGAGGCAAAAATCATGCAAGAGAGATAGGATTGCTTCAATCTTTTAGCACTACAACGCACCGCTCACCAAATCCCATTTTTTTATTTCAAAAAATCCCTCTAATTTCCGCTAATGGAAAACGATTCAGATTTGGAAAATAATAATCCGCCCGTATTAGGCAAGTGGAAGAATTTCTACTGGTTATTGATTATCGTACTAGTCAGCTTGATAGGTATTTTTTACGCCATAACCCAATATTTTAAATGAGCGCTTTAGATTGGATTGTCCTTTTCGGAACACTGATAATGATTGTAAGCTATGGTGTCTATAAAACCAGAGGCAGTAAAAACATTGAATCCTATTTGAAAGGAGATAACAGCATGAAATGGTGGACTATTGGTCTGTCCATCATGGCTACCCAAGCCAGTGCTATCACATTTTTGTCCACACCAGGTCAGGCTTACGAAAGTGGAATGGGTTTTATACAGTTTTATTTTGGTTTGCCCATAGCTATGATTATCCTGAGTGTCTGGGTTTTACCGATCTATTATAAATTAAAAGTTTATACGGCTTATGAATACTTGGAATCTCGTTTTGATTTAAAAACACGGATTTTGGGAGCATTTCTATTTCTTATTCAAAGAGGATTGGCTGCAGGAATCACTATTTATGCTCCCGCTATAATTCTTTCTTCTATTTTAGGCTGGCCATTGGTTTATACTACAGTTATTATTGGCTCTTTGGTTATTATTTATACGGTGAGTGGAGGTACCAAAGCAGTAAGTCAAACCCAAAAGCATCAGATGATTATCATGATGGGAGGGATGATAATTGCTGGGCTTTTTGTAGTGAAACTGCTTCCAGAGGATATAGGAATAGTGGAGGCAACAAAGTTAGCGGGGCATTTAGGTAAATTAGAATTGATTAATACAGAAGTTGATCTCGAAAACCGCTATACTTTATGGACAGGTCTCTTGGGAGGATTATTTGTGGCTTTATCTTATTTTGGTACCGACCAATCACAAGTAGCTCGATATTTATCTGGAAAGTCCCTAACAGAAAGTCGCTTGGGTTTAATGTTTAATGGACTTCTGAAAATACCCATGCAGTTTATTATCCTGTTTATTGGAGCTTTAGTTTTTGTTTTTTATCAATTTAATCAAGCGCCTGTCTTTTTCAATGAGGCAGCTAAGGATGAAGTTTATTTGAATGATGAACAAAAAGAAAAGTATCAAGCAGTAGAACAGCAATATTCTGATTTGTTTGAAGAAAAGAGGAAGCAAGTTCATTTATTATCCACTGCTGAAGGAGAAGAAGTGGAGGACTTAAAGCAAAAGATTTCAAGCATTCACGATCAAGAGGATCAATTAAGGGATGAAGCAAAAGGGATAATTAAAGCTACAAATGAGGATCTAGAAACCACTGATACTGATTATGTTTTCATCACTTTTGTAATGGAAAACTTGCCTAAAGGAATTATAGGGCTATTGTTAGCGGTGATTTTTTCTGCAGCCATGTCTTCAACTGCTTCAGAATTAAATGCCTTGGCTTCCACTAGTATCATTGACATTTATAAGCGAAATATTTATCAAAAAGGAAGTGAAAAACATTATCTAATAGCATCTAAGCTATTCACTCTTTTCTGGGGGCTGGTAGCCGTATTTTTCGCCACCTTTGCGGGCTTACTAGATAATCTCATTCAAGCTGTAAATATTTTAGGATCAATATTTTATGGTACCATACTTGGTATTTTCTTATCAGGGTTTTTCATCAAATATATAAAAGGAAATGCAGTATTTATTGGAGCTTTAGTCGCCCAGATAGTGGTATTGTATTTTTATTTTTTCAGCGATATGGCTTACCTCTGGTTTAACTTGTTAGGTTGCGGAATTGTGATTTTAACAGGATTACTGTTTCAGTATGTTAAAAACAAAAAGTAAGTAGGACCTAAGTAATAGCAATGTTGTTATAAGCAGAATCATCTTCAAATATTTCTAATTGAAACATGAAATGGGTAGATCATGGTGTAATATGGCTCTAATTATACATAACTAGAAGTCATTAAACTAATCAGAAACCTATTCAATCGAATTTATAATTATTATCAGTTTAACCATCTAATATTTCAATATATTTGGAGGTTTCCCTTGGTAGTTGTATTTTTCTAATCTATATGAAGTTGTACGGTAAAATAGTTTTATGCTTTTTGTTTATATTTTTGAGTGTCAAGTTGATAGCTCAAGATCCTGAATTAGCCAAAATCTATCTGGAGCAAGCAGATCAGGTATATGCAGAAGCAAAGGATGCGATTGAGATCGCAAAAGATATTTATATCCAGGCTGCTGAGGCGGACACCATGAATATTAGGGCAAATTATATGGCTGGTGTGCTATATTTAGAAACCGTAAACAGAGATTATTCCACTAAATATTTTGAACGAGTAAAAAGATTAGATCCTAAATACCGGTTTAATATCGATTATTTGTTAGGGAGAGGGTATCAATATGGTTTAGAATTTGAAAAAGCATTAAAATACTTTTTAGCCTACAAAGACAAACTGAGATCTGACAGGAGTTACAGGGGGCGTGATAAAACCTCAGTTTATGAAGTAAATGATAGAATTGAGGAATGCCAAAATGCAAAGGAGATTATTGGTATGCCTTCTTCATACACTATTGAAAATGTAAGTGAAAATGTTAATTCCACCTGGCCTGATTATGCCCCAGTTTTAAATGAAGATGAAACAGTAATGATATTTACTTCCAGAAGGCAAGAGGGCAATACTAACGAAAATGTTGACAATGACAATTTTTATTTTGAGGACATTTATATCTCGAAAAGACAAGGAGTGACTTGGAGTAAAGCAAAAAATATCGGTCAAAATATAAATACCTTATACCACGATTCTAATTTGTTCTTAAGTAGTGATGGAAAGACATTGTATATTTATTCTGATGAGGGGAATGGTGATATATTTTATAGTACTGAGAATGAGCAGGAAGAATGGACTAAACCAGTTCCATTGGAAGGCAGAATAAATTCACAAGGATTTGCAGAGCAATCAATTTGGGTGTCAGATGATAATGAATTTATGATGTTTGCCTCGAATAGGCCAGGAGGCTATGGCGGCTTTGATATCTATGGATGCTATATAGAGGACGGCCAATGGAAAAGACCCTTTAACATGGGGCCAGAAATTAATACCAGAGCTGATGAAGATGGACCTTATATGGCAAAAGATGGGGTTACACTATATTTCAGTAGTAAAGGACATAAAGGTTTTGGAGGCTTTGATGTTTTTACAACTACCTACAATGGTAAAACTGAAAAATGGAATAAACCTGAGAATTTGGGCTATCCTGTTAATACGGTAGATGATGAGGTGTATTTCCATCCAACAGCAGATGGTGAAAGAGGGTATTTGGCATCTGTTAGAGAAGAAGGTTTAGGTTTTACGGATATTTATATGGTAACGCATGTAGGCAACTTGGAAAAAACTGCAAAAGATAGAATTTCTAAGTTAAAAGAAAGAGATAATGATTTCATAACTGATGAGCAATTAGAGGTTAAAAGATTAATAGACTCAGTTCTCAACATTTCTGCCTATCAGGTTTATTTTGAGGTTAATTCCAGTGAGATAGATGAAAGTCATGATCAAAAGTTAATTGAAATGGCTAATTTCCTGAAATCTCATCAAAATCTTGGTGTGCAAATTTCTGCATTCGCATCGTCAGATGGTAATCCTAAATATAATTATGAGCTTTCCAATAGAAGAGCTCAATCTGTATTGAAGTTTTTTAAAGAAAATGGAATTGAGTCTGACCGCTTAGCAGCAAGAGGGTTTGGTATTTTAAAGGGCAGTGAGGATAAATCTAGAAAGGCGGAGGTGAAAATTTTAGATCTTTCAAGATTTGAAGAATAAAAGCCAGTTATGAGATTATCACAACCGGCTTCAATGATTTTTTACAAAGAGTCAATTAAATCCTGATTTCTTTTTACGTATCCGAAATCTCCTGAACTATTTTGTTTTGCTAACTCAATTGATTTTTCTGCTACTTTTTTAGCTTCCTTCTTATTACCCATTTTAGCTAAAATTTGAGCTTTTAGATGAAGGTTCCAAAACTGAGCACTATTATTTCCTTCAGCCAAATAGGAGTCAATCCATTTCAAGGCTTGATTTAAATCTCTGTCATTAGTATAGTAGTAATTTGCAGCAGTAATCAAGTTTCTTGGATTCACTTTGGTGTGTTGCTCAATTTGCGCCATTACCAAGTCATCATAACTTACTTCGAAAGGAACTTTTAAGCTTACATTTTCCCATCGGAAATGGATGTTAGCTTTTTTATTGTCAGCATTGATATCTGAGATTTGATAAGTTAAGGTTTCTACAGTTTCATCTAATTTTTCAACTTCTTGAATTATAGACAATACTTCTTTAGACTCATCATAATTCCCAACATTTCCACCTAATGAAAGGTCACTGTACAACTTGAATTCCCACTCATTTTCGCCTGGCGTCATGAATATTAAATATTCACCTGGTTCCACTTTAGTGCCTGCTATAACTGCTTCTGTATTGATGTTTAGTACAGTTCCACTATTAGCACCAGCTCTCCATAAAACTCCGTAAGGTTGTAAATAATCATTTCCTTCTCCAAAAATTTGACGACCTTTTACGCTGGGTCTAAAGTAGCTGATTGCAACATCAGTTAATCCTACTGTAGTCTCAACTTTAGCCTTCGGTGAAGGCTGAGGTATTTCAATTTGAGCTTTTAGCTCAAGCGTACCTATTAATAAAATAGATAAACCAAAAAGTAAAATTGATTTTTTCATAATGATTTGTGTTTTAGTTTAATTAAATTGCTATTTAGCCAACTAAAACTACTTTTCTTAATGAAAGTTGCAAAAAAAAGGTTAGAGAGGTCATTATTTTTAAATTCAAATGTTGTAGAACTAGCTCAACGCTTATTAGGTAAGCTAATTTGTACTAATATTAATGGTGTGTATTGCGAAGCGATAATAACAGAAACAGAGGCATATTCTGGTGAGAATGATAAGGCATGTCATGCGCACATGGGTAGGTTTACAAACAGAACAGCAACAATGTATGAAGAGGGAGGAACTGCCTATATTTATTTATGTTATGGAATCCATCATCTTTTTAATGTGGTATCCAACGTCAAAGGTAAAGCAGATGCAGTGTTGATACGTTCCGTTGAGCCTGTAGAGGGTATTGAGAAAATGCTTGAACGAAGAAATTCAAAATCTAATCGACCAAAAATCTATGCAGGACCCGGTAAATTATGTCAGGCATTAGGTATAGATAAATCCTTAAATGGGGTTGATTTAGTGAATAGTAATGTAATTTATTTAGCTGATAGTGATATTGATGCCGCAGAGATTATTAAAACTACTCGAATAGGGATAGATTATGCTGAAGAAGATGCCTTATTGCCCTGGAGGTTTTATTTTTCAGGAAATAAATATGTTAGTAAGTATAAATAATATTTATTTTTTTTAAATTGAACATAAAATAAAGTTTGTTATGGATAAATTTTTGTGCCCTATAGATTTTTCAACCTATTCTTTAAATGCCCTTGAATATGCGGCTAGAATATTGCAGGTTAGAAAGGGAAGCATGACGCTTATCCATATCTTTTCTGAGAAAGAATTTTTACATGCTTTGGATGGCGAAAAATCCGATTTCAATGATTTAAAGGATCATGCCAAAGAAAAGCTTTACAATTTGGCTGATGAGATTGAAAAGGAGTATGGCTTTGAATGTGATGTTGTACTATCAATTGGAGATGTAAACAATTCTATTAGTAAATATGCCAATGAAAATGATTACGATCTAATTGTGATGGGAACACAAGGGAATGGATATAGCAGACGAACAATTATTGGTAGTCGTACTATTAGAACAGTTGAAAACAGCGTTACACCAGTTTTAACTGTTCCATTAGAAGCTGAGTTCAAAGGGTGGAATTCTGTCGTTTACGCATCTGATTATTCAGAAAAGGATAAAATTATCATGCAAAAATTGGTGAGCTTTATTTATAGTTTCCGAAGCAGAATCCGCTTTGTACATGTTAGCCACTCCAAAAACAAAATGAATGAAAAGAGCTATCAGGAGTTTAAGGAAGAGTTATCTAGTTTTTTAGGATACGAAAAAATAAGTTATTATTTAAAGGAGTATAAAAAGGATATCAGTAGTGGTATAGAAGAATTCGTACTTGAGCAAAATGGTGATTTGCTAGTACTCCTGAAAAGAAAAAGAAACTTTTTGGAAAAGCTCATTGGCAATAGTGTGTCTACAGAAGTTTCGTATTTAAGTACCCATCCGTTATTGATTTATCATGAAAAATCATAAACTAAATACAATTGAATTCAGAGCTCATATAGCCATTTAAATTTGGATGTAATAATTGCCAAGTTATTGAAACATTTTTATATTTGGTTTTGAGATTTTAACATTTTCTGCTTAACTTCTTTTTTCATTTATATTTCAGAATTAGGACTGTAACTGTTTGATAAACAATTGCTAAAGATTGGTTTAATGTTTGTTGTTTTATTAGTTAATATATTTAATTGTAGTAGATTAGTACTTTGAAAAGTTAATACAGTTGTTTTTTTGTTTAATCTGATGAAGATAAGAGGTAATATTTTTATAGATTGATAATTGTAATGTTTTATGATTTACAATAACTTGTAAGTGCTTAATTATTAAATAATGAGAGTTATATTATTTGTATTCATATCATTTTTTCTAACACTAGAAGGTGTTTCTCAAGACAAGCCAGTTCTTATAGATTCACTTGAAAGCATTTATGATGATATTTCACCGGTCATAAGTCCAGATGGTATCACTATATATTTTACGAAAAAGAATCATCCTGAAAATAAAGGAGGGGAAAGAGATCTTGGCGATATTTGGTACGCTGAGTCACAAAATGGTGTTTGGAATTCCGCTAAGCGATTGCCAGGGCCTGTAAACAACACCAACTTTAATGCAGTCATTGGCATCACCCCAGATGGAAATATTATGTATGTTGTGGGGAATTATAAAAGCCCCAGAAAGGGAGGAGTGTCTTATTCAAGAAAGATTGGAGAGAACTGGAGCGAACCTCAGCCAATTGATATACCATACTTTAAGAATAAATCAGATCATTTATCCGGCAGCCTGAGCAAGGATGGTAAAATCATGGTTTTAAGTCTGGAAAGTTTTGGCACCAGAGGTAATGAGGATATTTATTATACATTCAGGAAATCCATCGATGAATGGACTGAACTAAGGAATTTAGGAGTAGATATAAACACTGAAGCACAAGAACTAACTCCGTATTTAGCTAAAGACAACAAAACTTTATTTTTCAGTTCAAACGGAAGAGGTGGAAAAGGAAGTAGGGATGTTTTTTATAGTAAAAGACAGGATGCTACATGGACAACTTGGTCAAAAGTTAAAAATTTAGAAAATGTTAATACGGAAGGAGCGGATTGGTATTTTAGGTTAATAGAAGAAACTGATAAGGCTCTTTTAGTGAATACAGTTAACAGTATTGGGTTGGGTAATATCTTAATGACCAAAACTCCAAATGAAGTGGATATAGAGCCTGAAATTGAAAAAAGCATGACCGCTTCATCACAATCTGTTTTGCCGTTTAAAAATAATAGTAACACATCTAAGACTAGAGAAAAAATAAAAGTCAAATTTGAAGTAGTCGATGGTTTTAGCGGAAATACATTAACACCCCAGTTGCTTATTAAAGGAGTAAATGAAATGAGCAAAAGTTCTTATTCCGAAATTGTAATGGGAAAAACATCATCTTATCAGACTAAGCTTTTCAAAGACTCCATCTATACTATTGATATTTCAGTTGAGGGTTATTTAGATGATAAGCAAACCATTAAAACAGACAGTATTGAAGATAATTCAACTGTGAAGCTGGAGCTGTTGAGTTTGAAAGAGGGGACTACTATTCAATTAAAGAGTGTGTTGTTTAAAAGAGGGACATCTGAAATTAAAGATGGTTCTTTTGAAGAACTAGATCGAGTGTATACTATGCTAAAGAAAAATCCAACTGTTGAAATTGAATTAGCTGGCCATACAGACAATACTGGAAGTGCTAAATTAAACATTGAACTATCACAAAAGCGATCAGATAAAATTAAAGAATATTTGGTAGAAAAAGGCATAAATCCCAAACGATTGCAAAGTAAGGGATATGGAGGAGCACGCCCTATAGCTAGTAATAAATCTGAAGCTACACGAAAACTGAACCGCAGAGTAGAATTCACAATTATTAAAATTTAATATTAATTAATGCTTACAGAGGAGCTTAGCTTGAGGGAAAGAAAGGCAGCAAAATTGAAGATGTTGATTTTGAGTCTTGCTAAAGAAATGCTTTTGAAAAAGAATTTTAATGATATTCATGTAATTGATATTTGTAAGGAAGCTAATATTTCTAAAGTAACCTTTTTTCGATATTTCCCCCAGAAGGAAGATTTGTTACTTTATTTTATGCGTGTTTGGTCTTTTGAGATAAGTGTAAGCTTGCTGAAACAAGACCTGAATGGAATAAAAGCCGTAAAATATATTTATGATCGATATGGAGATTTATGTGAAAGATATGATTCCATGATTCTGCATTTAATAAAATATCATGCGGCTTCGTCTAAAGTATTAAAGCCTATAAGCATTAAGAAAGCCGAAAAGTACCTTCTATTTCCTAATTTCGAAGATATTAAACAGATGGAAGTCTTGGCTTTTGATAAATTATTAGAGAAGTATTTGTTGGAAGCCATTTTTCAAACTGAGATAACCAAGAGTTCTAATGTCAATGATATGGTAGGGATGCTACTGACCAATACTTATGGTTCGATTTTAGTAGCGAAAATGAAGCAATTACCTGTAAAAGCCCTGCTCAAGAAAAATATCAATGCAATTCTGGAAACTTTCTGAATATTAAATTTTCCTGACGGTCTACTCACCATTTTTCATTATTTTTACCACAAATAATTTAATATGAAGATTACAGAATTTTTAAAACATAACTATCGCCATTTTAATGCTGCTGCACTTATTGATGCTGCAGATGCTTACAAAAGTCATGTAGAATCTGGCAAAAAGATGTTAGTATCACTAGCTGGTGCGATGTCTACTGCAGAGCTTGGTATTTCCTTTGCTGAAATGATCCGACAAGATAAGGTGCAGATCATAAGTTGTACTGGAGCCAATCTTGAAGAAGATTTAATGAATTTGGTAGCGCATAGTCATTATGAAAGAGTGCCTAACTACAGAGATCTAACACCACAGCAAGAATGGGATTTGTTAGAAAAGGGACTGAATAGAGTAACAGATACTTGTATTCCAGAAGAAGAAGCTTTCAGAAGATTGCAACAGCATATTTTTGAAATCTGGAAAGAAGCTGAAGAAAATGGAGAACGATATTTTCCGCATGAATTCATGTATAAATTAATTAGGTCAGGTGTATTAGAGCAATACTACGAGATTGACCCTAAAAACAGTTGGATGTTGGCTGCTGCAGAGAAGAACTTGCCAATTATAGTTCCAGGCTGGGAGGACAGTACAATGGGGAATATTTTCGCCAGCTATTGCGTAAAAGGAGAGTTAAAACCATCCACCATGAAGTCAGGAATTGAATATATGACTTTCTTAGCTGATTGGTATAAAAATAACGCAGGTACTGAGGGTGTAGGTTTTTTCCAAATAGGAGGGGGTATAGCTGGAGATTTCCCAATCTGTGTGGTTCCAATGCTATATCAAGATTTAGAATATACTGACGTTCCCTTTTGGAGCTATTTCTGTCAAATTTCCGACTCTACTACTAGTTATGGTTCTTATTCAGGGGCAGTACCTAATGAGAAAATTACTTGGGGTAAATTAGATATTGATACTCCTAAATTTATTGTAGAATCAGATGCCACTATTGTTGCACCATTGATTTTTGCGATTGTTTTAGGGCAGTAGTAATTTAAGTAAGCTGGGTAGTATAATCCGGCTTACTTATATACAAATTCATTTCTTTTTCAGTACCAGCACTATTTTGTTAAAATCAGCAGCGGCATTTATGACTTTTTGGAAAGCTTCAAATTCTTCTTTTGGATAATGTATCTTTTCATAAAATTCATCAATTTGAATGATTAATTGATTTTGATTTATTTCATAAGTTGACTTAAATTTAAATATTTCGTTGCCTTCAATGTTTTTCACCACTTCATCTATATTTAAATCTTCTAAGTTTTGAGGTTCGTATTGAGGGGGGAGGTTGATCGTGATTTTTCTATCATATTTCCTATTAAATTCATTTACAACCTTTAATTTTCGATCTTCTTCCTGATAAAGTTCAGATTGTGGGCCAATCAATTCTCCTACTTTCAATAGTAAAGTAGGGCCAGCTTTATCTAAAAATGCTTTAGAAGTAAAAGTACTTGAAATTTCCAGGGGAGTTGTCCAATTTGTATAATCAAACTCAGATTCTTGAAATTCCATTGTTTGAATATCAGCATCAGTTGTCATGAATTTTACCAAATTTTTCAATAATTCTTCTTTTTGTTTTTCTTCAATAATTGGTAATATTGATTTAATAAAAGAAGATTGATATCCCGTGAATTTTCTTTTTAAATTTATCTTGTTACCCGATAGGTCTTCTTGAAAATCAACTACAACTTCCATATCGTCCCTATTTAAATCGGCTGACGGGGCTTCAATATACCGTGTTTCAACCACAGGGATGACATAATCTCTGATCTTAGTTTCCTTAATAAATATTGCATTCGTAGCAGTGTGTTGAGCAGGTACCATGTCAAGCCTCACTGACATATCGTGAGGGGTTAAATATTTGTTGCTCTTGGGTAAATATATTAGATAATCAGATAGGTAATTATAAGTTTCAAAGTCTAAATCTATTTCCATAACTGACCTATCAGGAGTTACCACTAGCTCATACTGCAAATTGAATTCATTAAGTAGAGCTACAGTAAGCCTACTAAGACCTAATTTGTTACTGAATTTATTTTTAATGATAAAATCCAATTTACTTGATTCTGGTCCGGCATTTTCTTCGTAGAAGTAATTTTTCTTTAGATAATCTTCAATATATGCAGCTTTTTCATATTCACTTGATGTAGTTGGCATATTCAACTTCTTAAGTAGCTTACGAACAGCTTTTTCTTCTGATTTCTCTCTTTCTGTAATTGCTGAGTAGGTGTTTTTACCAATTTTTTCCCATGTATATATTTTGGATCCATCACCATATGTATTAAATGCTAGTATGAACTCTACTCTCATTCTTTCTGAATTATAATTTGAAAATGGCTCATTTGTTAATTCAGGAATATTTTTGGCTGTGATATTGTACTTATTGTAATCTTCAGTATTGGTAACCTCAATTTCGGGAAGCCCATTATAGCTCTTTACATCGTAGCGTAGATTAGCAGGACATGATAATGTAAACTGAAATTTATTTGTAGGATTATTAAATTGGGCATATTCCCTTCCAAAGTTTAAAGGCTTCATTTTTCGAGTATGAAAAAATTCTATTTCATCACCCACTTCAGCTCCTTCAATTGCAAATATTTTATATCCTTTCCCTCCATCCTTGTCTTCAACTTCCTTAATTTCATTTTTGTCTAATTCAACTGTTTTTCCATCAGGGCCTAATGTTCTAGCCTTTACATCCATTATTTCAATAGTATTTTCCAAAGGAATGTATATTCTATTATTTGATGAAACTGCTTTATCATTGTTGACTTTAACTATAGAATGCTCGGTACTATATAACACAAGCTTTTGATCTTCATAAACAAATTGGTATTGATGCTTATTTAAGATACTAATTTCGCTATTGCTTTGATTTTTATTTAGTTTTTCTGGATTCCTTTTGTCTTCCCAATTATAAGGTTGGTATTGCTGAGAAAAGCCAACACTTGCAATAGAAAAGATGATTAGTATAAATATGTGTCTCATTCTTTGATTATTATAAGTATAAAGTTGTTAAAAATGGATAGGACATCTTACCGAGCTATTTTTTTAGAATAATAATTTCGCTAAAGGCTTCGCTTAATTTATTGATCGCATTATTCCAGTTTTCAAATTGATCGGGTTGCATTAATAAATAGTCTAAATAGTATTCTGATGATAGTATTACTTCATCGTCTTTTTGTGTATAATTAATACTAAAACCAAATAAGTCTCCTTCAAAAGCATGATCTTGAGGTAAATATGTTACTTTGTAATCCTCTGGTATCGTAAATCTATTTACATTTCTTTGAATAAATTTATATTCATTTTCTATTGACTGCGTTCTATCTTCATCAATTTGATCATTATTAAAAGGCTTTTCAAGATTCAGGTTTAGGTAAATTTCATCACCAACTTCCTGGTAATAGTTCTGTACAGAGAAAGAGTAATCTATTAAAAGTGGAAGGTCTAAATCTTTCAACTGTTTAATATTATAATCTTCTAATTGAAATTTATTGCTGCCTTTGGATAGAAATCTTTTAAGATAGTCTTCTTTATCTTGTTCACTTGTAACATCAAGTTTATAATTATTAAAAACTCTTGCGAAACCAGATAAACTAACTTTTCCACTGCCTTCAAGTACTCCGTTTTTCAAGCTGAAACGTATACTGTCAGTTATTAAACTAACTTGTTTATCGATTTCTGGCACTTTTTTTATTTCATAGTTATCTCCCAATGAGATCAAAACTTCTTTGCCTTGAATCATAGATGATGGAATTTCAAAGGGAGAAAATTGTGCTGTAGCGTCAAGGTAATAGTAGTTATTATCATGAATATATGTTGCGATCATATGATTATCTACCGAAGGCGTAGCAAAATCAGAATAGTTATAAGGTATATCTCTGGTTCCTACCCAAGTGAAGTAGGCCTCAATTCCAGCATGGTGTAGCATATTTACCACTAAACTTGCCATATCTTTACAATCACCATAGCGTTTACTGCATACATAAGCTCCGTTGTGAGGAATAAAGCCTCTCATGCCATCTTCAAAAGCTATATATTTAATGTTTTGCTGTACCCAATAAAAAATTGCTTTAGCTTGTTCTTTTTCATCATCAATATCCTTGATTATGGAGTTCGTTAATTTGTCTATTTCTGCACTATAGTTAGTTTTTAAGCCTTCAATAAAGCCTCTATACCATTTATGAAGATCTTCTGGACCCGATAGGAGGTTTACTGTTTTATTTTTATCATTATCATAACTGTTGATTCTTAAATTTATATGAGGAATAAAGTATTTAACATCAGGGGTGTTATTTTCTATTTTGTATTTACTAATATTTTTTACATTGTATGTGTATTTTATTTTATTTCTACTTTCTTCCTTTGAAATCTTTAAATCATGACCTTCAGTATTTCTGAGATCAAATTCAACGTCAATTTGCTTGTCAACTTCAATAGTATAAGTGGCATTCACGATGGGTAAATAACTTTGAAAATAAAACCCAGGAGCAAAGCGAGGTTCGCTTAAGGTTCTAGTATATTCCAAAATAGTTTTGGATCCCGATTGAATTCCTGGAAATATAAAGTTCAATACCTTGGTGTCATCATAAAATACAGAAGAGTTTTTATCGAATGATTCTTTAAATTCGTCCACCTTAAATGTTTTAGTCCTGTTTTTGTATGGGACTTCCGTGAAAGCCTCAATATCATTTATGGTTTCAAATGAATTGGTATATATCTTATTAGTTGTATATTGATTAGAATAGGCGCCTAGGTGAATTATTTCTTCGTAATTCTTTGCTTTAATAACTGGCTTGCCTTTTTCCATTATAATTTCCAAATCAAGTGCTATCTTATTAAAAACAGCTTGCTCATTGGGATATGATTTCTTCAATTTATTCGTCAGGGAATTTAAATCTTGTCCTTGTGAATTGAAAACATGAAATAAAATCAGAATCAAAAACCCACAAATTTTATGATGGGTGCGTTTAGTATATGGTTCCATCTCTGTAATAGGTCTTGTTAATAATTTCTCCTGTTTCATTGTATTCTATTCGCCAACCATTTCTTTCTCCACCTAAGTATTCAATCTCTTCTTTTATGTTGCCGTTTTGATAATATTCTATGACTTTTCCTTCCACATAGTCATTTTCAAATCTCACTGTACGTTTTATGCTACCATCTTTGTAGTAGTTTTTATCCGTTCCTTTGGCAATGCCATTTTCTATTAATTCTTCACTTTTTAACTGCCCAGAAGGATAAAATCGTAGTTTTTTGCCACTAAAATATCCGTTTTCATAAGTTTGGACAACCGCTAACTGCCCGTTTTGATAATAGGTGATGATTTCACCAGTTCCATCGAAAGAATTTGTTTTATATTCACCTTCTTTGTTAAAACCTGAGAAAGAAATGATACCTGATTTATCGTATTCCTTAATTAAGTACTTCTCTCCATCTACTGTGTAAAATGAACATTTACCAATTTTTTCACCATCTACATAATTGCAGACGGATTGCAATTGACCAGATTCGTAAAAATCTTTAGAATAGCCATTTATTTTGTCATTTTTATATACCCCCTCAGACTCTAATGTCCCGTCCTCATAATACCAATACCATTTACCTTCTTGTAAGCCGTGATTATACATACCCTTTACTTCAATATTTCCGTTTGGATAATAAACCACATATTCCCCATTTAGCTTTCCATTTTTAATAGGGCTATGAATATATTTTTGTCCAGAAGGGTAATAAGATACAATATCTTTGGTGTTTTCTCCACAGCTAATTTCAGTTTCATAATAGGTTTTTCCATCATGATATTTCAAAATATATTCACCATTCCCAAATTCAAATGTATTGGTGTGAAATTTATTCCCTAAAGTGTCATACTGATTTATTTCCAAGAGATATCCATTTTTATATTTAAATCTTTTAGTGATTCTTTCTTTGTTGTCATAGTGATTTTCATATCCATTAGGTTCTCCACTAAGGAAATATATATCATTAGCCAAAGAACCATCTTTATCATAGAACTTCCATAATTGCTGTTGTTGGTCATCTATTATCCATCCTTCATTTTTAATATTTCCATTATCATAATAATTAATGTTATAACCGTTTTCGATTCCATTTTCGAAGTCGCTTTTTCTTGAAATACTTCCGTTTTCATGAAAGACTATAAATTCTCCCTCCAAGAGCCCATTACTATATGTGCCTTCGCTATTTTTTTGCCCGTTCTGATAGTAATTAATAAACTTATCTTCAAGCTCCCCATTTTTATAAGTCCCTTCTTGATATTTTGCTCCAGTTGGGTAATATGCTATATATTCAAAGCTTCCTTTTTTATCGAAAGCTTCATTTATTAATTCTCCTTTTGTATTAAAATTTTTATATCCTACAAACTTATCATCATTATAATATGATTCTTGCATTAAAACACCTTCGGAAGAGTATGTTTTATTTATATAGTCATAATCATTGTTGTTATAGACTTCTTCAGTGTCAAGTTTTCCGCTTTCGTGAAAAAATTTCCAATGCCCTATTTTTTCTCCTTCCTTATATAGACCTTCAAAAGAAAGCTTTCCATTTTCATAATAGCCTTTCCATAAACTATCATATTTGTCATTTTTGTAAGTCCCTACGGTTTTCAATTGGCCGCTCTGGTAATAAGCATGGAATGGACCCTCAGCTAAATTATTTTTATATTTCACACTATTTTGTACTGTACCATCATAGTAGTAGGATACATAGTCCTTTGTTAGCTTGTTATCCAAGTAATTATAGGTTGCAACACTATCGCCTATTTTATTAAAGTAAATACCTTGTCCTTGTTTCTCTCCATTCTTGATGCTCCATGTTTCTTTTAATGCTCCACATGAGTAGTATGTTTCAATTTTACCATGGGGCTCACTGTTTTTATAGAAGACTTTAGAAGAAATTATTCCAGTTTCGTCATAAAAAGTTATTTCCCCTTCTATACTATCCTGGCTATAATTTTCAATTTTTTCAAGAATTCCGTTGTCGTAATAGTACAACCATTCGCCCTGTTTTTGTCCTTTATTATTAAACTCTCCTTCAATTTTTACTTCACCGTTAGGATGGTAAAAAACCCAATCATCTAAATACAAGTCATCTTCATATTTTCCTATAGCAAAAAGCTGATTGCTGTCATAAAACCAAAATGGGTACTCTTCAGATTTACCATCACGTTTAACATGATTTATTTCTCTAAATTCCTTTAGGTAATTATTTGTAAAGTCATAAAATGATGACAATTCCTTTTCGTTTTTCTTTATCCATTTGCTAACATCTTTGTTGTTTGTTGATGATAAAATGAAATGGATAAAAGAATTTTCCATTTCTTCTTTCTGATAAGATGTATAAAGAGGGACATAGAAATTCATCCAAAAGTTATTCGTATTTTCTTTATAAGAAAGGGATTCTAGTATTAGTTCCATTTGCTGAGCTACTGGTGCCCTTAGCACGATGTCCGTTTTAAATTTATCGTCAGTGGCAGCATTGCTATTGATAATGAGCTCTAATTCTGTAAATACAGTTTCGGAACCCCCATCGATTGATCCTTGAAATTCAAGTGAATTTTTAAATAAATCATTCAGAATTACCAAGGCCTGATTGTTTGATGGATTTAAGGCTATTCCCATTGAGTAGCTCAATGCTGCTCTGGTTTTGAATCCTTTTAAAGTCATTAAATTCCCCAAAAGTATATGAATGCTACTATGAAAAGGGTTTATTTTTAAACCTTGCTTAAATACAGTCTCTGCTTCATCATACATTTCAGCCTTCATGTAAATCTTACCCAAATTGAAATAAAGAGATATTTGATAAGGATATTTTTCTAAAGCTGTTTCAATTTCTTTAATTGCTTTTTCTTTCTTACCTAACCCTAGGTAAGCGGTTCCTAATTGATTATAAAACACTAACCTGTAAGGGTTAGTAGAGTTCTTATATTCTTCTCCTATAGTTATAGCCTTTTCAAATTGATCAGTTTTATTATAAGCAAAAATCAGTTCTGATAGCATTTTAACATAGTTTGTATCGCTTTCAGATATTTTTAAATATAACGGTATGGCTTCTTCGTATTTACCCTCATTAGAAAGCGTATTTGCTTCGGTTAATAATTCTTGTGAATTAATCAAAGGGGTGGGGCTGTTTTGGGCTGATAATGCAAAATTTACTAAAAATAGAATGCTAATAAGAAGGTATTTCATAAAACATAATTGTGTTGAACTTACAATAAAAATATATTATGAATTATAAAACAAATAAATCACTTGTTAAATATATTTTTTGAATGAAAAGCTTTTTCCTTGATATGAGAATATAGTTGGAATAGATTTTATTGTCTAGAAAATTGATGATAGTAGGTCATCAGTATTTCAATATAAACTCCTGCAAATTATCCGAACGTTCCAATTCAAGCTTCTTTCGCAGCCTGTAGCGTGCGATTTCTACGCCTCGAACTGAAATGTTCAATAAGTTGGCTATTTCTTTAGTGCTAAGGTTCATTCGTAAATACGCACTTAGTTTCATTTCTTGGGGGCTTAGGTCAGGATAGTCTTTTTGCCATCTTTTGATGAAATCACCATGCACTTGGTCAAAATGAATGGAGAAATGTTCCCAATCTTCATCTGCTGAAATGTTTTTATCAATATTGTGAATTACCCTGCTAATTTCATGTTTTACCTCTTGATTTTTACTCCGTTTGGAAATGTTATTCAAGTTTGTTTTTATACTGTTTATAAAGCTATTTTTATTAATCAAATGCATAGTTGAGGTAGCTAATTCCTTGTTTTTTAGTTTAATTTCCGATTTTAGCTTCTCGTTTTTCAAGTGTTCCAATTTTTGTTCAGAGGTTTTTAATTCACTGTCAATTCTTGTAATTTCTTTTTCTTTCTCTTCCGTTATAATTTCGGTTTTCTTTTTGTATCGTAATTCGAAAATCAGGAAGACTAAGACTGAAGTAACCAATGCAAGAAAAACATAAAGTCCATACGCCCATGGTGTGCGATACCAAGGCGGCAAAATGGTGAATTCGTAAGTAGCCACATTGCTCAATTGCCCATGGATATTTTTCGCTCTAACATGGAACACATAATCTCCCTCAGGTAAATTAGTATATTCCTTTGCAGTTCTAATTGACCAATCACTGTAACCATCTTCATTATTTTCAAGCCAATATTGATACTCGTTTTGAAATTGACCATTCATATATGGAGCACTATATTCAATTCGTACAGAGTTATCTCTAAACGGGATTTTTATATTCTTATTAACCTGCTCAAACGTGACATTTTGTCCATCCATTTGTCTTCCGTAGGTAATGATAGAGTCTTCTTTTGAATTGGATATGCTGATTTTAGTGAATATTACACTGTAATTTATTTCTTGTAATTTTTGGACAGAGTTATCAAAATGGATAAAGCCTTCTTTAGCCGCAAACAATACCTTATTGGCTTCTAAAGTTATAATGTTGTGTAAATCATCATTTAAAACATTTCTTAGTTGATTGAAAACAGCCGTATGTTTTTTATAATTGCCGTTAGTACTTTTTTCTAACACTCCCGTTTCATTAGTACTAACAAAATAGATGTTTCCTAGTGCATCCTCTGCAAAACTGACTATTTGTACGCTTTCAGGGAAATGATCGGATAAGAATGAAGATCTAATAAAGCGGTCTTTCTTTTTATCATATTCATAAATTCCGCTTTCTGTCGAAAAAATAAGTTGGCTATTTAACCTCCAGACATTAATCAGTACTTTAGAAGGTAACCCCTTTGTTTTTCCATAATATTCTGATTGAACAGACTTTAAATCTTCGGATAAGTTGATTTTATAAACACCTTTATAGCCATGAGTCATCCAAATATTACCTTCTTCATCTTCCTCCATCACTCTAGAGGATTCTTCAAAACCATCTAATTTCCATAGAAACACCAGTCCTCTTTCAGTTTTTTCAAAAAGTGACAAACCTTTATAGTTTCCTTGTAGTACATATTTTGGATGCTTTCTTAAATCAAGTAGCGTCCAGGTTCCAGATATGTTGGCAAGTTTTTGAGCTTCTCCATTTTTAATGTCGAAAGTCCCAGAATGATGACCCATTACAATGGAGTTATGCAAGTGTTTGATATTATAAACTTGACCTGTTGTGTTTTCCACTTTTTGAAAGGTGGAGTTTTTATGTTGAATATTTTTGAAATACAATCCATTATTCGTTCCTAGATAAAGTGTGTCTCTTAATAAGAGTGCATCATATCCAGTTCCTGGTAGCCCAGTTTGTTCATTAACATGTTCAAAAGGGGAATTCAAGGCCACTGACGAGATACCATTGTTATGCCCAAGCCATAAATTACCTTGAATATCTTCATATAAGGAGAGGACTGTTCTATTTTCAATACCTCTTCCTTTATTGAGCTGCATTTTAATATTTCCTTTTGTGTCTAAGAGAAATAGCCCTTCATTTTGAGTCCCAATAGCAATTTTCCCACTTTTTAACCTGATCATTTGATTGATATTGGAGTTTTGAAAAGTGGACTGATTTTGCTGGTTCCAAGTGCTAATGGTATTGCCAGTCTTTAAAAACACTCCGCTTTTTAGTGTGCTGATTAACAATTGATTATTACTAATTTCTAGAATCCCGCTAATGGTCATGTTTTTAAAGAAACCACCAAGATCTGCTGGTTTTACTCTTCCATTTTCCATGACGGATAAACCTTTTCCTGCCTGGTTAAGGTAAAGTTGATGATTTACCAAGAAAAAGTTATCAGGATCGGTTTCAGGATCAACTATATTTAACAATTTTCCTGATTTATTGAAAACAAATATGTCATCGAAAGTGCAAAATAGGAGTTGATCATTTTTTTTAAAAACCCTCCATGCTTCATCAAAGTTTCTTTTATCTCCCGGAATACTGTCAGCTAAACTAACAAAGGTCAGTTTGCCTAAATTATTTGGAATATAGTAGCCAAAATCACCTTGAGCTGCGATATAGATTTTGCCATCAGTGTCAACAAATACATCTCTACATTTAGTCCCGCTTTCTAAAGAATACTTATTCCAATTGGTGCCGTCAAATTCCAATAATCCAAAATTATTAGCTACATATAGTAGTCCATTTTGGCTTTGAGTGATTTTCCAATTTTGTATTCCCCCATGATAATCTTGACTAGAATAATATTTGTAAAATGGATAACCAATGAATTGCCCATAACTATAGTTCGCTACTAGAAATAGACCAATAATTATGAATAGTATCTTAAACCTCTCTTTCATTTCCTTGATGTTAATTGGTTACAATTTAGTGAAATATGATAAGATTGTAGTATTTGGGGTGAAAATAGTGTAGAAAAAAACCAGCTATCTGTAGTGGTTAAAAAGATGCTCTATTTTATTTTTAGACTATTTTCCAGTTTGATTTGATGTGGTTTTGAGCAATTGATTTTTAGCTGATGATGTATTTATGATGTATGTCTATAATTTGTATACTTTTATAAATAATGGTCATTTGACTACGTGTTCTAACTAAAACACTTTTTGGAAACAAATTGAAACTAAATTAAACAATTATGAAGCATTATTTACTGATAGCAGTGTTATTACTCACTAGCTATTTTTCCTATGCGCAGGAAAGAACAGTGTCAGGAAAGGTTACTGATGAATCAAATAATAGTATGCCAGGTGTTAACATTATGGTAATGGGTTCATCAGCTGGAACTACAACTGATATCGATGGTAACTTTAAGTTGAGTGTTGATCCTGAAGCAACCCTAAGATTCAGTTTTATTGGATACAGCACTGTTGAGGTGCCAGTGAATGGAAGATCTGTAATTGATGTGCAGATGAGTCCAGATTTGCAGTCTTTAAACGAAGTTGTTGTGGTTGGATATGGAAGCACTTCAAAAAAGGAATTGACTGGAGCAACTGCACAGGTGGATGGTGACAAGATTGAAGAACGTAATGTGCCAAGAGTCGATCAGGCTCTCCAAGGTCAGTTAGCCGGTGTTAATGTATCAACGAATTCAGGTGCTCCTGGTGGTTCTTCTAATATAAATATTAGAGGTATTTCCACCAACGGTAATAGTTCACCGCTTATAGTAGTTGATGGTATTATTTATGAAGCAGACGGACTGAATGCTTTGAATCCAAATGATATTGAATCCATTAATGTTTTGAAAGATGGTACTGCAGGTATCTATGGGGTAAGAGCAGCAAACGGTGTGATTATCATTGAGACTAAGAAAGGGAAGAAAAATGCAAAACCAACTTTAAATCTAAGCGGCTATTATGGTGTTCAGAGAACTGCAAAAAAATTAGATTTATTGAATGCAACTGAATATGCTACACTAAAGAATGAAGCATTTGTTGCAGGCAACCAAACGCCTCCCTTTAATAATACAAACTTAGGAGAGGGTACAGATTGGCAAGATTTAGTCTTTAGAGATGCCCCAATCCAGAATTATAATATTAGTGTTAGTGGTGGTACAGAAAAGACTACATATAATATAGGGGGTTCTTACTTTGGCCAAGAAGGCATAGTTGGCGGCAGTAAAGCCTTTTTCGAAAGATATAATGGTAGGTTGAATTTTACTACTGAGATTCTACCGAAATTGAAACTTACAAATGTTTTACTTTATACTAACGAATATAGTAAGGCCATTCCTCAAGGTGGAATTGGATCAGTTCTTTACAATGCTACAAATGCTTATCCAACGGAACCGCTTAGAACTGACGGGAGATATTCTTACTTAATAAATGTTGCAGATATTATTAATCCTGTGGCGCAAATTGAAAATACTTACAACAATTCCAGAGTTAATAAAATTGTAGGTAAACAAGAATTGACTTATGATATCCTTGATAATTTGTCAGCTAGCGGTAGAGTGGCCTATACCTATTCGTTAGTTGATTATAAGCAATTTAACCCACTCGTTTTTTATGGAAGTGGAAAAAACCAAAACAGTGCGTTAAATGCAGATTTAGATCCACAAACGACTTTAATTGGTGAAGAAGTTGGTGGATTACTTCTTGAAAGAGGTGCGAATGTAACAGAAGCAAGAACTACTTACCTTGATTATCTTTTCGAAGGATTTGTAAATTACGAGAATACTTTTGCAGACCTACATAATGTAAAATCAACAGTTGGTGTGTCATTTAACGAGACTTCTTTTCAATCGTTAAGTGGTACTGCTTTTAATATCCCAAATAATTCACTCGATCTGGCTGATATTTCTACAAATCAAGCAGTTAGTGGTTATTTGAATCAAGTATCTTCAGCTCAGAATGTTGATCGATTGAGTTCAATTTTCTTAAGAGGAGAGTACGATTTCGGCAAGCGATATTTATTTTCTGGTGTGATTAGAAGAGATGGGTCAACTAGGTTCGGTCCAAATAACAGATTTGGATATTTTGGATCACTTTCTGGTGCATGGGTTATATCTGATGAAAGCTTTTATAATGTTGATGCTATTGAATTTGCAAAATTAAGAGTAAGTCATGGTTGGTCAGGAAATGACAGAATTGCTTCTTATGTATACAGAGCAAATTTAGGTGGAGAAGCGCAATATGTGTTTGACAATACCATAGTTAATGGTGTGGCAATCGGAATCGCACCAAATCCAAGTTTGCAATGGGAGTCAACGCAGCAAACCAACATTGGATTAGATTTGTCTCTATTTAATAGTGTAGATATTGGAGCAAACTACTTCCTTAAAAATACAGAGAATTTATTGATTCAAGCGCAAGCTTCAGCAATTTTAGGTACTTATGGTGCCGGAAGTGCTCCCCCCTTTGTAAATGCAGGAACTGTACAAAATCAAGGGATTGAATTTGACTTGAATTATGAGTTCAAACCATTGGATGACTTTAGCATCAATGTTAATTATAACTTCACTTATCTAAGAAATGAAGTTACTCAATTACCAGCAGGTACAGATTTTATTCCTGGAGTTCAATTTGGTGTTGGTGGTAATACAGCAACTAGATTTGAAGAAGGATTTCCAATTGGATATTTTATAGGATTAGAAACAGATGGTGTTTGGCAAACTGCAGAGGAAATTGCGTCAAGTTCAGTTCAGCAGCCAGGTGCTCAGCCAGGAGACTTAAAATATGTCGATCAAAATGGTGACGGTGTAATAAGCTTTGGTGATGATTCAGATAGAACCATGATAGGTTCTCCAAATCCTGATTTTATCATGGGATTGAACATTAATGCAAAATATAAAGGCTTTGATTTAACAGCTAGTGTGACCTCCATAATTGGAAATGAGATTATAAGAAATTATGAGAGACAACAGCCATATGCCAATCAACTGGCTTACAATATAAATAGATGGACAGGTCCAGGTTCTACAAACGAATATCCACGATTGACTACTGGCCAAACCAGAAATAATGAATTTTCGGATTTCTATGTAGAAGATGGTTCATTTGCTAGGGTCAGAAATATTCAAGTTGGCTATAATTTACCTAAGAACCTTTGCGAAAGTTTGAATATGACCAGCATGCGAATCTATATCGGTTCAATTAATCCATTTACATTAACAAAATATATGGGATTTGACCCGGATATTAGTTCTGCTAATCCATTAGCTAGGGGAGTTGACTATGGTCAATATCCGCAAGCAAAATCATTGATGGGTGGTTTTAATATTAAATTTTAAATATAGATATCATGAGAATATATAATAAAGTATTTAGTTTTTTTATACTGCTAGTGGGCAGTATAGTTTTAAATTCTTGCGATGATAAGCTCGATTTAGAGCCTTTGTACTCGCAAGATGCAGATTCTTATTTCAGCACTCCAGCTGACTATGAAAGAGCATTAGTTGGAGCATATGATTTGATGCAAACATCATATTTGAATCTTTGGATTGGTGAAATTGCTTCTGATAATGCAATTGCCGGTGGTGAAAGTGTTAACGATACACAAGGGTTGCATGAGATAGAAGCTATGAATCACAATGCAGTTAATAATGAATTGAGAAGTGTTTTTCAGTTTAATTATGCAGGAATTACCAGAACAAACTATTTGTTTATAAATAAGGATAATATAGATTTTCCTGGAAAAGAGGTTTTATTTGGTGAAGCACATTTCTTAAGAGCTTACTATTACTTTCAATTGGTTAAGTATTTTGGAGATGTCCCATTAATAGTAGATAAGTTTTTAGGTGCTGATGAGGTTACAACTATAGGTAGAACTCCATCGGCAGAAGTTTATGCTCAAATAGAGGCAGATCTTATAGCAGCTTCTGAAGTGTTAGATTGGACTGTTGAAGTGGAAGGCAAGGTAACCAAAGGTGCTGCACTAGCACTATTAGGTAGAGTTTATCTTTATCAAGATAAATTTGAAGAAGCTTCTCAGGTTTTAGAACAAGTGATTAATGAAGGGCCATACAGCCTAATCACAACTACTTCAAGTGAAGAGTATACTGATCTTTTCAGTGTAAATCAGGAAGGTAATTCTGAGTCTGTATTTGAAATTCAATATTCAGGTCAAGAAGGTGGATCATACGGATGTTTGGTTTGTCTTGAAGGTTTTGCAGCTGTTGGTTTCCAAGGCATACGTCAATACGAAGGACCTGTTTACGGTGATGGAAATAGTTATAATCTACCTACACAGGATTTGTATGAAGCCTATGCATTAGGAGACATAAGAAGAAACGGTACTGTTTTAAATTTAGATGAATTTATTAGTGAACAACCTAATGCTGCTGAGATTTCTTATGCAGTAGGAGGCGGAGGCCACACTGGTTTCTACAACAATAAATATATCAAAAGACAAGATGAATTAGGGTTGCCTGACAATGATTTAACAAGTCCAGTTAACTACAGATTGATAAGGCTCCCTGATGTTTACTTGATGGCAGCGGAAGCTTTTAATAGAAAAAATGGTCCAGATGATGCAAAAGCATTAGGTTACCTTAATGATGTTAGAGAAAGAGTAGGAATGCCTGAAGTTAATTTTTCTGGTGAGCAGTTAACTGAAGCTATTTGGGCTGAAAGAAGATTGGAACTTTCAGGTGAAGGTTTTAGGTTTTGGGACTTAGTGAGGACAGGTAGAGCAGCTCAAGAAATTGATGGGTTTACAGCTGGTAAAAATGAGTTATTTCCAATTCCTCAAATTGAGATCGACTTAGCAGGTGGAAACTGGAATCAAAACCCTAATTATTAAAACGAATCTAATTTAACAATTATGAAAAAGTATATTTTCAATTTATTCATACTCTCATTACTTTTTGCTTTTACAGCATGTAATGAGGAGTTTGTGCTAGAAGAAGCACCTGATGCTGGAGAAGCTTCTTTCGATGTGAATCCTTCATCAAAAGGTGAGAATTATGTGATTTTGAGCAATAGCTCGGATGGTTTTATTAAGAAGTGGGATTTTGGCAATGGTGCTAGTGCAGAAGGGGACGAGGTAGAAGCTTATTTTCCTTTCGAAGGTGAATATGAGGTAACGCTTACGGTCTATGCTGCTGGTGGTTCTGTAAGTTCATCCGAAACAGTAGCGATTAGTAATACTGACCCGAATATCTGTAATGTAGAGTTTTTGGAGTTACTAACAGGTGGCTGTGATCAGCCAGAAGGTAAGACTTGGGTAATTGATGCAGAACGTGCTGGTCATTTTGGAGTTGGACCTCCAAACGCAGCTGGGCCAGATTACTATGCTGCAGGAGCCAATGAGAAAGCAGGAGGCGGAATGTACAATGATGAGTACACTTTTATTTTAAATCAGTATCAATATGTTCAAGAAACGAATGGCGATATTTATTTAAATCCTGCTCAAGCAAGTAATTTCCCAGGTGCCTTTGAACCTGAAGTGGGAGATAGAAAAGCTCCATATGATGCACCGGAAAATATTAATTTTGCAATCTCTGAGAACGCTGAGGGTCAGCCGGTCATCAGTTTTAACAATAATGGATTTATAGGTTATAACACTGGGGTAAATACTTATACAATTCTTTCTATTTCAGAAAATGAAATGTTTGTTCGCTTCAATGATGCTGCAACTCCCGATTTATCGTGGTTTCATCGTTTAATTAGAAAAGGATTTGCTCCAATTGAAGCTGGCTTTACAGTTGAAACTACAGAGCTTACGGCTTCCTTTACAAATACAAGTCTGAATGCTGAAACTTATTCATGGGAGTTTGGTGACGGAACTACTAGTAGTGAAGAAAGTCCGATTCATACTTATGCTGAAGAAGGTACTTATAGTGTTACATTAGAGGTCAGCGGTCCTGGTCAATCAGCTTCTGTTACGCAAGAAGTTTCGGTCTCAGCTGCTCCAAAAGTGCTTCCTTTTACTTTTGAGGAAAATAACACGCAATTTGGAACATTTGGTGGTACAGTTTTCAACGTAATTGATAATCCAGATGCGTCAGGAGCTAATACTTCTGCAAGAGTAGGTGAATTTCAAAAAGGTACTGAATTTTCATTTGCAGGATTAGCATTGTTGTTGGATGAGCCAGTTGATTTTTCTGAGAATACTACTTTGTCTATGAAAATATGGTCTCCAGTTGCTACAAATGCAATCTTAAAGTTAGAAGCTGCAGGTGACGCAGGTACTTTCACTGAGCAGAACGTAAGTATCCCAGTTGCTAATGAGTGGGTTGAACTTACTTTTGATTTCACTGGAGCTCAAAGTAATCTTCAAAATTTAGTTATTTTCGCAGATACTGATAATAACAATGGCGGTACATTCTATATAGATGATATAGGCTTTGCTACTGAGTCTGCTGATGAAATCTCTTTAGATCTTCTAACAGGGGAGAATGAAAAGGCATGGGTTCTAAAACCAGCAGCAGGTGCTTTTGGAGTTGGACCAGCGAAGGGCAGCGATGAGTTTTTCCCTAATGGTGCCGATATTTCGGGTGATAGACCATGCTTATTTAATGATGAATTCATTTTCAAAACAGGAGGTCAATATGAATATAATGCCAATGGTGACATTTACGGTGAAGCTTATATGGGAATAGCTGAAGGTTGTACTGATGATACGGCATTGGATGGAACTGATGCCGAGGCATGGGGACCTGGAACACATTCCTTTTCTTTAACTCCTGCTACTGACACTGATCCCGCTTTTATCACAGTTAGGGGTACAGGTGCTTTTATAGCTTTACCAAAAGCTTATAACGGAGGTGAATATGGTGCAGCACCACCAGATATGGACAAGCCAGTTACCTATGAGGTTATCGATTACTTTAAGAATGCCTCTGGTGAAGAACTTAGCTTGGCAATTGATGTTTCTGGCGATGGTAGTGTCTACTGGAACTTTGTTTTAGTCCCAGCGGAATAATATTAGGATAAAGAGTGGGAGATAATACTAACTTCCGCTCTTTATTTTGTAATCTTTACATAAATTTTCTTTAATTATTTCTTTTACGCTTATGCTTTTCAGAGTTCAAGTCCTAATTCTTTCATTATTTTCAATCGCTTGCACTAGTGCAGATTCTGAAATTGTGCCACTGCCGCCAAGTGATTTAAATGTGGAAGTTGTCATTAATGAATCAAATTCCAATACGATAAAGGTTTCAGCATCTGCTGAAAACGCTAACTATTATACTTTTTCATTTGGTGATGGTTCTGATAAATTGCGAGATGATGATGGTGAAGTTACCTATTCATACGCAGAGTCAGGGGACTATACTATAGAAGTTAATGCACATACTACAGCAGAAGTCTTTATTTCAAGCTCTCAGGAGGTAACTATTACAATTCAACAAAACTCTGATATTGATGATGAAGGCTATGTTTCACCTATGGAATACGAAGGCTATAATTTAGTTTGGCAAGATGAATTTGAAGCTGACCAACTTTCCGATGACTATACATTTGAAATCGGTACAGGTAGTAACGGATGGGGAAATAATGAATCGCAGTACTACAGAGAAGAAAATACACGTCTAGAAGAAGGTTATTTAGTCATTCAGGCAAAAAAAGAAAATTTTCAAGGGCAAGAATATACTTCGTCAAGAATTATAACAGAAGGTATAAAAGAATTTAAGTATGGTAGATTCGATATCAGAGCAAGAATGCCATATGGTCAAGGAATATGGCCAGCTATCTGGATGTTAGGTTCCAATTTCAGACAAGTTGGATGGCCACATTGCGGTGAAATTGATATTATGGAAATGATTGGAGGCCAAGGAAGGGAAGCTACCGTGCATGGTACAGTTCATTGGCAAAGTAATGAAGGTTATGCCAATTTTGGTCATAGTAAAAATCTATCTGATGGCACCTTAGCAGATAAATTCCATGTGTTTTCCATAATTTGGGATGAAAATTCCATTCAATGGTTGATTGATAATGAGCCCTATGGTTCAATTGATACTACGCCTGCTCATTTAGATGAATTTAGAGAAGAGTTTTTCTTTATTTTTAATGTAGCCGTAGGAGGTAACTGGCCAGGCTATCCTGATGCCAATACAGAGTTTCCACAAGAAATGTGGATAGATTATGTAAGAGTATTTCAACAACCATAAATAGTATATTCGCCTACAACCATAAAACTATAAATAGACATGCATAATAATCTATTGAAATTAATAGGGGTAGCTGTTGCTGCAGTATTTGTAATTTCTTGTGCTGATCCTGCTAAAAACAATAGCTCGCAAAATGTTATTAATACTAAGGTCGATTCACTTCTTTCTTTAATGACCTTAGAAGAAAAAATTGGACAATTAAACCAATATAGCCTGGGAAGTGAATTTACTGGGCCAGGAAATAAAAAAGGTCAAGATAGTATTCGCTATCAACAATTAATTTCTGGGCAAGTAGGGTCTGTACTCAATTTATTGGGAGCAGAAAATACTCGCAAAATGCAAGAATTAGTAGTCGAAAACTCAAGATTAGGCATACCACTTCTTTTTGCATATGACGTTATTCATGGGTATCAAACCATGTTTCCAGTTCCTCTGGCAGAAAGTGCTTCCTGGAATTTAGACCTAATGCAGAAAACCGCTCAGGCAGCAGCTGCAGAAGCTGCAGCATCTGGTTTACACTGGACCTTTGCTCCAATGATAGACGTTACCGTTGATGCCCGATGGGGTAGGGTAATGGAAGGAGCCGGTGAAGATCCGTTTTTACATGCTGAAATTGCAAAAGCAAGGATTCGTGGTTTTCAAGGTGAAGATTTAGCTCATAACAAAACAATTGCAGCTACTGCAAAACACTTTGCTGGATATGGTTATGCTGAAAGCGGGAAAGATTATAATTCTGTTAATATCAATCAGTATATCCTTCATAATCACATTCTGCCACCTTTTAAAGCAGCTACTGAGGTTAATGTAGCCAGCTTTATGAATTCGTTTAATGATATAAATGCAGTTCCTGCAACCGCTAACCAGTATTTGTTGCAAGATATTCTTCGCAAAAAATGGAATTATGATGGAGTTGTGGTTTCTGACTGGAATTCTATCGGGGAATTAGTTAATCATGGCGTGAGTCCTGATTTGAAAGATGCGGCTAAAAAAGCAATTACTGCTGGTAGTGAAATAGATATGGAAGGGACAGCCTATATTCAACATCTTGCTAAGTTGGTCAACGATGGGGTAATTCAAGAAACTTTAATTGATGATGCTGTTCGAAATGTGTTGGAGTTAAAGTTCAAATTAGGCCTCTTTGACGATCCTTATAAATATTCTGATTTAGAAAGAGAAAATGAAATTGTAGGTAATAAGCAACATCACGCTTTAGCAGAAGAAATTGCTAAAGAATCAATTGTGCTCTTGAAAAACGATAATGAATTGCTACCCTTGGTAGAGACTAAAAATATTGCGGTTATTGGACCATTAGCCAAAGATAAGGATACTCCTTTAGGAAATTGGAGAGCTCAGGCAGTCGAAAACTCTGCTATTTCATTATTTGAGGGTTTAGAAAATACTTTACCGAAAACTACTTCATTAAGATATGCAGAAGGGGTTAAGCTATCCATTGGACCTAATAACTTCTTTCAGGAGCAAGTGATCAATGAAGATGATCGCTCTGGATTTGAAGAAGCAAAGCAATTGGCTAAAAATTCAGATTTGGTGATTATGGCATTGGGTGAAACTGCCTATATGTCTGGAGAGGGTAGAAGCCGCGCAGCTATCACATTACCAGGATTACAAAAAGAATTGCTTAAAGAGATTCATGCAATTAATCCAAATATTGTTTTGGTTTTGATGAATGGTAGACCTTTGGATTTGAGTTGGGAAGATGAAAATATTCCTGCAATAGTGGAAGCTTGGCACTTAGGACAAAGAGCCGGAACGGCCATAGCTGAAACTTTGACTGGAAAAAATAATCCCTCAGGGAAATTAACTATGAGTTTCCCTCGTCAGGTCGGACAAGTTCCTATTTACTATAATCATAAGGTTACTGGCAGACCATCGACTGCTCCTGGTCAAGTGTTTTATGCTCACCATACTGATGTTGACAATTCTCCACTTTACCCTTTCGGATATGGTTTGAGCTATTCTACTTTTGAATATGGAGAAATAGAATTATCCAAAAGCTCTCTGTCAGAAGATGAGAGTATTACTGTTTCAGTAAATGTGAAGAATACGAGTAATCGTGATGGGCGAGAGGTGGTTCAACTTTATATACAAGATTTAGTTGCGGATGAAACCCCTATGGTAAAGTCTTTAAAAGCCTTTCAAAAAGTAATGATTAACGCGGGGGAATCAGTAAAAGTGGAATTTTCAATAAATCCACAAATGCTATCCTATTATAAGTCAAATGGAGATTTATCTCTAGAGAAGGGTGATTTTAGGGTGTTTATTGGTGGTAATTCATCAGTTGAAGAACATAAAGAATTTAAATTAAAATGAAGAAATTATATGTAATAGGGCTTTTGCTGTTGTTCAGCCAATGTAATCAAAAAGAAGATTATTTAATTTGGTCTGATGAATTTGATGGAACCGGTTTACCTGATTCGAAAAACTGGAATATTTCTGAGGGTGATGGTTGCCCCGAATTATGCGGCTTTGGGAATAACGAAAAACAGTTTTATACCAAGAATTTGGAAAACCTCAGGTTAGAAGATGGAAAGTTAGTTATCAATGCATTAAAAGATGCGGAAAATGGGTATACATCAGCTAAACTAACAACAAAAGATATATTGGATTGGAAATATGGCTACGTTGAAGTGAGAGCGAAATTACCTGAAGGAAAGGGCTCATGGCCAGCAATTTGGATGCTTCCTACTTTGAAGGGCAACATGGAGTGGCCAAGAGATGGTGAAATTGATATTATGGAATATGTTGGATATAATCCGGGGACGGTTTATGGTACAATTCATACTGAGAGCTATAATCATATCAAAGGGACAGAGAAGTCTGATTCTGTTAAAATTCCGGATGCGCATGAGAAGTTCCATACCTATGCTATTCATTGGACAGAGCAAAAAATTGAATGGCTGGTAGATGATATTCCTTATCATGCAGTATATAAAAATGGAGATGGAAAAGATGGATGGCCATTTGACAATGAATTTCATTTAATCTTAAACCTGGCAGTTGGTGGTAATTGGGGTGGAAAGTACGGAATTGATGATAAAAGTTTCCCCCAAGAATTTGTAATTGATTATGTGAGGTTATATTCTCAAAAACCAGATTTAGCAAAATAATTTATTAGTCATAATCAAAAATATTAACCACCTATAAAATTTACTGTTAAATGATGTTTTAACATCAATATTTTTTGGTAATATAGCTTTTCACTTAAAAATACTATTGGAAATGTCGAAAAAAGGACTTTTAATCTTGATAGCTGCAGTAGCCGCCTTAGGTGGATTATTGTTTGGTTATGATACTGGCGTAATTAATGGAGCACAATTCTATTTCAGTAAATACTTTGAATTAGATGCTTGGATGAAAGGCTGGGTTGTAGGGAGTGCATTAATTGGGTGTCTGGTAGGTGCTCTTTCCGCAGGCTATATTACAACTAAAGTTGGTAGAAAAGCAGCATTAATCATGTCAGCTCTCCTATTTACAGTTTCGGCCTTAGGCTCAGGTCTCCCGGCATTTATGCAGCAGTCTGTAACGTTGCTTGTGGTTTTTAGGATAATTGGAGGCTTAGGTATTGGTTTAGCCTCAATGGCAGCACCTACTTACATTGCTGAGATTTCACCAAAGGATAAAAGAGGAATCCTAGTTACATTTTACCAGTTAGCTGTTGTTACTGGTTTTTTTGTGGTTTTTTTAGCTACTTATTATATTGGAGAAGGAAATACCCCGCAAGAGAACATTGACACTGGCTGGAGATGGATGTTTTGGTCTGAATTAATACCTTGTTCTATATTCTTAATCCTTACTTTTTTTATTCCAAGAAGTCCAAGATGGTTGGTTTTATCAGGCAAAGAAGAAGAAGCTTTAAAAGTTTTGAATACTCTGCATGAAAAAGAGGAGGCTCAAAAAGAAATTGATGAAATAAAATTTTCGCTTCAAAAAGAACGAAAAACACAATTAAAAGGAGCTTCGGTTTTACAAAAATCTGTTATCCCAATAATTGTAATTGGTTCAATATTGTCCTTGCTACAGCAATTTACAGGTATTAATGCAGTATTATATTATGGAGGCGATATATTTGAAAAGGCTTTAGGTTTTACTCAGGAAGATGTTTTAGCACAACAAATCATGCTTGGTGCCGTCAATTTTGTCTTTACTTTTTTAGCTATGTTCACGGTAGATAAATTGGGTAGAAAGCCTCTAATTTATATCGGAGCTGTTGGAATGATTTTAGGGTTTGCCTTATTAGGAGGTTCATTATATTTAGATGCAGTTGGTTTGGTTTCATTGATTGGTATATTATTATTTATCGGTGCCTTTGCCATGAGTATGGGGCCTGTTACTTGGGTACTACTCTCTGAAATGTTTCCTAATAAAATAAGAAGTGCTGCTATGTCAATTGCAGTTGCTGTACAGTGGGCAGGTAATTTTCTCGTGTCGCAGTCATTTCCAATTATAGTTGAAAGTGATGCAAATGCTAGAGGCACAGGATTTTGGAATGGCTCTTTACCTTATGTGATTTTTATTGCATTTATAATATTCTTAATCTTCTTTACTAAAAAATACATTATTGAAACTAAGGGTAAGAGTTTAGAGCAATTAGAAGGAATTTGGGCAGAGAAGTACGGTGAGATAGAGTCATAATTTTTTTTCATAATTAGTTTGTTTAGACCCGGATTTGATTTTCCGGGTTTTTTTATGGAAAAAATATTTTGAATTAATTGAATATTTAAGGTATTAATAGTCTTAGCCATTTCAAGTTGAAATTGAGCCTATAGATGTGGAAAATAGCAATTATGGCTTTCTATAGATTATCTTGATTTTTTGTACTTTACAAATACTTGATTTTTATTAATATCTTTCACCAACCTTTTTGTGTTTTTCGGTGTCGTTAATGACGAGACGCTAAAAATATAAATATGAGAAGATTTTTTACCACATTTTTCTTGCTAACTGGGGTTGCATGCAGTTTAGTGATAAGTGAGAACTATTTTAAGAATCAGAACCAGCAGTTTTCTGCTAAAAACAATAATACAGAAATAGATAAATCCATTGATTTAACCGAAGCTGATATTTATGATTCTAAACGTAATTCTGTTCGCGTTAGCTTAACTAATTAATATTTACCATTCTATTCGAAATAGATCACTTGCCTTAGTATATTTGTAACTAAATAAAAGGCATGTTTTATTACTTATCAAAATTGATCCTCTGGCTAGGAGGATGGAAGGTATCAGCAAAAATTCCAGAGCATACAAAAAAAGCAGTCATGATAGCTGCTCCACACACTTCTAATTGGGATTTAGTTTGGGCTAGAGCTGCATTCTATATCCTTAAAATTCCTGTGCGCTACACTGTTAAGAAAGAACTCCTAGTAGGTCCTTTAAAATGGATTTTGAATGGTTTCGGTGCCATTGGAATTGATCGAACTCACAAAAAAGGCAAAAAGCAATCTATGACTGAAGCCATGATTCAACTTTTCGATGAAAGAGATGAATTGGTCATTTTAGTTACTCCTGAAGGTACTAGAAGTTATCAACCAGAATGGAAATCAGGCTTTTATCGTATCGCTGAAGGAGCAGGGGTTCCTATTCTTTGTGGGTATTTAGATTATGAAAATAAAATAGCAGGGATTGGTCCAAGTTTTGAAGCCAAAGGCGATATGATGGAAAATATTGAAAAGATAAAAGATTTCTATAGACCTATTAAAGGGAAATTTCCTGCAAACGGTATTCGCTAATCCTTGTTCTCTTTGAAATCTAAGGCAGCTGAATTTAAGCAATATCTAAGACCAGTTGGTTTAGGACCATCTTCGAATACATGTCCTAAATGACCGCCACAACTTGCGCACACTACCTCTGTTCTTACCATGCCTAATGAACGATCTTTTACTTCTAAAACATTTTCATCATGTAGTGGCTTATAAAAACTAGGCCAGCCCGTCCCGCTTTCATATTTAGTTTCAGAGCTGAATAATTCTGTTTTGCATCCATTACAGACAAATACCCCATCTTTTTTGAAGTCATTGTATTTTCCTGTGAAAGCTCGTTCAGTACCAGCTTCTCTTAATACTTTAAACTCCAGCGGACTAAGAATTTCTTTCCATTCAGCTTCTGTTTTTTTTACTTCAAAAGTACGATCTTTAAGACTTTTTTTATTCTCAGAACTGCTATTTTGCTGTGCGCAAGATTGAAAGCTAAATGCTAATATCAATCCTAATACGCCTGTAAATCTCCCTATTTTGTACCCCTTCATATTTGTGATTTTTGATATGTCGTTGCTTGTTATACTGTTTTAAACTAAATAGGTTTTGTACTTTTTCGTATTATGGCTTCGCATATTCAAACTTATTTAACTTCAAAGGTTTTAAATATTCATACAGACCTGAAATTGCTACAGTGCCAGCTTCAGTTAGACTAATTGTACCATCAGCGGAAATAAGTTTGTCATCTAAATATGCATTTAATACTTTTCCTACAATTAGTAAGGTGTCATTTGCTTTAACTAAATGTTCCTCTTCGAATTGTAAA
The DNA here is from genome assembly GCF_000183425.1 of Marivirga tractuosa DSM 4126. Classification (NCBI taxonomy): domain Bacteria; kingdom Pseudomonadati; phylum Bacteroidota; class Cytophagia; order Cytophagales; family Marivirgaceae; genus Marivirga; species Marivirga tractuosa. The sequence goes on from NC_014759.1 coordinate 208,364, forward strand.
CCTATTTTTATTTTTGATTCTTTAACAAATGGTGCTGTGAATTTATTCAAATATTCTTCCTCAAAGCCACAAGCTTTAAATTCAGATACGTTCTTTGCATACTTTGCGGATGTTTGATGTGCCTTTTCTATAAAACGCTCATGAACATGATTTATCGTATAAAATCCAGTTTCCTTAATGTTCTGATAAGTATGCCTTTCAACAGTGGTCGGTCTTAAAATAAATCCTAAATAAGGAGGATTAGCGCCTATATGAACCACGGAGTTGAATATAGCTAAATTCGTATTTCCAGATTTATCTCTAGTTCCAATTAGATTGGCACTTTTAAAACCAGAAATGGTATTGAAGAGATTAGCCTGATATCGGCTTTCCATTTTTTCAATCGATTCAGAATTTATGTGCAGCATATCTATTTTTTTATGGAGTTATAGACCATTTTCTAATCTTTTTGTTTGTCGTATCTGAAAATAAAATTGCATTCCTTTTCTCATATTGCATTTCGGCTGTAAATTGACAATTATGATTTCTTTCCAAAATATTGAAAAGTCTTTTGACCAACAGCTAGTACTTAAAAAGATTAATCTAGAAATCCAGAAGGGAGAATTGATGGTGCTTCTGGGGGCAAGCGGAAGTGGTAAAACGACAATGCTGAGAATGATCAATGCGTTGGAAAAGCCCGATTCGGGCTCAATAGAGATTTCGAATCAGAATATTGGTCTGCATAATATACTTGATTTAAGAAAGCAAATCGGCTACGTCATTCAGAAAGTTGGCTTGTTTCCGCATTATTCAGTATATGACAATGTAGCCACTATACTAAGATTGAAAGCTGAAGATGAAAAATCAATTAAACAAAAAGTTCATCAGTGGTTGGGTAAAATTGGAATGCCTGCTTCCATTTACGGAAATAAATATCCAGCCGAATTAAGTGGGGGAGAAGCACAAAGAATTGGATTGGCTCGTGCCCTTGTGGCAAAACCTAAAATGATTTTGTTAGATGAGCCTTTTAGTGCTTTAGATCCAATATCTAGAGTAATAATCAGGAATAAGTTTCGAAAAATCCAAAGAGAAGAAAAGCTAACAGCTGTGATGGTAACGCATGATGTTTTGGAGGCAGTTAGTATGGCTGATAGGATTTGTTTATTAGCCAATGGTGAAATCCAACAAGTGGGTACACCTCAGGAAATCATTTTTCATCCAAAGAATGATTGGGTAGCTAAATTTATCAAAGGAGATCAGTTTCAAGCCTCTTTAGCTTCGGTTTCACTAAATGAAATTCAAAAATATATTAAAGGTCAATTTTTTCTAGAAGACAATAGCGATAATTCAGTATTGGATTTTCTGCAATATTCAGATAGCAAATTTCATTCAATTGTTTTGGATGCATTCTATAATTGGAAGGAGGACAAAGGATGATGTCATTTCTTGATTTCCTAGTTAAAAATAAGGCGGAGGTCTTCAAACAATTATTGGAGCATATTGAGCTTACTTTGGTTTCGTTATGCATTGCGGTTTTGTTAGGAATTACAATCGGTATTTTAATTGCTATTTATCAAAAATCAACTAAAACGGTTCTCTCCTTCGTCAATACCATACAGACTATCCCTAGTTTAGCGCTTTTAGGCTTTCTCTTGCCTTTCTTTGGTATCGGGGTAGTTCCGGCAATTATTGCGCTTTTCCTTTACGCCTTGCTTCCTATAGTGCGAAACACCTATACGGGGATAATTGAAGTAGATGCTGCTGTAAGAGAATCAGCGATCGCCATGGGAATGAAACGCTCTCAAGTTTTATTTAAAGTAGAGTTACCATTGGCTTTGCCGTATATTATGGCCGGAATTAGAACGGCATCTGTGATAAATGTTGGAGTGGCTACTTTAAGTGCTTTTATAGCAGCAGGTGGTTTAGGTAAATTCATCCTTCAAGGCATTCAGTTAAATAATACCAATATGATTTTAGCTGGAGCTATACCAGCTTCATTATTAGCTTTGTTTTTTGATGCAATTTTAGGAAGGATTCAAAAGAGTAGTTTGAAAATTATTCGCTGGTTTTCTTTTATAGTTTTTGGTGGGATGTTGGTGTATCTGTTGATCTCTGGATTTCAAAAACTCAATTTTTCTTCGGATAAAAGAGAGCTTTTGGGCGGATTTCCATCTGAATTTGTTTTTAGAGAAGATGGCTTGAAAGGTTTATTCAAAGCCTATGATTTTGAAATAGATTATGTGGAAATGGAAATTGGCTTAATGTACCAGGCTTTGGCCAATGAGGAAGTAGATGTCATTAGCGGCTTTTCTACTGATGGCAGAATTAAAGCTTATAATCTAAAAACCTTGAAAGATAATCGTAATTATTTCCCTCCTTATGAAGCGGCACCTGTTGCCAGACAAGCTGTTTTAGATAGATTTCCTGAAATAAGAAATAGTCTGTCTCTACTTGAAAATCAAATCAGCAATGCAGAAATGACTGCAATGAATTATAGAGTAGACGAGGAAAAGAAGCAGCCTGAAGAAGTTGCTCTTGAATTTTTAAATAATAAAGGTTTCTTGGCAAAGAATAAGAAATCTGAAAGTAAGAATGGAACCATTAAAATAGGAAGTAAAGCATTTACTGAAAATTACATTTTAGCGCACATATTTAAAATGGTAATAGAGCAAAATACTCGATTGAATGTGGAATTGAAATTAGGTTTTGGTGGCACAAAACTTTTGATGGATGCCATGAAGAATGATGAAATTGATATCTATCCAGAATATACAGGAACTGCTTTATTATTGCTGTTGGAAACTAATGAGAAGGAGAGAGGAGTTTTGTTTTCAAATCCAGACAAAGTATATAATTTTGTTAACAAAGAATCACAAAAGCAATTCGGTTTTGAATGGTTGCCTGCATTAGGCTTTAATAATACTTTTGCAATTTTGATACGAAAAGAGCAAGCGGAAGAACTTGATTTGGATAGTGTTGAGGATTTAGCAGAGTTTACACAGGAAGAATAAAGGCTAAGTTTGTAGATGATGGTCGGTGTGCCACCGACCATGGATCAGACTGCGAATTATCCCCCGGTCGGTGACACACCGACCGGAAGCAGTTTACTGACATCAATCAGCCTCAATCACCTTCTTTTTAGAAGCTGAAAGTGCTAAAAGTGGCACTTTGGTATGGAATATCAAAGATTTGCTTTCGCTCTTGCTAAATAGGCTTTCAAATAACCCTTTCTTTCTTGGTAAAACCACTAAAAGGTCAATTTTATTCTTTTCTGCAAATTCATCTATACCTTCCTCTACATTTTTATTGACCATAAAATGGTACTGATGCGGAAGTCCTTTCAAATGCAGTTCAAGATTTTTAGCTTCCTCAGATTTTTCCCTGTCCAACATCGGCTCCGTACTCACATGAATCAAATGAATTTCGGAAGCATATGCTTGTCGAATGGCTTTAACAGGGCTAAGTAACTCTGCCATAATACCTTTGTAATCACTTGATAATGCAATGCTCTTAATATCTTCATATTTAGCATCTTCAGGTATGACCAGAACGGGAGCTAGTTCAGCTTTAATAACTCTATGAGCATTTGTTCCTAAAATCACTTCATCAACTCCACTTGCGCCTTTGGTTCCCATAATGATTAAATCAACATCATTTTCTAGGCAATATTCTTCAACCGCATCCTTTACATAATTCTCCGTTTTTATGGTTTCATATTCAAACTCTTTTAGCAGTGGTAATCTGCTTTCAAGTTTATCAAACTCTGAATTGATATACTTTTTAATATCATCTTCACTTTCTCCTACATCATATGCTAAGTTGAAGTCAGCATAGGCTAAGGGCACAGTGTAAGCATTCAAAATTGTAATTTCTGCTTGTGGATTGATCTGTTTTGCAAACTTTAGAGCATATTCCAAAGCGTTCATTGCGCAATCGGAAAAATCAGTCGGAACTAATATGTGCTTAATCATGGCTTCTAATTTTTTAAAGTTCAAAATTCAATAATCAGATTACTTTGCTTCTCTTTTGTAATCTTTATTTTAAAATTAGAAATATCTGAAATGAAATACACTGACTTTGATTACCTCTAATCCTGACATTTGTCAGTGTTTTTAATTAGGACGAGAATAGGGCTCAATAGTTGAGGGTAAATATTTTAAGCAGGAATTTTATTCCCCCTTCTTTCTGTCTTTCGTAACCTCATTTTTCTGGCTAATCTTAACAGTAAGATTGCAAGAAAATAGCTTCCGATAGCAATTGGAATGGTAAGTGCTAAGTTTCCTAAAGCGAATTGCTTGAAAAATAACAGAATTTGTCGAATAGTTTCATTCTGTACTTCCACATCAGGTAAACTATTGGAAATTCTACTTCCAATTCTATAGCTTAACCAATATATGGGGATAATAGTAATAGCATTCCACACCAACATAGAGAGCAAAACCGCCATTTTATTGAGCTGTTTGAAAATTGTCATAAAGCCAACACCAATTGCAGTGCTAAAACCTGGCGTAGGTAAAAGTGCTATTAAAGTACCAAATGAATAACTTAATGCAATGGATACATCAGATTTGTCAGAAGTGAGTACAGCAATCGTGTATCGCTTGAGTTTAAATATGAATTTATCTTTGTAGTAGCGCAGTTTTCTACCCGCCCACCTTTTTAACTTTGTTGTAGCCATCTTTTTGTAAAACTTCTATAATTTTTTCTCGAAAATCTCCTTGAATAAGAATTTCGCCATCTTTCACACTGCCACCAACACCACATTTTGATTTCAACTTTTTGCCTAAGTCTTTTAAATCATTTTCAGTTCCAACAAAACCACTAATTAGACTTACTTTCTTGCCAGCTCTGGCTTTCTTATCTAATTGCACTTTTAAATTTTGCTCCGAAGGCGGCAATGTTTCTTGTTCTTCTTGACTTTCATAATCATATTCAAAATCATCAGAAGTTGAATAAACAATCCCTTCTCTGTGCTTTTTGTTTTTCTTGCTCATGACAGTTTCTTCTATACTATATATACGTTTTCAGTGACTGATGTGCCGGATTTTATTAAGATATTATTAGATTTTGAAATCAAAATTAAGAAAGCTTAAAGTCCTTTCAAATTCAGATGAAATATTTGCTTTAATATGAACAACATCATGGCTAACAGGATGTTTAAATATGACTTCTTTGGCATGTAAGAGCATGCTGTCCATAGCCCATTTTTCCTTGAATAATTTGTTCTGCTTATTGCAACCATGGGGACGATCTGCAATAATCGGATGATGAATATGTGCCAAATGCTTTCTGATTTGATGCATCCTTCCTGTTTCTGGTCTTACTTCAACTAATGAATACCGGGATGTTTCAAATTTACCTAAAGGAACTGGAATTTCGGTCTTTGCTAAGGTTTTATAATGGGTTACAGATTCTTGTAATTGACCGCTTTCCTTCCTCAAGGCGTAATCGATAGTGCCTTCGGAATCTGTGAAACCTCTTACAATTGCTAAATAGGTTTTCTCAATCTGCTGGTCTCTGAAAAGAGCGGTGGTTTTTGAATTATTTTCTTCATCCAAAGCAAAGAGTAAAACCCCAGACGTTTTTCGGTCTATTCTATGTACTGGATAAACTCGCTGGCCCAATTGATCTCTTAGCAATTGCAAAGCGAAGACATCCGTTTCAGTAGCAATCTTAGTTCGATGCACCAACAATCCATGAGGTTTATTGATAGCCACTAAATAGTCGTCTTGGTATATTATTTCTAAGGGGGTGATGCTCACAGGTATTCTATATATCTAAATAGTACTAATTTTCAATCTCTTTTCTTTGTTCTCTGTACCTATAACTCTGTTTTAAGTACTTAATACTTACAACTTAATACTCACCACCCTCTACTCAGTACCCACTACCCATTACCCACTACTCATTACTCATTACTCATTTCTCCCGAATACTTCTTCCACCATCCATTTTCACTTTCATCACCTAATCTGAACCATTTTCCTTGTGGAATACTCAACAATGGAATCTCTTTTTCCACAGCTTGATTTTCAAGATCTAAAATGGGTTCATACCAACTATGCAAAGCTAAATCAAATGTGCCCCAATGAATAGGGAAGATCTTTTTAGCTCTCATTTGTTGAAAGGCTTCAATGGCTTCTATTGGATCCATATGGATGTCATGCCAAGCATCATTATAAGCCCCAATTGGCATTATGGCTAAATCAAATGGACCCAGTTTTTCATCTATTTCTCCAAAACCATCAAATATTCCAGTATCTCCGCCAAAATAAATGTTTTCACCCTCCATTTCTATTACCCAAGAAGCCCAAAAAGTATTGTTTTGACTAAATAATCTTCCGCTAAAGTGACGAGCGGGTGTGGCGGTTATAGATATACCATTTTCAGTATGAGTATCCCACCAGCTAAATTCCTTAATCTTTTCAGTTGGAACTCCCCAATATTCCAAGCTTGCTTTTACACCAGTAGGTACATAAAAGTATTTAGTCTTGGCCGTTATTTTTTTGATCGTTTCATAATCCAAATGATCGTAATGATCATGTGAAATCACAACAGCTTCCAATTCAGGAAGATCTTCAGCCGAAATAGGAGGGGCGCTGAATCTTTCAGGTCCCATGAAAGTAAAGGGGGAAGCACGCTCGCCCAACATGGGGTCAGCCAAAACATATTTGCCGTTTTTGTAAAATAGTACTGCAGCATGTCCTAGCCAATTGACTTGCAGAGTGCTATCGTTTTCCTGTTTATTATTTTCAGTAAATACATAGTCACTAGTAGGATTCGTTTCTACATCTCTTTTAAAATAATTCCGAAGAATACGAGGAACTTGAGTGAACTCTGCACTTTTTGTGGGCACCACATTAACAAACTTTCCTTTATTATAATAAGGAGATGATGCCATTTCCTTGGAGTTGGGAGCTTTACCGACAGACGGAACAAAATATTTTACCATATAATAGCCTAATAAGAAAAAGGCTACTACAATGAGTAAGCCTTTTAATATTTTAATTAAAATTTTCATTATTTCCTTAAACTGAAATATGAATATAAAGTTCCTTCAAAATTAAGCCGTAACCTTACCGTACAATTCTTCGCGCTGAGCCTGAATTCTATCATCGTCCATATATTGGTCGTAAGTTTTCAAACTGTCGATATTGCCATTTGGCGTAAGCTCTAAAATTCTATTAGCAACTGTGTTCGTAAACTCATGATCATGAGAAGTGAAAATCACAGTACCAGGGAAATCTTTCAAGCCATTGTTAAATGCCTGAATAGATTCCAAATCCAAGTGGTTTGTAGGTTCGTCCAACATCAACAAGTTTCCACCTGTCAACATCATTTTGGAAACCATACATCTAACCTTTTCTCCTCCTGATAAAACATTCACTGATTTGAAGGTTTCCTCTCCAGTGAAAAGCATTTTACCTAAGAATCCACGGATGTAAACCTCATCTTTTTCATCTGAATAATTCCTTAACCAATCGATAAGGTTTTCATTACCTTGGAAAAACTCATCATTATGGTTAGGTAAATAGGAGGTAGTGATAGTCTGACCAAATTTGAAACTTCCTGAGTCAGCTTGCATATTGCCGTTTAAGATTTCAAATAGGGCAGTAGTAGCCAAACTATTCTTACTCAAAACGGATATCTTATCGCCTTTATTAACGAATAAATCCAAATCCTTAATCAAGACTTTATCCTCAACTGCTTTGTTGAGTTTCTCAATCTGTAAGATTTGGTCACCCGCTTCTCTATTTTGATTAAAGATAATAGCAGGATATCTACGAGTGGAAGGCTTGATATCTTCTACATTGATTTTATCCAATAATTTTCTTCTACTAGTAGCTTGCTTTGATTTCGATGCATTCGCACTGAATCGGGCAATAAATTCTTGCAATTCTTTCTTTTTCTCTTCTGCTTTTTTGTTGGCAGATGATTTTTGACTTAAAGCCAATTGACTAGACTCATACCAGAATGAATAGTTTCCAGAGAACATATTGATTTGACTGAAATCAATGTCCACAATGTGCGTACAAACAGTATCCAAGAAGTGTCTATCGTGAGAAACTACGATAACGGTATTTTTGAATTCCAAAAGGAAATCCTCTAACCAAGCGATGGTATAAATATCTAAATCGTTGGTAGGCTCATCCAGAATCAATACATCAGGGTTACCGAATAAAGCTTGCGCCAAAAGGACACGAACTCTATAATTACCATCTACATCTTTCAATAATTTATAATGATGTTCTTCTTCAATGCCTAAACCGCTCAAAAGTGCTGCAGCATCAGATTCAGCATTCCAGCCGTCCATCTCTGCAAACTCTTCTTCTAATTCCGATACTTTAATACCGTCTTCTTCAGAAAAATCAGGCTTGCTATACAATTCTTCTTTAGCTTTGATGTTGTTCCACAATTTATCGTGACCCATCATCACGGTGTTCAAAACAGAATGCTCATTAAACTCATTATGGTTCTGCTTTAGCACAGCCATTCTTTTGCCTGCATCAAGGCTTACATTACCTTTGGTAGGGTTTATTTCACCTGAAAGGATTTTCAGGAAAGTGGATTTCCCTGCTCCGTTGGCGCCAATTACGCCATAGCAATTTCCTTGCGTGAATTTGATGTTTACTTCATCAAATAAGACTCTTTTTCCGAATTGGAGGGTTAAATTACTGGTATTAATCATAGCATTTTTTCAATCAGAGCGCAAAGGTACGGATATTCATTGAGAGTGGTGAACTTTAAGGTGGAGATATTTGCTAAAAATACATTATTTTACACTTAAAGGGATTTTGGTGAATTGCAATACAATAATTTCATTAATATTTTATTTTCAAAGATTTGGAAATTCACTTCTAATTCTCATATACCATTCTTCAACTTCAAACTCCCCTCTGACCAAACCCACACCCATCAGCTTTTTTTTATACTAAACACTAATTCAGGGAATTAAAAGTCCCCTTTGGGGATTTAGGGGCTTTTCCTTGTACCAGAATCGAATATTTGGTAAAATGCATGAAATTTCAACTTAGCTTACGCTTTAATTAATGGAGGAAAATCAAGAACAACTTGCAGGACAATGGCACTCATTTTTGCAAGAGTATTTTCAGCAACTTATTCAGCAGAAAAAATCTTTCTTAAAAGCTCATATTGAGTTTGTTAAGGATCAAAAACCTGTGCAAACTGATGAAGTCAATTTTAAGGCAGATGATGAATATAAGCAGGCAGTTTTTGAATTTATTAAAAATACATTTGCAGATCGACCTAAAATTGAAGAGGTAGATTTTGATGAGTTACACGCTAATTTAATAACCGAATTTCAGAATTTACTCTCTTCTGTACCCGATATAATTGTAAAGGAGCAAAAACCAGATCGGTTTAGTATACAAAAAGAAGATAGTTTTGGTTTAAAACTAAGAAAACCTTTTAAGATTTTCTTTTTTGGAGTAAGTAAAATACCTTTTCACTTTATCAACCTGTTTAGAAAGAATAGAAAGCCTTTAAAATATTGGAAGCATCAGATCAAATCTAAAGCTTTATTTGAACGACATTTTTTCAACGGGTTTCAGGATACTTTTAATGAGCTCAATCAAAATATCTTAAAAGAATTCACAGCTTCTTTGGTTAGACTTCGAGATTTTGAAGATTTACCAACGGATAAAAATCATACCAGCTTTGAAGAATCTGAGTTAGGTTATAGCGAAGTTTTTGTAAAAACTATAAAAACAAAAATTAATGATGAATACCTTCGTTTATGTAAAGCTTATGAAGTTGAATATCATTTGGTAGGTACTATTGAATTCAAAGAAAAATTGTTGAAATCTAAGCGACTAGTAAAGGATTATCAACAGTTTAAGAAGCAGTTTGCTAAAAAGCAACATCAATGGCAAAATACAATTCATGCGCTTTTTGAAGACTGGCGTTCTGAGCTTGAGCTTTCTGCTTTACAGTCCTTCTTGCAGAAAAGTGTTGATGATTTGAATAAGAATGTAGGGGAGTGGAATGATAAATTGCAGCATAATTTTATTAGTCCTATAAAATCATTCCTGGCAGAGGCCCAAGCTACATTTGATAATGATAAGAATCAGGAAGAAGATATATCAAAAAAAATTACTCAGGTAAAATATATTACAAATAAGCAATTAGACAAAGGTCTGATTCAGAAGATGCAGGAGAGCCTTTCTAAAAATACAATTCTAAATCAGATGGATAGGCTGGAACATTTGATCGGAGAGCGTATCGAAAAGCTGGGCAATGCTTATGTGGTAACCAAATCAAATCAATTTGATAATCCGCTTGAAGATCAAGAGCTTTCTTCTATTTCTAATTATGAATTGTTGTCGTTTGAGCTTAAACCAAAATTAAATGATGAACTAGAGACTTTAAAAAGTACTATTTTCCAAAAAATGGGAAACTTGCTGATTAAGGTGGGGGATATAGATGAAATTGTCAATTATGTTTTGAGTTCGGCCTCTAACTCATTGGGGTCGGAGGCAAATGAAAATCAAGCGCGCACCATCATAGTCGATGGGTTTGAAAGAGCTGAGAATACAGCTGAAGAGGTTGATATGCAAATGCAGGAAGTGATTGAAAATGCACAGTCTGAGCTCAAAAAAATGAATGATGAACTGATTCAGGAATTACAGAAGCTAAAAGAAAACGAGAATGTTTCTGCTTTAAAAATCCGAATCAGTAAGGCAAAAGCCATTCACAAATCTGAAGCCTTAACCCAACAAGTACTAGATTTTCTCAAGCACTATTTTCAAATCGTTAAAAAGTTCATGCTGGTTTATTATCAAAAGGCATGGGAACTTAAAGAAGAACTCTCAAAACGTTTTCTGTCGGCAACCATTGAAAATGAACCCAATAGAGCAGTTTCTGACTTTTTGAATGAATCCAATCAAGTGATTGAAGGATTGCCTGTCATTTATAAAAGGCTTTATGCCATTGAGCCATTAACCGATATGGTACTTTTTGAAGGCAGGGAAAAAGAAATTGAGAAGCTATCAAAAGCTTATACAGCTTGGACAGATGGCAAATACGCATCGGTTTTAATTACAGCTGAAAAATGGAGTGGAATGACCTCCCTGATTAATTATGCTGTTAAAAACATAAAATTCAATAATGTGCCTTTACGGATCGAATTGAAATTCAATGATCCTAATCCAAAGGTATTGTTTGAAAGTTTCTCAAAATTATTGGAAACAGAATTAGGCGATAAAGAATCTGTTATTGACTATCTAAATACAGGCAAGAAGCGAATTATTATAGTTGAAAATCTTCAAAAGCTGTTTTTAAGGGAGATGCACGGGCAGCGTTCTTTAGTCGAGTTTGTGGACATCATGACGGCTACCCAGAGAAATGTCTTTTGGATTGGCTCCATGTCTGTTTATACATTTGAATACCTGGAGAGGTCATTGAAAATGAGTGCATTTTTTAGTTACCATATCCCACTTGAGCCATTGAGTAATGATGAAATAAGCAAGCTAATTATTAAAAGAAATCGTATTAGTGGTTTTAAAATAAAGTTTGAAGCTTTAGATAAGGATGTTCATGATAAAAAGTTTAAAAAGCTAAATGATAAGGAAAGACAGCAATTTCTGAAAGAGCGCTTTTTCAAGGATTTGAATAATTTCGCCAAAAGTAATATCAGCATGGCATTGATGTTTTGGCTTTTGTCTACCAAAAAAGTAGATGATCAATCCATCATCATCAAGAATTTCAAGAAGCCTGATTTGAGCTTTTTATCATCATTAAAGAGTGATAGAGTGTTTGTTTTGCAGGCTTTAATTATGCACGATGGGTTAAAATTGGAGCAAGTTGCCACTGTTTTATCCTTCAGTGTAACCAAATCAAAATTCTTATTGATAGAGTTATTGGAAGATGGTGTTTTGATTGTAAAAGAATCACAATATCTGGTTAACCCGATTATTTATAGAAATACTGTTCAACTCCTTAAATCAAGAAATTTATTATGATACTCGGGCATATAAAATGGATACTGTTTTTTACGCTAGGACTTTTGTTCACGTTTCAAGTTGATGCACAAGATAGCCTTGTCAATAAAAAGGAGTCTTTAGTAGGGGTGAAATCAACTACCAAATCCCTTCCAAAAAAGCAACAAGAAGACACGCTTAAAAAGGTTCTGCCAATTGCTGACTCTCTTGAGGTTTTAAAAGATAGCTCAAAAGAGAATAATACAACTAAAAAGGATATAGAAGCGGATACTGTGGTTGTTAAGACTGAAAATAGTGGCGCGAGCCAAGGTTTTGAGGATAGCAAAATTAAAGAATTATCAAATCTGATATCCAGTGGGAATATTTTTTATACTGTTGTTTTCCTGCTCTTTGGCTTTGTTTTTATAAAAGTGGTCACTTTTATTTTGAATGCATTAGCCGAGCGAAGCACGAAGTATCGGATTGCTTTTAAAGGTTCTATCCCTATTGTGAAGATTGTGGGCTGGGTAATAGTGGTTATACTAATCATTGTGGTGATTTACCAACCTTCAGTAGCCTCTATGCTTGCCGTATCTGCCTCAATAGGAGTAGCCATTGGGTTTGCCTCACAAGATATTTTAAAGAATATATTCGGGGGAATTGTCATTTTATTGGATAGACCATTTGTTTCCGGTGATAAAATTGAGGTAGATAAATATTATGGAGAAGTTGTGGAAATTGGGTTACGCTCCACACGCATAGTCACACCGGATGATTCTTTGGTTTCGGTACCAAATGCGGTGATGATGAATAGTTCATTGTCTAATTCAAATGCTGGTGAACCGAATTGTCAGGTGGTGGCTGAAATCTATTTGCCACTTACAATAGATACTATCAAAACGAGGGAAATAGCCACCCAAGCGGCAACAGTTTCCAAATACATATATTTAGGAAAACCTATAACAGTACTGTTCCTAAATGAGGTCAATAATACCAATTCTTATTATAAAATGAGAGTGAAAGCATACGTGATGGATATCCGTGATGAATTCCGTTTTAAAAGTGATATGACAGAATTAATAATCACTGAACTGGTTAAAGAGGGAATATTGAAAGGTAAGTTTTGATTAAAATCTAGCAGAGTCTGGAGTAACCTTCACTAGCAAGATCCTAGCAGGAGAGTGTTTTTTCTATCGCTAGCGTCCCGCTAGTGAAGGTTACTCACGCCTCTGGCGTTCTATAAATTACTTTTTTAGCATAGTAGATACGCTAACTCATGGACAAATGTCATGATGCTATTTTTAACAATCTGCTTCTTTATATAGCCTTCTTACTTTTTTCAATACTTAAATCATGAATTTTTTCTGAGATCCTTCTTTAATATCTATGCTATTCTTGCTAGTTAATGGCCCCATCGGGGCCTACATATGGTAACTGAAGACTTTCGATCAATCGAAAGCTCCGTAGGAGCGACCTTATCGGCTACAATCTCTTATTAAAACTCAAATAATTGGCTATGGTTGAATTCTTTTAATGCTCATACACTAATTAGTACATTTTAATTTTTAAAGCTTTTCGCCAATTTATCGAATAATAAGGTCGTTCCTCCGGAACTTTGTAGTGCTTAAGTTGCAACAGTTACCATAAGGTCCTTCCACTGGAACTTAATTCGCTTAATTAATTTCCATTAGCTAGATTCTAGCAGAAGATACATAATCACCAAAAAATCATATTTTTTAAATGATTATCGGCTATATTCGTAATATTATCATGAAAAAATCGCCTTAAAAAGTATTTTATTTAATTAATTTGCACAAAAAACTAATCATGCTTAAAACTCTACCGTTCCTTTTATTTTTATTAGCTACTCAAATAAGCTGGGCACAGCAAGACGTTCCGAAAAGTTTGGGGTCTACAGTAAACTCATCCTATCAGGAAACTAAACCAGTCATATCACCAGATGGAAACACTTTGTTTTTTGCCAGACAGAACTATCCAGAAAATTATGCTGGTTCCAATGACCCTCAGGATATTTATGTATCGGAAAAGCGAAATGGGGCATGGTCTCAGGCTCGAAATATTGGAGAACCCTTGAATGATAAATATCCTAATGGTGTAAGCTCGGTCACGCCAGATGGTAACACAATGCTCATTTTGAATGCTTATAATGAGTATGGCGATGTTCTAGACGGTGCATCTATTTCCCACAGAAAAGGAGGCCGTTGGCAATATCCGCAGATGATTAACATTCAGGAGTTTTACAATTTGAATGATTACATAGACTATTATTTAGCCAATAACGAAAGAACACTATTGCTCGCAATTGAAACAGAAGAAAGCTTTGGTGATCAGGATTTATATGTGAGTTTTAGAATAGACGAAAGAAATTGGTCTAAACCAGTAAACCTGGGTAGGCAAATAAATTCTGCAGCTCCCGAATTTTCCCCTTTTTTAGCAGCAGATAATAAGACATTATTTTTTGCTTCTTATGGACATAATGGCTACGGTGATGCCGATATTTTCTACTCAAAAAGATTGGATGACAGCTGGCAAAATTGGTCGAAGCCTGAGAACTTAGGCACAGACGTGAATACAAAAGAATTTGAAGCTTACTACACCATTGATGCATCAGGGGAAAATGCTTATTTCGTAACCACCAAAGGCAGTATTGCCGGCTCAAAAGATATTTACGAGATGACTTTGCCCTATAAATTCCGACCAGATCCTGTTTTATTGCTGAATGGAGAAGTAGTGGATTTAGCAAGCGGAAATAGGGTAGAGGCGGAAATTGAATTTGTAAACACCAATAATTACGATAAAAATGAAGCGGTCATTTCCAATACTGAAAATGGATTCTCTCATATTTTGGAGAAAGGCGCATTATATCAATACTTGCCCGTGAAAAGAGGCTATGTAGGGATTTTACAATTTCAAGATTTAACCAGGCTAAGCGAATATCTCGAAAAAGAACAAAAGCTTGCCATGCTTCCTATTGCGGTGGGTTCTGAAATCCCTGTACATCATATTACTTTCGTAAATAATGCCGATATTTTCCGTTCAGATGCCTATTATGAACTGGATCGATTTGCTTCTTTACTGCAAAGCAATCCGCAAATGCAAGTAGAGATTATTGGGCATACAGCTCAATTGCCACTGGAAGCGGAAAATGACAGATTATCCTACAACAGAGCCAAAGCCGTAGCGGACTATTTTGAAAAGAAAAATGTGCATCCAGACCGATTAAGAATTAAAGGAGCAGGGCAGAAGCTAGCTTTTTCTTCGAATATGGACGTTGCACTTAAAAATGGTATTGAATTAGAAGATCGGATCACCATCAAAATCATTAGCATGAATTGGGAGAAACCTAAGCCAAAAGATACGGATGAAGATGGAATAATTGACATAGAAGACGATTGTCCTACTTTAGCAGGGGTGGCGGATAATAATGGTTGCCCGGAAATAACGGAAGAAACCAAAGAGGTATTAAAGGAAGCTTTGGAAGGAATTGAGTTTGAGTTAGCTTCTGATGTAATCAGAGCGCAATCTTTGCCTATTTTGGATAAAGTGGTTACGGTAATGCAAGAAAATCCTGATTATAAATTAAAGATTTCAGGACATACGGATAACCAAGGCGATGATGATGCTAATTTATTATTGTCGCATAAAAGGGCACAAGCCACTAAAAAATATTTAATGGATCAAGGTATTGCCATTCTTAGGTTAGATGCCGTGGGCTATGGCGAAATGCAACCTATCGAAAGCAATGATACTGCTGAAGGAAGAGCGAAGAATAGAAGGGTGGAATTTGAGATTGTTTTTGATTAATGCTCCGATGAGAAAGCTGCTACATATCTTGTAGACATACAAGACTAGCTTTTTGTCTCTAGTTAAAGCCACCTATGACAAGATTTTATAGGTGGCTTTAAATTGAAATGAAGTTAAAAATATTAGGTTTCTTTATTCTTAGTTGAAAAAGCTCAAGAGCTGATTCCATAAATCAGGGTGTGCTTTCCAAATATACAGTCCATAGAAGGTCAAAAGCACTACGATCAAAATGCACATCATGAATACATTAAGATAAGTTCTCCAGCTTAAACTACGGTCACCTTTGCTGCTGATGATGAGTTTATCAATGTAAGTGGGGGGAGAATAGTCAGCAGTCAATAGTTTAACTTTATCTCGGCTTTCGCTTTTGATATGCTCCCAATCTTCATTTGTAAGAGCGTATTGATTATTGAAACGATCCCTTTTATCACCTTGATAGGCTAAAATCTCGTCTGGATTGCTATGAGTAGGCAAAACATTCATAATGCCGTAGAAGTACGCATATTCATCCTTAGGAAGGTAAAATTCGGTTAAATGAAAAAGATTACTTTTCTCAAGTGAATTTGGCGGAAAGTCGGGGATAGCTTTTTCTTCAAGGAATTGAAGGAGAGTATCCTTCTTAAATCTTTTGGTTGTAGATTTTAAGTGGATATCCAGATGATGGAAACTGGCCCAGGCTTCACCCGAGCCATCCGTGATGGGTAAAATTCGCGGAGCAGATCGGTATTCATAAATGCTGACAAATTCACTTTTTCTATTTGCTGTTCTGACATTAGTTCCGATATGAAGCTGATGGAAGTCCACCGGGATTTCTTCTAAAAAGCTTTTCTTATGATCTGAGTTGGAAACTTTCGCCACAAGCTCCACAAATCCAGGGCGGGCAGCGGCTATAGTCGATTTATTGGTGACCTTGCGCTGCTGTAGTTTTCGAATTTCTCGAATGATTTCCGACACAATTAACAGCAAGAATGTAACTACAATACTGAACCCCAATGCTACCTCCCAGGGCAAAAAGAAATAGGGCGGAACAATGATGACAAGCAATACAAGACAGCCCACTGGACTAGATGAAGTCTTTTTCATTTTTATAGTAGGAAGATGATGGTATACACAAGTTAGGGGATTTTTTGTAAAACCATGGACATTGGATGCAACACATTCAATTATAAATAAATATGATGCCGTATACTATTATTTGAATGAAAGATCATTCATTCTTTTTGACCCAAAGCGTATAGCCAATTTTTAAGCCCAAAGTTAAATGGGTGACAATGGATTCTCCTTCAAATAAATCAGGCTGTGGAAGCCATTCTACCCAAACTTCAGCGCCCTCTACAGGATTGACCACATCAGTATAGGAGATTGTTCTTTTTGCAAAACCAATACCTCCATAAAAATCAAAATGTAGGCGATCTAATGCAATAAAATTAACGCCTCCTTTAAGATGAGCACCTGTTTTGCGTTTGCTAAAACTTGCGCTTTCATAAGAGATGCCAACATAAGGATCTTCTTGTTGATACCTTCCTGATCCGAAATTGTCTCGCACATTAATATGGAAAAATTCCATAGCGGCATACATAAAATACTCCTTACCTCTATGGAAAAGGTATTTGATTTCAGGCCTCAGTTCGTAATATGCATAATCCTTTCCCCACTTTAAACCATCAATTCTTTTTCTATTGAGTGCATAATTACCATAGCCGAAATCAAAACTATAAGCCCATTTATTCTGAGCAATATATTCCAACCCAACTCTGTGCCGAGGATTATAGGCCAAAAGCGATACTGGCATTACTTTAAAATTTAAGGTATTGTCAATAGTAGGATTCTCTTGCGAAAAGCTATTATTAACCAATAGAATGGATAAAATGATAATAAAAAGGGTCTGCTTCATTTAAGTTGATAGTTTTTGTAAGAGATAGACACTGATTTTGGGTGGAAAGGATGGAAGGGGGATAAATTATTTATGAGAGTTGGTTAATAGCCAAACAAAAAATTATTGCTAAAGGAAAGTCAATTTTATTGTAATTCTAAAGGTTGTTTGATCTTGGAGTATCATAATACTTTACATTTGTATAATTCGAAATGTGGCCAAACTTAAAATTTAAACATTGTTTATAATTATTCTAATGATTTTAGTTGATATATTCACATCAAAAATATTTTATGGCAAAGTTTGTAACAGATGATAACCTCAACAGTGCTATTTCAAATTTAATTGAAGAAGCTAAAGAGACGTTTATTATTATCTCCCCCTTTATAAAGTTGCATGACCGACTACGAAAAAGACTTAATGAAAAATCTAAAGATTACAATTTCATCTTAACTATTGTATTTGGAAAAAATGAAAAGGATTTAAGCAAGAGTTTAAGTATTGAAGATTTAGATTTCTTTAAGTCCTTTCCGAATGTTGAAATTCGGTATGAACCTAAACTTCATGCTAAATATTATGCAAATGAAACTTCTTCAATTTTGAGTTCCATGAACCTTTATGATTACTCTCAAAATAACAATATTGAGTTTGGTATTGTTATGAAATCAGGTAGGTTTTCTGCTGAAGATATTGATTATGATTCTTGGAATTACTTTGACAAAGTGATTGAAAATAGCGAATTGCTTTATGAAAAAATACCTGACACTAAATCAAATACGTTTGGTTTATCCAAAAGCTATAGTGGATCAAGTATTAAAGTTGATTTACTCGATCAGTATTTTAAATCTCCGAAAGAAAATACTAATAAAGTAGGCTATTGTATAAGAACTGGTGAGCAAATACCATTTAACATAAAGCATCCTTTTTCAGAAAAGGCTTTTAAATCATGGTCAAAATATAGTGACCCAAATTATAATGAAAAATATTGTCATTTTTCAGGAGAGAATTCTAATGGTCAAACTTCCTTTTCACGACCTGTATTGCAAAAGTATTGGAAAGAAGCAATATCTGGTTAAAGTGATATATGATATAGTAGATTAGCAATTACATTTTTGTTACATTCAGGTTCATTTTTTACACAAAATATTTTTGTTAATATGTATTTAAAATACACTCTACTTCTCAGGTAATTTTAAAACTTCTATCATTTCTCTAAAATCAGTACCGTTATTTTCATACTCATTTAAGTTGGGTTGGTAGTTTTTAATCAAGTAAATAATCTCTTCATCTCTTATTTCTTCAATATTGAGGTTAATCGAATTCTTTGTCTTGTGGGTTCATATTAATACAGATTTTTAAAACTTCATTAGTTAAATTGTGGTTAGCAATAAAACATAGAAGAATTAAGTGACGATATAAATTAAAATTATAATTAAAATTTCCATCTAAAATATCGTTACTTTGTAGTACAATGAGCCAGTTTGATTACATAAAGGAAATAGCACGCTTTGGTCTGGAAAATGATCAGGAAAGCCTTATGTCTAAATTGAATGAATTAATCGAGCATTCAAAAAAGACCAAAAAGGTTAATTTTGCAATCCAACTGCAGTCTATTCTAAAAGAATCACTTGCCAAGCAAAAGACTAGTGGTTTAACAAAATTTGGCTCAGATGCATATCACCAGCGAATTGAAGATAAAGAACTTAGTGATATAATTCTTGAAAAATTAACTTCTGATTACAGTCTGGATAATCTAGTAGCGGAGGACAAAATTATTGAGCAACTTCATTTTTTTCTTAAAGAACATACTTCAATCAAGCTTTTACAGCAATTTGATTTACCTGTTTCGAATAAAGTCCTGCTTCATGGCCCATCTGGTTGTGGAAAAACATTAGCTTCATATGTGATAGCTGGTGAGCTAAAAAAATTAATGTACGTGGTTAATTTGGGAGCAATAGTTTCGTCCAAGTTAGGAGATACAAGTAAGAATTTAGCAAAATTATTCAGACGAGCAGCCTCTGAAGAATGCATCATTTTTATTGATGAATTTGACTCAATTGGTAAACTAAGAGATTACAATCAGGATCATGGTGAAATGAAAAGAGTAGTAAATACCATTCTGCAGCTTTTTGATTACCTACCCCAAAAAAGCATTGTAATTGCAGCTACTAATCAGAAAGACATGATAGATGAAGCTTTATTAAGAAGGTTTGACCTCAATATTGCTTTCCCTCTTCCCGACACTGATAAGATCAAGGATCTAATAAACTTGACCTTAAAAAGTGGACAATTCCAATTCGACAAACCTAGGTCTGTAAATGCTATCGTTAAAAAAGCCGTTGGCCTATCTTATTATAGTATTCAGAAAACATTAATCACGGCAATTAAGAGAAGTATTTTTGAACAGGATCGCGAAAACAACAAGCCAATTGCTACGCTTATAAATACAAAGCTCTGGAGTGACTTGGTTGATGATGAGAAAATTGCTTTAAATAAATAAAATCAATTACAATTCTAAATCACCCTCTGCCTCAACATCTAAAGTACTAATATTTTCGAGCTCATTGATAGCAACCATCTCATCGTACAATTTATTTCTCTCTTTGCCGTTTTTCAAGGTCTCTTCCACGGTAACCACAATAGAAAAAGGATGCTCAGTATTTTTGTATTGATCGGCTTCAATCAATTGATCATTTATTTGGCAGTGGATTGCCAACTTTAATCGGCAATCTTCATCTTCTAAATTTTTCTTATCTATCAGAAAGCTAATTTTTTGAGTATTGGAAGCAGGAATTGGTTTAGATACATACCTATTATTTTGAGACCAAGACAAAGTAGTTTTTAATTTTGATTCTATCTCATCATTTGTTTTCAAAATATCCTCAGCAGCATGGTTTTTAAAAACTGAAAATGCCATTTGCAAAGGACAGTAGGCTCCTTGGATATCTTTTACAGGATTAAAACTAAAACACAATGTTGCAGTTACTTTCAAAATACCTCTTGTCTTTCCTAAGTCTTCATCAATATAGCCTTCTGGAAAATTTAATGGATAAACTTTTAATTCCTTTTCTTTAATACTATCCTCCAGTATTATGGTGATAGCATTTTCATTTGAATATAAACTCATTTCATCATCAATAAGACCATGACCAGCTGCTTTTGGAATTAACTTTTCATTGCTGGCCTTTATTTGCTTTTTATTTGCACCATTAATGATTAATGCTTTTAAAGTTTGAGCCTTTAATGAGGGATATTCTCTCTGCAACCTAGCTGCCATATTAGCTACAAGCGGAGTAGCAAAACTTGTCCCTAATTGATTGTAAAATCCTTCTGCTGGATTAGCTGACAATAATTCTAATGTAGCGTTTACATCACTTACAATGAAACCTGTAATTTGCTCATAATCTCCTCCTGCCGCAATAACATCAGGACGAAATAAATTCTTATTATCTTTAACAAACTTTTTTGTCCTACTTTTCAAAGCACTTTTCAGGTCAATATGACTGCTTCTACTATACAGTGCTGGCCATTCTCTACCGCTTGAAATTCCCTGGAATGTTCCTCCTCTTAAATTATCTCCAGTCGCCCCCACAATTAGGTTATTCATGCTTTCTGCTGGACTTGACAGGAATGTATTTTCTTCTTCGAAATAGTTGAAATTATAACCTCTATTTTGGTCACTATTAGCAGCAGCATTATTATTTCCTGTGCATATACACAAAAGACAATCATGCTCATGGCTAAATTTATCTAACTCATAAGCATAAGTAGAGTGTGGCTCATTTAATTTCTTAGCTTGTTCAAAACAAGTCACTAAAACAAAAATTTTAATTTCAGGATAGGCTTCTTTTGCCTTGTGCAGAAGGTCTAAAACCCCAAAAATAGATATGAAGCCCTGATTTTCGCTTAAAATTTTAATAGACAGCAAGCGAGCATCAGCTTCAATTTCTCCTCTAAAGTCAACTTCGTAAGGCTTTTTCCCCAAAGCAGCTAAAGCTGCAACAGCAGTACCATGATTAGCACTGTCTTCAAAGGGGCTTTCTGTAGTTAAATTAAAGTTTTTGTCATCAATAATAATTGAATTCAAAGGGGTTGCATTACTAATTCCTGTGTCTAAAATACCAACTACTGGTAAATCACTCTTTGCTGTAACAGTAAAGCCATATTCCCTTTTTGGTATATTAAGTTCACCTGGACCAATTCTGGTTGCCAAAGCAGAAGTGATGCTGTAAATAATATCAAAATTATCTGCTATTTCTGTAGCAGTTTGATCATCTAAATCATAGACCTCTAAGACATTACTATCCTCATTAAAATCATAGCTAATTTCTCTTTCGTTCAGATATTCCAACAGGCTTTCAAATATTTGACCTTCCGTTTCAGTACCTAGCGGAAATTGAAAAAAATCAAGTAACATGATTTTCCCAGCTTCATCAAATCTAGCAATATCCGAGGTAGTCAAAAGCTTAAATTCATCTATGAAAGTAATCCTATTGTCAAACTCAATGGTGGCATCCTGCTTTTCTTCTCTTTCTATAAAGCTTTCAATTTGACTAAAAAAGTATTGAAATTTCTCCTGATCAATGACTGCAAATAGTCCCGTTTTATTAAAATTGGTAAACTTTACATATTCTAAACCATAGTTATCATACCATGCTTTATTATATTTCTTGATTTCAAACTGATCTTGAAAATGGATTTCTATGTATTCTATATAGGCAGGTACTTCAAGTTTATCATTTCTCTGGGCTTCTCTTTCTTTTCTTGCTATTTGGTAGCCTTTCAAAGACCTCTGAAAAGCGTCAGCCATGGGCTGGTAATTTTTTTCTTCCTCTTCATCACTATTGCCACCGCCATAATTAAATTTATGTGTGACAACAGGGTCTGCTTGTTTTTTAATATTAAGGGATAGATGGGGTTTTTTGGTCATGATTGTAAATTTTATAGAATTACTGTATGCTCTCTAATTCAACTAATTGGCGATATACTATTAACCCTAATTCGCTTAATTCAATATCAAACCATTCATTGACGTCATCTCTTGAAATTATTTTTATAAGTTCAAAGTCAATGAAAAAGTCTAATTTCTCACTTTCTCTTGCATTAAACCCCTCTTTTTTTAAAGATTTCCTTGCTATTTCAAGGAAGGTTTTTTCCTTGCCATCTTCAATAATTTTCTGTACTACTTTTTGTGTTTTATTGATTCCAGGATCTTTAGATAACTTTTCTGTTTCTTTATTAGCATCTTTATTTTTACCAATAAAAACTCCTTTGTCGTCATCTGTTTTGCTCTTAGCAAGCTTTTCTTCTAATGCCTCCAATTCATCTTCTACTCTTATCCTTGCTTCCTTTTCTTTTTCAAATCGTATTTGAATAGCCTCTAATCTTTTTTCAAGATTTTCATGTACTGATTTTTTAACAATTGATTTTGAATCTGTTATTTGATATATCCAAGGGCTTAGTCTTTTTTCAAATAAATTAACAATCAATCTTGATAGATTCATTAAGATGTATGTAGTAATCAAAACTGCAAACGTCCACAGTATATTGATTGATAAATCCACCAAGAATTCATGATTTTCGTAGTATGACTCTATGAATTTTATTTTTTCTTTTAGTGAATATTCATCATCAAAATTGAATAAACTGTAAATCAAGTCCCAATTTCTAATAAGCCATACAGCTAAATAAGTCCCCAAGAAGGGATTCGATATTCGCTCTTTGAAATTATCTTTAAACGATATAAATGTATCTTTTATCATTTTAGCTTATTTTATACCCCCTTCCACTATCTTAATCTCCTCTTCCGTCAACCCATACAATTCATAAACCATCTGGTCTATGTCTTGCTCTAAAGAGGTGGTGTCAGCTGTAGGGTTCTGCTCTTTTAAATCAATGATTTTTGATACTACAGTTTCGATATCTACACTAATGATATCAATTATAGGAAAATTCTTAAAATAACGATAACTAGGCTCATAAAAATCACCCCTAAGCTTTGGAAGGATTGATTGAAATAGAAAATAGGAAAGTTTACTATTTAAAATCCCTAAGAAGGTTAAACTAAACTTAGTGATAATAAAACATTTTTGGTTCGTGTAAAAATCTAATTTATCTAATGTGAATTCTGGTCGTTTACAAATGTTGGGATATATGATTTTATATTTTTCAAATTCCTCATAATAATCTACTGCATCTTGAATTTCATACCATTTATACGAACCTGTCTTTCTTCCATGCCACGATCCTTCGTGATTTTTAGGCTTTGGTTCTAATTGATTACGAAACTGTTCTAAATATCTTAAAATAGCAGGGTAATTTTTTATATCAATTCCTCTCCTAGAAAATATTAGATATTTATTTGTTTCTGGTTTTTGATATCGTTTGATATCTCTACCGGCTAAAAATGGCTTAATTATCTCTTCACTTTTAGGATCCTCTGCAATCAGATTATCTCTAATAGCCGCATCAATCACAAAAGCTTCATTTAGTCCAGTTTTTATTCCATAATATACCTGTTCATCTACATATTCTCCAAGTGGTTTGCCTTTTGTTCTGAGTTTTACCATTAATTTTTGAACTTTACTGTCAGAAAGTGTCCAGCCTTGACTTGAAAGTTCCTCAGTTAATACTTCTATTTTATTTTTTTCGGCATATTCAACTAAGTTAGTATCAAACTTTAGAGTGCTGACATTAAGCGCTTCAAAAGCTCTCACTGCATCAGATTTTTTTAGTTCAATAATTAATGGATAGGTAGTCGCTTCTTGAAAAACAGCTAAGTCTCCAAAATCTAGCAATCTTTCAATTTGATATTTTTGTAGAAATCCTCGTAGCTTCTTACCATAGCTTGCACGCATCCATTTATTTGGAATAATAAAGGTAAATGCACCATTTTTTTGTAGTAGCCTTAAAGCTTGTTCAACAAAATAAACATAAAGGTCAGCAGTTCCAGTAAACGTTGAATAAGTTGAAGATAAGTAGGGTTTTATCCCTGATAGTTCTTCTTGTCTAATGTAAGGCGGATTCCCAATCACCACATCAAACCCAATAAAACTCCCTTCATCATCCAAAACTTCAGGAAACTCAAATCGCCATTCAAAAGCATTTTCATAAATCGCATTGCTTTTAATTTCCTCTATAGCAGTTTCCAGCTTATTGATATCCGTTTCTAGTTTATCAATCTGCTTTTTGCGCTTTTTCTGCTCAGTTTTGGAGACTTCAAACAAACCTTGTTGCATAGTGAGGTTATATAATTCACCAGCTAATTTGGCTTTACGCTTTATTTTGGGGTCATTTTTATTAATCTCTGTGCGGAAATCGCTTTTAATATCATTGATCAAGCGCTCCATGTCCCGCTTCTCATCCTTGCTTACTGCATTGCGGTAACTATCTACGGCATTTCGGTAAGTGCTGATATTCCACTTGCTTTTCTTTAAAGCCTTGCTTAAATCTTCATCTAATCCAAAACGGCTAATCAGTGAGTTGCCTGTTTTAATGTTAATGTCAATATTAGGTAGGGTTTCCAATTCCCTTATTTCATAATCAGCATCACAAACGAGAGAGGAGTTTTGCACCCTGTCAGCACGCTTATAATACGCACTTTTCAACAACTCTATCCAAAGCCGTAATCGGCATATTTTCACCGAATTGGGGTTAATATCTACCCCGAACAAGCATTTTTCAATCAGTTCCTGTTTTTCATGGAACAGGGCTTCCTGCATTCGTTGGCTATTGTCATGGGTAGGCTGGTAGGTAAACAGCCTATCCTCCAAATCAGTAATAATCAGTTCATCATTTTCTATGCTAATTTGATAATCACTAAGCGGTCCACCATTTCTATCACAAAGTATGCTCAATTCATGTTTAATGGCTATCAATTCGTTTAAAGCCGATACCAAGAAATGCCCAGAACCCACAGCAGGATCACAGATTTTCAATTCGTTTATCAATTGATTGGCTTGCGTTCGCACGGCTTTTCTACCCAAATTACCCTGCTTTATTTCCTCATGCAAGTCTTCTTTTAGCTCACCAAAATCTTTGCATTTCCAGTCGTAATGAGTGTTGAATTTCTCCACCACCGCTCTTCTGATGGTTTCTCGGCACATATACATCGTGATAAAACCAGGAGTAAAGAATGAGCCGTCTTTATAGCCATTAATCTTTTCAAATATCAAACCTAATACAGAGGCATTGATCAGTTTTTTATTTTCCTCCTGTATTTCTTCTGAACCTTCACTGCTAAAATCATAGGATTCCAGAAAAGCGAAGAGATATTCCAGAATAGGTAGTTCTCCTGTTCTTTTTTTGCCACTACTGTCTTTCAGTACTGTGCTACGGTAAATGGGTATAGTTTCCGTAGCATCAAGCGTATCAATGTGTAATGCACGGTTTTCTAGTTCATTGGCTTCAAAAAGGCTGGAATTCAGATAAGGTACTTTAGCAAAAGCTTCTTGAAAAGAGGGTTTTCTTTTATCGGTGGGTACGGCCAGTACGTTGAAAAATAAATCTGCTAGTTTATTGAAATTGCCTATCCGTTTCAAACTCAGAAAGGAATAGCTTTTATCTCCTTGGTTGTAGTCAAGTAATTGCGCTTCCAATAGCTTTAAGAATAGAATACGGTTTAGCCACGTAATCACCAACTGTAATCCCACGTTGAACAAACGCTCCTCCGTGTTTTTACCGTACTGTTGTGGATTGTCTAGCCGGTGCAACTCTCCACGGCTTTCCAGTTTAGAGATTACCGATTCCAGTAGCGTACCATAAATTCTTTCTTTCTCAGGTCTTCGTTGTATAAGTTTCTTTCCCTTTTCCTGAAATTCCTCCAATCCCATGAGGTAGAGTAATTCATTATAAAAGCCTTTATCTAAGGAATTGCTATCATTAGCAAAAGGCAGTTTAAGCAAATGCTCAGGAGAAAGCAGTTTGTAAAGAACAATCAACTTGCTATCATGCTCTTTACTACTTTTCAGTGCCTTATCGTAGTCATTAATATTGAAATAAGTAAAGCTGATTTCATTTTCTACTGCTTCTATAGCTGGTTTCGCTATTTCTTTATAGAAATGCTCCGTATTGGTAGCGGAAAGCGTACCCGCTTCAAATTCCTTAAATTTACTGACCAGTTTTTTATCCCGTGCAAAAAGGGTGTCGAATAGGTGCGCATCAAATATGAACCATTCGTGTATGTTCGTAATCACTAAATGGCGCACCTCCGTATTGTCTTGCGTAATCCGTTCTCTAAGGAAATACAATACCAATTCCTGCATGGCTTTAGTGTTGATTCTATCCTTTAGAGGCATTTCTGTTTTGTTGGTAGGGCTTTTGGCTTCAATAATCACCCCTACAGAACTCTTAGTGTTCTTACCATTATGAATGACCTGATCGTTACGGCCTTTCGTATTGATGTAGTAATCGGGTGCGTAATAGGTGTTCTTTAAAAAATCGGCTATAATATTCTTATGAAATTCCTCTGATTCCCCCTCTTTAATCTGCTCCAAAAGCGAAGAAAGCTGCTGTTTAAAGCTGTCAATCTGTGAACGATTGGGTTTAACTTTCAGAAAAGCCTTATTCAGGGATTTACGGGGAGTCAGAATGTTATAAGTCATAAGCGTATAAAATGGGTACTAAGGTTCAATCAACCTTTAAATTAAGGGAATTTGTTGGGAATTAGGAGTAAGTTTAGATAAGAAATTCATATTTATAAAATTCAAGGTCTATTTAGATTGCAAATGTAGTACAGTACAATAGGTTATTTGTCTATAGATATCTAAAATCCGAATCAAGAATATTCGGATGAAAATTGTGTGCTTGCCTGTTACTGGTGCAATAATGCCAAAACCGATGAGTTTACAGCAAAAGAATTCAAGCCGATAGGAGAGGCGATCGGCAAGGTTTTGAGTAGTAGATTACCAAAAAATTGAAAATGCTAAAAAATATTCCCTATTCGAATATGGAATATTCTTTAAATGATAGCACTAACCGAAATGTCGGACATTTTTCATGTCAGACATTCTTGTTTTTTCTGGCGGATTAATGTCCGACTTTTGCAAAGTCTGACATAAGCACAGAATTCTCTTTGAGCGATAAAGGATGACTAAGTACTCATACTGCGTAGGATTAACGAAAACAGAAAATTTATTTTTCATCAACTAAAGAACTGATATTCAACCTTATCTTTATTTGTAGCCTGATTTTATGCAAAATTTTTCAAATTATTTTACCCGAAGGTTTTGCAATTAAAAATTATGCGCCTACATTTGCATCACCTTATCGGAAAGACGGTAAGCAAAACACATTTTGGTCTGGTAGTTCAGTTGGTTAGAAAGTCCCGACTTCATCGGGAAGGTCGCCAGTTTGAGTCTCGTCCAGACAATAATAAAAACGAGACATAATTGACATTTTGGTCTGGTAGTTCAGTTGGTTAGAATGCCTGCCTGTCACGCAGGAGGTCGCGAGTTCGAGTCTCGTCCAGACCGCTTTTAAGCCCTTAGATTAACTTCTAAGGGCTTTTTTTATGTGTGGTTTTTAAAGGTTAATTGAATATAGAGATAATTAATTCGAGTATCACATAGGCATTCTTTACAATATTTTTAGGCCTCAGCATTCACTGTAGTTCTAAAAAATAACCTTGGGTATTTTCCTTTGTGTTCTCATGTTACTTTTGTGGTTAAAATTTAGTGTTGTTAACCTCTACGCTTTAAAGCTCACTTTTGAACTAGGCTTTTTTTGTTTGCACTCTTTTCAGTTAGTTTCCCTCAATTGTTATTATCTTTGTTCTTTTGGAAAGATGATGGGAAATTGATTAAATTTAATGAAGCTTCCAGAATAAATATTAATTTTACATTTATTAAAAATACTAAAATAATGCTTTTGGAATTCGAACAACCTATAGTTGAATTAGAAAATAAATTGGCGGGGATGAAAACATTGGCTGAAGAAAGCGATGTGGACATATCTGATGCCATCAAAAAACTTGAAGATAAAATTGTGTCCTTAAAGAAAGAGACTTTTCAAAATTTAACCCGATGGCAAAGAGTTCAGTTGTCTCGTCATCCTGACAGACCCTATACACTAGACTATATTTACGAAATCACAGACGACTTTGTGGAATTGCATGGTGATAGATCAGTAAAGGATGATAAAGCCATGGTGGGTGGTTTCGGTACTGTTGACAATCAGACTTTTATGTTTATTGGTCAGCAAAAGGGTAGAAATACCAAGCAACGTCAAATGCGGAATTTCGGGATGGCAAATCCTGAGGGCTATAGAAAAGCCTTAAGGCTCATGAAAATGGCCGAAAAGTTTAATAAACCTATCGTGACTTTCATTGATACGCCAGGTGCATTTCCAGGGCTTGAAGCAGAAGAAAGAGGGCAGGGGGAAGCTATTGCCAGAAACCTGAAGGAAATGTTTATGTTGAAGGTGCCTGTGATCTGTATCATCATAGGTGAAGGTGCATCAGGTGGTGCTTTAGGTATTGCCATAGGAGACAAAGTGTTGATGTTGGAAAATACCTGGTATAGCGTTATCTCTCCTGAATCTTGCTCTTCTATTTTATGGAGAAGCTGGGATTATAAGGAACAAGCAGCCGAAGCTTTGAAATTAACGGCTCCAGATATGTTAAAAAACAAATTGATAGACGGTATCATACCAGAACCACTGGGAGGAGCACACACTAATTTGAAAATGGTGGCTGAAGAAGTGAAAAAAACCATTTTGAAAAATTTTAAAGCATTGGATAAAAAATCAGTTGAGAAAAGAATAGAAGAAAGAATGGATAAATTTAGTGCCATGGGCGCAGTTAAATAATAACTAAACACCATTCATGATAATGGCTTTTAAGAATGTATAATTTAGCATTTTTAAAAGCCATTTTTTTTATACCTTGAATTTAAAATGAAAAAAGAAGATTTATGAATTTACATATTATAGAAACCGGATTTTTTAAATTGGATGGTGGTGCCATGTTTGGGGTAGTGCCCAAATCCCTATGGTCGCGAACTAATCCAGCTGACGAAAATAATATGTGCACCTGGGCCATGCGGTGTATGGCCATTGAGGATGGTGATCAACTCATATTGATTGACAATGGAATAGGAGATAAGCAGAGTGAAAAATTCTTCAGCCACTTCTATTTACATGGTGATGCCAGCCTTGATGGTTCATTGAAGAAAGCAGGTTTTTCAAAAAATGATGTAACGGATATGTTTCTGACCCATTTGCATTTCGATCATTGCGGAGGCGGAGTAAAATGGCAAGATGATGAGCATACCAAACTTGATATAGAATTTAAAAATGCCAAGTATTGGAGTAACCAAGATCATTGGAAATGGGCAACCGAGCCCAATGCAAGGGAAAAAGCCAGTTTTCTAAAGGAAAACATTATGCCTATGCAGGAAAGTGGTCATTTACACTTTGCCGATAAAGGCAAGCCTTCTCCTTTCTCTCAATTTGATATTTTATATGCAGATGGCCATACGGACAAGCAAATGGTACCTAAAATAAAGTATAAAGGCAAAACCATTGTATTTGCTGCGGATTTATTGCCCTCTGTAGGGCATATCCCTTTGCCTTATGTAATGGGCTATGATACACGACCATTATTAACCCTAAACGAAAAAGAGAAATTTTTGAAAGAAGCAGCTGATAATGAGTATATCATCTTTTTAGAACATGATGCTCACAATGAATGCTGTACAGTGAAGCATACTGAAAAAGGAGTGCGCCTAGATCAAACGTTCAAGTTGTCGGAAGTTTTATAAAAACAAGTGCGCAAATCCAAATATGCTTATTCTTTTTGTTGAGTTGAAATTTGAAGCCAGCCAGTTCAGCGCTGGCTTTTATTTTTTTATGGATAGTACTTCATTTCCACTAAAGTAAGTATAAGAATCAATCCGAAATTCTGGGGAGATGAGGGATTTAGAATCTTATCTGTACTTTGGAGTTGTCGCTTTTAACAAAGTACATCATCCTATGTTATGGCTTCCTTTCCTAGAAAAATAAAATACTTCAAGTAAAGCAAGAATACAAAATAGGATTCGATATGATACAAGGCTTAACTTCTTTCCTACCATTAAGCTAACCCTAAGATTAAATAATACTATAAGCTAGATGTCCGTTTTTTACAATAATCTATGATTAATTATATTTAGATTAACGGATTGAAAATTTTTTAAGATGAAATGAGCCAATTTCCCCTGATTTTTTGTATGTCATAGTAAGAAAAAACCAATTTCAGTTTAAATAAATTATAAACTAACTACTACTTAAAACCATGATTAAACAACTACTTTATTCAATCACACTGTGTTCAATTGTTTTGTTTGTTTCTTGTAAATCACAAGAAGTAACCTTTAGAAAAGTATATGAGAAGGAGATGCCTGAGAGTGCTTCAGCTACAGCAAGTATCAAAACTGACGGAAGTTATATTTTTGGACTTGAAGAACAACCTACTGGCTTTGGTTCACCTAGTGCTTTCACAATTGACGGAGCAAGTGGAGAAACAAAATGGGTCAAAAAGCAAAAAGAATTGTCGCCTACAAAAGGACAATATGAAAGATCATTCTGGTCTTGGCCCAACAACGTACTGCTGGTATTTACCAATACGGGTTTCAACAATAATCCCGGCTTATCTGGTCTGGATATCACTACTGGTGAAGTTTTATTTTCTATAGAAGCAGAAGGCTATGGTGGTGACTGGGAACAACGTGTTATAAATTTGCATTCTGCCGGAATATTTTGCTTGTCAACCGATGCTGGACTTTATGCTTTTGATATGAGGAGCGGAAAGGAAGTATGGTCAAGACCGGAATTTACGGGTGGACTATGGGATAAGGAGTATGGCTCCGATATGAGTTTCCAATATTTTGATGAAACGGGGCAATTTTTCTTTGCTCACAATGAAGATTTGTATGCTATCAACCCAAAAACTGGTCAGAATATATGGGAAATAAAAGGCGCAGATATCGGGTCGCTCGACAATGCAGATATCTTCTTAGAAGAGGGGCTTGCTTTATTTTTTGGACCAGAGAATGAAAGTTTAGGGAAAGACATTGCTGAATCGGTGATACGTGATACTCAAGCTGGAAATACCATATTGAATGCTGCAGAAAGCGGTTTGGTAAAAGATGATATCATTTTTGTAGATCTCAAGAATGGTAGTGTGATGAATAGAAGTGAATTTTATACGAATGGAAATGACACGCGTCTAATCCATGAAGATAAAGTGATTGTGTCTGGCATTACGCTTAATGTCTTCGATAGAAATACTGGAGAGCGGATATGGCAAAATATTGATTCTGATCGATTCGAGACAGAATTAGGCTTGAAAGCGCTAGGCGTTCTGACGGGGGTTGATTTAACCATTGGCAATCAAGAGAAAATGGCCAATATCATTGCCGACAATAATATCTATTCTTTTTATCCAGAGGTACTTGAAAACTCTCTGAAAAAAGATGAAATCTCACTTCGTAAATATGTTTTAGATACTGGTGAAGAACTATGGAAGACTGATATCAAGAAAGTAAACGTAAAATATGTTTTAGGAGCGGAAGGTGTATTATTTGTGATCGGTTCTACAGACGGTTTTATCCCAAAACCAATCATAATGGCTTATGATGCTAGAGACGGGAAGAAACTCTATGAAATAGATGATATAAAAGCCTCTAGTATTTCAGATGTATTGGCAACGGATGGTCGGATCTATGTTCGTTCCTATCCTTGGCAACTTCAGGCTTTCGATTTAAGAATGGGAAAAGAAATACCCCTAACTGTGCCGGCTAGAAACCCATATGATATCCGTCTTTATAACAATGATTTGCTAGTGACTTATGGTGCAGGTACCAATAAGACCTTTTTTATGGCACACAACCCAGCTGATTTTTCCGTGAAGAACAGAATGGAATTGCCTAAGTCATTTAAGAATTATGACTATAGAGGCAATACATTCTTCATGTATGACCTCGATACCGATGAAGGCTCACGAGGCATTATAGCAATTGATTTAGAGAAATGGATTATGAAAGGCTATTTATTAAATAAACAGTCGGGTTCTTTTACCACCACTTCCGGAGGGCAAACGGAAAATCAGGTTTATAAAGATTACCATCTGTTCTTAATGCCAGACGGAAAATATATCTATGAACTAGATGAAGATATGGTTAGGAAATTTGTGGTAGAGTAGGAGCTTATAATTAATGCACAATTTGATTAATGCTCTCGGAGTATATTCTAAGGGGATGTGAATAGCATTCCCTTTTTTCTTGCGGCTTTATAACGACAAACATCATTTAAACCTTATAAATGTGATTCATATTTTCTGATCCAGATCATTTAGTACACTTTTATAGCTTTATCTTGTTTTATGTAGGGTCTGATTAAAAAGTCTGAGGTGCGTCAGATACAATCGGACGAAGTGAAGATGTTTAACTCATTCCTCAATCTTCGGCCGTGCAGTAGATGGCGTGCCTGAGGCTAAAGCACTAGAAAATCCAATTTTGATTTTCTAGTGCAAAAGTAGTGAGTGTTTTCCACAAAAAGTCTTGCACCTACTTAAAAACTATTTCACAATACTCCTCTCGAAAATACTCTTTTCAATTTATTTTTTAAGTTTGCTGTTTTTAAGCAAACCCTATGTAACATGATACCCAAATAAGTGTTAATAGAGTTAGTCAATGTGAAATGGTTTAATTCATCAACTCTAATGGATAAAACCAGGCTGAATATTGTATTTAACCTTCAATGAAGACGGGTTCAGTACATCTTTTATAACTATAGTTTAGATTAAATATGAAAATAGGATTGGCACTTTCCGGGGGTGGAGCACGAGGTTTTGCTCATTTGGGTATAGCTCAGTACATGTATGAGCAAAATATTCGTCCTGATATGATAGCAGGTACAAGCGCAGGTGCCATTGCAGGTGCATTTTTGGCAGCTGGATATGAACCTAAAAGAACCATGGAGATTATTTCCGACATCAATTTCCTGAAATTTTTCAGACCTGCCATGTCATGGTCGGGCTTGGTGAATCTGGAGAAAATATCAGATCTTCTTTTAGAGTACTTTCCTGATAATTCATTTAAGAGCTTCAAGATTCCGCTTATTATCTCTACCACAAATTTTACCAAAGGGGAAAATGTCAATTTTGAATCAGGTGAATTAATAAAGCCGCTTTTGGCTTCTGCCAGTATCCCTATTATTTTCAAACCAATTCTTATTGGAGAAGACTCATTTGTAGACGGAGGCGTTACCAATAACCTTCCTGCAAATGTTTTAAAACCTCATGTTGATTTCACTATTGGCGTTAATTGTAATCCTGTAGGTACGTCCAATCCCAATGCTGGAATGAAAGATATGATGGAGCGGACGATGTTGATGATCATCAATTATCAAACAAAAGACCAGGCTAAATTATGTGATATCTTTATTGAACCGCAGGACCTCACTCAATACAAGGTTTTCACACTTTCGAAAGCTAAGGAGATATATGAAATAGGGTACGAAAGTGCTAAAGAGACTTTTTCTAACTTAGCTGAAGATCATCCATTAAAGGAGCTTTCTAAAGCTGTTTGAATTAATTGAAATAAGTTGTTTGCACCATATTTGATTCACTCGTAAAGTGTGTAAAGACTGTCATTCCGTTGAAGAAAGGAATCTAGCCTAAAACATTAAGTAGAAATGAGAACCTCTCCAAAGCTCTTATTTATCTTCAATCCTCATACCATTTAACCGTTTTCTTTTCCGCTGGTATAGAATCAATTCGTTTATTAGTTATAAAGTGATTTTCTTAACTACCAAATTAAACTTAATACAAAATATGAGAAAATTATCAACTTGGTCATTATTACTATTTATTGGTATTATGGCAGCTTGCCAACCAAGCGAAAAGACAGACGATAAGGCGGAATTGTCTATCGATTTTGAGAAGTATGTACTGCCAAATGGATTGGAAGTGGTGCTACATGAAGATAAGTCGGACCCGATTGCTGCTGTGGCAATTCAAATGCATGTAGGTTCAAGCCGAGAAAAACCGGGTAGAACTGGTTTTGCACACTTTTTTGAGCATATGTTGTTCCAGAAATCAGAAAATGTAGAAGAAGGAGCCTTCTTTAAAAACATCAATGATTTAGGTGGTACTTTCAATGGCGGAACCTGGACAGATGGTACCGTGTATTATGAAGTAGTTCCTAAAGATGCTTTGGAAAGAATTCTATGGATGGAAGCTGACAGAATGGGATTTTTCATTAATGCAGTTACTAAAAAAGATTTAGAGGATGAAAAGCCTGTTGTGCAAAATGAGAAAAGACAAAGAGTAGATAACCAGCCTTATGGTCATAGAAGTTATGTGATCAAAAAAGCTTTGTATCCTGAAGGTCATCCATACAATTGGGAAGTAATCGGTGAATTAGAAGATTTACAAGCTGCTACTTTAGACGATGTAAAGGAATTTTACAACAACTGGTATGGCCCTAATAATGCAACTATTGTTGTTGCAGGTGATTATGACAAAGAGCAAGTGAAAGCTTGGATCGAAAAATACTTTGGAGAAATTGAGTCTAGAGGTAATGACGAGGTGATGTCACCAAAGCCAGTAACCTTAGAAGAAACAAAGAAGCTGTATCATGAAGATGATTATGCTAAAGTGCCTGATTTAAGATTGGTTTTCCCTACAGTTGAGCAGTATCACCCAGATTCTTGGGCTTTATCGGCTTTAGGAGAAATTTTAAGTCAAGGGAAAAGAGCTGTTTTATACAAAAAATTAGTAGAAGAAACAGAATATGCGCCAAGCGTATTTGCCTACAATAGCTCAAGCGAATTAGCAGGTGAATTTAATATTGGTATTAGAGCAAAAGACGGAGTGGATTTAGATTCTGTTTATGTAGCTGTTCAGGAAGCAATGGACGAATTTGAAAAAGAAGGCTTTTCAGAGAAAGACTTACAGAGAATTAAAGCCAGACAAGAAACGAGCTTCTACAATGGTATTTCAAGTATTTTAGGTAAAGCTTTCCAATTAAGTAGCTACAACGAATTCAAAGGAAACCCTGGTTACATCACAGAAGACATCAACAATATTTTAGCTGTTGAAAAAGAGGATGTAATGCGTGTTTATAATGAATACATAAAAGACAAACCAGCCGTTATTACAAGTTTTGTACCGCAAGGTCAATTGGAATTAATTGTGGATGGTTCTGAAAGAGCAACTGTTAAAATTGAAGAGGTAAAGCCAATGGAAGAAGCAACCATGGCAGATGCTGATCAGGATGCTGAGTATACCAAAACGCCAAGTGAAATTGATAGAAGCAAGGAACCAGCTTTGGGCGATATGCCTTTAATTACGCCTCCTACTATTTATGAAACCAAGTTAGCGAATGGAATGGAGATTTTAGGTATTCAGAATGATGAATTGCCTTTAGTGAATTTCAGTATCAGATTAAAAGGCGGTGGATTATTGGATGATCCTAATAAGCCAGGTATAGCAAATCTAGTAACTGACATTATGCAGGAGGGTACTAAAACCAAAACTCCTGAGGAATTGGAAGATGCTATTGGGCAGATAGGTGCTAACATTGGCATGTACACTGGCAATGAAGAAATCGTAATTTATGGAAACTGTTTGGCTCGTTATTTTGATGAGACAGTTGCCCTAATAGAAGAAATGATATTAGAGCCTCGTTGGGATGTAGATGAGTTTGATAGATTACAAAAATCTCAAATCAACAGCATTAAACAACGAAATGCAAACCCTAATGCAATCGCCTCTATCGTAGCTAATAAAATCACTTATGGTGAGAATCATATTTTCGCTAAACCATTGAGTGGAACATTAGAATCTGTAGAGTCTATATCTATTGACGATTTGAAAGGCTATTATGAGAAAAACTTCTCTCCAAGTGTTGCGGCAATGCAAATTGCAGGAAGCGTTACACAAGAGCAAGTGAAAAAAGCACTTTCAGGTTTGAGCGAGAAATGGGAATCAAAAGAAGTTTCTTTTCCTGAGTATGAAATGAAAGGTGTTGACGAAGAAGGAAAAATCTATTTTGCTAATTTCGCTAACGCAAAGCAATCTGTTATCAGAATGCAAAGATTGGCAGTAGAAAGAAGCAATCCTGATTATTATCCATTGAGTGTTGCAAATTATGGTTTAGGTGGCAATTCAGGTGGTAAACTTTTCCAAGTTTTAAGAGAAGAAAAAGGTTATACCTACGGAGCTTATTCTAATATTAGTTCTAGCACACAGAAAGCGCCATTTGCAGCTTATTCTAGTGTTAAAACAAATACTACGCCTCAATCAGTTGCTACTTTTAAAGAAGTAATAGAAGATTATAAGCAAAATTATGATTCAGCTGAATTAGAAAAAGCAAGAACTGCTTTAATCAGAAAAGAGGCTAGAGAATATGAAACTTTAGGTCAAAAGCTGAATGTTTTACAGCAAATATCTTCTTACGGATTGCCAAAAGATTTCATTAAACAAAATCAAGAGGAGCTTAAAGCCTACACCGTGGAGGATATGAAGAAAATCATGGATCAGTATATGAATGTTGATCAAATGAATTATATCATTGTGGGTGATGCGGAAACGCAATTAGAAGGTGTGAAAGCTTTGAATATCAAGCAAGTTGTTAAAGTTGATGAGGATGGAAATCCTGTCGATAACAAAATTGAATCAATGTAAATTGGAAGTTAAATTGATTATGTAAAGGCTGGGATGATTCATTCCAGCCTTTTTTTTGTTTGTTATATATTCACTGATGCTGTACATATTTTAATCAAAGATTAAAATGATAAGATCCCTGCCTTCGCAGGGGTGACGTTCTGTGGTTCTGAAGTGCTTAGGTGCAAGGCTATCAGTTAATATTTCTATTATAGTGAAGTAGTCAACATAAACCCTAACATTTGAATTGAAGCTGCTTCATTTTTGCTACTATATCAGCTCGAAGCGTCATCGTAAGTTAGCACTTGCAATTGAATAGGTTGAAAATCAATTTAATGTAGTGATTTAATGCGTTACAGGTGTTCAAGCAAATCACAGCTGTTCCTTTCTACTTCTCCAAAACCCTCACTAATCTTTCCCATGATTCATTCCTAGCTTTGATATTGGCTTCTGGTCCTTCTGGATCATCCCCAGAACGCATATAAGCATGTCCTGCACCATCATAAATTCTTAAATCATAGATGGCACCATATTCATCCATAGCTTCTTTTGAGGCTTTAATTGTAGCATTTACTCTCTGGTCATTGCCTCCATAAAAACCATATACAGGTGCTTCTATTTCTGCATAGTCAAGGGCTTCTTGAGGACCGGTACCATAAAAAACCAATACTTCGCTTAATTCAGGGTTATTAGTTGCATAGCGAAATGATTGAGAACCGCCCCAGCAAAATCCAACCACTGCAACTTCTCCATTTCCAGCAGGCAATTTCTCCAAATAATTGAAGGAATTATTTAGATAAGTCGTTACCAAACTACTTTCTAGTTTATAGATTGCATTTCTCGCATCATCTGATGAAGGGAATTCAGAGGTTTGGGAATATTCATCACTAAAATCTGACAACATATCAGGTGCAAGTGCGATAAAGCCTTTTTCAGCTAATTGATCGGCAAAACTTCTGACCCAGTCCGTTAGTCCTCGGTTTTCATGAATGACAATTACTGTTTTGGCTTTTTCCGAAACTTCGGGATAAACAATAAAAGCTTTTAATGTTTTATCGCCAGCTGAAATATCA
This sequence comes from Marivirga tractuosa DSM 4126, assembly GCF_000183425.1. Taxonomy (NCBI): domain Bacteria; kingdom Pseudomonadati; phylum Bacteroidota; class Cytophagia; order Cytophagales; family Marivirgaceae; genus Marivirga; species Marivirga tractuosa. The sequence goes on from NC_014759.1 coordinate 246,698, forward strand.
ACCCATTCATGATGGCGAGGGGAGGTTTCTAATCTATTGGATACCTGATCCTGAGCAAATGAAGGTGCGGATATAATAAAAAGGAGAAATAATATACGAGTGAATTGATATAAATTTTTCATGATTATTGCTTTAATGGTGATCTTAATTTAACTATAAAAAAAAATTATAATTGAATTATTGAATTAATATTTACTGAAAGTAGATCAAACAAAAACACCAATCCGATATAACTTAAGAAATTATTGTACACAGCATTGAATTAGGAAATAACATTCTATGTCATTTTACCTCCTTTTATCTAAATCATCTATGATTTTTCATCAAATAGTAGCTATTTCCCTTTTGAAAGAATAAAAACTCAATATCATCAGATATTTTTAGGTTTCATTATATAAATTTGAGTTTAGACAATCAATTTTTAGTTCCTTTCGTTACAATCTTCAATATTATTAAACCAGATAAAATGATAGTAAGAAAAATTTTTATTGCCTTAATTATTTTAAGTAGTGTGGCTTGTGTAACACAGAAAAAGTATGATGAACTCTTAGCTGAGAAGGTTAAACTTGATGCTGAGAAAATGAAGCTAGAAGATAAAGTAGCATTAAAAAATAATACGATTGAATCACTTGAAGCACAATTGGCAGAAGAACAGGAAACTTTGGAACAAGTTCGAAAAGCATATCAAGATTCTCAAAGTAGTCTAGATTCACTACAACAGCAATACAAAACGCTAAATGATTATTATGATAAATTGATGAGCAGTAGTGGGAAGCTCAATAAAGATTTAGCCAATAAAGAAAAGCAATTGCTACAAATGGAAGCGGATTTGGAGATTTCCAAACAAAGAAATGATGAATTGGCTGCTAATTTGGCCGAACGTGAAGAGCGAGTAGCTGAACTTGAAAAAGTGTTAGCAGATAAAGAAGCAGCAGTTAATGCCCTAAAGCAGAAGGTGAGTGAAGCACTATTGAACTTTAAGGAAAATGACTTGACCGTTGAAGTGAAAAACGGGAAAGTGTATGTATCATTAGCCGAGCAATTGTTATTTAATTCTGGAAGTACAGTTGTTGATACGAAGGGTGTGGAAGCTTTAAAGAAGTTAGCACAAGTTTTGAAAGATAATCAAGATGTGAACATTGTGGTAGAAGGTCATACCGATGATGTGCCAATTTCTGGAAACAATAAATATTTAAAAGATAACTGGGATTTAAGTGTGTTAAGAGCTACTTCTATCGTTAGGATTTTGACTAATAATGGCGCTTCCCCAGAAAGGGTGACTGCAGCGGGAAAAGGAGAGTTTGCACCAAAATCCAGTAATGATAGTGCAGAGGGGAGAAGAGAAAACAGAAGAACTGAAATTATCTTGACTCCTAAATTGGATGAGTTATTTCAGATATTGGAAACGAATTAGTTATAAGTCTGGAGTTAGAAGTGGGAAGTTGTATGCCACTTCTAACTTCAAACTTCCCCCTTTGGGGGAGTAAGGGGGGTTTACTCTAAAATCGTCACTTTCTCCATCACATCTCCCTGGCGGATATCGTCAATAATATCCAAGCCCTCATACACTTTTCCAAAGGCAGTATGTTTTCCATCTAAGTGCTGAGTGTTTTGTCTGCTGTGGCAGATGAAGAATTGAGAACCACCAGTGTTTTTACCTGCATGTGCCATAGATAAAACGCCTCTTTCGTGGTATTGCTTTTCGCCATCCGTTTCGCAATCAATTGAGTAGCCTGGGCCGCCTGCTCCAGTTCCATCTGGACAACCGCCCTGCACTACAAAATCGGGAATAACTCTATGAAAAGTTAATCCATCATAAAATCCTTTTTTAGCTAAATCGTGAAAGTTTTTCACAGTATTAGGCGTGGCATCATCGTAAAACTCTATTTTTAATGTGCCTTTGTTGGTTACTATTTCTGCTTTGCTCATTTATTTAAATTTATATTTATACTATTGTTGTAAGTTGTAGGTTCTAAGTATTAAGTAATTGATTATCAGACTATTAATTTAAACATACAATGCTGCACTACTTATTACCGAAATACTTATTACCGAAATACTTATTACTTAAAACTTAATACTATTCTTATATACTATTTCTCTGCCATACTAACTGTTGAGTGTCTGCCATTTCATCAATGATATTTGCAGCTTTCAACGTATAAACTACATTTTTTAACATCTTATTACTGACCCATCCATCTGTTGCCCATTCAGTAGCATGATACCATTTGGCAGCATCTTCTTTCTTAATCTCAAATCTTTTGCTCACAATATCAACGGCATCTTCATTTTCCATAAACATGGCTGAGGTTCTTTGGATTTGTCGTAGGACGCGTGATATATCTTTAGGTCTTTCGCTGATAATTTCATTATGAGCAGCTAAAACAAAACAAGGCCAAGGTGTTACATATTCACCAATCCTTTTCAATTCACCTCTTTCTACATAGGGCTTGGTGGTGTATTTTTCCCAATAGAAAACATCTGTCTCTTGTTTTTGAAGTGATGCTAATGCCCCTTTAAGATTTTTAATAATGTTAAATTGGGATTCATCTATTTTCTTGTCATTGTTTAGCGCATCTACTATGGGCATCAAGTGTGATCCTGAACCAATTCTGCTTATGGCAAACTGCTTATCATAGATTTCCTTATGGTCTTTAATCGGATTCTCAGTACCGCTATGAATCCCCCAAATTAAAGGACTTTTAACATAACCACTAATGATTTTGGCAGGTACACCTTGCAAAATCCCACTAACAATTCCTTCGGTTAAAATAGCGCAAATATCTACTTCATTATTGATGAGCGCTTCTCGCATTTCACCAGTTCCGCCTTCAAATGTTTTCCATTCGATCTTCAGGCCTTCATTTTCAATTGCACCTGATTCAATTGCTAGGTGAATAGGGGTGTTGTAATGCTCCGGTACGCCACCGATTCTTATCGTTTTACTCACAATGTCATTCTTTTTTTGAGTGTACAAACATACAATCTTTCTGTTTTGAAATAATGAAAAATCTAAGCTTTTGTTTAAAATTATCATCTAAAATGACTTTTCTATTACACTTTTTAAAGTGATTTTCCGTTCTTCGCAGGATAAATAGCTAGCATGCCGAAAAAGAAGAAGAAAAAGACACTTAAACATCGAATCATTAAATTCTTATCCATTTGTACTGGAGCAGGATTATTATTTATCCTATTGTTTTTCTATAGCATTAAAGCAGGATTGTTTGGCAGTTTACCTGATGATAAAGTACTTAATAACATCAAAAATGCTCAGGCAACTGAAATATTAGATGAAAACGATGAGAATATTGGGTTTTTATATCGTAGCTATAGATCAAATGTCGGCTATAATGAATTGCCACAGCACTTAATTGATGCTTTAGTGGCTACTGAGGATGTTCGTTTTTTTGAGCATTCAGGTATTGATTATAGAAGTCTGGTCAGGGTTATAGTTAAAACAGTTATTCTACAGGATCGGTCTGCAGGAGGAGGCAGCACGCTTTCACAACAGTTGGCAAAGAACTTATTTCCAAGAGAATATTCCCATAGAATTGAAATTATTGTCATCAAGATTAAGGAAGCTATAATTGCCAAGCGTCTGGAAGAGATCTATTCAAAAGAAGAACTGCTAACCTTATATCTTAATACTGTTAGTTTTCCAGACAATACTTTTGGAATTGAAGCCGCTTCACAGACTTTTTTTAATAAGCCAGTTAAAGCGTTAAGCTTGGAAGAATCGGCCATATTGGTTGGGAGTTTGAAAGCCACCTATACTTACAATCCTCGAATTTTTCCAGAGAATAGCTTTGAGAGAAGAAATGTAGTGCTTTCTCAAATGGAGAAATATGACAAATTAAGTGAGGAAGAATATCAAAAAGCTGTTGCTAAAGAAATCAAGCTTGATTATCGCCCAGTAAAGGCGGATCAAGGAATTGCACCTTATTTCCGAGAACAAGTTAGAAAAGAATTAGTGAAATGGGCTGATGATTATAAAAAAGCAAATGGAGAATCTGTAGATATTTATGGAGATGGATTAAAGATTCATACTACGCTGAATGCAAGAATGCAACGCTATGCTGAGTCAGCAATGAAGAAGCATATGCAGGATTTGCAAAAAGCATTTGAAAATAATTGGGGCAATCTTGCACCCTGGAAAAAGAAGGAAGTTTATGAACAATACATTAAACGTTCTTATCACTATAAGGCCCTAAAGAATCAAGGAAAACCGGATGCAGAGATTGTTAAAATCTTAAATGAAAAGAAAGAAATGCAAGTTTTCGACTGGTCGGGTAGCGATGTACAGACCATGAGCGTAATTGACAGTATTCAGCATTCCCTAAAAACCTTGCAATCTGGATTTGTAGCCATGGATCCAAAATCTGGAGCTATTAAAACATGGATAGGTGGAATTGATTTTGAGTACTTTAAATATGATCATGTAAAACAGAGTAAAAGACAAGTCGGTTCTACATTTAAGCCATTGGTTTATATGACGGCTTTGAATAATGGTGTGGAGCCTTGTGATTATTTCCCTGCCAGAGCGGTTTCTTATGAGAATCTGGAAGGGTGGAAGCCTACTAATAGTGATGATGAGGATTATACGCATATTAATGTCAGCATGCAGGAAGCTTTGAGGAAATCCATGAATACAGTTTCTGTTAAGATTTTGGAAGAAACGGGTATTCCATCGGTTATCAATTTAGCAAAAGCAGTAGGAATCAAATCAGATCTTCCCGAAGTGGCTTCTTTGGCTTTAGGTACTGCAGAACTCAGTATGCTAGAATTGGCAACTGCTTACTCTTCTTTCTTAAATGAAGGAAAAGCATCAGATCCATTTTTTATAGAGAAAATTACTGATGCATCCGGAAAAGTTTTAGCAGAATTTAAACCTGAAAATGAATATGAAAAAGCTTTTTCAGATCTCAATCAGGAAATGATTCTAAGTATGATGCAAGAAGTTGTTAATTCTGGAACAGCGTCTAGGTTAAGATGGAGATATAACTTAAAAAATGATATTGCAGGGAAGACGGGCACTACTCAGAACAATAGGGATGGCTGGTTTGTAGGCTTATTACCTAATCTGGTTACCATAAGTTGGACCGGTTCAGATAATGGCAGTATTGGCTTTAGAAGCACCTCCATAGGGCAGGGAGCCAATTCAGCCTTGCCAATATTTGGCTTATGGATGCAACAAGTAAATGCTGATCAAAGTTTAAATCAATATAGCAAAAGTCAATTCAGTCCTTTGTCTGACAAAGCAGAGAGATTAATGGATTGTCCTCCAATTAAAGAAGATGGATTTTTCAAAAAGCTATTTACCAATCCTGATAAAGAGAAAAGCAAGGATTTTGATAAAGATGGAAAGGAAAAGAAGGGGCTATTTAAACGAATTAAAAAGCTTTTTAATAAAGATGGGTAATATGTCAATGTCATTTTGTTACGGTATTATTTCTTATCCATTTCCTATCTGTTCGTCATCGTAAGTTAGCTGTCCCACACTGAAAGTCAGGAGGTAGGGATCTATTCATTTTAACCAAAGGTTAAAATATTAAGAATGAGTCTTTGATTTAAAATTGAATTTAAATCTGCTTTAAGAAATTTTTAGATTGTAGATTACTGAAACGAAGTTTCAATACACTAGATCCCTTACTTCAAAGGGAATGACGGCATGAGCCATGATTGTAGATGCCAATTGATTGCTCCGCCACCTACCTACTAACGGCTAATTATTTCTTTGAGAATCTTAGTGAAATTCTTTGCGTCTTTTGTGGTTACAAAAAATAGCCTTTGGCTATCTTCAGTTTAAAACCTTATCCCTGCAAATGAAATATCATCAGTTTGTTCCTGATCACCTTTCCAATCCAATATTGTTTTCTCTAATTTTGCTTTTTGCTGGTCCAGCGGCAATATTTTAATTTCATCTAGTAGTTTTCTTAGCCTTTTACGCATGAATTTTTTGTCCTTATTGCCTCCAAACTGATCTACATAGCCATCTGAAAACATATAAATTTGGGTGTCTTTGCTCAAATCTATTGTTGTGTTCTTTGCTTGTTTACGCTCAGTTTCAGTAAAACCACCAATAGAAAACCGTTCTCCCTTATAAGTTTTCCAATCATTTTGCTGGTAAACTAAAATGTCCATGCTTGCTCCAGAGAAAGTAAGCTTTTGATTTTTTGTGTCAAAACACAGCAATGCAATATCTAAACCATCACTTGAAGAGTTTTCCTTGTACTGAAGGCTATTCAATACGGCTTCATCTAACCTACTGATGATTTTGGCACAATCATTTTCATTTTGTTGAATGACTATGCTGTTGAGTAAATCGTTTGCCATGACAGTCATAAAGGCGCCTGGAATCCCATGTCCCGTGCAATCTGCAAAAGCGAAAAATATTTTATCTTTTTTGCGTGTAAACCAATAAAAATCACCACTCACTATAGATTTGGGGATATACAGCATAAAAAATTCATGAAAAACAGATTTTATTTTAGTTAAATCTGGAAGTATGGCTTTTTGAATGTGCTGGGCATACCATATACTTTTCATAATTTCTGAGGTAGCTTCTTCTAATGCTTGTTTTTGCTCTAGTATGCTGTCTCTTTGCGCTTCTATTTCATCTCTATTTTCCTTTATTTCTGATTTTTGAAAGTTTATTTCTTGATTCTTTTGCTCAAGCAAGCGATGAGATTTATTCTGAAGTTGGTATCTGTTGTAACTAACAAAAGCAACTATTGCTAGCAACAGCCCTAAGGCCGTAAGAAAATAATTAGAGTTTTTTCTTCTAATCAATTGTAGATTAGTGATTTCAGCCTTGTTAGTAAGGAGTTGGATTTCTTTTTCCTTGGATTGAATCTCAAAATTCTTTTCTAATTGAGATACCTTGCTGTTTAAATCCTGATTGAAAATAGAATCATTTAGGGATTTAAATTTTTTATAGGCCCTTAGTGATTTTTCAAATTGCTTATTGTGCTCATAAATTTTCGATAATCCCTTGTAGGATTCTTTCAATACCTCCAAAGCTTCCACTTCCTGGGCTGATTGAATGGCTTTATTGAAATAATTTTGTGCGTTTTTAAAATTTTTGTTAGCAAGATAACTTTCTGCTAAACTCTTGATTATGTAGGTTTTGTCATAATGGTTTTCGCCTTTAGGAACTGCCAATAAGGCTTTTTCAGTAAAGTAAATTGCAGAATCTTTATCTCCATAATCTTTATGGTAGATACCAAGATTATGTAATGAATTATAGATGCCCACTACATTATTCAGTTGTTTATCAATTTCATAGCATTGTCGGAAGTATTGAACTGCTTTTTGAGGCATCTCCCTTTTCATGTAGAGCAATCCTAAATTGCTCATCGTATTTGAGATACCTAAGGAATCATTAGATGAGTTTTTGATTTTTAAGGATTCTTCATAATAATAGGTAGACTTATCTAATCTCCCAATTTCATCATAAATAATCCCCACATTATTCATCGCTCTCGAAAGGGACTGGGGATTGTGCAGTCCTTTCTCAATTTCAAGTACTTTCAAAAAGTATTCAAGGGTTTTATCATATGCACCTAATCCATAATATGCTATGCCAAGGTTGTTTAATAATTGAATTTCAGAATATTTGTCTTTGGTGTTTCTTGCTAATTCTAATCCTTGCAGACCATAAAAAATTGCTTGAGATGGTTCTGAAGTACTATAACTATAAAGTAATTCTTTGTAAATGTTTATGCGGGTACTATCCTCGATTTCTTTAGATAATAAGTTCTGCAGACTATCGGATTTTTCATTTCCCAATAATGGAAAGCAGCATATAAGAAATAGAAAAATAAATGTTGTTACTCGCATTCAGTAAGTTTTGTAATAAAAAAAGTCAATTTATTATAATATAATCACCAAAACAATATTAGGCTTTCAATACTTTTGCTTTCATAATTATATTAGATTTATGAGTTAATTTACCCGATGAAATCTATTTCGCTGGATACCAATTCCTGAGTCTAACTTCGATTCCACTATTTTTCTCATTCACTAATGATTTGAATTGTTCAACATCAGCTAAACCTCCCTGACCTCTAAAATGGAAAGGATAAACTATGGTAGGTTTGAATTCCAATACGGCATCAGACGCTTGTTCAATTGACATAGTATAGGGTAAGTTCATGCAAATAAAGGCAACATCTACATTTTGCAATGCTCTCATTTCTGGTATGTCTTCTGTATCTCCTGAAATGTAAATTAGCTTATCTGCAATCTTCAACAAGTATCCGTTGCCTCTTCCTTTGGTGTGCCTTGAATCTTCTGATTCGGGTAAATTGTACATAGGTAAAGCTGAAATTTCAATTCCTTTAAAAGATGTGCTTTTGTTATTGTTGAGTATTTCAATGGCGCTATTTTCTATTTCTTCCATTTTCTTTGCAACAGCTTCTGGTACGATGAAATGCGAATTGGAAGTATTTAGAGCTTGTAATGTTTCCTGATTAAGATGGTCGCCATGGATATCCGTGATTAAGATTAAATCCGCATCATTTAAGTTTTGAAATCCATCTGCACCACCATATGGATCAACATATATTGTGAGACCTTCGTATTCCATAGCTAATGTGCCATGAACAATTGGGTGGATTTTAATATCGCCCTTGTTGGTGGGAATAATATCCTGAGCAAATAGGTTTGTGCTAAACAGTGCAAATACAAATAGGAATAGATTTTTCATAAGTTTTTTCTTTTAGGAACAATTTATTTCGTCTAATGTTGAACCAGTCATCACATTTTACATTTAAATCATAATGCGTTCATTTTTGGCGCAATCATAGCAATAGCAATTAACTTTATCTTTTAATAGACCTGATTTTAGAATGGATTTATTAAGAAGAGCACGAACACTTTCCTGGATGCCTTCCGTTATGCTAGGGTGGGGATGTACGCACTCTGCCAATTCTTCAATCCCTTTATTCATACTAATAAGCAATGCTACTGCTTGAATGGCTGCTGAAGCTTGTTCACCAACAACTCTCATACCCAATATTCTCATCTCCTCGTCATTGGTTACCAATAGCTTAATGAAACCTTGTGTGTTTCTTTTTGCCACAGCTCTTGCAATAGTAGAGTAATCTGTTGTGACTACCTTGTAATTCAATCCTTTTTCTTGAGCAGTCTTTTCATTATAGCCGACACCCGCAACTTCTGGATTTAAAAACATGATGGTACTAATGTTTTCGTAAACGAGCTTCTTTTTGGGCGTTCCGAATATTTTCTCTACTGCATACCTCCCTTCCAATTCACCCACATTAACTAGATTAATATCAGCGGTAATATCGCCCACTGCATATATATTTTTAACTGATGTTTTAGTGTCATCATCTTCTACACCTCTTTTGCCCATTTTAACAGGCACAGCATCTTTCCATAGGTTTTCATAATTGGGCACTCTGCCAACTGAAACCAAAGCTTTATCTACTTCAAAAGTTTCTTGATGCCCATCAGAGAAATCTAATTTATAGACTACCTTCCCATTTTTTCTTTCCATTTGAGATAAGGAAGAATTTCTGTGGATATGTACTCCTTGAGCTTCTAAATTCTTTTCTATAACTGCTACAACATCAGGATCTTCAAATGGGAGAATGCTATCGCCTTTATCAATTAAATTCACTTTAGTTTGTCCAAATCCTGAAAATATAGTGGCGTATTCGCAACCGATCACTCCAGCACCGACAATAACCATGCTTTTAGGGAAATCATCCATTAGTTCAATGCCATCACTGGTCAGGATATACTTTTCATCAATTGGAATATTGGGCAGGTACCTAGGTCTACTTCCAGTTGCTATAATGATATTTTCTGTTTCAAATGCCAGGCGTTCATTTGCCGTTTCTACCTCCACAATATGTTCACTGATAATAGAAGCATTCCCTTGGATGAAATCAATGTACGAAGAGTATTTTGGATTTTTCTGTAATTCAAACAAATGGTCTTTTAGTAAATCAACTCTTTCTTTTACAGCGTTTCTCACCTCAGATTGTATTTCCTTCCATAATGCTTTTGGAGGTTCCATATGATATCGATCTAAGTTTTTTCGGAAAGCTAACATGTCTCTTGAAAGCTCCCAGAGGGTTTTAGAGGATAAAGCGCCATTGGTTATGCCTGCTCCACCCATGACATTTTTTTCAACTAGTAAAGTTTTCTTTTTTAAATCTACCGCTCGCATGGCGGCCGCATAACCAGAAGGTCCAGCTCCAATGATTATCAACTCATATTGATCCATAAACAGATTTTATTTATGTAGCAATATAAAAAGTTTAAAGGAAAAAATGGTGTTTTATAAAGGATTATGGAATGTCAATGCAATTTATAATTGCATTGACTGAAGGCTCAAAAATGATTTTGAAAAGGTACCTCTGTAATGATATGGACTTAAAACTATGCTCTAATTCCTTTTAACATTTTTGAATATTAATTTTAATTAGTCATAGTGTGAGTTATTTTGTTTCTTTTGCCACAGGCAGTGATAACCAACAGATACAGTGCAGACACCCACAAACAAAAACTGCCATGAGAACTAAATCCCATGGCAGTATATATTTAACTTAACTGAAAAAGCTTTAATTAAACCTTAGATAAATTAGGCTTGGGCGCTCCGGCCATAATTTCATCGTTTGCGAAATCTTCAAATTTTTTGAAGTTTTCATTGAATTCACCAGCTAACTTATTAGCCATCTCATAATAGCCTTTGTCATTTTTCCAAGTTTCTCTTGGGCTCAACACCTCAGAAGGAACATCAGGGCATGTAGCAGGTATTGCACAACCAAAAATAGAATGATTTCTATAACCTACTTCATCCAAACCACCATTTAAGGCTGCTGTGATCATAGCTCTGGTATATTTTAATTTCATTCTTGAGCCAACGCCATAAGGGCCGCCAGACCAACCAGTGTTGATTAACCATACCGTTACTTGCTGTTCATCCATTTTCTTTCCTAGCATTTCCGCATATTGTGTAGGGTGCAAAGGAAGGAAAGGTGCTCCGAAACAAGCACTAAAAACAGTTTGTGGTTCGGTTACACCAGCTTCAGTACCTGCTACTTTTGCAGTGTAACCTGAAATGAAGTGGTACATGGCTTGTCCTTTTGAAAGCTTAGATATAGGAGGTAAAACTCCATAAGCATCACAAGTCAAGAAGAATATGTTTTTAGGAATTCCACCAATTGAAGGTGAAACCGCATTATCAATATGATGAATAGGGTAGGCCGTTCTTGTATTTTGAGTAACCTCAGTATTTTCGTAGTCGACTGTTCTCGTCCCAGGATGAAAACGAGTATTTTCAACAATGGCACCAAATTTAATTGCCTTGTATATTTGTGGTTCTTTCTCTTCCGTTAAATCAATGGTTTTAGCGTAACAGCCACCTTCAAAGTTGAATACACCATTTTCAGTCCATCCATGTTCATCATCCCCAATTAATCCTCTGTTTTCATCCGCAGAAAGAGTGGTTTTACCTGTTCCTGATAAACCGAAGAAAATAGCGGTGTCACCATCTGCTTTTTCGCTCATATTAGCTGAACAGTGCATTGAAAGCACATTGTGTTCAGTGGGTAACGTATAGTTTAATACTGAGAAAATGCCTTTTTTCATTTCACCAGCATACCCAGTGCCACCTATTAGAATAATGTTTTTTGAGAAATTAACAATTGCAAAATTTTTCTGTCTAGTACCATCTACTTCTGGGTCAGCTTCAAATTCTGGGGCATTAATAATAGTGAAGGTTGGTTCGAAAGTTTCGAGCTTATATTTCTCTGGTCTTAAGAACATATTATAGCAGAAGAGATTATGCCATGCCTGAGTGTTTACTACTCTTAAATTTAAACGATAAGTTTTGTCAGCACCAGCATAAGCATCTCTAACATAAACCTTTTTGTTCTCTAGGAATTTGAGCATTTTTTCATGAAGCGCATCAAATTTTTCTGGATCAAATGGGATGTTGATATCTCCCCACCAAACGGTATCTTTTGTTTTGTCGTCTTTGACAATGAATTTATCCTTGGGAGAACGACCAGTAAATTTACCTGTATCGCACATCAAAGCACCCGTATCAGTAAGGACGCCTTCATTGTTAGTTAGGGCATGTTCAGTTAGTTCAGCAGGGCTGAGGTTCCAATAAGCTTCAGCTACATTTTTTAAACCCAGGCTTTCTAAACCGGATTTAGCGGATTTTAATCCAAATTCCTTCATATTTTTATATTTTCGCTAGGTATAACTTGGTTTGGCTGGCAAAGTTAAAGAATTTACTTTGCTTAAAAAGTAATTTTTTAATCAATTACAAATGTTTAGATAGTGTATAAAATACACTTTCTATCGAAAATAAAGCTGATTTTCACTTCTGATTTGTTTTAATGAAATGCCCGTATTAGATTTAGCATTTCGTTTTTTAAAATAAAGTTAACTTATAGATAATATGAATTCCGAAAAAACTTTTTTTGGTCACCCAAGAGGTTTAGCCACCTTGTTTTTCACAGAATTTTGGGAACGTTTTAGCTATTATGGAATGCGCGCCTTGTTGGTGCTATTTCTGGTTGATTCAATTGAAACAGGAGGCTTTGGTTTAGATGATAAATCAGCAAATGCTATTTATGGTTTATATACCATGTTTGTTTACTTACTTGCTTTGCCTGGCGGTTGGCTAGCAGATCGTTTTTTTGGGTTACAAAAAGCAGTCTGGTATGGTGGTATTATTATTGCCTGCGGTCATTTTTCGATGGCAATACCAACAGAGGAGTTCTTTTTTATAGGATTAATCTTAATTGTAATTGGTACAGGATTATTAAAACCCAATATTAGTAGTATTGTTGGAGGACTTTATAAGGATGATGAACCGGCCAGACGAGATGCCGGTTTTTCTATTTTTTACATGGGGATTAATCTAGGAGCAGTCATTGCGCCATTGATCACTGGTTATTTAGGAGAAAGCATTAATTGGCATTTAGGTTTTGCAGCTGCTGGTGTTGGAATGCTGTTAGGAGTGATTCAATATAGAGTATCATCAAAATCATTAGGTAGTATAGGAGCTCAACCTGAGGGATTTGACCCTGCAAATGAGCAGCAAATAGGCTTCAGGAAAAAAGTGAAGTTGGGGTTATTTGGATTTTTAGCTTTACTTATACTACTTGTCCTATTGACTACTTTTGGCTTCTTAAACATTGATGTGGTGAGCGTTGCCAATGTTGCGTTTTATGTAGTTGCAGCTGTGTTGGTCTTGTTTTTTGCAGCAATTTTTTTATTCGGAGGACTAAATAAAGATGAAAAGAAAAAAATATGGGCCATTGCTATTTTATTAGTCTTCTCGGCTATTTTCTGGTCAGGTTTTGAACAAGCAGGTTCTTCCTTGAATTTATTTGCTGAAAGATATACAGATCGATTTATTGGCAGTTGGGAGATGCCAGCTTCATTCTTACAGAGTATTAATCCGACCTTTATAATTATATTATCTCCTGTTTTTGGTTGGTTTTGGATACAATTGGCAAAAAGAAATCTTAATCCAAGCATTCCTTTAAAATTTGCTTTTGGACTTATCTTCTTAGGTTTAGGCTTTGCTACTATGATAATTGCCTCATATATGCTAATATCAGCAGATAAAGTATTGCCAACTTGGTTATTAATTACTTATTTCCTACATACTACTGGTGAATTGTTTTTAAGTCCAGTTGGTTTGAGCGCAGTAACTAAATTAGCGCCAAAGCGATTGGTAGGGCAAATGATGGGAGCGTGGTTTATGTCTGTTGCATTTGGTAATTTAATTGCGGGCTTGGTAGCAGGGGAATTCGATAAGAATGCGATAGCAGAAAATCCGAGCTTACTGCCTGAAATATTTCAATTCATTACTATCTTTATTGTTGGTGCAGGTATAATAGCTTTAATCTTTACGCCATTAATTAGAAAATTAACAGGGAATGTGCATTAAATAAAATGAGTATATCATTTTATTATTATATTTTTTCAAATAATAATTGTAATTTGACCGATAATACTTTATTTCCATTTGGTTAGAATGTTAGATACCTTAAACAAATTTAAGAACCTCACAGACAGCGAAGAATTATTGCTGGCTTATCAGGGTAATATTACTGATAGCCTGACCAATAATTTATTAGCCTTAGCTGAAAACAAATTAGCTATGGTTGAATATAATTCGCGTATAAAAAAGAAGGTATTTAACATTCTAGTGGAAGTACTTCAAAACATTTACCATAATCAGGAAGAGATAAAAGGATCGAAAGAAACCTTTCAAGAGATAATGGTGATGGTAGTGAAGAATAGTACTTCTTACGAAGTTATTTCTGGTAATTTTATAAAACAAAAGAATACAGACCACCTTAAAAAGCGCATTGAGGAAATCAACCAGCTTACGAACGATGAACTTAGAGCTAAGTATAGAAGTAAGTTAGATGAGGGCGTATTTACCGAAACAGGAAGAGCAGGCCTCGGAATTATGGATATGGTGAGGAAGTCTGGCCAACCTTTACAGTTCGGCTTTAAATCAATAAATGATGAATATGCTTATTTCAGTTTGCAAGTGAATATAAAATATTAAGAAAAAACACTATGGAATCTTATTACTTAGAGGCAACACCTAAGACACCTAAACTTGATTTCAATCCGGATGCAGAAACGTTTTTGATATCAGGTAGGTCAATCCCAGAGAATTCTATCGAGTTTTATAAGCCATTGCTCGATTGGTTAGATAAATATGTTAGTAATCCTTTAGATTCAACTATTTTTGAGATTAAATTGGAGTACTTCAATACGAGCTCCTCAAAATGCTTAGTTGAGATTTTCCGAAAACTAGAGAAAATTCATGAAAATGGAAGCAAAGTTTCCGTGGAATGGTATTTTGATGAAGAAGATGAAGATATGGAAGAATCAGGTGAGGATTTTAAAGAGATCATTAAAATCCCATTTAACATGAAAGAAATAAAAGAGGATTAATAGTATATGGCAAAAAACTTTACCCAGTCCGATGTATTTCAAGCAGAGATTGATTTCTTAAATGAAGTACGTGCCTTGGCGGAGGATGATGATATTCCGGCTGAAAAGGTAAAGGAGAACTATAAATTATTATGTGATAAATATGATCGCTTAATTGGAGAAGCAAAGCTATTAACCTCTGTCAGTGATCGCTTGCATGCTAAACTAAATGAAGCAAACGAAAAACTGAAAAAGCAATCAGACGAGATCAATAAAATCAATGATGATCTGAAGGTGAATAATCAACTACTGCAAGACACAATTGATCAATTAGTAAAAGCTAAAGTTGGAAGAAAAGCATCCTCAATTGTACTTTTGATAGCCATTATTTTATTCATTATCTCTGAGGGAGTGCTTGAGCCTTTAGTTGAGGAACGGGTAGGGAATACGTCTGTAGGCTTTCTTTTTAAATTGGGAATCGCAGTATTGTTGAAGCCGATTGATGTTCTAGTAGAACGATATATGATGAGAAGAGCTTTAAAACAGAGGAATTAAGCTTAAAAAGTAGGACAAGGAATGAATTTCTTTTTTCTTTTTTTCTTTAGCGTTGCTTCGAAATCAAATATAATGGAGATTTCATGTGCTCCACCTGAAGCGCCACCCAATTCTGATAATGTAAAATCATAGCTGTATCCAGCTTGAAATTCATTAAAAATCAAGCCAAACATAAATACCAAAGCATCCCTGTCATATAATTCTCTATTTGGATCAGTTTTACCAAAAGGGATGCCTCTATACCATAGTCCTGCTGAAATTGGGTCGTAATGCCAATTGAATCCAATATCTAACTGGTCGTTAATCCCCTGTTTTTTGTAAACAAATGAAGGAGCAATGCTAGAAGTATTAGCACCATCTACAGGTCCTCTGTACAAAGGAATCCGAACACCTCCATGAAAGCTTATTTTCATATTTAGTGGATTGGAATCCCCCAACAAAGACATTTCTGGCTCTGTGATATGATGCAATGCAAAACCGCCCCATAATGCTTTGCTATAAACCAGCATGCCACCCGAGAAATCGAAATATCGGATATTTTGTATATTTCCTAATTCAGAATCAAAAGATACATTCCGATTGTCCAATAATTGATCACCCAAGGTTAATCCATTTTGATTTAGTCCAGTAAAATTATAGGCGAATTGAACCCCAGTACTAATCACAAGATTTCTATTGATTGCAGCTCTGTAAGAGTATAAAAAGCTGGCATTCGTATTTCCTAGATTCCCAGAGCCTGCAACATCTCGTGTAAGCATTAGGCCAAACCCACTATTTAAATGATCTAGGTTATAATCGTATGATAACGCATGGGTTTGGTAAGCCCTTGGTAAGCTCGGCCATTGAATACGAGTGTTTAATGCAAAGCGATGCATCTTTCCTAAGCCGGTAAATGCAGGATTAAGATATAAAGGGGCTTCATGATACTGCGAAAATTGAAAATCTTGAGAATGAGCATTGAATACATTCACAGATGGTATCAGGCAGATCAATAAAATGCAATGTAAAAAATATGCTTTGAAAAATTTATATATCATTCATTTACCCGTTTAAAGATCAAAATCAGAGTGGTTGAAATCACCTAATCAAGGTAATATCACCAATTTTAGTTTCCCTTCTTCCATTTTCATAGACTAATTCTAGTCGATAAACATAGACACCCTGAGGCATCAGTACTCCATTATAATAACCATCCCATCCAACAGTTCTATCATTACTTTCAAATAATAACTCACCCCATCTATTGTAGATCTTCATATTGAATTGAGAAACACCTTCAACTTTTGGTAAAAAGAAATCATTTTGTAGTGGATTAGAACTTGCAGTTCCCGGACCCGCTCTACTCGGTGTAAAGGCATTTGGAACATCTGAAGCTCCTCCTAAGAGGACTTTCACCTGAGAGCTTAAAGTCATGGAATCGGTGCAGCCTGTTTCTGAATTTATGGCAATTAAAGTAATGTCATAAACTCCGCTGTCAGGATAAGCATGGATTGGTTCCTCCTCAAAAGTTTCGTTACCATCTCCAAATTTCCAGATAAATTCATCTGCTCCTTCACTTAAATTGACAAATCTGACCTCTTCTCCAGTAAAAACTTGCCTGTATTCATCAGGTATAGTAAAAGATGCAGTTGGTGTTGCATTGACCACTATGAATTCTTCCTTAACCATTTGTGTGCGTTGTCCTGTTATATTTGAGGCCGACAGGGTAACTGTGTAGGTTCCTGGGTTTCTGTAGACATGCGTAGGGTTTTCAACAGCTGCTACTCTTTGCCCATCCCCAAATTCCCATTGATATGTGGAAGGATCGGCAAATTGTGTTAGGTTTTCAAATTCCACAACTAAGGGTAAACAGCCTTCTGTTGGATTTGCATCAAAATCTACAATAGGAGGGATTGCCCCAATAGTAATGGTAGTTTGATAAGAATCTGTGCATTGTCCATTGGTAGCTGTCATTCTGATAACAAATGTACCAAATGTGCCATACTCATGTGGTGCTGGATCAATTTCTGATGAAGTAGTGCCATCTCCAAAGTCCCATTCATATTCCCATTCGTTTTTATTGGTGGTAGTATTGTTGAGGTTTACAGTACTTTCTGGGAGAACCATTTCTTCTGGAGTAGCCTCAAAACTAGCTTCCAACTCAGGATAAACTTCTTTTAATGCACTTCCACTTACTGGGCCAGTACAATTATCAGGAGAATTACTATCCACCACAGAGACTAATGTGTAAGTAGTTGTGGTCGTAGGGAAAACGGGTTCAAAATGCCTGTTAAAAGCAGTAGTAAATGTGAAGTTTTGGTTTCCATCTGTATAAGTAATAGTCCATGGACCAACACCTGATTGATCAAAAATCAACTCTGTTTCTTCACCATAGCATGTAACATCATCTCCTGATAATTCAGAAGTAGGTAAACTATTGACATTGATGGTTACTGGACCACCTAAACTGTTTCCAAAGCAACCTCTACTATCTGTAAGTTCAATTACCCGATAAACAGTAGATACTTCAGGTGTTTGGTTAATGGATTCACCGTCTTGAATGTTATTGTATTCAATTGTGTCCTGATTAGCCCTAACCACTACATTAAATGGGCCATCTCCTGTGAAATAAAAATTAAGCGGACTAGAATCACCTCGGCAAATGGTATTATTGCCCTCAATTTCGACTTGAGGTCTATCAAAAGCAGTGATGGTAGCAGATCCATTTACATCACCCGAACAATTAGGCGTATTGGAATCTATAACATCAACTAAGGTATAATTTTTGGTACCTGGAGCAGCACTAATCGTAACTGTTTCTGTATGAATATCCGCATTGCTGTCAAAAGCTCCATCAGGGGTGACATTTGGAATAGTGAAAATATTTTCACCATCGGTATAGCGAACGTTCCAAGGCGGAGTACCAGTTAAATTAATTTCTAATTCCGTTGGCGTATTCACACAAACATTATTTTGATTTCCAGAGATCGTTGCGGTAGGCTTTGAATTGACTTTAATGGTGGCAGTGCCCGAAACATCACCAGAACAAACGGGTGTATTTCCATCTGAAACACTGACTAAACTATAGGTAGTGGAATCAGTTGGACTGATTGGTTCTATCGTAACCGGATTATTACTGTTGATTGTGAAGTTTGAATTTCCATCAGTATAAACTACTTCCCAAGGACCGATTCCTGTTAAATTAAAGAATAGATTTGCATTATTACCCTCACAAATAGTAGTAGATCCGGACAAGGATGCAGTTGGTTTAATATTTACTGAGACAAAAGCGGATCCTGAAATACTAGAAGGATTACAATTAGGATACTCTCTGTCTTCAACACTTAACAAGAAGTAATTAGTAGAATTGGTAGGACTTACATATTCAATATGTCCATTTGATATATTGAATAAAGTATCATTAGTCATACCATTATTGTATACTACATCAAAATTTTGACTACCGGGACCTGTCAAGTTAAAAACAAGGCTAGTGGAATCTCCAGGGCAAATAACATTTGAACCATTGAGACTTAAATTCCCAGTAGGGCCAGCTAATATATTTACTGGTAGGATAGAAGGGGAGCCAAGACAACCATTGCTATCTATTTCTACTACTTGCATATTTCCAGAGAAACTATTGAAATTAGCAGTTATGGAATCTCCGTTTGTGCTAGAATAGCTAATAAAGGCACCTGAAGGTAATGTCCATTGGTAATTAGAACCAACACTTGATTCGACTTTAAATGGGATTTGTTGAGAAAATGCACAAACCTCATCTGCCCCTATGATGGTGGGACTGGTGAATTCAGGGAATATTGTGATTTCTTGGATATCAGAAGTGTCAGAACAACCACCAACTGAAGAAACAGCAATATGTCTTACTTCAAAAATAATCACATCACTAGTTGTATTATTAAAAGTCTCTGAAACAGAACCATTAGTTGGTATTGGGGTCGTATCAAAATTATCCCACGGATTACCAGAATCTTTTATTCTTCTTTCGTAAATATGATTACCTGATAAACCTGTTCCAATGGAGGTAGATGTAAAATTAACCAGTAGCGGTGAGCAACCTTCTGTTTTATCTTTAAAGAAACTGGCATCAACTTTTGGGTTTAAAGTTACGGTTTTACTCACGGACTCTGAACACCCATATTCCGTCTCAATTGATAAAGTGACAGTGTAAGTTGTAACATTATTAAAATCGCCTGTAAATGAATGGTTAACTATACTGTCTTCTTCAGTAAATAACGATTTCCCATCTCCCCAATTCCATTTTAATTCATAATTTGCTAAAATGTTATTGTTTGTAATCTCAAACTCAAAATTATAATCTTCTTGGCAAGCTGGATTTGGAGATATTATGTCAAAATCTATAAGCGGCTCTTGAAATACCGTAATATTAATTGTCGAGTCTGCAGTACATCCAGATAGGGATTCTGCAGTAAGTTTAATAGCATATTCTATATATGGATCAGTTGTATTTGTTAAAATAGGTAAGACTTCACCATTTAAGTGCCCTCCACTGCCTAATACCGGAGTTGAACTAGCGAAAGTAGTACCATTAGTAATATCAGTTATTTCATATGATAGATAGAAGTCATTACCTGATGGTAAACTACTGGTTTCATTAATAATTCTCACTTCTAAAGGAGCGCAGTTTTCTGAATCATTTGTCAATAAATCGAATCTAACTTCAGGAGTTTCATTAATTCCCAATGAAATAGGAGGGTCAGAAGCTACATCGCAAGTGCTCGGTAAAAGTGCGTTTAATCTAATTTCATAGTTGGCCGAATCTGTAAAAGTGTACTCAAAAATATCAGTTGGATCAGAATCCCTAAACTCTTCATTTCCTGTCAAACTATTTCCTTCAATTATAGTGGAATCGTTTATATCTAGATTTTTTATGATTAATTCCCATTCAGTTCCAGCAGGGACATCTGCTGGATTTGTATTATTTACAAATCCATAAATTGCAGGTGCACAGAATTCATTGCCAACAGTATCCAATACAATATTAATATCATCTTTTGGTAGTATAGTATCATTAAAAGGGGCTGATAAATCACTTTGACAATTGAAAGGATTTTCAGTTTGTAATCTAACTTCAACATTTACATTAGGATTGCCAATATCTGGTCTAGCATAGCTTACCCAGAATTCAACTCCTTCATTTTGGGTTGAAAGCGTGTCACCTACAGTTTGTACTTGCCAATCATATTCTAATAAACCTGGCTGTACTGCTTCAAAATAGTAAGTAACTGAATCGCAGGTTACAACTGTATCAACTGGATTGAAATCTGACGTAGGTTTAGGAAGTACACGGACGGTTCTCTGGGAATTATTTACACATACACCATCGACATAGGGCTGCAATACAATAGTGTAGTTAATAGCTGCTATACTGGTATAATCATTGTTGAATTCAAAAGAAAACTTATCATAATCAGGATCACCAAATATTGTGGTATCACCTCCCAAAAGAGTGGAACCATCATATACTTCCCAAATCAATGAATCCCCTGAATTTGTGATTAATAGATTATCCGTAGCATTATCAATTTGAAAGAAAAATTCAGTTGGAGAGCAATATTCATTTAAAGGATCATAAGCATCTGCAGGATCAAAAGTTCCTAATGTGGGAGGTTGGTCATATACGTCAAAGCCTGATGCGCTCCCAGGTAGCACAGTTACGGTTATAGGAGCACTTATTGCATTACAACCATTATCACCATTAGCTACTAATTCTATTGTGTAAATTGCATTTGATCCGGTGTTGTTAAAGAATATATTAGGTGATATCGATTCGTCTAACTCGCCAGGAGCTCCAATTTCACGGAAAACTGTTGTTCCTAAACTATCAATTTGTAATTCATAGTCTACAGGATCGACTGAGACATCATTTAATGATTCATTCGTCATATTTGTGAAGGTCAATAATGTACCAGGACAAATGGGATCACCATTATATGCGTCACCTGCTGAATTACCTTCATAGTCATTAGTATAGGTGGCTTCTAAATCGGATTCGGGATTATAGAGTACATTAACTGTTTGAACTATCACGTCACTTTCACATCCCTTATCGGTGATAATTCTTAATGCAACATCATAAGAACCTGCATTCCCAAGATTTTGAATTGGTTCTTCACCTGTTGCATCGATGTCAAATGTCACACCATCATAATCGAAATCCCACTGATAGGTATCTATTGCATCACTATTTACTATAATTGGAATTTCAGAATCAGCAGCATCAAAATCTGTATCCTCTCCCTCACAAACTGTTGTAAAGTCAAAATCCGCAACTGGTTTATCATATATAAAAATATCTAATTCATCATCTGTCGAACATCCTGTGGAAGCGTCATCAATGACTAATGTTACCCGATAGTGTCCTGGATCAGCCAAGGCTAATGGGTTGCCAGGGTAGTCAAATTGAGGAATTCCACCACCTCCATCGTTTTGAGAATCAATATTTCCTGGAGTAGGACTGATTTCATCAATCTCCCATGAAGTTGTTAATGAAGAAGTTTTATCGATTGATTCGTCCGTTAAAACGATTTCTAGTGGTAGGCCGAGATCTTCGCAATATTCGATTGGATTATTGTCAGTAGTCATTCCGGCACCTATATCATAGCCAATCAATGCCTGTGGTGTTTCTATGATTTCAACGTCAAATGATGTTTCAAGGACACAACCTCCAATTGATCCTCTGTCAGCTCTCATGTTAACTGTATATGTTCCTGGTGTAGGAAAACTCTCGCTTACATTTGCACCATTGGTTTCAAAAACTCCATCATTATTAAAATCCCAACTATAGGCATCCCCCACTTCATTGTCAGGGTTGGTAGGATCTTGACGGAAGTCAATGTCTTCATTTATACAGAAAGTCAATGAATTACCTTCTGCTGCTTCCCATATTCCACCAGAAGAGGGATCAAAAATCTCTGGATCTGGGTCTGGTGAATCTACAATTACTATTCTCCCTTGCACTGATCTTGGTGCGTATCCTCCAGCTCTTGGGTTGCAAGGACCCCATATATCTAACCTTACAAAAAAGTCTTCTCCTACCAAAGCATCATCAGGTACAACTATATCAAGGCTTTGGTAGTTGTTATCCCCATCTTGCACAGGCTCAGGATAAGTGACTATGATGTTTGGGTCATAGTTGTTTGGATTAGTTATGTTGACGCCTGCTGGATCTATGACAATGTCGTCTATTGTATTTGCATCGTTTTCAGTCCCATAAACTATTCGAACCTCTCTATCATCATCATTTAATGTAACATTATTGACAACAGGGTCGGGTTCAATAACACAATTAAAGTCTGTGGCATCTAGGAAATTTAAAGTGACCTGTGTTCCGGCACAGACTTGGTATTCGTCTTCTTCAATTATTACTTCTCCTGGTTCAGTATCATCTGGTTCCCAATAGTTTACTGGTCTGTCGATTTGAAGTGAGATATTGTTACAGGCAACTCCATCAATGTATAGGGTAGCAATAGGTTGATAAAAACAGAGCCCGTCAGTTTCATTTTCATAAGTATAGAATGCATTATTATCAGCATTGTAAATAGAAAATGTCCTCCCATTCGGACTATTGATGATTCTTATTTCTTCATCAGCTGGGAAATAATCTGCCTCATATCTTGTATTATCTCCGTTTCCCCAATCAACGTCAACTTCAATATTTTCTCCTCCGAATACTAAAGGGTCATCGTTTAAATCAACAGCACTCAAGGTAAAATACCAATCTAATTCCACTGGGGCGCAGTTTGTGCCTAATCCAGCAGCTCCAGTAAATCTATTTGCTTGAGCACCACCTGATCCTGATTTTACACCTGCACATGTAATTTGCCCAACACTTTCATTTATATAAAGAAAGTTGAATAGCATTACCAATGCAGTAAAAATGATAGGTTTGATATAGCTATTCTTCTGAAACATTATACAAACATATAGATATTAGTTGGTGCGAAAAATATATTCATTAGTCGAACAATACATTTGTTTTATCGAAATATAACTAAAAAAAAGATAAATAAAAATTATAATAATTATAAGTACAAGGAAAAACACTGATAGAAACCTTTTATTTTAATTTTCTATATATGTTAAACTTACAATTGGAATTAAAACTGCTGAATATAGACCTGTATAATGTATATTAAAAAAATATAGTTTGTTGGTTAAATAATTATATTTTGATCATTAATATTGAAATAGTACCTCTCAGAAAATTAATTGCATAGCTGATTAAAGGTAGCCTTAGAATTATAAATGGTTTTTGCATACGTCTTACGATATTCCATTATATTTGCGGCATGAAAAACATTACCTTTGCTTTACTTCTTTCCCTGCTACTTTCTGCTTGCTTGCCTGATGAGCCTACATTTGAAGATTTCAGAAGGGCAGAGGTTCAGAGGCTTTTATCCAATCAGGAAGTGAAGAGATGGAGGTTGGAGGATAGATTGCTGTTCAATGAGGAAGTGGTCTTTGATTCTTGTGAAGTTTCAAGACAAATCATCTTTAATTTCACTTCTGCTGGCAACGATAAAGATTCTCTTTTCTATATCAACCCGGCCGATACTTGTGGTAATTCTACTGATACATTAAAAGGATTTTGGTATGTGCCCAAAACTATAAAAGCGGAAATCCCAATTGATACAGTAGTTTTTGTTTGGAAAGGTACTGATACAGCTTTTTTTCAACTGAGAGATTTAAATCCCAAAGACTTTAGTATCAGTACTTATTTTAAGCAAGACAGTCTTAGTGAAAGCTTCACTCATTTCCCGCTTCCTCCCGTTGAGGAAGAAGAGGAAGAAGAAAATGATGATCAATAGTGGCTTCTATTTATTAGATTTTTAAGTACATCTGAAAATGATAATTCGTGAATGCATTTAACTATATTTTCTTCATTTTCTATCCCTTCAGGCAACCATTTTTCGGCTGTAATTCCTAAATAGGCTAAATCCATATCAGCATATTCGGTTTCAAGATTCGTCTCTTTTATTTCCTCTAAGAAATTTAAAAAGTCAGCTATAGGATTTAAAATCTCGTCATAATGAAGCTGGATAGCTCTTATTATTGCTTTTCTTTTCTCCGCTGAATCGGGTTCTTCGTCCAATTCTTCACTTTTTAACCTAATGTTACCAATGCTTAGATCCTGGCTGACGATAAATTCATCTTCATCAAAATCCCATCGCACATTTCTACGATTTTTAAGCAAAGGCATCAAATCTTTCGGATTAAGTGGTGCTGCTAAAAATATTTTTCCCATTCCGGCTCTAGCATCCATATTGGCCACGGTCAACCAGCTTTCATCTGCCAACTCATCTTTATGACCGATTGCTGCTATGCTTCCATTCGATAATTGAAACTGCGCATTATTACCTCTTTTGGCTGATGCAATTCTATCAGGATAAGCCATAGCCAATAAAAAGCCAATGGAATAAGGATCAACTTCTTTATTGTCCTCGTCAATTTTGAACAATACTCTGTAAGCTTGAGCTATTTTCTCAATTTTTTTAAAATTTCTACCCAGTCTTTTTTCTCCTCTTAGAATTCTCAACAATTGAATTCTCTCACTTATGTCTGCTCCAGCTTTCTTATATAAAGGATCTTTTTCTTCTAACAATGATGCTAGGTCAATGGCTAGGGATAGATTTTCTGTTGACTTCACCAACATATGAGCAAGTCTTGGATGGCAAGGTAATTGATGCATTTGCTTACCTGTTTCAGTAATGCTTTTATTATCATCTAATGCTTCTAACTGAATCAACAGATTTTCAGCATAAATAAGTTTATCTAGTGGAGGAGGTGTGAGCCAAAAGAGCCGTTTACTTTCATGAATATTTCTGGCTGCTAAGTCCAATTTGAGGCTTGCTAAATCTGCATGAAGAATTTCTGCTAAACGATGGCTTGATTTATTATTTTGCTCAATTTCAGTCCACATCCTGTAGCATTTTCCTGGTGCTAATCTCCCAGCTCTACCTGCTCTTTGTGTTGCTTCGTCTTGTGAAATTGCTTGTGTTTTTAAGCTGTTTAATGCAGTGTTAGGATCAAAAATGGAGTTTTTCTTTAGCCCGGTATCAATAACCACTTTGATTCCTTCAATTGTTAAACTGGTTTCTGCAATGGAAGTAGCTAATACAATTTTGCGTTTTCCTTGTGGGTGAGGTTGAATGGCCGCCCATTGTTTGTGCCATGCCAGTTGGCCAAAAAGCGGATAAATCTCTGCTTTAACTTTTGATTTTCTTAGCAAATCCTGAACTGCCAAGATTTCACCTTGTCCAGGAAGGAACACTAAAATATCACCTTTATCATCTTTTAGCGCTTTTTTTACTTGCTCAGCAGTCAATTCAGCAATTAACCTTTGGTCTAAGTTCCCTGCATATTCGATATCAACTGGGTATTGCCTCCCTTTGCTGGCGATCACTTTTGCCTTTAATTCTGTTGCTAAAAGTTGCTGATTTAGTGTAGCTGACATAATCAATAGCTTTAAATCAGGTCTTGAATTTTGCTGAGTGTAGCGAGCTAATGCCAAAGCCACATCAGCGTGAATACTGCGCTCATGAAATTCATCAAAAATAACTATAGCAACTTCCTTTAATTCGGGATCACTATCCATCATTTTATTAAGAATACCTTCTGTGACCACTTCTATTTGCGTGTTTTCTGATATTCTTGTTTCGAACCTGATTCTGTAGCCAATTGTATTTCCCACTTCTTCGCCAATCAACTGGGACATCCTTTGGGCTATCGATTTAGCAGCCAATCGTCTTGGTTCTAACATGATGATTTTTTGCCGTTTGCTATTAAAAAGCTCTAAAAGTGCGAGCGGGATAATAGTACTTTTCCCGGCTCCGGCCTCAGCATTAAGGATAAGGTTTTGCTCTTCCTTGATTTTTTGAAGTACTTCAGGAAGAATGTCGACTATTGGCAAATTAATTTGAGATAAATCTATTTTAGGCATGTTGCAAGCTTAATTGACAAAAGATTGGATTCTATAAACGTAATAATTTGCTAAAATTTATGTGAGATTAACACTGAAGGTATTTAATGTTTGCTAAAAATGCATAAATAATGTTAGGCTCTAAAAATCTTCGATTTCACAAAATCCCAAAATTCTTTTCGCTCTTCTGCTGATGTTAATAATGATTTTAGTGTACTGCCAAAGCTAGCGTCCTTATTTGGTTGATGGCTAGGTTTAATATTTGGTAAGGGCGCAGGCTCTTGTTTGGGTTGAGGAGCAACATCTGATTTTGTCTCAGTAGATTTTTTCATTCCAAAATTCTTCGGGTCTAGCTTTTCTGCATCTTTGTAATGCTGCTCCGCTTTTTTATGATTACCCATTTTACCCAAAACTAACCCTAAATTATTATGGGAAATGGCATCTTCTGGATCTAATTCCAGTGCTTTTTGGTAATCTTGTTTAGCCCCTTCAAGATCATTCATGTGATCTTTTATAAAAGCTCTACTGGCATATCTAAAGGGATTTTTTGGTTCCATTTCTACAGCTTTATTGAAATCAGCCATGGCATTTTCTTGCTGTTTTGCCATGTAATAAACCAGTCCTCTTTCTGCAAATAGCTCTGCACTCTCAGGTTTTAATTTTATTGCTTTACTCATATCCGATTGCGCAGCCTGATAGTCTTTAATTTTAAAATAAGCTTTTCCACGTTGATAGAAAGCTACCGGATTTTGATTGTTTTGTGTGATATATTGAGAATATAGATGAATTCCTTGTTTAAAATCGCCCTTTTGGCAATAAGAGGAAGCGGTTTCTAATAGTATATTGAGTTCTTGCATTATTTTTACCTTTTCTTAAGATGTGACAAAATTACTAACTATTTCTCGGCATCTCTGTTACATTTTTCAAAAAGACTAGCGCTTTTAGTTTTTGGTTTAGGCTTTGACATTTAAAACTTATATTTTTGAAATTTAATAAACCCAATATAAAATGATTCAAGCATGGATGCGAGGTGTGTTATTAATTGCCTCAGTTTATAATGTTGCATGGTCGGTTTTTCTTTTCTGGAGTCCCGATAGTTATATTAAATGGATGACTGAAGGTGCTCAATCTGAAAATGGGTGGGTGTTTTATCAGGCAGTCGGGATATTGCTTGTAGCCATAATGCTGTTTATGGGCTTTTTAAAGCCGCTGAAATTTAGGTGGCTGATCTTGATTTCCTTCCTCGCTAAATTATTGGGAGGAATAGCAGTCTATTTATTAATTATGGAATCTCAGTTCACTAAGAAGTTTACCTTCCATTTACTTATGAATGATTTGGTATGGCTACTTCCATTACTTTCAATTGTAATGGCGGCATTTAAATCAGATAAAAGCCGTTAAACTATTTGTGTTTGTTTTGCCCATACATTTTTATTAAATCGAGCTAAAATTTTATCAAAAATGAAATATAACTTAACTATTTTTCTATTTTTTACTTTTGTTTCTTTTTCAATTGCTCAGGTAAAAGAGCCTGTTCCGGCTTCAGAAATTTTACACCAAATGGAAAAGTTGCAGAATACTACTAGAGTTTTATATGTGGCTGCGCATCCTGATGATGAAAATACTCGGTTTATAGCTTATGTTGAAAATGGAAAAAAGTTTGAGGCTGCTTATTTATCGCTCACACGAGGGGACGGTGGTCAAAATGTTATTGGACCTGAATTGCGAGAAGGATTAGGTTTAATAAGGACACAAGAGTTGCTTGCAGCGAGAGAAATAGATGGTGGACAACAATTTTTTACAAGGGCCAATGATTTTGGATACTCCAAAAACCCTAGTGAAACTTTTAATAAATGGGGAAAAGAAGAAGTGCTTTCAGATGCGATTTGGACGATTCGAAATTTTCAACCGGACATAATTGTAACAAGGTTTAATAAAACACCAGGTATAACTCACGGGCATCATACAGCTTCGGCTATTTTAGCGCATGAGGCTTTTAAGATGGCCGGTGATAAAACTGCTTTTCCAGAGCAATTAGAATTTACTAATATTTGGCAGCCGAAGAAAATTTATTGGAATACATCTTCATGGTTTTTTCGAAGGAATGAAGATTTTGATAAGTCACAATATGTAACCGAAAATGCTGGTGGCTATTCACCTCTTTTAGGGATTTCTTATACTGAAATGGCCGCGTTGAGCAGAAGCAGGCATAAATCACAAGCATTTGGTACCGCTGGTAGCAGAGGGGATGAGATTGAATATTTTGAATTTTGGGATGGTCCAGAAAATGCAAAAGAAATCTTTAATGGTGTAGATCACTCTTGGTCTAAGTTTAAAAATGGTAAAACCATTCAAAAGGCAATTGATAAGCTAGTAGATGATTTTGAACCTAAAAAACCCGAGGCTTCTATAGATCAGCTTTTTGTGATTAAGCAGTTAATCGAAAAACTTGATGACTCTGCGGTTAAGAATGATAAATTAAAGGCGATTGAAGATTTAATACTGAACTGCGCAGGTTTCTATCATTTGTTCTACCACGATCATCCATACATATCTCCTGGCGATCAAATTAATTTAAATATGGAGTTAGTCAATCGTTCCGATGCTGATCTAAAGGTGATAGGTGCTAGCATAAATGCTATAGGAGAAGATTTAGATATTGCAGGTGAATTGAGCAATAACGATGTGAAATTACAGAGTTTTGCCATCAAGATTCCAGAAGATTTCCCTTACTCTAATCCATATTGGTTAGATGATCCTTCTGCTAATGGACTTTATAAGGTAGAAAATCAGAAATTAATAGGAAAAGCAGAAAATGACCCAGCTATTATTGCAGAAATTAATTTGAGCATTAATGGAAATAAGTTTTCATTTAGCAGTCCATTGAAATATAAGTCTTCTGATAGGATTAGCGGTGAGATTATTCAACCATTATATGTTATTCCCCCACTTTCTATAGAATTTGGTGAAGAAGTTTCAATTTTCACTAATACTGGACAAGAAAAGGAGATTTCTATCAAAGTGAAAGCACTTAAAGATAACATCTCAGGATTGTTGGAATTGGATTTACCAGCAGGCTGGAAAGCAGAAACGGATCAACTAGATTTGTCCTTTGAGAATTTAGTAAGAAATTCAACGAAGGAATTTAAAATTAACCTGACCTCAGGTGGGGAAGAGGGTAAATACGATTTAAGAGCCTTTGCACGAATAGATGAGAAATCTGTTGGTAAGAGTGTTCAAGAAATACAATATGATCATATCCCAAATCAAATTATAATTCGCAATGCCAGTCAAAAATTAGTTCTAGCTGACGTAAAAACTAAGGGTAAAAAAATTGCTTATATAGAAGGAGCAGGCGATGCTGTTGATGAAGCTCTAGTAGCAATGGGGTATCAAGTTGATTTTATAAATATAGAAAGTATTAGTATTGAAGAATTGAAACAGTATGATGCGGTTGTTGCTGGTATTAGAGCTTATAATGTTAATAGTGCCCTTCAAGTACATTATGGTAAAATGAATGATTATATGAATTCAGGGGGAGTTTATATGGTTCAATATAATACCACCTATAGTTTACCAGATACGGACTTTTGGCCGTACCCACTAGATTTATCAAGAGATAGAATAACTGTAGAGCAGGCAAGTATGGAATTTATAAATCCAGATCATTCAGCTTTAAATTATCCCAATAAGATTACTGCAGAAGATTTTGAGGGTTGGGTTCAAGAAAGGGGACTTTACTTTCCTGATAAATGGGATAAAAACTATGTACCTATTTTAGCAGGGAACGATCCTGATGAAACCACTAAAAAAGGGGCTTTATTAATTGCCGATTATGGAAAAGGAAAATTTGTCTATACTGGCTTAAGTTTTTTTAGAGAGCTGCCAGCCGGTGTTCCTGGAGCCTACCGCCTGTTGGCAAATTTATTAGCGCGAAATTCCAATCAGTAAATTGTAATCCGACCCTTTATCAAAAAATTCAGATAGTTGGTCGATTAAATGTTTAAACACGGAAACAAAAAGCATACTTTCGTGTTTAATGTTATAACAATACTTATGAAAGTAATGTTTATCTAACATATTTTGATCTTAAAAGAATAATAAAATGAAATTAGAAGAAGAAATTAAGCAGTCGAAGTTTGAAACCGAGAGGCAAAAGGCGATTTTAAATGTTATTTATACTGCTAATTGGATTGGGTCGGTGCAGCATAAAATTTTTAAAAGGCATAAGTTAACTTCCCCCCAATATAATGTATTGAGAATCTTAAGAGGTCAATTTCCTGATCCCTTAACCGTTTCCTCGATTCAGGAGCGGATGTTGGATAAAATGTCAAATGCTTCCCGCTTAGTTGATAAATTAGTAGAAAAAGGCTGGGCTGAACGTTCAACCTGCATGTATGATAGAAGGCAAGTTGATGTAGTAATCACTACAGCAGGTCAGAAACTATTAAAAGAAATTGAGCCAGAGCTTCTAAGTTTTCACAATGAAGATGTGGTCTTAACAGAAGAAGATGCTGCTGCAGTTAATAATGCATTAGATAAGATAAGAGGATAATTTTTTTTATATTGGGTTGGTTTTAATCAATTAAAATTAAAATGAACCTTATCGCAAACATCGGAAGATTTCTTTATTCCATTCCTATGGTAATATTCGGGGTATTTCATTTTGTAAATACAAGGACTTTACAAAATGTGGTACCCTCTTTTATTCCAGGACAAACCTTCTGGGTTTATTTAACAGGGGCTGCTTTGATTGCAGCAGGAATTAGTATTTTAATAAAAAAACAAGTTCAATTGATATCAAATCTTCTTGCACTCATGTTGCTGGTTTTTGCACTATTTGTGCATTTTCCTATGGCTTTAGAAGGAGATCAATTAGCCTCTAGTTCTTTGTTAAAGGATATTGCACTAGCTGGAGGAGCATTAATTTTAGGTAATTATTTTAAAAGTAACTAAACTGAGTTCATGAAAATCTTCAAAAAAATATTGATTGGATTGTTAATTAGTATTCTAAGTTTAGTTATTATTTATTTCGTAGGTCCTAAAATAGGAACCCCAGTTTTTTCAAATACATTGCCCGAAATCCCTGCTGATATTCTTACGATTGAGAGCTGGCTAAAAGAAAAAGAAAATAAGCATAAGGATATTAAGCCCAATAATCAAGCCCAGATAATTTGGCATGACACAAAATTTAATACTACTGAATATGTTGTCGTATATCTTCACGGTTTTGGGGCTAGTCAGCAAGAAGGTCATCCAGTTCATAAGCATTTGGCAGATAGTTTAAAAGCTAATATGTTTTTAGCTAGACAGCAAGGCCACGGTTTATCTTCAAAGGTAGCTTTTAAGGGTATAACTGCTGATTCCTACATGGCATCCGCCACTGAGGCTCTTGCTATTGGCCAGCAGTTAGGTGAAAAAGTTATTGTAATAGGCACTTCTACAGGTGCAGCACAAGCCATTTGGTTGGCAGCTAAATTTCCTAGTTTAATTGATGCCTTGATTTTGTACTCACCATATATTGCTTTGAAAGATCCTTCCATTGAGAAACTAGTGTTAGGCCCATGGGGAGAGTCTTTAACCAATATTGTGATGGGTGGGGATATAAACCATGAAAATAGACCTGATTCAATTGCTGCCTACTGGTCTGAATATTATCACTTGGATGCATATTTCTCACTATTTAGCATGATAAAAGAAAGTATGAAACCAGCTGTTTTTAAGGAAGTAAAGTGTCCGGTATTTATGGCGTATTACTATAAGGATGAAGATAATCAAGATGAAGTAGTTTCTGTTTCAGCTATGAATACTATGTTTGAGCAATTGGGAACGGAAAATAAAAAATCAATAGCATTTCCAAATACTGGCAACCATGTTATTGCTTCGAGTTTACGTTCAAAAGACTGGATAGGGGTACGGGACAGTAGCTGGGCCTTTATGAAGGAGGAAGTTATTGAGTCAAAGTGATTTTTGCTGAGTATTACAACTGTTGACTTCAAAGTGGTGTCTATTAACTGACTATATTTTAAGATGTTAAGGACATGAAAAAGACTATCAAGCTTCCGTTATTTTATTTTATGCTTTTTTCGAGCATCACATTTTTGAGCAGTTGTGAGGATCAATGCGAAAAAGAAAGTGTTTATTATCTATACCAGCCTATATTTGAGACAGTAGAAGTAATTAGAGAATCAGTTGAGGTTAATGAACCAAGACCGATCAATAATTTAGGTAAAATCTATTTTAAAGACGGATATCTATACCTAAATGAAATAGAGAAGGGGATTCATGTAATAGACAATCGAGATCCTTCCAATCCACAGAAAATAGCATTCATCAATATACCTGGAAATTTTAGTTTAGCTGCAAAAGATCATGTTCTTTATGCTAATAGTTATATGGATTTATTGAGCTTTGATATTAGTAATCCGAACAATATCCGTGAAATTGATCGATTGGAAGAGGTATTCATGAATTACAACTATTATGCATCTTCTTTTTACCAAAATGAAAGACAGGTTGTGGTAGATTGGAAGTTTGTTGAGGAGAGGACTATTACAGAGGTAGATTGCAGTAATGCCTATGGATATGATGGAAGGGTGATAGATGGCTTGTATGCATTTTCAGATGTATCTGCAGCGAGAGTTTCAGGAAATGCAGCTAGTTCGGGTGCTGGAACTGGTGGCTCAATGGCCACATTCACTATTTATGATAATTACTTATATGGAATAGATAATGACAATGTAATTCTTGCCAATATTTCTAATGTTGAAATGCCCGCACTGCATAGTAAAATAAGAGTTGGGTGGGGAATAGAAACTCTTTTTCCTTATGGGGATAAGTTATTTATAGGAGCTAATGATGGCATGTACATTTATGATAATGCTGAACCTTCCAATCCTGAATTGATAAGTAAATATCAACATATCAACAGTTGTGATCCCGTTGTTGTACAAGGTAATTATGCTTTTGTTACTTTAAGATCTGGTACTCAATGCCAAGGTTTTTCTAATCAGCTAGAAGTGGTTGATATTTCTAATTTACAATCCCCAACACTTGTGAAAGAGTACCCAATGTACAATCCACACGGTTTAGGAATTGATGGTAATACTTTGTTCATTTGCGATGGACAAGCCGGATTAAAAATATACGATGCGGAGAACGTGAATCAAATATCAAATAATCTTATCAAACAATACCGTAATATCAATCCTATTGATGTTATTCCGTTGGGGAACGTGTTAATGATGATTAGTGAGCAAGGGCTACATCAGTATGATTATTCAAATTTAGAGGAAATTAAGTTGATTAGCAGTATTTTGATCGAAGAGCCTGATGCAGAGAACTAAAGTTCTATTTATATTTATTTCAATACTTACCATTTTAGTGTGCTTTGATAGTTATGCTCAATTTGATAAGGCAGACTCCTTAACGGATATCAGCCGCGGCATGTCACTTCATAAGCGAATTTCTGTTAGTGTTTCAGCAGGAAAAAGAACAAATGATCTTTCTTTAAAACCGGGTTTACAATTCTTGACATATGCCAATTGGAAAAAGATTGACTTCGGTGTAGGGGTAAATTATGAAGATGAAGACTTCTTTAATCTAATTCCGGCTTATGTTCATATAGCGTATAATCCAATTCCTGATGAAAATCATGCCAAAATATTTATTCAATCTGGTTTAGCATTTAATGTACCAGCCTCGATTGAATATGATTATGGAAAACCTGGATTTATGTGTAGTGGGGGTATTGAGCAAGAATTTGTTTTGTTTAAAAAATTGTCCTCTGTTTTTCAAATAAGCTACAGATTTCAACAGACCTCAACCGTGAGGGAATGGACATCAAGTCAAGCTGGTCAAGATTATATCAATTCGGAAGTAATAAAGCATTCCATGCACAGGATACTGGTGGTTTATGGTATTAATTTTTAAGGAATATATTTTTGCATCAGCATAGTTCATGTATTCCCTAGAGGTTATCACAATCTTTTTTAATATTTTAAGTAATTGATAATCAGTGTTCGATGTCAATTTTGATTATGATTTAATTTTACAATCCATATAATTTAATTCTTTAGCATAATTCTTGTTTATTTGCAGTTTAGATAGCAAGAAAAATAAATTTTAGCATTTCAATTCAGTTTCATTTGAATGAAAAAAATAGATAAATTAATATTAAGGTCATTTATTGGTCCTTTTTTGATCACCTTCTTTGTAGTTGTATTTATACTGTTAACCCAGTACATGCTTAAGTACTTTGATGATTTTGTGGGCAAAGACTTGGGTTTTAGTGTGTTTGCCGAATTAATAGCCTATTTCAGTATTAATATGACGCCCATTGCTTTTCCGCTAGCCGTATTGCTGTCATCACTCATGACATTTGGGAATCTTGGGGAGCATTTCGAATTAACCGCTATTAAAAGTGCCGGTATATCTTTAGTAAGGGTGCTCCGCCCACTTTTTGTATTTGTGGTTTGCTTAAGTGCTGTTGTATATTATTCTAATAATTTCATTGTTCCCAAAGCTAATTTAGAAGCTTACAGCCTACTGTATGATATTAAGCAGAAAAAACCATCTATAGATATAAAGGAAGGTGCTTTTTATGGCGGTATACCAGGTTATAGCATAAAAGCAAATAAAAAATATGATGATGATAAATCTTTAGGTGATCTAATCATCTATAATCATTCGGATCGTAAGGGAAACACAGAAATTATCCTAGCAGATTCTGCTTTGATGTATACGATTTTAGGTGATAAATATTTGGTGATGGAGCTTTTTGATGGTAAAAGTTATACTGAAGAAGAAGCAAATAAACCACAGGAGCCTTCAAATTACGTCAGAAATATATTTAAGCATAATAAAGTAGTATTCAGCTTAGCATCCTTTGAGATGGAAAGAACTGACAAGGAACTGTTTTCATCTAACAGGCTAATGAAAAATGAAAATGAATTGCGCAATGATGTTGATTCAATGCGTAATGACATAATCGATTCAAAACAAACAATTTATCGATATACACCTAGGTTTTTCAATCTGCATATGGATGATACTGAAGAGGTAAAACCACCATCAGTGGTTTACTTGGAAAAAATGAAAGCAGATACTGCCAGCATTTCAAAGCTTGATTCCAGTAAAGAAGAAAGTGAAGTTCTTGCTCAGAAAAACGAAGAGGCAGTTAAAGAGAAAAATCTAAAAACTAGTAAGGCAATTAAAACTCCTGATCAATTATCTAAATATGATGATCAGCGTACTTTAAAGAATACTCCTAAAAAATTGGATAGGGAAAGTATTGTCGAGTATGACCAAAATTTAATTGATAGAGCTGACAGCGCTTTTAACAGCATAACTAGGAGAACACCTTCAAATCTAGTAGACAAACCTAGATTTGCTAAAAACAGATTGAAAGGAGAAAATAGAAGAATAGAGAATCGGAAATTTGAAATCAATGTATATTCGATTGAAGCTAATTCGAAATTGTCGCAGGCTGTTGCTTGTATAGTAATGTTTTTGATTGGAGCTCCATTAGGAGCAATTATCAAAAAAGGTGGGTTAGGATTTCCAGTAATTGTTTCGATTCTTTTCTTTATAGTTTCCTATGTTATTAATACCACTGGAATAAAATTAGGAAGGGCAGGAGATATTAGTAATTTCTGGGCAGTTTGGGCTTCTAATTTTGTTTTACTTCCCTTTGGCTTGTTTTTTCTGAGACAAGCTAGAAATGATTCCAGATTATTTGAGACTGATTATTATGCAGTTAAGATAGCTAAAATTTTTAAGTTCTTTAGAAAGGAAAAATAAACAGTTTTTTTGTTCACAAAAATTTATCCGTATATTTGCGCCTTAAAATAATTTAATAAACGCTAACTATGTATTTAGACACAGAAAAGAAAAAAGAGCTGTTCAAAAATCATGGTCGGTCAAAAGCAGAAAATGATACAGGTTCGGCAGAATCTCAAATTGCGCTTTTCACCTTCCGAATCAATCATTTAACGCAGCATCTAAAAGTAAACAAAAAAGATCACTCATCTAGAACTGGTCTTTTGAAACTTGTAGGTAAAAGAAGAAGATTGTTAGATTATCTTCATGATAATGAAATTGACAGATACAGAGCAATTATTGCTGAATTAGGATTAAGAAAGTAAAATACTTTTCATTATAAAAGGGAATCTTCTGGGTTCCCTTTTTCCATTATAATCACCTCATTACAAATACCACATCTTTTATAGGACGTGTATAGCAAATGCGGAAAAATTAACAACAAGACGAGAAAACAGTAAAAAATTTATTTATGGCTATACCAAATGCAATCAAAAAAACTTTCAACCTACCTGATGGAAGAGAAATTAGCATAGAAACAGGAAAATTAGCAAAACAAGCAGACGGATCAGTAGAAGTAAGAATGGGGGATACCATTTTGCTTGCTACAGTTGTTTCT
The DNA here is from genome assembly GCF_000183425.1 of Marivirga tractuosa DSM 4126. Lineage (NCBI taxonomy): Bacteria > Pseudomonadati > Bacteroidota > Cytophagia > Cytophagales > Marivirgaceae > Marivirga > Marivirga tractuosa. The sequence continues at coordinate 283,582 of NC_014759.1, forward strand.
AACAAAGAAGCTAGAGAAGGAGTTGATTTCCTTCCAATGTCGGTAGATTACCAAGAAAAATTTGCTTCATCAGGAAAAATACCTGGTGGATTTTTGAAAAGAGAAGGGAAACTTTCTGATTATGAGGTATTAACTTCCCGATTAGTGGATAGAGCTTTACGTCCTCTATTCCCATCTGATTATCATGCTGAAACGCAAGTGATGATTCAGTTATTTTCATTAGAAGAAAATGATTTACCAGATGCCTTAGCTGCTTTAGCAGCATCTGCAGCACTTACTGCATCGGATATCCCTTTTGCTGGGCCTATTTCTGAAGTTAGAGTGGGACGTGTAAATGGTGAAATGATCATTAACCCAAATTCAAAGCAGCTAGAAGAATCTGATATTGATATGATTGTGGCGGCCACCATCGATAATATCATGATGGTTGAAGGTGAATTAAAAGAAATTTCTGAGCAGGAAATGGTTGAAGCGATTAATTTCGCTCACGAATCAATTAAGTTACAATGCCAAGCGCAGTTAGATTTAGCAAAAGATGCTGGCAAAACTGAAAAGCGTGAGTATAATCACGAAGAAGAACCAGATGCCGAATTGGAAAAAGAAATTTTTGATAAGTACTATCAGCAGTTCTTTGATATTGCAGCTAAAGGATTAGCAGATAAAGCTGAAAGAGCACGTTTATTTTCAGAAATTAAAGATGGCTACATCGATTCTTTGCCAGAAGATACTGAAATTAGCCTATCATTAGCCAAAAGTTATTTAAGTGCTGCTCAGAAAAAAGCAGTTCGAAATGCTACTTTGGAAACGCGTAGCAGACTTGATGGTCGAAAACTTGATGAGATCAGACCAATTTGGAGTGAGATCGATTATTTACCATCAGCACATGGTTCTGCGGTCTTTACAAGAGGGGAAACGCAATCCTTGACTACTGTTACCTTGGGTACTAAACTTGATGAGCAGATGGTAGATGGTGCAGTTCACTCTGGATACAACAAATTTATTTTACATTATAACTTCCCTGCTTTCTCAACTGGAGAAGCAAGACCCAATAGAGGTCCAGGAAGAAGAGAAGTTGGACATGGTAATTTGGCTTTAAGAGCTTTAAAGCAGATTTTACCTACTCCTGATGAATTACCATATACTATCCGTGTAGTATCTGATATCTTAGAGTCAAATGGTTCGTCTTCCATGGCTACCGTTTGTGCAGGTTCATTAGCTTTAATGGATGCTGGTATTCCAATTAAAGCCCCAGTTTCAGGTATTGCAATGGGATTAATCTCAGATCCAGAGACTGGTAAATATGCTATTCTTTCTGATATCTTAGGAGATGAAGATCATATTGGTGATATGGACTTCAAAGTTACGGGTACTGAAAAAGGTATCACAGCTTGTCAAATGGATATTAAAGTTGATGGTCTTTCTTCTGAATTGATGATGGAAGCATTGAATCAAGCTAAGGCTGGTCGTGACCATATCAGAAATGAGATGTCGAAAACCATTGCTGCTCCTAGAGAAGATTATAAACCAAATGCTCCTAGAGTTGTTAATATCGAAATTGATAGAGAAATGATCGGTGCGGTAATCGGCCCTGGTGGTAAAGTAGTTCAGGAGATTCAAAAAACTACTGGTGCTACTGTCGTGATTGAAGAAACTGAAAAAGGCGGTAAAATCAATGTTTTTGCTGTAAATAAAGAATCTTTGGATCAAGCAGTAAAATGGATCAAAGGAATTGTAGCTAAGCCAGAGGTTGGTGAAGTTTATGACGGAATCGTTAAAGCTATACAGCCTTACGGTGCATTTGTTGAAATTATGCCTGGTAAGGATGGTCTATTACATATCTCTGAAATCAAACATGAGAAAATCGATAACTTGGAAGGTATTTTAGAGATAGGAGAAGAGGTTAAAGTGAAGTTGATCGATATTGATAAAAAGACTGGAAAGTTAAGATTATCAAGGAAGGTATTATTGCCTAAACCTGAAAAAGAAGAGAAATAATTTCATTTTTACTGAAATATTCACATTTTTGATGTAGAGAAGGAACTGTTTGGTTCCTTCTCTATGTTAAGAGTTCGTTTAAATTTAAACCTAATAATAATTAATGAGACAGCTCAAGATTAGCAAGCAAATCACCAATCGGGAGAGTCAATCCCTCGATAAATATTTACAAGAAATAGGTAAAGTAGATTTGTTGACTCCGGATGAAGAAGTAGATCTAGCCGTTCGGATCAAACAAGGTGATCAACTTGCACTTGAAAAATTGACTAAAGCCAATTTGCGTTTCGTAGTGTCTGTGGCCAAACAATATCAGAATCAAGGTTTATCCTTAGGAGACTTGATTAATGAAGGAAACTTAGGTTTGATCAAGGCAGCACAAAGATTTGACGAAACAAGGGGTTTTAAATTCATTTCTTATGCAGTATGGTGGATCAGACAGTCCATATTGCAAGCATTGGCGGAACAATCACGTATTGTACGTCTTCCATTGAACAGAGTAGGGTCTTTGAATAAGATATCTAAAACCTTCTCTACATTGGAGCAAAAGTTTGAAAGAGAACCATCTCCGGATGAGTTAGCTGAAGTTTTAGAGGTTACTTCTAATGAAGTGGTAGATACCATGAAAATCTCTGGCCGTCACGTATCAATGGATGCGCCTTTCGTTCAAGGTGAAGAAAATAGTTTATTGGACGTATTGGAAAATGATGGTGAAGAGTCTCCTGACGATGAATTAATGAATGATTCATTAAGAAGAGAGGTACAAAGAGCATTGTCTACTTTAACTCAAAGAGAAGCTGATGTCATCACGCTTTACTTTGGATTAAATGGTGAGCATTCAATGACCCTTGAAGAGATAGGAGAGAAGTTCAATTTAACAAGAGAAAGAGTGCGTCAAATTAAGGAAAAAGCCATCAGAAGGCTTAGACATACTTCCAGAAGTAAAGCATTAAAGCCTTACTTAGGATAAGATTTGCGTAACAAATGATACATAAAAAGGTCTTGAAGAAGACCTTTTTTTATTTAATTAATTAAATTCACATCTGTTTTAGCAGAAGACCGTAACATTATTTAAGAAATTATTGAGCGTTATGACAGAAGAAAAAGTAAATGTTTTAATTATAGGTTCAGGACCAGCAGGTTATACAGCAGCTATTTATGCAGCCAGGGCTGGTTTGAATCCAGTAATGTACCAAGGCGGACAGCCTGGTGGTCAATTGACCATTACCAATGATGTTGAAAATTATCCCGGCTATCCTGATGGAATTAACGGGCCGCAGATGATGGTTGATTTCCAAAAGCAAGCGGAGAGATTCGGAACAGACGTGAGATTCGGTTTGGCAACCAAAGTGGATTTTAGTGGATATCCGCATAAAGTGATTATTGATGATAAGCATGAAATAACAGCTAATGCAGTAATTATTTCTACAGGAGCATCTGCTAAATGGTTAGGACTTGAGTCAGAGCAAAGATTAAATGGAATGGGCGTTTCTGCTTGTGCCGTTTGTGATGGTTTCTTTTACAAAGGACAAGACGTTGTTGTAGTAGGAGCAGGAGATACTGCAGCAGAAGAAGCTACCTACTTATCCAATATTTGTAATAAAGTAACCATGATTGTAAGAAGAGACGAAATGAGAGCTTCTAAGATCATGCAAAGACGTGTAGAAAAGGCGAAAAATATAGAGATCTTGTGGAATACCGAAACTGAAGAAGTTTTAGGTAAAGATGAAGTTGAAGGTGTTAGAGTGGTAAATAATGTAACGGGTGAGAAAACAGAAATAAAAGCAACTGGTTTCTTTGTAGCAATTGGTCATAAACCAAATACAGAAATTTTTAAAGATTTCTTGGAACTAAATGATGCGGGATATATCATCACTAAACCAGGAAGTACTAAGACGAAAGTAGAAGGTGTTTTTGCTTCGGGAGATGCTCAGGACTTCATTTATCGTCAAGCCGTAACAGCCGCAGGAACTGGCTGCATGGCTGCTCTAGATGCTGAAAGATTTTTGGCTGAAAAAGAAGATGAATTAGAAGAACAAGAGGAAGTAGCTGAAAAAGCTTAAGAAGTATTTGAATGTCTTAAAGGTAGATGTTATTTATAAACTTTAACATTTGAACTATGTTAAAAGGTTGTAAGTAAAGAATCTTTTACTTTTAAGACATTCTTTTTTTAATTAAATTTTAATGTTTATACATCTTATGTAATTGTAATTAGATAAGATTTTTACCTCTATATAATATGAAATTAAATATTTTAGCTTTTGCAGCTCATCCTGATGATATTGAATTGTCTTGTGCCGGTACATTGGCCAAGCATGCTGAAATGGGAGAGAATGTGGGGATAATCGATCTGACGGAAGGAGAGATGGGGACTCGCGGAACTCCTAAGATAAGGCTGGAGGAAGCTGCAGCTAGTGCAGATGTTCTAGGGTTGAAAATTCGTGAAAACCTTGGTTTTGAGGATGCTTTTTTTAAAAATGACTTACCACATCAAAAAGAAATAGTGAAGAAAATCAGGCAGTATCAGCCGGATATTATATTGGCAAATGCTGTTTCTGATAGGCATCCAGACCATGCAAGAGCATCTGAATTAATTTCTGAATCAGTGTTTTTAGCTGGTTTAAAGAAATTTGAGACTGTTGATGATAATGGTAAAGCTCAAACAGCCTATAGGCCTAGTAAAGTATATCACTATATACAAAGTTTGCCTATTATCCCCGATTTTGTAGTGGATGTGAGTGATCAATGGCAAAAAAAGATGAAATCTATTAAAGCTTTTGATTCTCAGTTTTACAAGCAAGATTCAAATGAGCCTGAAACCTATATTTCAAGTCCGAGATTTATGAAAATGATTGAAGCCAGAGCAATGGAATTTGGACAAATCATAGGGGTGGATTATGCAGAGGGCTTTACGGTAGAGAGGTATTTGGGAGTGAAGGATTTGAATGGTTTGATTTAATTAAGAATTAAGAATTTTTGAATTACGAATTTTCTGTGCTGCGGTTTGACGGTTGGCACCGTCTCATGGCTAATGGAGCAGTTCCAGAGTTATCCTTCAGAGGGAATGGAAAGCATAGTTGGAATATTGTATTTCCCTGATGTAAATACAAATAACCTACTAAGCAAGAAAGGAGCGTCATCCATGCGCAGGCAGGTATCTTGTTCTCTTGAAACAAAGTTTAAATTATCGAATTAAAAAAAGAGTGATTAGTTAATTCAATCATCAAGATGTATTTCCTATAATTTGGGTATTTTAATCAAAGATTAAAATCAATAGATTCCTGTCTGCACAGTAATGACGCACGGATCTACCCGCAAAAGGATATCTTAATATATTAAAAACACTGTTTCAATTATCTATCAGCTCTCAGAATCCAATTCCCGATAAATCTCAAGCAATTCCAAAGCAGTTTTTTCTTTGCTTTTATGCAAATCCACCTCTTTCAATAATTCACTGGACTGATTGACTAATTCCTTTTCAGGAAAGTAATTATCCCTTAAATAATGAACCAATTTGAGCATTTTAAAGCCATTGAACCATTCAAAAAAGCGTTCTTTAAAATGTTGTTTATTCTTAGATTTAGAATTGATTTTTTCCAACTCGTTCAATAATTTAGTTTCTTTTAAAAACTCGATTACTACAGGTGGAATATTTTCAATGAAGTTATCATCTTCAATTTTTTCTAAAAACTTCTTAATCAGTATAAAGCTTGCAAAATCGTAACTTAGGTTTAAGTCTTTAGATTGATTCTGATGTTCCTGCATTGCTCTGCCGGTTCCAAAAGGCACTCTGTCGGATATCCTAGCTGAGGGAATCACTTTTGTGTTAGTGATAGTATGGAAATTACCCAAAGGAATAATTTTGTGAAGAAAATAAAAATCTTCACCCGCCTTTCTTTGATTCATTCCTCCTTGTTTTTGATAAACCGAAGAACGCACAGCCATGCTGGAACCAATGGTATGAAATGCAAATGGATATCCTGTAAATTTTAATGCTTGGATGTAATACCTTAAATGTAGCTCATATAAAATGATAGCTTCATTTAAAGCACCATTATCTAAATTTAATGGGTGTTCATAGTGAATGGAAGCACCATTAGTTTTTGGATTATTTAAAAAATGGCTTTCTATTTCTTTAAGGTAATTGGGCTGACATTGGCTATCTGCATCAAAACAGAGTATTACTCCATCTTGATTAATGGAATTTAATCTAAAAGCAGCTTCATCCATTCCTATTTTTCTGGCTAAACCCACTCCAGCCTTTTTAGCTGGCAAATCAAAAGCCTTAATGATATGAAAAGTTAATTCAGAAGGATTCTTTTGGATAAAACCTTCAATTTCTTCTATTGTTTTTTGGCTTTGCTCTTTTATGAATTGATCAGCATTTTCAGGATGATTTATTACGAAAATTATTTCAACGGGGTGTTGTGTCTTTTCACATGCAGCCAATGATTTTAAAGTTGGTAATACATTTTCTTCTTTATAAATGGGGATTACTACACTTACAAAAGTGCTGCTTTTAATAGGTTCTTTTATAGAACGATTTGGGTAAGCATATCGCTCGAAATAAATATTAGACATCAAGGAGCCAATCTTTCAATCATCCAATTATTAGTTTTTGAAAAAGTATATCGAATTCTATCATGTAACCTGCTCGGCCTGCCTTGCCAGAACTCAATCATATTGGGTTTTACAGCATATCCACCCCAATGAGGTGGTCGATCTACTTCTTTATCTTTAAATTTTAATTCAATTTCTTCTAACCTTTCTTCCAACACTTTCCTGCTTTGGATCACTTCACTTTGTGGAGAAACCCATGCACCTATTTGGCTTGCTCTTGGGCGACTTTCAAAATACGCATCGCTTGTGGCTTCATCTACTTTTCTTACCTTCCCCTCAATCCGCACTTGTCTTTCAAGCTCAGGCCAAAAGAAATTCAAAGAAACCAAAGGAGAATTTGCCATTTGCTGACCCTTAGAACTATTATAGTTAGTATAAAACACAAACTCTTCATTCTCCACGCCCTTTAACAGTACTATTCTGGAAGAAGGCTTATTCCCATCTATAGTAGATACGGTCATGGCGTTAGGCTCCATTATTTCCGCATTAATGGCCATATCAAACCAGCTTAAAAACTGATCAACTGGGTTTGCATCTACTTCTGAAGCTTTTAGGCTTAGTGCAGAGTATTCTTTTCTGATATCGGCTATGGATTGTTGCATATTTTTTTTGAGATTTCTCTTTAAATTATTAGCGGCTTAAGGATTTTAAATTTATTATTGTTTCAAATTGTTTCCAATTATTGGATGATAAATAGTAAAATTATTTTCTAAATGAAGTTAAGGATTGATTTAAAAGCTGAAAGTAGTCAAGAATGGATTGAAACCGTTATGGCTGACTTCGATAGTTTTTTACAAGATCATGCGAATTGTGAACGCAAAGCTTCTGGAATGGCTATGAGTTTTGTAGCTAAATTTCCTGATAGGTTGGAAATTATTCCTGAGCTAATTGATACTGCTGTTGAGGAATTAGAGCATTTTCGTGATGTTTATGCTATTATGCAATCCAAAGGAATAACACTTCCTCATAAAATTGAAAAAGATTATTATGTGGATGATTTGATTAAAACTTGCCGTTCAGGAAGGGAAGAACGATTTATGGACCGTTTGCTGTTAGCTTCTTTGGTTGAAACTAGAGGAGCGGAACGTTTTAGAATGGTTTATGAAGCATTGCCTGAGGGGGATTTACGTAAATTTTACCATAGATTATGGGCTTCTGAAGCCAAGCATGGAGAGATTTTTGTTGATATGGCCCTTCATTATTTTGATAAAAAGGAAGTATATAATAGATTAGATGAAATGAGCGCAGCAGAAGCAGAAATTCTTAAAGCTTTGCCGCTAAAACCTGCTCTTCACTAAATGGAGTTTTTTGAATTTAAAAATATCGAACAGCCTCAAAAAGGAGATTTATTACTCTCTGAACCTTTCCTGCCTGATCAAAATTTTGACAGGACTGTAATCTTGTTATGTGAACATAATGAAGAAGGTTCTTTTGGTTTCGTATTAAATAAATTATCCATTTTAAAAGTAGATGAAGTGTTACAACAAATCGGTAGTTTTGAAGCAGAGTTGTTTGTAGGCGGACCAGTACAGCAGAATACTTTACATTTTATTCATAATATAGATGAGTTGAAAGAAGGTGGTCAGAAAATCACGAATGGATTATACTGGGGAGGTGATTTTGAAATATTACAAGATTTGATGCAAAAAGGAGCACTCGATAAAGAAAAATCGCGCTTTTTTGTGGGGTACAGTGGATGGTCAGAAAATCAATTGCAAGAAGAAATTGATCACAATAGCTGGATCATTGCTCGTGGAGTACATCCTTCGTATATTTTTAATAGCCCCCCGGAAACACTTTGGAAAAGTATTTTGGAAAAAATGGGAGGCAGATTTAAGATTTATGCCAATTACCCATCTGACCCTAATCTGAATTGATTGAAACTTTTCACAATTTTTAATTAATATTGTACCGTATTAGAGAAAGTAAAATTATTATGATAGACGAAAAAGGTACTTCTGAAAATCCACAGGAAAATAATTCCGAATTGGATAAGGAGAAGGAAAATGTGGAATCCACATCAGAAAATCAAATAGAAGGCTCAGCAACTGTGGAAAAAGAAGAGTCAGCTGAAAATCAAGTGGAAGAACTCAACTCTGAACAAAAAGAAAGCGAGCCTAAGGAAGAAGTTTCATCTGAAGATCAAGAAACTAAGTCTTCTAATGATGAATCTGTGCAAGAAGAGGAACATGAAGGTGAGCACGAAGATGAGCACGAAGAACTTCCTGATTATGCTGAGTTCAGCAAAGAGCAGTTAGTGGAAGCCATTAAAGAAATATCTAAAAGTGATAATTTCAAAAAAGCTGATCGAATCATAAATGAGTTAAAGCCTGTTTATGATGAAATTTATGAAGCTGAAAAAAAGGAAGCTTTAGATAAATTTCTGGCTGATGGTGGAGAAGAAGCTGATTTTGCCATGAAACATGATGAGTTGAATGAGCGATTTGAGGCAAATTATCAACTATATAGAGACAGAAGAAAGAAGCACTACAGGGAGCTCGAACATCAAAAAGATGAGAACCTTAAGACTAAAATAGATATATTGGATAGATTACGTGATTTGGTAGATGGCGAAGAGACCATCACGAGTCTGAATGTAATCAAAGACATTCAAAAAGAATGGAAATCAGTTGGGCCGGTTCCTGGTAATCAATCCAAAACCCTTTGGGCAAATTATAATGCACTCTTAGATCGATATTATGACCAGAGAAGCATTTTATTTGAATTAAAGGAATTAGATAGGAAGAAGAATCTGGAGGCTAAGACAGAACTTTGTGTAAAAGCTGAGGAATTGGCTCAGTCAGAGGATGTGCCTTATGCAATCAAACATTTAAATGATTTACATGAAGAATATAAACATATAGGGCCTGTACCTAAAGAAGAACAGGAACCTTTATGGCAACGATTCAAAGCGGCTTCCGATGCTATTTATGATAAGCGCAAAGAGTTTGTTAAGAATTTAAAAGAAATTCAAACAGAGAACCTTGAAAAGAAGGAACAGATCATAGAAAAGCTTAAACCATTCTTGGAATTCGACTCTGACAGAATAAAGGAGTGGAATTCTAAAACAAAAGAGATTTTAGCCATTCAAAAGGAATGGGAAGCGACTGGACAGGTTCCAAAGGAGAATGCGAAAGAAATCAACAAGAATTTCTGGGGTAATTTCAAGCAGTTCTTTGCCAATAAACATGAATTCTTCAAGCGTTTGGATAGTATGCGTGAAGAGAATTTAAAGAAGAAACAGGAGTTTGTAGAGAAGGCAAAAGAGTTATGCGAAAGCACGGACTGGAATAAAACTGCAGATCAATTAAAAGGATTACAACGTCAGTGGAAAGAAGTTGGTCCGGTTCCTGAGAAATTCAGAGAGAGCATTTACAAGGAATTTAAGGCAGCTTGTGATAAGTTTTTTGAAAATAAAAGAGCAGGCTCTAAAGATGCTCAAAAAGAATTTGAGGAAAACCTAAAAGCCAAGGAGGATATTATTGCTCAAATCAACGGTTTAGAAGCAGGTGATTTAGATCAATTGGAGGCTTATGAGCAAGCTTATGGGAAAATAGGATTTGTTCCTAAAGAAGCTATCCAAAAAGTAAAAGAAGACTTTTCAAATGCTGTTCAGGCTTTCGTTGAAAAATCAGAAGATGTACTGACAGATGAACAAAAGGAAAAGGTCAAGTTAATGGCTCAAATAACCAAAATAATGTCAGGGCCAAATTCTGACAGGAAACTTAATCAGAAGGAAAACTCTTTAAGGAAAAAGATTGGTGATTTGCAAAATGATATTGTGACTTGGAAAAATAACATGGAGTTTTTTGCTTCTTCTAAGACAGCTGATAAATTGAAAAAAGATTTTGAAGAAAAAATTGAGGACGCAGAAAAGGAAATCTCTCTGTTAAAGAAGCAGTTACGAATAGTCCGCTCAATAGATTGAAAAATTCTTTAATATTTTTCTGAAAATGGGTTTGGATTAATAAAAACAGCCTTTATATTTGCATCCGCATTCAGGGATAACAAAAGGTTAAAAACTGAAAAAAGCAATTAGAATCCGTTCTAAAATTACTTTAAGCCTCCTTAGCTCAGATGGTAGAGCAACTGACTTGTAATCAGTAGGTCGTTGGTTCGATCCCGACAGGAGGCTCTTGATTATCAGCCATTTACGTTTAAATAATGTAAATGGCTTTTTTATGTGCAGTTTTTTTGCACAGAAATTACAATTACAATATGCTCCAAGAAGGAAAAAATTTATATCACCAGAATCCTAAAGATGCCTTTGTGGCATTGGGGAATTATGGTTTTTTTAAATTTTACTTCCTTTTAATTTATCTGTTAATTCTAAGTTTTTCATCGCGCGTTGAGGGTTCTACTCAAAATCTTAGCGAAGGTCGTGACCATCCATTTTATTACCAACCATCATTTGATTTTTCTGATTCAGAAAAATACCTAGCTCCTGAATTTTCAGAAAAAGGAGGCTTTGATAATGATATCGATGCTTCACTCAATCCTCAAATTTATGAGGCATGTTTAACTGGATCAAATCAATTCAATTACATTTCGGTTGATTGGTCTATCAGAGAAGTAAATGAAGAGCAATCAAATGCCAAACAATTTAATTTAGATACATTTCCTGAATTTAAGATTACGAGTAAATCACTTGTGAAAGATAATTTTGATGCTGTTAAGTTTCTCAATGTTTTTAATAAAGCTCAAGAATTAGGATATTTCTCAAGTATTTCTGCAGAACTATTCATAAAATTTATATTACAAGACTTCAGAGACGAAACTATAGTATTTAATAAATTGAATGGAAAGGACTCACAGTTCTTCTTTCCATTCTTGATTTTGCTTGAGGAATGCGAATTACTATGTATAAAAACTTTAAGTAAAATCAATTCCAACGGCTTTCTAAGGACTTCTGGTGGTGGAATCAAACGAACGAATGATATGGCAACTAAAGTTAGGGATTGTGTTAAAAAGCATAATCTTGCTTCGTCTGCATCATTTAAGTTACTTGCTGATTTTATAATTGACGAATTTGAATTACAAAATAGGTTCAGTTCTGAATCAGTTTTAAATAAATTAATTCGCTTTACATAAAAACATATCATTTTTACATTACCGGAGCGATATATGCCTTCCATCTTTAAAATGCATTGACTCTCAATATTACTAATTACATCTAATTTTGATAGATTTTCTTTTATTTGAGTTCATTTTGATCATTATCAAATCTTATTGACCGCAATTTCACCGCATTCTTAATTATTGCTATAATATATTTTTTAGACCCCGTAAAATTGCACTCTCACAAAATCAACAAATAAAATGTTAGAGCTTAATTTTAAAGAAGATATTCTCCAAAAGGTAATTGAAAATGCAGTTAAAAAAGTGATCAAAGAAAATGGAAAGGCACCAACTAGCGAATGGGTCTGTAGCACAGAAGCAATGGAAATTTTAGGTATTAAGAAGACCAAACTTGCGGATTTAAGAACAAAAAACAAAGTAGAATATTCAAAAGTAAGTGGAAAGAATATTCTTTATTCTCGAGCTTCTTTGCTTAAGTATATCGAAGAAAAGGTGGTGAAGTATTAAAGAAATGAATTAGAGTTTATTTATTATTCTATTTAGCTCCAAAGCATAATATGGATTGGTAACACCACTTTTTAATTAGTCAGCAATTTAATTTAAAGAATAATCTATGATAGGGGATACTAAGAAAAAATCATGTGATTTTCTTGGTTTCCCCTATCATGTTGCAGTTTTACTTAATCATTTAATGGAAAAGCTTTATTTTTTTCTAAAAATTAGCTAGAGAAAAATAGATTCACTTAAATAAGCAGTGTAATGAGCAAGAACATAAATTGTATTCAATTTACTTTTAAGATATATTTCAAATTATATCTATTTGTTCTTTTTAAAAATTCTATTCATTTCCTTGATCCCCTCTAAAGGAAGTTCTTCCCCCACAATCGCATCAACTACACCATCCAGTATATCTAAATATCTTGAAACCTCAATTAAAACCACTAGGGAAACCTTACCACTTGATTCTAAGCGGACTATTGTCCCTCTATCATAGCCGGTTTGAAAGGACAGTTCCTCCTGCGTAATACCCTTGAATTTTCTTCTGTCTTTAAGTGCTTTGCCAATTCTTTGAAGAATTTCTGTATTTGAATAGAGTTTGTATGCCTTTGACATAATTATTTTTGTTGTATATATACAACAAATTAACGATAATCAGGTAAAATGTTCTATTTATACAACATTAGATTATCATGTCACCACCACAACTTTAAAAACACTTTTGGAAAAACTTCAAGACCTTTCATTACCGTTTCTTCTTCCTCTTTATTCCAATCATGGATTCCTCCGTCTCTTTCAATCAGTTTCATAGTTTCTAAAAGAGTGTCAACATCTTTAACTTGTTCCTTATCTCTGTCTAATCTTTCATTCGCTAGTTCCTGGTATCTTTCCAACCGGGGAATAATAAAACTGGCAATGGTATGATCCAGTCCCCAAGTTTCACTGTCATCAAACCCTCTCTCCATTCTTTGCTTTATGAACTTCTCCTCCCTTTCATCATCTTTTTCTGTAAGGGAAAAACAGACGTTGGGGATGTTGAGGTATTTTATGTCGATAGTTTCATTTTTCATAGTGTTCTGAAGTTAGCTTTTTAATAATTGGATAGAATGCGAATTTACTGATCCAAATCTTCTTTACTAGCTAAAATTTTGCCACTTATGAATTTTCTCTTCTCGTCAATCTTATAATTTTTAATGATTTCTAAACGTTTTAGATTTTCAAATAAGACAAAGCTTTCACTTGAATAATGGATTTTAGGAACTTTATTTTTCTGTCCTAACTTTACTAGCTGTTTATTGTATATTACGTTTGATAACTTTGATAAAAAGCTTAATACCCTTTCTAAGTCTTCTTCTACTATCTCTTTCAAATATTTACCTAACAATTTGGCTAGAGTTAATTCATTTAATTTAGGAGCTATTTTAATGACTAGATTTTCCAACAAATTCAGTTTTATACCAAAAATTACTTTCTCCCTAGATAAAACATCTGCAATAAGAGTTTCGTTGTCGGTAATATTTCTGTCTCCAAAATTTTTAATTACAATTCGTGACAAGAGGTTATCTGACAATTCACTTTTTAAGATTTTGTTTAAATCATTAGAACTTAATTGAATTTTTCTATTTTCGTCAACTAAAATTGAAGAATTTCTAATCAGGTAATCTACATATAGCTCTGAATCTTTTCCTTTAAAAAAGTCAATTAAAGTTTCAGTAATTGGTAGCAAATTATTTTGTATTAAAACTATTAATGCACTCTTGCTAACAGCCTCTATATTATCTTCAATGTTATTTTTTATATAACTTCCTAATTCAGTATCATTTTTTAAATCCTTTAAATAAGTATTAATTTCTTCGGTTGTGTTTTTATTGAAAATATATTTAATAAATATATCAAAATAGGTATTTAAATAATTTTGAATTTCTGACACCTCAATAGATAAATTTTTCTTTACATTATCTAAGAAAAGGTAATTTTCCAGCTCTTCATTATCAGAAAATTTCTCTTGATAAACACAAAGGTTAATCCATTGTGGCTCTAACAGATTTCTTCTTAATAAGATTGGCCATAAATTGTGGTTATCTACATCTTCTATATGCTCTATTAGAGATTTGATATTAGCATCTGCTAAAAATTTTTGTGCAGCAGGTTCTTTTAATCTGTTGATTAAATTAACATATTCAGAATGAGTTTCATTAATCGAATATTCGGAATGAATTAAGACTTCAGAAGCATAAATATCAATGTTATTATTTACATTTTGGCTTAAATAATTTAAGATATCTTGACTTTCAAAATATGACAAAGGCTTTTTAAGATATTTATGAAATTCATCATTGCCTAAATCGTAAAACTTAAAATGTGCTTCAATATTTTTGTAATTAAGTTCATATCTGAAATTCTCAATTATATATTTGACAAGTTTTTTCTTTTTGGCGATTTCTTTATCTATCGAAAAGTTTTTAATCTTTATTTCAAGTTCCCTTATATTTTCATAAACGAATGAGTCTTCTGGTACATTTTCTCCAAATAATGCAGTGTCTGTATTTAAAATATGTTGTAGCTCATTTTTGAAATCTTCAGGTAACTTTTCAGTATAATTTGGATGCAAGTTTAGTAGCAGATTCCTAGAAGTACTAATCACATTTTTTGATGAATATGGCTCTAAAAGTTTATACGACTTAGTGTTAGAGAGAATGAAAAAAAAGTGTTTAATTTTTTTCTCTGCTTTTTCAAGTAAAATTTTATAAAACTCTATATGATATTCAAGATGAGTATCAGTGAAATTTTTAAAAGCCTTAATCTTATTTTGAATATCTTCTTTTTCATCACCCTTATATTCGAAAAGCCTAAGAATTAAATCAGGTATAAGTATTTTTGAGCTACTGAAATCTTGTTCCTGCAATTCTAAAGCTATTTTTAGATAGTCAATATCATGATCGGTTTGTTTGAATATGCCTGATTTAATTTGATTTAGGCAAAGCAATTCCTTTTGATTTAAAGAAAATGGTTCGATTATAAATAGATAGTCATGGAAATCTGATTCTATATATCCTCTATGAAGAAAGAATTGTAATAAATATTTACTTTCCCAATCCTCTAACTCTGGAGGGATATTTTGGCAGTAATTTTTAACGCTATAGTTTATTGTTTCTTTTAACTGTGCTTCTACTGATATTTTATCTTGTGATATTTTTTTCTTTGCCTCTTCACTAGAGTCATTAATAATTTTTATCTTTTGAAGATATTCTTGATAAAGATTTCTAGGCTCTGTTATTTCTTCTGGTTGATTATTTACCCGATATCCATTTAGAGTGTTATTCTGAAATATACTTTTGAAATTATCCAAATTACCAACGGTATTAAGAGTATTTATTCTTCTATAGCTTGTCCGACCTTCTTTATCTTCTAGAAGCACTTCAATATTTGTAGAAAAAAGATTTGATATTTTGATTGCTGAGGCTAATAATGCTGGGAGAAGAAGTGACTCTTCAATTTTTGGCATTTTTTCAATTTCTCGTTGTTGTATTTCTATTTCTTCCTTTCTTCTTCTTAGTTCTAATTCCTTGTTCTTTTTACCGTTAATAAAATTAATAAATATAAGTTCAAGTTGATTCCCATTTTGTCTGATGTCCTCAAATTCATCTGGATAAAGATTTTTAAATATTACCAATGAAAATAATTGCTGCGGTTTAATCAAGACCTTAGTTTCTTCTTCCTTTTTGAAATAAGATTTATGTTTTTGTTGGAATAATTCAAAATATATAACGTATTCATTCCAAATATTATAGAGAGTTCGATAATCATCTATATAACTAGCGACATCTTTAATAAAATTATCTGGTAGGTTGATATTACTTTGATTTTGACTAGAGAAATCATTATTCCATTCCAATAATCTCTCCTTGGAATTTTTATAACCAACAGCAGGGAGTACGGGAATTATGAAATCAAAAAACTTAGTTCGATTTTTGTAATTTGTTCCAAAGATGTCATCCTTAATGAGAAAGAGAAATGCTATTTTTTTGGACTTAATTGATCGATTTATTATCTTATTTATTTCTCTAAGATGAGTAAGAATCGCTAAAGCTACTGTTTTATTTCGGTCAATATCTTCAAAAACAATGATCTGATTTTCCGTACTTTCAAAAAAATAGATTATCTCATCTAAATATTTAGCTAAAATAGAATCTTCTCTATTTTTAACTGACTCAAACTCACTATTGGCAAACCCAAATTTGGTAATCCTTAAGTTAATTATTAGTGGAATTATAGCTTTTATAATTTCAAAACCTTTAAAAACTAAGACTATGATAGCAAATAAAGTCAATAAGTGCGTTACACCTTTCGAAATCCAATCTGTTGAATTAAAAAACTCAGGAATAAGCAACCATAGAATAGCCATGAGCAAAAGCATTATTGTTTTTGCCCATGATGTAGTATCTATTTTCTGTATCCTTTTGAACCTAGAGAAAGGGATATTCTTTGGTTTTTCTGAAAAGAATAGTTGCTTTAAAATATTGGATTCAATCTTATCCCTGATCTGGCGATTTTTTATATTTCTATGGGAATTAGTATCTGAACCATGGTGCTCTTCAGAGGTATTCTCATCAAATGATGAAAAGGAGATGTATTTTAATTTGTAGTTTGGAAATTTGCAGCTAAAACCTTTCAAAATACTCGATTTACCTGAACCATACGGACCTGATATAGCAATATTTTCTATATTCTCGTCTTCAATTGCCCAAAGTAAAGTTTCTATTTGTACCTCTCTGTCTTCAGCTGGTCTTGGTGCTAAATGGTAAAGATTTTTGGTAAAAGTATTATCAAAGCTGTCATTTTCCATTGTTTTACTTTTTAGATCATTTAAGTATATCCATCACCTATCCAATTCTTTCTGTATCACTCTAAAACTCTCCAATCCAGCCTCAATATTCTCAATTATCTCGCTTGCTAAAACATCCGGATCAGGGAGGTTATCTAGGTCTGCCAGGCTTTTGTCTTTTAGCCAAAATATATCGAGATTGGTTTTATCACGAGCAATGATTTCTTCATAGGAATATTTTCTCCATCTTCCATCAGGGGTTTCTTCCGACCAGGTTTCTTTTCTATCATTCCGATTGGAGGGATTATAACAATTGATGAAATCTTGCAAGTCCTCCAACTTCATGGTGTTCTTCTTTAAGGTATGATGCACATTGGTTCTATAATCATAAATCCAAACATCTTGTGTCCAGGCTTCTTTGGATGCTGGTTTATTATCAAAGAACAGCACATTGGCTTTTACTCCATGCGCATAGAAAATACCAGTCGGCAACCTTAAAATGGTATGGAGCTCCGTGGTTTTCATCAACTCTTTCCTAACTGTTTCACCTGAACCTCCTTCAAAAAGTACATTATCAGGTAAAACAACTGCTGCTTCTCCATTTATCTTTAATAAAGATCGGATGTGCTGCAAAAAGTTTAACTGCTTATTACTAGAGGTCGCCCAAAAATCTTGTCTGTTGTAGCTTAACTCTTGTTTTTCCTGCTCACCTTCTTCATTGGTGATAGTCATGCTGCTTTTCTTACCGAAAGGTGGATTAGCCAAAACATAATCTACACGATTTCCTTCATCTGCTATTAATGCATCATTAGGAGAAATAAAGGTTTCTCCATCAATTTCACCAATGTTATGCAGAAACATATTCATCAGGCATAGCCTACGAGTACCAGCGACTATTTCATTACCTGAAAATGTACTGTTCTTTAGAAAAGCTTTTTGCTCTTTGTTTAGCTCATGGTTTTTGATAATATAATCATAAGCCGCCAGGAAAAACCCGCCTGTACCACAGCTTGGGTCATGTATGCTTTTCATCGGCTCTGGTGCTACACAAGCCACCATGGCTTGAATTAAAGAACGAGGCGTAAAATACTGACCGGCTCCACTTTTGGTATCCGAAGCATTTTTCTCTAATAAGCCTTCGTAAATATCTCCTTTTACATCTGCACCTACCATAGTCCATTGCTCTTTTCCGATCATATCAATTACTCGAAGCAATTTAGAAGGGTCTTGAATTTTATTTTGTGATTTGGTGAAAATCTGTCCTAAAATTCCCTTTTCAGTGCCTAAAGAACGCAACATTTGGCTGTAATAAGCTTCCAACTCAGCACCACGTTTTTTGCTTAGTGTTTCCCAATTACAGTAATCACCATCTTCAATTTCATGGCCCTCCGTATCCTTAATTCGAGGAAAATCCATCTTTTTATTATAAGGCGGACGGGTGAGTTCATCTGCCATTTTAAGAAAAAGCAGGTAGGTTATTTGCTCCAAATAATCACCATAGCCTACGCCATCATCACGCAATACATTGGCAAAATTCCATACTTTTGATATTAGAGATGATTCGGTCATGATTGATTTAATTTTTTAATGAATACTTTAAATGTTGTTGGTCTCATTAGTACTTGATCATGTAATTCATCTACAATAAAGAAGTCTGCTGAATTAGTTTCGTAATCATAATTATATAATCTGTAAATGTAATATGATTCATGATTTTGCTCAGCAAATTCCCTTTCATTTATGGTATAATCAAATGGTGTTAAGTTTTTGCCGGATGTCGTCTTTACTTCAATATATTTGGGGTTACGCTTCTCATCAAAAGAAAGCACATCATACCCTTTACCATCTTCTACAATTTCTACTTGGTTGGCTAAGTCAAAATAGCCAATATTTTTTAAACGCTGGATTTCGTATTGCCTTACAAGTGCTTCACCAGCATCTCCGATTTCCTTCTTGTCTATTGATTTCTTTATGAAATCGATCTCGACTCCCTTGAAACTGGGGTTGTATTCAGGTACCGTATCGAGTCCATTTTCCGGGGGATCCTGAGGTCTTAGATAATTGGAGAACACCTCTTCAGGTTGTGAGTTACCCCAAGCTAATTCGATAAGTTTATCATAAACATGAAGATGTTCCGAAATAAAAGATGCTGTCAAGTCTAATAAGGAATTCCAGTCATAACTATGTATATCGGAAGATGGAATGGATTTCCAACGGATTTCTTTTGGGATGTTTTTCTTTACTATTTCCTTTTGCGCATTGTTCAAATGAGAATTCTTTTCGAAATAGAAGTCCAGTTTGTATACTAATTCATTTGTTTCACTATCAGCTCCTACTGTAAAAAAGATATCTTTATTGTCATCCCCTTTTCTATATATTCTTGCCCAAGTATAATGTTTGAAACGAGCCACCCTAATTTTGCCATCATCACTGTCTTTCCAACCCTTTGTACTCCACATTCTCCAATTGAAAGTGTCAATACCTGGTATTCTCTTTGTGAGATGATTTGACCAATATTTTGTTTTGGTTCCCAAGGAATTCATTATATAGTTTTTGGCAGCTACGTGTTCTTGTTGATCTTTATTATATACCTTCCCGCTCCAGTGTGCGAGGAACTCAATCTCTTCTGCTTTAAAGAAAGCCAATTCATGTTTTTCATGGTGCAATTCTAATATAGCAAAAGCGCTATAATTCTCTGGCTTTCTCCAAAAACGTTTGCATTCATCAATTTGAGTAAAGCCATAAAGCTGCTTGCTTAATTTTGAAGCCTTTCCAATTTCTAATTCTTCGCATAAATTATAAAAACCATAGCCATGATCATTCTTTGTCTTGTAGATAGCAATTGAGCTAATCAAAGGTCTGCCTTGTTCATATTCAAAAGCAGAAATCTCACCAAGGGTTTTGCTTAGGATTTGACGCTGTGATTCCAGGCCTAAGTCCAAGCCAAGTAGTAGGCCAATTGCCTCATAATAAATCGGCTCACCTTTGACGCACTGATCAATTAAAAACTTTCTAACCTCTTGATTCATAAACTATTTAATTATTTTCTTCAATTTATCAGTTATAAAATACCCTCCTGTTTGCGCTGCTGATCCTTTAAACTCGATAAAACCTATATCTTTCAATTGTTCGATATATCTTTCCAAAGTTCTAACACTACCCAGATCTGTAATATTTTTATAATCAGGTATTCTTTTACCTTCATCTTTAATAATAGCAGCTAATAGTATAGTAAGTTGACGTATAGTTCTTGTAGTAGCTCCGTCAATAGCTCCGTCAATAGCTCCGTCAATCCTTATATTTATATTATCATCTCCTGCTCCGACAAGACCACCGTCAGTAGCTCCGCCAAGTTTTATATTAAGAGGGAAAGAAAGCTTTACACTTGTTTCTGTAGTAGTCCATTTAGGAGGTTTAAGACCAGCAGTTTTACAAGCATCCATAATCTTAATAGTTCCTCTTCCAATCTTCTCTATATAACCTCTTAAAAATGCCATATGGGCAATATCAGGATTGACAGGGAGGGATAAATGACTTTTCTTTAACTCGGCTGCCTTCAACGGAGACTTACCTGAATTGAAGACTTCAATTTTGTCGCTATAAATGATGACTGACATTGATGCCGATGGTAAACTATAATCACGGTGAACCAATGCATTCATCACCCCTTCTCTGAGGGCAGACATGGGTACTACATAGTCATCCTGACGTTCCCATTCCTTCTCGCTGAATTTTCTAGTTGTGTGCAAGTGCTTCTCAAAGAAATCTTGTGCAGACAGAATGTTCTTGAACAGATTTCCATCTAAAAGCTTATCATCGACAAACTCACCAGCAGTCTTCCCTTTTTCTAGAAAGGCTACTCGAACACGTGCTTGGGGAATAAAAAGAGCTGGATTCTTGGCAAAAAGTACCACAGCGGCATTGGTGAAATGTCCATTCTGAAAAAGTCCAAAATGGGTAAGAAAATCAATTGGGTTTCTATTATTTTCATCAAGTTTACTTTCATTGATGGATCGATCAACAGTCTTTTGAATTTCCTGAAGGTCCAAATCTTCTAACTCTACACCCAAAGCTGGTTGACGTTCCCAATGAAATTCATTTTTTTGACGATTATGGATGAGATTTGAAATCTCTTGTGAAGTTGCTTTGACAGTACTTTGTCTTCTACGGAAATAGATATTTCCATCAAAAATATATGGTTGCTTAGAGCCTGCCCACACTTTTACCAAAATTACTTGCTTATTGCCTACCTGTTCTAAAGACACCATAACAGGAGCCTCTGGAATTATGGCTGAATTCAAGTAATCAGTAAGTTCTTTCTCCCATTTTTCCGCATCGCTAATCCCGACTATTTTTTTGTCATCGGAAACACCAATAAGAACCTGACCACCTTCATGGTTGAGGAAGGCACAAATGATTTTGCCTATGGAATCTTTTTGAACAACTAATTTAAACTCTAGTTGATCGCCTTCTTCTTGTTTAAGAAGACTTTTTATGAGTTGTTCGCTATTCATATCCTTGATTCATTTGATTTACAATTCCCTGAATCCGGTCCACGTTAGAAAACTGGGTTTCAAGACATCTTAGTATATCGCCAATCCGATAAAATTCGTCAACCCAATGGCCAACCCTGTCAGCCAATGGCAAATTATTCATTATTGCTTCATTGTATAAATTAATCACCCGTATATCATCCAATATATTAGTACTTCGGTAATTAAAACTTGAATTGATATTTCCATTGCTATCGAACATGTATTGTTTGAGCAACTGCCGCGCAACTGTAATATCTCTGTGCGCGATAAACCATCTTGGTTTCCTTAATTCTATGGAACTTCTAATTTCTTGATGTGTAATTGAAATATCACCTTCTATAACAGCTCCATATCTAGACCGAATTATTCCAAAAAATACATCACAATTTCGAACAGCTTCAAGACAGTTCTGAGGATTTGACATGCCAGGATTAAGCGGAATTGTACGAATGTGAGAATTCCAGACTTCATATCCATATCCCGTCAAAGTTCCACAAATTTGTTCAATTTGGTCTTGAAAGCCATAAACTGTAGAAGCTACCATTATTTTAAGTTTTTCATTCGGCATTGCTTAAATTTTTGGTTTTTACTTTTTCTCCAACATGAATCCTCTCCAACAACTTCTCAGCTGGCTCCCAATCAGCATCTTGCTTGCAAGCTTCCAATTCTTTTTCGGTTAATAATTCGCCTGAAAAAGCTCTTTTTAATATGCTTTGCCTTAATGCTTCTGATTTTTCTAAACTTTCATTGATGCTTTCAGCTAATTTATTGGAAACCGAAAGCCTAGATTCAATTTCAGATACAATTTGCCTTTGTTCTCTAACCGAAGGAAAAACAACTGGAGATTGCCTGATTGTGCCCATTGACAAAGAAGGTTGAGCAACGGCTTTGGCTGTTGCCATCATCAAATTTTTACCAAAATTTGAACGAAAAAATAGTTCTAGAAAACGTGGCTCTACATTTAAATAAGGTCGGGCCATACCAATATTTGGACCCAGAAAGTAATTTTGATCTTTGGGAACTAAGGCAACATTTCCAGTTCCGGCACCTACAAAAACAATTATCAATTCCCCTCCTAGCAATTTTGATCTTTTAAGAAAACTTACATCTTCTGACTTAACCTTAGAATAATTAGTTCTTTTAAATCCATTTAACCCAGCATTTTCAGCCTTAATGACTGGTAAATCACCATTTTCTGAGTAAGAAACGTATTTAGTGTATTCAAACCCAGCTAACTTAGTAATAAATGCAATGACTCCTAACTGAGTCCAAATCCAGCTTTTAGGGATATTCCATTTTTTATTTTCATGATCTGAATTTGGAGGTTCAGGGACATCAAGTTTTTTTGGCTTACTTGGTTTTTTATACTGTTTCCTCTTACTATTCCACTCGACTAGATCTTGTTGCCATTCTTTGATTTGATTTTCATACAACTTATTCCTACCAAATGTAATTTGATTTGATAAATCTTCTGCTGATGGTAGTTCAGTCTGCTTTTTACGCCATTCTTTTGTTAATTCCCCTTCAAAAGCCTTTTTGAGAACAGCTTGCCTGTAAACTTCTAGTTTTTCTTTAGCAGATTTCAGATTGGCTATTCCATTATCTAATTCACTAAAGAGTTGCTCTATTTTGGATACTAAGGATTTTTGTTCAGGTAAGGGAGCAAAAGGTATCTTTTGCGATTTAAGTATGTTTCCAGATATTGCTTTAAATGTGGTTCCTGTACCTTGGTCATCAAGTGCTCTTTCAATAAATTTTAAATAGAACCATAAATAATTGTTTCCAAAAGGATATGTGATTGCAGCTAGACCTCTTCCTATAGCGCAATCAATATTTGTCTTATTTGTGGCCCCTACAGGAGCTCTTACACTAATCAAAATGTCATTTACTTTTGCTGTCTTTTTAGGAGCAGTACACCATTTTTTTACAACTGGATATAATTCAGTAAATTCTGCTTTACCTTGAAAAAATGGCATTCCTTCTCCTTTATCATTATATGTTGATGAAGGAGGGGATTGCCCCATGTTAATATTACAAATTTTTCCAAGCTCTATTTCAATCCAATCCTCTCTCATCAATAATTCTCTGCTATAATTGGCATTTCATCCCAGGTTCTTCCTTCCAACTCTCTACCTGTTTTCTTTTTATTTGTGCCGCCCCACTGTTTAAAAAAGAAAGCCACATTAGCTTTTTTGCATTGATCTTTAATATCAGTAACCCAATCAGTATCCATTGGCCGGGGTTTTCTTCCGCTTTCACCGCCTACAATTACCCAATCAATTTTCTCTAAATTCATATTGGGTAAAGGGCCAATTAAGGGTTCGCATGATAGAAATTTAACTCGGGCATTAGTATCTCTTAATAAGTCAATTCTATCCATTACTCTTTCATCCTCTACAGAAATACCCATCCAAATATTATGGCTCCAATCTAACCAGCCTTCACTGTCATAATATTTCAGTATTTCAGGTCGTTTGGTAAGCAGTTGAAAGACATGTTGAGGATTTTCTTTCATTACCTTAAATACTTTCTGTATAAAATCGACTGGAACATCAGGGTGAAATAAGTCACTCATTGAATTCACAAAAACCACTCTTGGCTTTTTCCATGAATAAGGCTTTTTTAGTTCCTCTTCATGAATTTTAATATCAAATCCATTTTGATATTTTTCAATACCCATGGCTTTAAGTCTTTTGCTCATTACTTCTGCATAGCAAAATTTACAACCTGCTGAGACCTTATCACAACCTGTAGTTGGATTCCAAGTCATTTCTGTCCATTCTATACTTGATTGTGCCATTGTTATTTATTCACTTTATATGAGATAATTCTTTTGAATTTATGATTAAAGACATACTTGTAATTTATTCCGGGTGTTTTACCTTCATAATCAATCTTTTTTTCCTTCTTTAGTGCTTTTAAAAGATCATTAGCATGTCGATAAAAGTTACCTGAATTATAGGTGTATAGCAATGCTTCTTCATTATTAGTAATTGATTTATTTAATAGTTTTTCCTCAAGATCGTTTTTAAATCCTTCAATTTTAGTCATTTTTTGATCATCAAACATTGACATTTGACTTTTCTTTAGGTCATTATCGATATCATAATTTGCTTCACCATTTAACTCGTTTTTTTTCCATGATATTTCCAAAAATTTATCAACAGCACGATAATGAGAGGCCCCAAAAATTATCCCATAAACATTGGCCCCTTTTTTAATAGAGAAGGGAAACATTAGCAGTTCGGAATCTTCTTTGAGTTGTGATTTAAGTTTTTGTAAAATTAATCTATGAATTTGCGATTGCTTCGTCTTTTTTATCTCTTCCGGATCTAAATCTAAAATTCGTTTGAATTCTTCAGTTTCACCAAGCCATTTAAAATAGGAAGAGGAAACGAAATATAAAAAATCAGTAGTTTTTGAATTTTCTAATTCCGTCAACAGTTCCTTAGAAATAAATTTGACGCCATTTTGATCTAGAAAAACCAACGAAGGATTATCATTAATTTGAGGTAGTAATTTGAAAAATAAGGTTGAAGCATCTTCATTATAATATTTTATCTCTAAGAAATATTTGAACTTAGGATGAGATTTTACAAAACCATTGCAATTTTCTTTTAGCGCTTCAAATTTTTCTTGATTCTTTTTCTTTGGTTCAAACTCGTTTAAGTGTAGGGTTATTTTTGTGCCGTTTTGGAAAATATTGGCCAAATAATCGTAAATGTTTCTTAAAATCCTGATCGGGGTACCCGGTACTTGATTACAATCATATCCAGGTCCAGAGAATAGATCAAAAATATGAATATTTTTATCACCTTTCATAATAAAAGTTGGTAGCCAGACCTTTGTGTAATCTTCAAATATTTCCAATTTTGCCATCGTGCCTTTATCGAACGGCTTTAAGTGTAAATCTTTGTATCCCATTATGCTGTTAGGTTTTGATTGAGTTCTATAATTACATTATCCGTTTCCTCACCAAATAATGCCCACATTTTCCCTCTGCCTCCTTTGGCATCAAAGGGTGTATAGTCCAAATCATCGACTTCTACATGGAAACTATTGGCAATATGGTCTTTCATCATGCGCAACCATTCCATTTGGTCAGGAGTAAATTTATTGTGCTTTCCAGCATTTTGTTTAAATACCCAATCCTGAAAGTTTTTATCTACTGTTTTATGATAGGGGGTGAGTTCATTATCAATTCCACTTACTTTTCTGATCAAGGAAACTAAGGCAACCAATTCATTTTTAGGGCTGTTTTCTTTTATATTTTCCAATTGGTTGTAAGCTTCCCAAACATAATGAGGAGCAAGTAATGGCTTTTCTCTTTTGAGCTTTTCCATCAGCTCTTTTATCATATGATAACTAAGGGCTCTTCGGTTATATGCTTGATCGTAAAAAATACTTAAAGCTGTAATTTCGTCTTTATGTGCCTCAATATAAGCGGAGAATTCCTTTACCACATCTTTGGCTTTATCCGTAGTAAAACTATCCCATTCCGCACTGATGACCTTATCCTGATTGATGGTGTCAATTACCTGATCATGCACTTTGCGTACATTTTCTATGTATTCATTTAACTCACCTGTAAATACTTTGGTTGCTTCATTACGCTTTTGCTCCATCGCCTTATTGAGTGCTTTTCCAATTTCATCAGGTGATGAACCGGCATATCCTTTTTGAGTATCTTCTTCAATTTGAGATGCTGTATCAGGGTCATAAGCTTCTAGTAGTTCTTTGCTGATTGTATTTAGGGCCTTCCCATTGGTAAGCTTTAAGAGTTCAGTTTTTTCCCTTTCGGTAAGTTGTTTATCTAATCTTATCAAACGATTTGCAAGAGAAGTAAATAAATCCTCATCCTGAGCACCCATTGCCACGGCACCCAATAAATCTTTAAGCGGAGTTCCTGGCTTACGCTCTAGTGGTCTACTATCAGTTTTCTTTGATTTAGTAGCACCCACTGCATCTACAATTACAAAGTGGGTTTTGGTATGTTTAGCAGTACGGGTTACTTTTTGCAAATCATCAAAATTAATGGTGCGCGTACCCCGACCTTTCATCTGCTCAAAATAATTGATGCTTTTCACATCCCGCATAAAGAGCAGAACTTCCAGTGGTTTTACATCCGTTCCGGTAGCAATCATATCCACGGTAACCGCAATTCGTGGTGCCCATGAATTACGAAAGCGATTCAATACCGATTTTGGATCTTCTTCAATTTTATAAGTTAGTTTTTTACAAAAATCATTTCCCTCTCCAAATTCTTCTCTTACCATATTAATGATATCATCCGCATGACTATCTGTTTTTGCAAAAATCAATGTTTTAGGTACTTCAAACTCACCTTTTTCATCAAATCGGTCTGGAAAAATAGTCGGGAGGGCCTTTTTAAAAGCCTGTATTATTGTCCTAATTTGATTAGGATTTACAACATCTTTATCCAGTTTGTTGGGAGTATATTCAAAGTCTTCATCCAATCGTTCCCAGCGTTGCTTTCTGCTTTGCTTATCTCGTTTTTCGATAAACTGCTCTGTTTTGGCTTCAATTTTACTTCCCTTCTTGCTGATTTCGGTTTCTATGGTAAATACATCATAAGGAACATTTACTCCATCTGAAACAGAATCTTCATAGGTGTATTCACTCACCACATTTTGATTGAAAAAACCAAAAGTCCGCTTATCTGGTGTGGCCGTTAAGCCAATTAAAAAAGCATCGAAATAATCGAGCACTTGTTTCCATAAATTGTAAATAGAGCGATGGGCTTCATCTATGATGATAAAATCAAATTGCTCAATGGGGTTTTTACTAGTGTATTCTACAGGAAGAGGTTCTTTCTTCTGCCAATTCCAGCCTTTTTCATTAGGATTCTCTTTTTCAACCTCTTCATCCAATTCTTGCCCTTTCAATATGGAGTAGAGTCTTTGAATGGTCGATATGCAAACCTGACTATCTGTAGCAATATAACTTGAGCTTAGTCTTTGAACATTATAAAGCTCAGTAAATTTCCGGTTATCGTCAACGGGCTGATACTTTAAAAACTCTTGTTCGGCTTGCTCTCCAAGGTTTTTGGTATCCACCAGGAATAAAATTCTTTTTGCATCCACATGCTTTAATAATCTGTAAGCAAAAGTGCAAGCAGTAAAGGTCTTTCCTGCACCTGTAGCCATTTGGATTAAAGCTTTTGGGCGGTTTTCCTTAAATGAATTTTCAAGGTTATTAATGGCTTTAATTTGAGCTGGTCTTAAGCCAGTTTCAGGCAAAGTTGGCATTTTTCTAAGCCTTGCCCTTAATGTTTCACTTTTGTCAAACCAATCGAGTAAAGTTTGCGGCTGATGGAAGTGAAAAACAGGTCTTGACCTTGGTTTGGGATCACGGTAATCAGTAAATCGAGTAATTACCCCCGTACTTTCATAAACAAAAGGAAGTGGTTCTTTATTCAGGTTATATTTTAAAGAGGCATTAGCATATTGTGTAGATTGGTCTTCTACCACGGTGAGCTTTTCACCTGACTCTTCTCTTTTAGCTTCAATTACTCCAACTGGCTTGCGATTGACAAATAGCACATAATCAGCTGGACCAATGTCGGTTTGATATTCCCTAACGGCTATTCCTAATCCTGCCGATAAGTTTACTTTGGATTTATCTTGCACCAACCACCCAGCATCCATCAGCATTTGATCAATGCGGTCTCTAGCAATTTGCTCAGGGTTTTGGTTGGCTGTTGCAGTCATTTATGGATTAAATTAATATAATAATGACTTAAATTAAGGCAAAAATTCTTAGAATCACATAATATGACCGTATTATTCGATGAATTTTAAGGAATTAATATGCTTTCTGAAATACATGATATATTATTTAGAAACATTAAGCGATTAATGGAATATCCAAAATCAGACTCTATGAGTTTTTGCAATCGTAAAAGTTTTACATTAACACAACTTGTGAATACAAATAACACGCATCTCAAAAGTATTTGGTTCGAGCAGAAAAGCTAATAATTTAAAAGGAAATTATTGAGAGATTTTTTTGAAATATCATTAAATCAAAATAGTGGCAGATACAACAATTAGATCAGGTTCCAAAAGGTTTAAATTTTTTATAGTGCAGAATATATTTTCTGTAGCTGAATGATTCAAGATTTTTTCTCTATACGCTTATTGTAACTTCATTAAATTATAAGAAATAAGGGCTTTCTAGTACTAAATCTAATCACTTTTAACATCGTAAAAAGTATTACTTATCCACAACTTGCGAATACAAATAACGAGCATCAAAACAGCACTCAATTTTGAGCAGAAAAACAAACCTAAAAATGAAAAATTAAAAGACGTTTGGAAAGAGAAGCTTAAAAAAATTGGAGTGACTATCCAATTAGAAAAGAGTACCTAAGTGTAGAAAACATACTCTGGTTAAATGATGAAAGGTTTGATAAATCATAGTCTAAAAGGGGGTGGAAAGACCCTTTTGCAAAGAGAAAACTTAGGAAGGGTGCTTGAAAAATAAGGGTAGCGAAAAGGCCCTAGAAAGGTAGGCTTTTAGGGTGTCGATTTAGGTGAATGGCTAACCCTAGCTTAAGGTGGTGATACTATGCTTTAAGCCAACCCTAATAAAAATTAAATAAATAATGCTTGAACAACCTCTGTAAAGGTCAAAATGGTAAAAGACCAGTTTTAAAAGGTTCGTCCATTATTTATAATAGAGAGTAGATTCTCTGTGGCTGAAAGATTCAAGCTTTTAATTATTTCTTCTTTTGGTAAGGTTATTAATACAGATTAAATCTACTTTTTATTAATACTAAATCTAATCACTTTTGACGTCATAAAAGTTTTACTTATCCACAACTTGCGAATACAAATAACAAGCATTAAGGCAGCACTCAAAATCGAGTAAAAAATAGCCTACTAAATCAAAAATGAAAAGGGATAGGAGGGTAGAATCATAACCAGTACATACCCTCTAATCGTAAAAGGGTAGATGTGTCTAAAAAAAGATACTACCTTAAGAATATAAGCTTTGAATTACCCTAGCCTTAAGGGATAGAATGACCCTTGACCAACCCTAATAAAACACCCTTAAAATTCACTTTAACAGTAAGGGTCGGTACCTTAAAAGGGGTAAGGGTTAAGACCCTTAAATTGCTTAGGTAATAGTCCCTTCCAAGGGTAAGGGAATAGGGTCTCGAAATGGTAGGGTCTTAGGGTATTAATTTAGAGTAAAAAGGGTAGGGTATAAGGATAGTTAAAGACCCTTTAATAAAAGGGTAGATTTATTCCCAATCGGTATAGGTAAATATCCAGAACTTTTTAAGTTTTAGATACTTTAAATAATTCGCTGCTCACAGAATTTTGATTCTTTTATCAAGTTCAATATCATTCCTGATTTGTTTAGCTATTTTTTCATAGCTTCCTCTCTTAACATAATTGTCATGTGATGAAATAACCATTATTCTTTTGTGGTATCTTGAACCTTTACAATTTATCTGAACTTGAAAATTAGATCTGACATCAGTTGGCTCAGTTAAGGGTATGAGTACTCCTTCAGAAAGCTCAGTGACTTCCTTTTGGATTTCATGTTTTTTATTGTGAGGTGGTTTTTCTCTCTTATTTCGAGTGGTAGCTAATTTTATACCGGTCTGCATTTCGTAGCATGGCTTAAACTGGCAAGTCAATTTTTTATTACTTTTAATTTTGTTGCATACCTCAAAGGCTCTAATAAATGATACACATCCGCATACTGAATGTTTAAGCGCCAAATATGATTGATTATCAATAAAATTATGGCTGTGACTTACTATTTTGAAATCATTTCTATCTTCAAATAGATATTTTATATTCTTGAAGGACTTATCTCTCAACTTATTGTCAGTTTTCAAATGTATCTGCGGTAATTCAGGTGCTTTTGTATTGTTGCCTAAACGCAGCTGATCATTGTGTTTTTGAGCCAATATTTTCGATTCTACATATTCTTGATAGTTTGAAATTTGATTCTTGTCATAATTATTTACAAGAATGATTTTTTTCATTGTATTGGTTTTCGGTTGAGCTGTATCTATATTACGATGTGGTCTTCTATTCCTGATTGTTTTTGCCTTCTGTTTTATTTTGCCTTCAAGTCTCCTAAAATGCCAGTTAAGCTTTTCAATTTTAAAACCTGTCAAAGAAATAATAATAGTTTTTTCTTCATTTTCTGCTTTACAGATTAATAATTTTATTTCTGACTTTTTTAGTTTGGTGTGATAATCAACTGGCTTTTCTATTGTGCAAGACATAGATTCAAGGATCTTGTTGATATTCAGAATTTTGTATCCATTTTTCATGCAATGATTTTGCAATTCTGATAGCTTGTTCTGAATATTACAAATGAAACAGACATGAGAGCTGGTTCTATTCTGTTCTTTATCCAAATAGAGTTTCGATTCGCTTATTTTAAAGACATGATTTCTTTTACATTTTAGTAGTAAGAATGTAGAATGATGACTATTAAGGTTAATAAGCCTTTTTACAAATTTGAAATTGTTTCCATAGACCATCTGAACCTTTTCTTTGCATCTTTTTAATACTCTGTCATTCGAGGAGAAATAGTCAAGAATTTCACTCTCGTTTATGGTAGGCGGAGGACAATTATGGGTTTCATGAAAAAGTTTATTAACGAAGGAAAATGCTTTTTCATGACTTTCCTTTTCTGAGAGACTATATAATCGTCCTTCTCTACTTTTAAACGCGTTCAGTCTAATTAATTCTATGCCTGAATTTTTGGTGAATGCATCCTTTAGATTATCATGAATTTTTCTTTCATTAAATTTTTCAATTGCCTGGTTCCTATCCAATTCATAAGAAGGTTCCTTGTGTTGAATACCATCTACCTCTACTAACTTATTGAGATCTGGAAAAAAGTAATCAAAGGAAAGTTTACCATCTTTGATTCCTGTAAGTCCATCAAATGATTTTTCCGATTCAAAACTCAATCCATACTTTAGGGAGAAGAATCCAATTAAATTTGATAACCATGACTCGCGAGGGCTTGAAGAATACTTAAGTCCAATGTTTTTCCTGAATTTATCATAGGTTGTATTAATCAAAAGATCCTTTTTATTTATTGAAGTACTTAACAAGGTTTTAACTCTAATTGGAACATGACGTCTATTTTTATTTGCTTTTTTTCGGAATAAAATTGAGATATCCTTTTCATCGGTCAAGAGCTCGAAGAGGTTTCCATGTGTGCCAAATCTATCTTTGCTTTCTACATAGGTTTTAATGTGATCGAAAGTCATGTGATTGCAATTGGAGGGGTCGCATTTACTACAAGGTGTTATGGACTTATAATCTCTTCCGTAGCGAGCTAAATCATAAGTCTTTACTGGCTTTTCAATCTTTCCATGCTCCTCACAAATTAGATAAACCTTCTGTTTCACATCAATAAATTCATCTAGGTTTTTGATCTGCGATTTTTTTAAGTCAAGATGCATGTTGGTAGGCAATAAGGATTGACAATAATTGCCCGTGTATTTTTTGATCATAACTATTTTAGTTGGTGAAAAAATATTTAATGTTCGTTTATTTTAGATTTACTTTTAAGCGTATTTCTCACTAATTTTAAAGTAATCAGAGTTTTCTATATCTTGCATTTTCCTAGCATGTCAAAACCCAAGTGTAGAGATAACGCTATTAAATAATTAAATGTTGCATATATTCTACAAATAAAATAAATTATGTCCATTCGGGAAAGAATTTTGTTATACTTAGATTTTAAAAATCAAAGTATAAGGTCATATGAGAAAATTAATGGCTTTGGTAATGGAAGCATAGGTAAGTATCTGAAAGGTGAGCAAAAGACTATGGGCTTAGATAAATTAGAAAAGATGCTCATTATTGATTCATATTTAAGTGCAGAATGGTTATTAAGGGGAGAAGGGGAGATGTTTATTAAGGAAGACTTAAAAGTAATAAGTGATAAGCCTATTGATTTTACACTATCTTTTACGCTAGTTGATGGTAAAATATCAGTAAGAAATCTTAAGCGAGAAATTGATAATTTGAAATCCATACTAGACAAGCATAATTTAAGTTAATCTCTTAATTTTAGTATACTCTTCCCATTTCAGACATTAAATTCTACCTACGAAGTTTTTTGTCGTATTTGATAATCAAAATAAACAAATAGAGTTCATTAAAATTATTATAACATTATTTAATTATTTTATTGTGAAATTAAATTTAGTAGTTTAAAATTGAGTATCTTATCTAAGTCAATGACTTTGTAAGGTTTTGGTTGAAATATAGCCGTCAGGTGGGGATCTGGCGGCTTTTTTTTGCTTTTTAAATTCTACACCACTCAACATTGCGAGATTTTGGATAACAAGATTTGACCTGAAAATTAAAATTAATGCTTGTAAAAACCATTATTAAACTATATTAATACGTTAAAGATGGTAAATACCAACAAAAAATATATTTTTTTATTTGTTTTAATTGTTGGTATAAGCTAACTTTAATACTACTAAAGGTAATTAATGATGGTAAAAACCAACAATAACTTAATTCAAATGTCTGATTCGGCCTTAATTGGTCAAATCGGCATCTTTATTAAGGGTAAAAGAACCGATAAAAATCTTACTCAGGCTCAATTAGCTCAAGCATCTGGGCTCAATCGATGGACAATCAGTCAAATCGAAAATGGTGAGTCTATCAATATATCCAGTTTGATTCAAATCTTAAGGGCTTTAGATTCACTGTACGTTTTAAGTGAGTTTGAATATAAGGAAGTGATAAGCCCTCTGGAATATGCGAAATTAAAAAAGAAGCAAAAACAAAGGGTTCGAAATCAGTCAAGGAAAACACCTGATAATGAGGATTTAGGATGGTAGATGTGGCAGAAGTGAAAATATGGGGAGAATTAGCAGGCGCAGTTCGTTGGGATAATGATCAGCAGTTAGCTTATTTTCAATATGATCCTGACTTTATTGAGAGAGGATGGGATTTATCTCCACTTAAAATGCCCATTTCCAATGGCTCTAGAATTTACAGTTTTCCAGAGCTAAGAAAGGGGAGAGGTGAATTAGAAGATACTTTCAAAGGATTACCAGGTATGTTAGCGGATGCCTTGCCTGACAAATATGGTAATAGATTGATTAATATTTGGTTAGCGCAAAATGGCAGGGCAGAGAATAGTATGAATCCTGTTGAAAAACTTTGTTTTATTGGGAAACGGGGAATAGGAGCACTTGAATTCGAACCTGCTAGTATTTCTAGCGGTACCAAAAGTTTCTCCTTAGAAATCGATAGTCTAGTAGAAGTGGCCAAAAGAATGTTGAGTCAAAGGGAGCAATTTTCAACTAATTTAAATAAGGAAGATGAAAAAAGCATTCACGAGATTTTAAAAATCGGGACTTCTGCTGCCGGTGCAAGACCGAAGGCAGTAATAGCCTATAACCCAAAAACAAAAAAAGTCCGCTCAGGACAAGGTAATGTAACCAAATCTTTTCAGCATTGGTTGATCAAATTAGATGGAGTAAGCGGTGAACAATTTGGTGAAACTTCTGGCTGGGGTAGAGTGGAATTTGCTTATTATTTGATGGCGAAGGATTGCGATATTGAGATTTCTGAATGCAAATTATTGGAAGAGAACGGTAGAGCTCACTTTATGACTAAAAGATTCGATCGTGATGAAAATACCAAGCATCATGTCCAATCGCTTTGTGGACTACAACACTATGATTTTAATGACATGGATGGCTATAGTTATGAGCAGGTATTTCAAACCATGCGACTGTTGAGATTAAGTTATCCGGAAGCAGAGGAGATGTTTCGAAGGATGGTTTTTAATGTGTTGGCCACAAACTATGATGATCATACCAAGAACTTTTCTTTTATCCTGAAAAAAGATGAAAATTGGAGATTAGCTCCGGCTTATGATTTATGCTTTTCTTTTGCACCTAACAATCATTGGGTAAGTAAACAAACACTTAGTGTCAATGGAAAAAGATTGAACATTGAAAAAGAAGATCTTATGACCATAGCGAAGGATAATAATATAAAAAAAGGTGAGAAAATCATCGCTCAAGTGAATGAGGTGGTTAAATCATGGAGTAGATATGCCAATGAAGCTAAAGTCAGTAGTGAACTGACCAAAAGGATTGAAGAGAATTTGAATACGCTTTTGGACTTACATAAGTTTTCTTAGATAATTCTCAAATCCAAAGCTTTTTTTATTGAAAAATTAGTATATGTCAATTAATACCAATATTAATACATTTTTTATTGATTGAGTATCCTTTTATAATCTATCTGAAAACAATTGAGTTTTTATTTTCATAAATGATATTTATATTTTTAGTTTTATCGAAAAATTTATGTTTTCTATCGAATATATAAACAAATTTTAAATTTATAGTTAATTGTATTATTTGGGGAATACTATTTCCTTATAGTGTTTTATGCTCATTTGTATGGAAACATTAGTAGATAAATAAGGCGGTCAGCATTAGAAATAATGAATTAACGAAAAGTATTTTTAAAATAATTCCATTAAACTTGCAGCTTAGTTTTCAAAAAAGTTACATGAAATACCTTATTTACCTGATAATCTTAACTTTTTTAGGGTTAAACATTTATTTGTTTATTGATTCATTTTACACAAAAGAAATTGCTTTTGTAGATACTATACGAGTGGTAAAAGAATATGAAGGAACGCGCATTGTTCAAAAGGAATTGGATTCGAAATTTAGTGACGAGAAAGCAATATTGTCAGAATTAAACAAACGAATTCTTGATTTACAAAATAAAGAATCTAGTTTAAACAATGAAGATACTGAATTATTGAAAAAGCTCAAAAAGGCATTTCAAGTACAAAGACAAGCCTACCAAGAAAAGATTGCCGAACGGCAGGATATATTAATGTCAGGTACAATTAACCAGATAAACTCCTATGTCAAAAAATACGCTATTCAAAACAATATCAAGCTTGTACTAGGTAGTAATTATACAGGCAATATAATTTATGGTAACGAATCCATTGAAATTACAGATGAAGTAATCAAATATTTAAATCATAATTATTCTAAGAGTAATGCAGAATAAAATAGGATTCTATTTAATTTCATTTTTTATTATTCTTTTTACTAATTGCAGTAGTGATGATTTAAAGAATCCAATACAATTTAAATCATTGAATGGTTTAAATATTAAGCTGAATCTTTTGAATCCTGAATTTATAGCGAAAAGAGAACTGGGAAAAGATGCGTATAATGAGCCAACACTTCTCGATAGTTTAATTAATGTCTATAAAGAATCAATAAATTTACAAGTAGAATTATCTGCTAATGATAGTCAAGGAATTGAACTTAATAGGTTAACAGAAAACTATTGTTATCAGAACTTTTATTTAAAAATAGATGGTCAATCTTTTAATCCAATATTAGTATTAATTGAAGATCAACAGATGATATCTGGTAAGTTAATAATTCACATGATATTCAGTCAACCACCTGCACAGATTGTTGATAATTCCACAAATTTTAAAATTCAATTTGATGATTTGCTATTTGAAACTGGCATCAATCAATTTCAATATTCAACTAAACTCATAAACTACAATAAATAATTGCTAAATGAAGATATTTAGAACATCTTTCTCCAAAAAGTTAATGATGTGTTTTGTAATCAACTTTATGTTTACAACATGTTTCCCTTTTGGGGTATTTGCATTAACCTCTGGTACAAATTCACCTGAATTTAGTTCTTTTACTCCCGTTTCAAGTAATAATATGGTTAATACTTTTACTGGTGACTTTAATTATAATATCCCTGTGATTGAGATACCAGGCCCGCATGGAGGTGGTTACGCTATGTCCTTAAGTTATAATGGATCAGTTATTTCTGGTGAAAAAGAATCTTCTTGGGTTGGTTTTGGTTGGACATTGAATCCTGGTGCAATTACTAGAAATACAAGAGGGTTTCCTGATGAGTATAATGGAAATGAAATAAAATATTATAATAAAAATAGACCAAGCTGGACTGCAACTTCTTCCAATTTTGTTGGCCTAGAATTATTCTCTAATGATACACCTTTAGGAATAAGTGCAGGTAAAACTAATAGATTTAATAATTATACAGGTTATTATAAAATAACAAATATTGGGCTAAACTGGAAAGGAATAGGTTTAAATGTTAGTTTAAGTCCAAATGGCACTACATTTTCACCCACTTTATCTCCTTTACAATTAATTTCATCAAATAATTCTGAAAGAGAAGATGATAGGAAGACTTTAGAAAGTGCGGAAAAGGACGGGATTGATACTAAGTTTAATAAAGATTATTTTAAACCTGAAAATCTTGTTAAAAGTGCAGTTACCAATTATCAAATCAGTTTATATAATGAGGCAGTAAAACCCACCTTCATTTCAGAATCAAAAGGTTTTGCAGCAAATTGGTCCTTTGGTTTGCAAGTAACTCCTGGTCCTGTTCCAATTGGCATTCAAACTGGAATATCAGGTAATTTTAATTTGAGATATAATAAGATACTTAATAATGCAAATGCATATGGTTATCTAAATACCCCTAATTCCTCTGATGAAAATGTTATGATGGATTATTATGTTGAAAAAGGCTCAATGTTTAAAGAAAGAGATATTTTTATCGGAATGCCTTTTAATAACCATGATATATTTAGTGTTGCTGGAGAAGGGTTGCAAGGTGGATTTAGAGCATATTTGAATTCGACTGGTAGCTATGGCCCAAATCATATAACTAATTCATTTGGTGTAGGGCAAGCAGGTTTTGAAGTTGCGTTAGGAATGGAGATCGGAGCTGGGTTAAGAATTGGCTTAGGTTATCATCAAACAAAAATAGATTCATGGGAATATACCTCTGGATCTAAAGGAAATTTTTCAAATGATGCTGTATTTAGATTTGAAGGAGATATGGCAGATGAAATGAATTTGAAGAGTCTTAAAAATGATGCAAAAGTTAGTAGTGATGCTGAATACACCCCTCTCGTTACACCTGTAAATATACCAATCTTCATGAAAAGGAATATAAATGGTAAAGGCGGGGTAGGATTAGAACCTATTTCAAGCTCATCTCATATTTCAGAGAAATACGGAAGTTCAGGACTGGATGGATTTGATATTTATAACAAATCAGGAGTTCGATATCAATACAATAAACCATTGAGAGTTCGAAATGAGTCATCTATTTCAATTGATGTAAATGAAGATGATTATATTCAAAATCGATATTTAGCCTTCAAAGAATTAAAGCTCAAGAACAGTGGAAATGGAGATTATACTGCTTCAGTTGAGGACCTTCAAACAAGTCATCACCGAATTTTTACTGGTCAAATAGACAACAATACATATTCCAAAAGTTATCTGTTAACAGAGATTCTATCTCCAAACTATGTTGATGTAACTAATAATGGGGTTTCACACGATGATTTTGGCGGTTGGACAAAATTTACATATAGAGACATTTATGGTCCTTCAAATGATAGTTGGTATAGATACAGAGCTCCGTATAATGGATTGCTATATAATCAAAATTCAATTTCAGATACTAAAGATGATATAGGAAGTGTTACAACTGGTGAAAAAGAGGTTTCATATCTTGGAAGAGTTGAGACTAAAACACACGTAGCTTTTTTTGTAACCAACAAATCAGATTTTTCTGAAAACACTTTAAATGAAAGGCAAAATGAATTCCTTACGGGGTCAAATATTGAAAGAAAGGATGGATTGAGTGCACCGAAACTATCAAGTACTGATGATCCTGCAGCAGCAAATGGAAATGTACATGGTGATGAAGATTTAGAATACCTGGAAAAAATTGTACTTTTTTCAAGAAATAACAATGGTGAACTTTCTTCTAATCCGATTAAAGTTGTAAGATTTGAATATGATTATAGCTTAGTTCCAAATGTACCTAATAATTCTAGTAGTAATTTCGATTATATGAATTCAACTAATTCTGTAAATAGCAATACGGGTAAATTAACTTTGAGAAAAATGTGGTTTGAACATGGGGGAGTTATTCCTGCCAAAATTAGTCCATATGAATTTGGATATAATTATCCAAAGTCAAGTGATTTAAAAAAAGGAGGAGAGTATTTTGAGGCGTATGATCACTTAACTGAGAATTACCAAAATCCTAAGTACCAGCCATATTCTTTGGATTCATGGGGGAATACAATGATTAATGGAGAGAAAAGGAAAGAAAATCAAATTCCTTGGATAGATCAAGGTGCATACTATGAAGATGAGTTGATTGAGTTTGATCCTGCAGCTTATCATTTAAAAACGATAAAATTGCCATCAGGAGCAACTTTCCATATACAATATGAACAAAAGGATTATAAGTTTGTCCAAGATGAGCAAGCAATGGTAATGGCAAATATTGAGGGATCAAAAAATACAGGTCTTGCTAATTTTAATTCCTATGAATCAAACCCTTCTTATATAATTGATGCTAAAGATTTAGGCATAAATCCTGAAAATCTAGATGAATTGTATTATGCAAAAGATATGATAAATCAGCATTTTAATTCGACTTCAGGGGAAGAAGTAAAAAATAAAATATATTTTAAATTTTTATATGCATTGGTGGGTAATAACCCCTCCTTGGATAATTGTAAATCTGACTACGTTACGGGCTATTCAAATTTTGATAATGCTGAAATTGTCGAAATTGATGGCGAAAATAAAATTCAAATAACCTTATCTGGTGAAGGTACAAATAATGGAGAAAGAGCATTGGTGCCAAGAGAGGCTGGTTATGAATTTGCTGTAAATCAAAGACAAGGTAAGTTGAATTCTTCTGATTGTATTGATCCTTTTCTTGAAGCAAAATATGACGAAGTAATAACAGAATCAGTTTATGATTATTCTGGTGATTTCACTCCTTTTTTGACATTTACTGTCGGAGTTTCCTTATTAAAGGATTTAGCTTTTTCCTCATTCTATAATCAAAATGGTTCTTATGGAAATATTGCGGGTAACCTTAAAAGAGCTGATGTCTGTGCTTCAATGAATAATGAACTTTCATTTCTTAAACTCCCTATGTTCAAAGCCAAAAAGGGAGGTGGAGTCCGTGTTAAAAGGTTGCTAATGTCAGGCTCGAGCCTTGAAGAGGGGGACGATTACATTTATGGAAAAGAATATTTTTATGAACTTGAGGATGGTACATCTAGTGGTGTTGCTACTAACGAACCTCCTGGCAATAGAGAAGAAAATCCATTGGTTAATTTTATGCCCAGAGAAAATCAAAAATGGTTGAATAGATTAATTTCAGGTGAAGACCGAGAGCAATCAGAAGGACCATTAGGTGAAAGTATCTTGCCAGCTGCTACTGTAGGTCATAGTAGAGTTATTGAACAAAATATTCATACTGGAAAAACAGGTACTGGTCATACTATTCATGAGTTTTTTACTGCAAAAGACGCTCCAGTAACTAAGACTTATAGCCGAAGGGATTTGTCTAAATATGATTTTAGTGGAAAGGCAACTGAAAGAACAAATCTAAATAAACCGGAAGAGGATAGATTTAATATTAACATGGGAGTTGTAAATTTTGGAATAGATAAAATTTGGGCAACTCAAGGTTTTAGGTTTATCCAAAATTCAATACATGGGACTACTAAAAAAATTAGTCAATATGCTTCAAAATATATATCAGGGATTCCAAGTGAGGTTATTGTAAGCTACAAAGAGTATGATTATTATGAGGTAGGAGAAAAAGTAGAAATGTGGGGTTTTGATAATACAGGTAAGTTAAAAGTTGAAAGGAAAAGTCCGGGAAAGACAATTGATTTTACTCAGGAGTCAAGGAGAGTGAAAGATTTTAGTCTTGATTTATCTATTGAATTAGATATTGGTGTGGGAGCTGTACCAGTACCTACAATCTTTGTAAGTTTATTCCCTTCTTTAACTCAATTAAATAGTATGGTTGCTAATCATTCTAATACTAAAGTTATTAGTTATCCAACCGTATTAAAAAAAGTATCTTCTTTCTCTGAGGGGGTATATGCTGAACAAGAATTTCTTGCATTTAATAAACAAACGGGTAGTCCTGTTTTAACTAAGTTTAATGACAGTTACACAAAAGGGGATATTATAAAAGATAATATATTTGAGCTAAATATTCCAGCTTCATGGGTATATGAGGGAATGGGGGCCAAAAGTGAGAATGAATCCTCTTCTAATCAGTTAAATGCAACAACAGCTAAATATTTAGTATACAATACTAAACCTGATGCTGAATGGTTTAATAATCCGGTTAATTTAATTGAAACTAGTATAAATACTTTTTCAAATGACTGGACAAGTTCTTGGGATGATCAAAAAGTAAAAGAGCGATATAATTTGTCAGACAATTCAGACTTGATTTCTAAATTAAACGGTATTTGGCGAAATGAATCAAGTTATATATATAAATCAGAGAGCGTTAATGGTACAGAAGATACTAATCAACAAGGGATGTTTGATATTTCCCAACCCTTTTCATGGGATAACCTTGATGAGCTAGGGGCTAGTTGGATAAAAACAAATGAAATTCAATTATATTCTCCTCATGGTGATGTTCTTGAAGATAAAAATGTTCTGGATATTTCAAGTGCTGCTTTTTATTCTGCAGAATTGACTGTAAATGCCCCTGTGATGGTTACACAAAATGCAACTTACGATAATATTTACTTTAATAGTTATGAATCATCAGGAAATGATAGAGCAAATAAATCCCACAGTGGTTATCAGTCTAAAGTATTAAGTTCAGCGGATGATTTATCTGATGGTCAGATTATAATTGATAATCAAATAATGCAGGAAGGAGCATTAGCATTTTTCTGGTTAAATAAAAAGGATAATAATTTATTGATGGAAATTGAAGGCACTAGCATTGCACCAACATTGAAGACTCAAGTAGGTAATTGGTACCTTTATAAGACTTCTATTGATAAAAATGTCTTTACCAATTCAACAATAGGCAATCCAATTACTATCAATGTAAATAGTTCAGAAAGCGGAGAGATATTAGTTGATGATTTTAAATTCCAACCGATGGAATCGTCATCGACTTGTTTTGTTTTTGATCTTGATAATTTCAGATTGTTAACCAAGTTTGATAATCAGCATTTTGGAATGTATTATCAATATGATCAGAAAGGAAAGCTTATTCGAAAAATTATTGAAACGGAAAGAGGAAAAAAATCATTACAAGAAACTTTTTATAATACCCCAAGAACTGAAAGAGCTGGTGAATAGAATTCTAAAAAATATATTTTTTATACTTATTCTAAGTTTAGTTTCTAGTCAAACTATTGCTCAGAATTATGAAGCTTGCAAAAATACTCTAATTGATGCTATAAGTAATCTCAATTTAATAGAGAAGCCTTCAGGAAATCGAGTTTACGAATTATCAATGACTGTTATAAATATAAGTAAGAATAATCAATATGATATTCCTCAGGAATTAGCTTCGACAACTTATATAAATAGAGATTCTAGAGTTTTTAAATCTGAAAAGATTTCTTTATTTCAAAATGAAAAAGAATCATTTGCTGTGGTACATCCATCAGAAGCAATTTTTTGGACTGATATGGTAGAGGATACAAATCGATATGAAAGAATTGACGAATTGTCAAATTTAAAAATCGAATATTTTAAAAAAACTGAGGTCATTGGTTGTGTTGAATTCAATAAAGATAACATTAATTTCAAGTCAATTACTGTAATACCTGTAAAAGATTCTGCTAATGTTATTTCAACTTACACTTTCTTAATTAGCTCTGATAAAAAAAGCTTGAAAAAATTAACAGTCAAATTTAAGGATGAACATATTCTTGACCAGCAGGAATTTATAATTAACAATCTTGATTTTAATTCAGATTTCAGAATGCCTGAAATACGTGATTTAATATTTGATCGCAATACAAATAATTTATTAAATAAGTACAATAGCTATAAGCTTATAGACAATAGAGAAAAATGAATTTGAACAAATTAAAATTTGGTGTAATTACAAGTTTTTTGATTATTGTATTAAGCAATTCAATTGCTTTTTCTCAAGATACCTGTGATGTCTTTAAACTTGATAATCCTCAAAACCTTAGTACAAATGAAGGTACTCAGTGGCTGGAATTACCATCTAATTTTAGCTTAGATGTGCGTTATCAAAAAGCTGAAGTATATTTTGACATGAAGGTTGAAGATTTAGAAGATATAGCTGAAAGTGTGGTTGAATTTCGTTTAACAGCTTTCAATGAGTCTCAAGAGGTTCCAAATATTTTTCAAAACTCTTCATATAAACTTACTATTGATAATGATAAAAGAGAAAATAGACTCAGATTAGATATAATTGATTTTGTTATTGATAACAGTTTGCCTTTTAACAGAATTTCTGTAGAAGTAATTAATTTCTCAGGTCAAAATGTACAATTTCTGACCAATTATAATTTTAAATTAGGCTTTGACGTAACCGATGCAAAAACTCAAATTAAGAATCTGAAAATTAAGCAAGAAACACAAGAAGTTGAATTTTCATGGGAGGATACATTTCCCGTAAATAACTATCAAATAGAAGTTGTAAAACTTGAAAACAAATTTCAAAATTTTGCTGTAAAGGAAACTTCAGTAAAAACTATTGTTGAATGGAAAAATGCATTGATTTTCAACATATCTGCGGATGTTCAGGATGATAATGGATCCATTACTAAGACGACTTCTTTTTCTCTCGGACAAGGTACAGGTTTTTATGTTTTTAGAGTTAGACCTATTGGTAATTTTCATGGAGGCGGAGTTGTAAATGAAAATAATTTTGGTTTATGGACGGAAGGACCTGAAAATGAGACTATTGTTGAGCTTGATCTTGAAAGTGATGAATATCCATCCTTACCATATTTTTATTTTCAGGATGTTGATGAAAATAAAAATTGGATTTACTCCAGAACATTTACTGAAGGAGGAAAAATACGAGAAAATATTGTATATGCTAATTCTTTGCTACAACCAAGACAGCAAACTACCTATATTCCATCACAGAACATTAGTATCATTACTCATACCATTTTAGATAATACAGGTAGGCCTACCTTAGTTACATTGCCTACACCTGTTGAAGGCAAAAGATTATCTTATGCAGAGAATTTTGCTTTGTCTAATGAAACTAATGATTTATATAGTGCAATAGATTTTGATGAAGATGGGAATTTTGAAGACCCTGCTAAAATGAAGGGAATTAGCTATTATGATGGAAGTAATTCATTAATTCCTGATGCAGAAGGATTCCCTTATACTAGAACTTTGTATTATAATGACGGAACAGGAAGAGTAAAAGAACAATCAGGAGTAGGAGAAACTTTTAAAGCTGGGAGTGGGAAAACAACCAGGTATTATTATTCAACTGCTTCAGAGTCCGAATTGATAGCAATGTTTGGTAAAGAAGCTCCTAATAATGAATCTGTATCTAAGATAATTACTGTTGATCCAAATAATGTAGTTTCAATAAGTTATAAAAACATGGAAGGTAATGTAATTGCAACTGCAATGACTTTTCTAGAAAATCAAAATGATTCAGATAATATGTCAATTCCAGATAGTGAGTCAATAAATACTATGCAGGTAGTTGATAAAATTACTTCTAATTCAAGAATTGAAAATGGCTTTACCAGTAGTAAGAAAGTAACTATTTCAAACGATGGTACTAGTTTTAATTTGTCTTATAAAATCAGATGTGAGCAGTTAGAATCACTATGTTATTCAAATAATATTGATTGTAATTATGTAGTAGATTTTAAAATCTATAAAGTTGATGATTTTACAAATGAGTTAATAAATGAAT
This sequence comes from Marivirga tractuosa DSM 4126, assembly GCF_000183425.1. NCBI lineage: Bacteria > Pseudomonadati > Bacteroidota > Cytophagia > Cytophagales > Marivirgaceae > Marivirga > Marivirga tractuosa. Next base: position 327,957 of record NC_014759.1, read on the forward strand.
ATACAAATGTTGAGTTAAGTAATTGTCAAGTAATTGAAGGTGAAGACGAACAGTTTAAAATCACCGAAAATCCAATTGATATGGTGTTAAATTCTGGAACCTATGTTATTCAAAAAGTACTTAAGCCTACCAATATTGAAAGTAGTGTTAGTTCTAATGGGGAACAAATTAATAATCAAATAGCCCCGATTACTGAAATGATTTCGGGATGGCTTGAAGGAGTTGAAACACCAAATATGTTACAAAATTATTTTAACAGTTTAGAGAATCTTAAAAATGCTATAAATAATCAAGATTTGGAAAATTTTACAAATCAAAATAGTGTAGATTTTCCAGTAGATATTCCATCTGAATTCTTTAGTTCAATTTATAATACATATTACAATGAAGAACAAGAAGTATATTTCAGAGACCTATATTATATGGAATTGGTTAGGGCTAACAATGGAAACGTTGTGGGAATAAATTTTGTAACACCGTGTTGTTCTGAAATGTCTATACCTGTGAATTGGACTCCTCCTTTTGATTGTAATATTGATGATAAGGATAATAATGGAGTAGTTGATTATGATGAAACTCCTGATTTTGAACAATATGCTTTTGACCTTTTAAGTGATGTGATTGATGAAGAAACTATGTATAGTGATTATATGACTGGTTGGGAAAGAGGAGTTTTAAACAAGATGATTCATCATATGTTGATTGATGAGTATGAAGGTACAAATACAACTGCTAGTGATATTGAAAATGGATTATTACCAAATAGAGTACAATATACTTGTGAAGAGCTATTTGACTGTTGGGAAGGGGCTATTTTAAATTTGAAGAATCAATTTGTAAATGATATAAATAATGGAGGTGAAGGAGGGGTAAATATATCAGAAGAATTTGATGACCAATATGAAAATGATGAATCTGATGATAAGTATGGTAAAGATCACGATTCCCATTTTGACGATAATTATAAACCTACAGGAATTCTAAAAGGCTTAAAAAAATGGGTTGTAAAAAGAAAAATATCAAAAGTGTTAAGAGAAGAACAATCTGGAACAGATGGTAATGTAACACCAGAACCACCTTCAATGCATTTGATAAAAACCTTTCTTGATTGTACTGGATTAAAATTTGCAAAAGTTAATACAGTTGTAGATGCAAAGCCTATTTCTCAAGATATTTTAAGTGGCTTTGCTTATATCAATGATGCTCCTGATAATGCACCAATCTCATTGTCTTTTAATACTGTTACGCAACTAGATTATTTTACAACGAGTAATTACCAACAAAACGGGAAATTAAAGTATGTTCCGTTATCTGACTGGACTCCGGAATCTTTGAACGGAAAGAGATTATTCAAATACATAAAGAATCCTGTTTTTGCATTTAAATATTTTGAATATGAGAATTACGGAGAATATCAAGACCTAGAACAGCAAACTTGTTTTGTTGATCCAAATGATTGTTTTCAAATGGAAGATGGTAAAATCAAGTTAGACGCAAATAATAATCCTGTTATCATTCCCTGTTGTGAAGGAGATAATTGTTATACAGATAGCGATTATCCTGCAACCAATGCAAGTAAATCAATAGTTAATAATTTCTGTGGGGTAGGAAGAGTTAAATGTGAATCTTATTATGATGAATGGACCTCTGAACAGCTATTTACCTTTTACAAAATGTATTTAGGATACAATCCTACAGAGATTGAGCTTGAGGAAGATTTTGATGTGACTTGTGAAGATTTTGTAAATGAAAATGAGTGGTATGAGTTGATTAATTTGAGTGAAAATTTACCTCTTTTAGTTAATGGGAATACTTATTCGAATTATGATCAAACTACTAAATCTTATTTTGCTCCTTTAACATTCGATAAGGATGGTCAAACATTGACGACTTTTAGCATGGTTGAAAAAGAGATGAGTTCATTTATTTCACAATGTGAAAGTGGTTGTGAAAGTAAAAGAAGTGAGATTAGAAAGAAAATATATGATGTTTTGAATGAAAAATGTTATGTAATTGGTGAATGCAGAACGGAAGATGAAAACACTTCTCATATTGTTCCAGAGTCAGATATAGATTTAATGGTAGATGCTGTGGTGGAACAATGTTTGACTCAATGTAACTTGACAACTTTTTCTTGTGATACATGGAATTGTCGTGATATAAATACCCCATATACAGAAACTGGCGTAACTACAAATAGTTCTACTATGGAATTTGGAATGGGCGGTCATCCTGACCCATCTACAGTTAGTAAGGATGATAATGTAAGCAGTTATTACGTCAATGTTGATTTTGATGGTGATGGGAATAATGATGCTAGAAGATATACCGTACCAGAAGATGGTGGCAATTTTTCTTGGTTTGAATATACGCTTTTAAAACAAGTGGAAGAATGGGAATTGAAATTGGACTTACCTACAAAATGTGCTGATGATACTGACGAATCTGTAGCAGTTTCAAATAATACTTTCGTTCCAAAAGAATCCTATGAGGTAAATAAACAAGGACTGGATGTAGTCAATAGTGTTATTTTTACTGAACCAATAATTTCCCCTACAATTAATATTGAAATAAACGCAGGACAAGAATGAGAATATTTTTAATTATAATTTTTTTAGGTTGTAGTTATATCTCTTCCGCACAGGTCAATCTGTATAATTTAAAGGTAACTGAGGTTATTAATAATGAAGGAGATGTAGAAGATTTAGGAATTGAGTTTATGGTGTCAGATGTAAACCAAATCAATTCAGTTGTTATTACACTAAATCTTGATGGAGAAAAGGTGGATGATTATATTTTTATAAAAAATGTAATTGATAATAATTTGGTATTGGTTAGGGATGAGAATACATCATTTTTTGATGGACATCAAATAACCATATTGTTAGTGGGGAAGAATGAAATTCTCCCTACATACGATAAACTCCAATTATCTGCTGTTACAATTGATGGTAAACAAAGTAATACTCTGACATTTAGATTAACTGAATAATACCCTTTATCAATTATGATCCGTAAAAAAGGACTTTTCTTACTATTTTTCATTTTTTTTATTCAAGTAGTTAAGGGTCAGGACGTGGAGATCACCACATTCACGCCCACCACTGTGCAAGTTTGTGAAGGGCAGAGTCCTTTTACAATCCGCATAGAGAACAAGGGCACCGAGGCAGTGGGGTCATTTCAGATAGACCCTGGTCTTCCTGCCGGACTTTCTTATGTAATGGGAAGCGTTACGGGGGATTTGGGGTTTGTTTCCACTTCCACCTCCAACTCACCATTATTTGCATTGGGCGATGGCGAGGTACTGGCAGGGGAGAGCACCGTAGAGTTCAGCTTTCAAGCCACAGCGGATTGCAACTTATTAAGTTATATAGAGGACAATTTTGATAACCCATCGGAAGGATTTGTGAACAACAATGCCTCGGCCACCTACACCATGGCGGAGACCGATTATCAGGTGGAAGAATTCGAGGGATCTGATTCCTACAACGTGAGCGCGCCTGACCTGGAGATAGGTGTACCAGAGGAATACATTAACCTTACCACTCATTTTAAGCTCACCCCGATCAACCGGATCATAGAAATTAACAACGAGGGCTTTGGTGGCACCAGGCGCGTGGACTTTGGGATCAACTATACCGGTGATGTGACAGTATTGGGGCTGTACATCATCAACGCGAACAACGAGAAGGTACAGGCGGTGGAAAGAAATGAGGAATTATCAACCCCCGAACTTGCGGTCTATTCCCTTGACGTGGAAGAGCTGAGTTATTTTGACAGTAATGGAGACGGAATGTACAGCAGGGGTGAACGAATCCGCCTAATGGACGAGGTGCAGTTGGTGAATTGCAACGGGTCGATCAGGACGGACTATCAGGCAAGGTGGGGCTGTGGGCCGAACTATTGCAATGAAGGTGACCAAGAGGCTAACTTCAGTACATACATCACTGTACCACAGGGAAGTCCTGGATTTGTGAAGAAAAATGAAGTTGTTAAGGATGCGGATATATGCAATCCCAATGATGAAATGATTTTTGAATTTGGTATCTTTAATGAGGGTATTGGCAATGAGATAAAAGCTCTGGACATAACAAAGGATATTCGGTTTACTACGACAATAAATGAATCAATAAGTACTATAGCGGAATTTAATTTAATAACTGAATCAGGTACAATTGTAGATTTATCACCTTATATTAACGATGGTTCATTTACAAAAATACTAAACAAAGCCCCGGCACAGTACACTTATCAAATTAATTTTAGGGATTTTTTCACTTCGGATCCAGACGGTCCCGGTGGGTTTGACGATTTAGATTCTGACGGTTTTTATGATGATGTGGCGGTAGGCAGCGGAGTATATCTACAGATTATACTTTCGGATAATAGCATGCCAAGTGATTATCAAAACTGTAATAAGGGGAGGATATTGAGCAATAAGATTTCAAGTCGAATGTATTATTTCAATCATTGTAATCAAAGTAAGTATACTGATTTTAATTTAAGGTATAGTAATGGAAATAATCAGGGAGAGTCTGCAAGTGGAACTGGTTATTATGCAGATAATCAGACTGGTAATATTGAATTTTATTATAGGACAAATTTTAATGGATATATAGCTGGGTTTAATACTTCTAACGGAGGCTATCAGGCCGATTTCACATTACCGGAGGGCTTCTTAGTAGAAAGAATATATTGGATGCCCAACACCAATAGAAGCTATATTCAAGATATTGCCCCGGAAGATTATGTAATAAACGGAAACAAGGTCACTGTTCTGCCAAGTAATGATTATAGATCTCATATAACCTATGGAATTGATTTAAGGTACAATTGTAGTGATGGCACAGAGTACTTTTCAGATGCTGAAGACATTCTTTTTGATTATTATTATGTTATCGATGCCAACTGCCCAGAGGAGCGGATGCAAATTGCCTGTAATTCTTATACAGTATCTTATACCTGTGGGACATGTAGCCCTCTTGAAACTTCAGATTTTTCATTGACACGAAAAACCCTCGGTTACGTAAATAGAAATATTAACTATGAAGATATTTTAATTGGTACAGCTCAACAAATTGACCCAGAAGACCCAAAATATAATTTAAAGGCAGGTCTGCCAGGAGATGAAGTAGCCATAAGTATCAATGCCGATATTAATGCTTCCATGACCGCTGATTATTTTAAAGTGCAGTTCGAACATGCTGATATATTTGATGGTTTGCCTGCTCTGGAAAACTTTAATAATAGCCAGCTTAAAATTGCGGGAGAAATCATTGATATTTCTGATCTAGAGCCAGAGATCAATACTGTAGATGGTCGGATAAGCTATGAATTTTTAATACCAACAAGCTATTTCTCGGATCAAGGCAATAATTTTGAAACTGAAACCATAATAGCATTTAACACCAATTCATCTTTAGCTTTCCTAGATAACACAGCTGGAAATTATAGTTTAGAAGGATTGCAGGGACGTTTAATTGCCGGGGAAGATTCAGGCATTGAGTTTAGCTGTAATTACAAGCCAGAAAATTTTTCTTATATAAAACCCTATTTCAGGGATCATGGTGTCGGTTCTTATTATGTATGTAGTACCGATAACTTTAGGATTACCCGTTTAGCAGGTGCAAGGTTTACTGAATCAAGTTTAGTTTTTCCTGGAGAACACAGGCCTACCGAATTTATTCAATCCATAGATGTACAGATTCCTTTTGGCTTTAAAAGGGACGAGTCTGTCCCTTTTACCTTTCAGGGCAGGATCGTTCCTGAGTCCAATATCACAAAAATTGATAAGCATCACCTTGTTGTAAATTTCACTGATGATTATCCGGTATCCTTTTTTAATCGGGAAAGTTATTTGACAGGAAAAATAATTGAAGACTGTGGGGATATTAACGAAATTGAGCTTAATCTAGGTAGGTATAAAACATTTAATATTGAATCAAAAGTCACCTACCTATCCAAGCTGTATCTAAATGATCAATCAAAGTTTGAAGATAATTTATTTACGAATCATTCTTCGATATATTACATGAAGAACGCCAATCTTGAGTTGACTGCGAACAAGACGCAGGAGGCCTACAGCCGTCAGGTAAGCTGGCCGGTTCAGTTGTGCGACAACAGCTACCATAGCCGGTACTACATGTCGAACGTGTACAGTTCGGTGGAGTTGCGCGAGGGTGACAACAGCACGATATTGACGGGTGCGACTGACAACGAGGGCAATGCGTTGGAGGTGGAGTTTTACGGGCCTGTCTATGATGGGAGCTTTGGTGAGCTTGCGGGCCGTGGCAAATATATGATGGTAAAGCTGTCGGACATCGACAACAACGAGTGTCAATATTATACAGTAGAGGCTGGCTACCGCAACTGCGAGGACGATGTGACGCGCAAGCTGGACCTTTACGGGAGCTGGAGCTGCGATGGATACCCGGAGGTCAGCGGGCACACTGGGAGCATCAAGGACCTTCCCCAGGACTGCGAGATCCCAATCCAGGAAGAGGAGTTGGAGATAAGGTACAAGACGGCTAACCTTCAGTGGCAGGTGGAAAAGCTGGGCCCCACGGAGACAGAGCTTTGCGAGGGCGTTCCGTTCCGTGCGACCCTGTTGAGCTCGAAGTATGCCGATATGTTCGATTTAAAGTTCAGCATCAACCTTCCGAAAGGGATGCGCCTTGACGAAAGCCAGCCGGCCAGTTTTACCCATGCACTGAACGGGGAGAGCCCCGTGGCCATACCTGCCGCAGCGATCAGCACTGTAACACTTCCGGACGGCAATACCGGCATAGAGTGGGATTTGAGCAAGATGCTCCCTACCTCGGGCAACGGTTTCAGCGGTTTCCTGCCGGGCTACCGAGACTTCCCCAACAACAGCGTGACGCTTGATTTTCAGGTAGTGGACGGCTGTGATGCGGATCCGGGGGAGGCGATAAAATTTGCGGTAGAGGGCTATACCAACTGCCAGGACTACATACAGTTAAAGGACCAGCGCAAGATCAAGCTCAGGGAAATGCCCCTGGACGAGCTGTTCATGAGCCTGTCAGCGGATGCCTTCACGGTATGCAACGGCAGCACGCAACTGGACCTGACGGTGGAGAACCGTGGCAGCGGCCCCACCTCACCGAACCGTTTGGAGGTAAAGCTCCCGCCCGGCCTGAGCTATAACGGTCACAGCGGAGGCTTTGGCTCGGTGCAAAAACGCAGCGAGGAAGGGCAGGAAGTATTGAGATGGGACCTTTCGGCAGGTTTTCTATCGGCCTCCGAGACGAAGACGCTGACGATGGACGTATCGCTGGGCGACCTCTTGGTATCGGGGACGAGCCTGTATTTTGAGGCGCGGACTACGATGAACGGACAGGCGACCTGTGTGACCAATGACGAAGTGTGCCCGATAGTGGCGACCACGGGCCAGGGCGACTATACGATGAACATAGACCTTTCCTACCCACAGGCAAGCATCAGTACCACCACCACCTTTCCGGTCTGTCCGGGCTCCAGCATATCGCTAGAGGCAGAAGTGGAAAACCAGAAGCCGGGCGTTTACCGCTATGAGTGGCTCCGTGGCGGGGAGATGTTTGCCTCAACGAGCCAGCCGACCCTGACGACCTCCCTGAACGGCAGTAAACTGGGCGAATACAGCGTAAGGGTAATAGACCCCTCGTCCTGCGGGGCCCTGAGCGGCAACAGCCTGACCTTTACAGGAGAGGACCTCTTCGACCTGCCAAGTTTCACGGCAAAGGCCATTCCGACCAGCTGTCAGGGGGCAGAAGATGGCAGCATCGGCTTTACGGTGACCTCAACGGCCATCGGCCAGGCGCCCTTTGGCTATGAGCTTAGAAAAGGCAACGAGCTGTACCGTACGGGGACAGAAGTACAGGACGGGGAGGCACAGGCGATAAGCGACCTTCCCCAGGGACGGTATTACCTGAGCATTTTGGATGCGAACGGCTGTACCGCACCCAGAAAACGGATAGATGTCCTCAACGGTGGGCCTGTTACCGCCATATCGTGCCTAAGCGACATACCTTGCGGGCTGACAACGGGCGACCCCTACGAACTCAACTTTAATTTCCGGGTAAACAGGAGGCGCCTGACATTGGAGGGGGCCATGGAGCTTACAAATTACGGGATCCGCATCGAGGACGATCTTGGCCAAGAGATATACAGCTCTGCCACGGACGCCTATGCCTACAATGATGCGCATGTCTTTAGCGGACAGGCCAGCTATACGGGCAACGACCAATTATATATATACATAGAAGAGAACGGCATAGACTGCGGGACCGATCCGGCTCCGCTCCAATTGAAGGAGGCCCGCCCACAAATAAGCCTGAACGAGGCAGGAGGGATCTACCAGAAGTGCTATGACGAACAAAAAATAGACATAGGAGCGGGCATAAGTGGGATCACCAATTGTACTTCCACCGCACAACTTGCCAGCTATAGCCTCTACAGCGTGGACAAAAGAACGGGGGAAGAAACCCTTGTATCCGCCCAGAGCGGGGAGCAGGCCCTTTTCGAGGACGTTGCGGTAGGCCATTATATAATGCGGAGCAGTATATCGGAAGGCCCTTATGTATTGTGTGCCATAGAAGAGCGCAACATAGAAGTAAGGAGCTCCACCCTTGAGGTAAGCCTGGAGAGCGATGCGGAAACTTGTCTGGGAGACGAGGACGGTCGTGCCGTGGCGAAAGTATCGGGCGGGCAGGCCCCTTACCGCTATTATTGGTACGACAGTTCGGACGAACTGATATCCAGGGAATCCTCGGCCGATGGGCTGTCCCCTGGCGATTACTATTTGAAAGTAAAGGACAACCGTCAGTGCGTGGACTATGAAGAGACAATAGATTTTACCATAGCAGGGGGCGAAGAGCTGTCTGTACCGGCAATAGAGGCACCGGACGAGGCTTCCCTTGACTGTGAGATCGCGGCCAGCCTTGAGAATACCACTGCGGGGGAGACCTATACCTTTGAGTGGGTACAGCTGCAGGTGATCAAAAAGATGGAGTTCAGCAACGGCTCCATCCAGATAGTAGAGGAAACAAAGGAGAACCTGGTGGGTACCCAAAAAGCGGTAAGCGAGGGCGGGCTGGTCAGCGTGACCAACACCCTGAGCGAGGTCAAATCGGGGCACGAGTATATTGTTCGTGTGCGCAACAGTGCGGGCTGCGAGAACGAGTCCGCGCCCACCTTGGTGGAACAGCCTTCCGTGCCGCGCAGCTATGAACTTTCCTTTAGCTGGCAGACCTATGCAAGCGAGACGGAAGAAGAGGAGCAAGAAGAAATAAGCGATAACCTGCAGGCCTCGGTAGCGGCCTCCAACCTACAGCAGGAGATACGTCAGGCCGGCACAGAATGCGTGGCCAGGATGACGGGCATGCAGCGTTCGGCCGTGGAGTCGTTCTGCCTTTCCAAGGACCATGTGCATGACGAGGTGAGCATGAGGTATACAGACGGGGCCTATCATTATACGCTTTACTATTATGACCGCTCGGGCAACCTGGTCAAAACGGTTCCACCGAAAGGGGTGAACCTATTGGACGGCAGCGCAGCGGAAAGTGCCGATCAATTGCCGGCCCACGAACTGGTGACTAGCTATTCCTACAACAGTTTGGGACAGCTCGTCCACCAAGAAAGCCCGGACGGGGGCGAGACCGATTTTATCTACAATAATGAAGGGCAGCTGCGTTTTTCACAGAACGCCCGCCAGGCAGCGGACGGTACTTTTTCCTATAGTAAATACGACCGTTTGGGCCGTATCATAGAAGTAGGGCGTGCCACCCTACAGGGGGACTACAACAGTTGGGCGGCACTAAAGGCCGATCAATCCTCATTGGCGGCAGACCCGGCTTTCCCTGGTGCGGGCTATGGACTGGAAGAACAAACACAGACCTACTACGGGGGCGATCCCCAGCTAAGCTACCGGGGAGAAGTGCAGGAGAACCTGATCAACCGGGTGAGCTATGTGGCGCACCATCAGGCCGGCCAGGTCAGCAGTACCTACTACAGTTATGACGCCCACGGCAACGTGAAATGGATGGTGCAGGACATCCCGGGCATGGGCAGGAAAACGATGGCCTATGAATATGACCTGGTGAGCGGCAATGTAAAAGAAGTGGCCTACAATGCAGGGCGCCCGGACGCCTTCTACCATGCCTATGAATATGATGCCGACAACCGGATAACGGCCGTGAAGACCTCCAAAGATGGCGTGTTGTGGGATACCGATGGGCGCTATGAATATTATGACCACGGCCCCTTGAAACGCAGCGTGCTGGGCGAGGACAAGGTACAGGGACTGGATTATGTATATACCCTGCAGGGATGGCTGAAATCGGTAAACAACCCCGGGCTGAGCACTGCGGCCGATCCTGGGCATGACGGCAACAACCAGGTAGGGCGTGACGTGTTCGGCATGACGCTGAACTATTTTAGCGGGGATTACCAGAACGACAATTATGCGGCCAATGCGACCTCGCTGGCAATAGCCGATGGAAAAGACCTCTACAACGGCAATATAGCGGCTTGGAGCCTGAACACGGCCCGTCCGGACGGGGACATGCTGGACTATGAGCACCGCATTGGTTATAATTATAGCTATGATAAGCTCAACCGACTAAAGGGCAGTCAGATGAGCAAGTGGGAAAGCGACAGCTGGACTGCTACTCAGGACTATGCGACAAGCTATAGCTATGATGCCAACGGCAATATCATGAGCCTGGAACGGGACGGGTTTGCCGCGGAAGGGCAATCTTCCGCCATGGACAGGCTGACCTATCACTATGGAGCGGGTAATAACCAGTTGCAGTACGTGAGCGATGCCATAGCCGATGAAGATTGGGACATGGACGTGGACAACCAGGGCAGCGGCAACTACAGCTATGACGAGATAGGCAACCTGATAGCCGATGAATCGGAGGGCATCACCTCCATAGAATGGACGACCTACGGAAAAGTATCTCGTATCTTGAAAGAGGACGGCAGCGAGGTGTCCTTCCTCTATGACGGCAGCGGCAACCGTATCCGTAAGGACGTGACCGGCCCATCGGGCGCACCGGAAAGCACTTATTATGTGCGGGATGCCAGCGGCAACGTGATGGCCACCTACCGCGAAAGGGAAGAGGCCATAGAGGGCGGCCATGACGAAGTGCTCCGCTTGGACGAGCAGTTTATCTATGGCAGCGACCGGATAGGGCTTCGCAAGGGCAACGGCCTAGCCATGAGGCGCATCAGGAACCTGGACGGGCTGGCCCCTTACCAGCTAGGAGTTGATGAACTGTACACAGCGGGAGGTAACCACTATCATGTGGGCGTATCGACTGGCAGCAGGGGCGTGAGCCTTGCCCAATTGGGAGAAGGGAATGAAGGGCTCGGTGCGGTCAATGCACTGGGCGGGGCGACCGGTTTTGGGTTGATGGGCACGGTAACCAACAGCTCGGGGGACCTGCAGTTCAGCCTTGCGGTGGCCGATGAAATGAACAGCAGCGAGCATGTGGCCTTGCTCACCGATGCGGACGGCAACCTGATGCCATCGGGCGGAAGCCTTGACATCCTCTCGGAAGGCCAGGCGGTGGGCTTTAGAAGACCGGGCACAGATGAGGAGTACCTGCTGATAGCACCCAATACAACGGGCGGTTGGTATTACCATATAATAGACATGGCAGCAGCAGGCAACGGAACGGAAACAGAGCCGAAAGGCGATGTGGCCTCGGCCAATAATGTACTGCTGGAAGGGGATTATCTCGCGGCACTGGCGATCGTGAGCGATAGCCGTCAACCGGCAGAAGAACAGTTCTACGGCTATACCCTGGAGCTGCAGGGCGGCAATGCCAACCAGGCACGGGTGAAAGGCTTTAAGCTGGGAGCCGACCTGAGTTTGGTGACCACCTACGAAGGCCCTTGGAAAAGCATCAACAGCGGGCTGGAAAGTTACCTGCAGCTGAGCCCTGATGGCAACCTCTTGGCGGTCATGAGCCATCAAGGAACAACGGACCAGGTCAATCAACTGGCAGAGGGCGGGCTGGCCTGGGATCTCTACCAGCTGGAGAGCGAAAACCCGGAGGACCGGCCGATGAACTTTGTCAAGCGCATTGAGAATGTCCTTCCGCAAAGAGGGCTGAGCCTTCAGTTCGGAGACCACAACGATGCCCTTTACTATACGCAGGCAAGCCTTACGGACGGCCACCGACTGCACCGCCTGCAGCTCTCGACCGGGCAGCAGTACAGCTATGCGGAAAGCCTTGGCGATGAGGCGCGCCTGTTGGGCAACAGCTCGGGGCAGCTATGGGTGGCAGAGAAGGGCAATGACGGGCTTTATGCCGTAGAGGGCGATGTGCTCACCGAGGACGCTTACCTCTTGCCGGAAGGGACGCTGACGGGCGAGGTACCGGCCGGCAGGCTGCACAGGTTGGAGAAGCCGCACGAGGACCCGATCTATTTTGAGCGCATGCTGGGGCTGAAGCAGTACGAGCTCAAGGACCATCTGGGCAACGTAAGGGCCGTGGTGAGCGACCGCCTGAAGAAAGCGGACGGCAGCTACGCGGCCGAGGTGGCTTCGGTGAGCGACTACTACGCCTTCGGGATGAGCATGCCGGGAAGGGGTTTTAATGGTGCGGACTACCGCTATGGCTTCAACGGTAAGGAAAAGGACCAGAAGGGGGAGTTCGGCAGCATGACAACCTACGATTACGGCTTCAGGATTTACAACCCGGGGATTGCAAAGTTCCTGAGTGTCGATCCTTTGACGAAAAGTTACCCGATGTTGACGCCTTATCAGTTTGCGAGTAATAGGCCAATTGATGGGATTGATTTAGATGGGTTGGAGTATTTTAGACCATTTATTTTGAGACCTTTAACTTTGTCAAGAATTGCGACTGTACAAGCTAAAGAAAAGAAATTCATTGAGGATGGTATTTCTCCAATGGATGCTAGGATAAGAGCTGAATTAGAAACATCTCTTGAGGAGATAGCAGTTTTAGCATCACCAATCTTAACATTGTTTGTAGCAGAAGAAATAATTGAAGAGTTAGCGGGTGTCCCACTTTTTCCAGGAATTGAAGACCTTGCTCAAAAAGCAATTGTGAGAACATTTAATGGAAATGTGAAATTAAGAAAAGTTTTTGAAGGGGCTGACGATTTTAATATGGTTTATGCAAATGATGTTAATATAGGAACCGCCTCCTTGACTGAAGGTGGTTCTGTATTAGAACTTGATATAACAGTTCCAGAATCAATGAGGGGACAAGGTGTTCTGAAATCAGTTGTAGAAGAGTCAGTTAATAAATGGGACCCTAGTTTAATAAAGGGTACTTGGAAGTCAGATTATAATGGTAGCCCTTCGACAAACTACGAAGTTTATAAAAAATATAGAAATGAAGATAAAATGTCTATGGAAGAAGCGGCATTAAATACTCCAACTGGAAGAGCAGCACAAGAAGCAGGATTTGGAGGAAAGCCAATAGTGGAAGAAACAAAGAATACAATTAACGTTACCTTCACACCAAGTTCAAATTAAGAAGATGAAATTATTATTATTTTATGGACCACCTTCCATTAATCTAATTGAAAAGGTAAGGAATATTATAAGTTATAATACAATTATAATAAATACAGTTGATTTACTAAGAGAACAGTTAATTATTGAAAAAGAGCTTTCTCAACAGATAATTGAGGGCAAAACTATACCCAATTCAAAAATAATTGAATTACTATGGGGAGCAATTAAAATTAAGAGTAAAAAAAATATAGAAAACTGTTTAGTATTTGGATTTCCATTGAACATAGAGCAATTGAAGTCTTGCAAATATTTATATTCGGTATCCAATATTGATGATATATATTTGTTTTTTTTAGTCAAAATGTATCTAAGATTAAAAATGATATAAATATTGATTTAATAAAGAAATATGTTAAAGATTATAAAATAAACCTAATAGAGTGTGATGGTGATAGCACACTATTGAAAATTAAAGAAATTATAAATTCATGATAAATATATTTTTTTTACATTATAGAAACACTATGGTCATAAATAATGATATCAAATCTACGGTTGGAACTACCAGCTTGTTGATGGAATTAAACACAAGCCATTTTACTATAAAAGGCATAAGGGGCTGAAGCAGTACGAGCTCAAGGACCACCTGGGCAACGTAAGGGCCGTGGTGACTGACCGCCTCAAGGCAACGGACGGCAGCTACACGGCAGAAGTGGCCTCGGTGACCGACTACTACGCCTTCGGGATGGCCATGCCGGGAAGGAGCTTTAACGGCAGTGATTACCGCTACGGCTTTAATGGCAAGGAAAAGGACCAGGAAGGGGAGTTCGGCAGCATGACGACCTACGATTTCGACTTTAGGATCTACAACCCGGGGATTGCAAAGTTCTTGAGTGTTGGCCCGTTGACGAAGTCTTATCCTATGCTGGCGCCTTATCAGTTTTCGAGTAATGTACCAACAGGAGCAATTGATTTAGATGGGCTAGACATTATATATAAAGAATTAGAAAATTTCAACAAAACAATTGATATAATTGACGAAAATATTGAAAAATTAAATGATTGATTTATATTTCTTTAGAACTAAATTTAAAATAAGCAGAAAAAGGAAACCGACTGAATTTAGACATTATTTAAAATCTAATGTTTTAAGAACTAAAGATTTTGGTTTGTTTGGTATAAGAAAACCTAAAACAAAATTTGAATTTGAGGGAATTATAGAAGGTGATAAATTTATGATAAGAAGAATTCTCAAAAATGGTGCTAATTCATTTATACCGATCATAGAAGGAAAAATAACTGAAAATGAAAACAGTGTAAAAATTGAAATGGAAGCAAAATTTCATAGATTCGTACATGTTTTTTTATTATTTTTCTTATGCTTTAATTTATTAATATTTATTCTTCTATTCGTTTCAGGTAACTTTTTTAATTTAATAACTGTGATTAGTCTTTTATTGATATTTGGTTCTATAATATTACCTGCAATAGCATTGAAATATGAGATAAGGAAGTTAATTTCTTTCATTTCAAGATATTAAAATACCTCTAATAGAAAATTGTAGTTTATGGCCGTTTTTATAAATACACTTATTCTTAATTGATAGACTATAGAAGTTTTTGATGCAAAGTGATAAGAATACGCATGAAGCATGGGTGGCCATGCCGGGTAGGAGCTTTAACAGCGGGGACTATAGGTACGGCTTCAACGTAAAGGAAAAGGATGACTGCTTATGATTATGGAGCAAGGATTTACAATCCAGCAATTGGAAGATTTCTTTCATTAGATCCAGCTCTGAGAAAGTATTCCTAATTTAGTCCGTATGCAGTATTTGGGACAGGAGTTGGATTAACATTTTTTAATGGATTATCTACAAATCTAAGTGTCGCTAGTCCAATGATTGACAAAAACTTAGGCTCAAAAAATGCATTTGTGAATTTCGGATTTGACATACCAATAGTTGAATATATTTCAGCTTTGACAAAAAGAAAATAAAGGCAATGTTGTATAAGCGCAATAATAATCTTTAGTAACATTATGAGAGACATCGCACATATCTTAGAATCAGAATTTAGGAAAAACAATCTTCAAGAACGAATATTTGACAATAAATTCCGAAGAAGATGGTTAAATCCTTTCATTACTCTGTGGATGATATCTCTCCTCCCATCCTTTTTAATTCCGATTTTAGATAAAAATTCATTTATCTTACTAATTTATACTTTGATATGGTTTCTTTTTGGATTGATATTTTTCTATTTAAAAATCAACCCTCATGCAAAGAACAAATTACCAGAAATCAGTAATCATCAGGTGCAGCCGAACAATAAATTCTTCAGACATTGGGCTAATGAATCCTATGAAGAGTACCAACTCAAAAAATCATATGAAGTTATAAAGAAAACTACTTTATCATCAGATAGCCAACTAAACACTGATTTGCTACAAGAATATTCAGAATACTTTGATAAAAAAGCTGGCCAAAAAATACTAACGGAAATGGCGAAATATATTGGAGGACTCATTCTTCTTTTTTTAATTCCTTTTTGGAATCAATTTTTGGCTGCACTATACAGACTTGAGAATGGTGAAAAGATTCTGGAAGCATCTAATCTTGGATTCAAAATTCTATTAATTATTATAGTGATTATCCTAGCAATTCTCCCAATTAGACTGCTATTTGACCAAGTAGAAGAATCAAAAGATGAGAGATACAGAAGGATATCAAAAAAACTAATTACAATACGGTGGAATTTATTAATAGAAAATAGCGCCAAAAATCATTCTGAATAAAATATGGTTCAGAGGTCAACGAAACTGATTTTGTTGAAATGCCTTATAAACTTGAAACATTTGTACTTTAAAATTAGTCATTCCACAAAATAATAAGCTTTTCATGCCCTGACAGACACCTGACTCACTTTTTACCATACTTTCGCCCGGCTGGCTTGGCAAGATGAGATCTCATAGCCTGAAATACTGCCCTAAAAAATAAAAAGAGCTAAAATTTTCCCCTATATAGATTTGATTTATAAAAGCTCGTAAAGTTTGGTATAGAGCTGGATTTCAAATGACACTCTCAAAACCTACCTACTTTTCGACCGACTCCTGCATTTTTAGGATGTGTTTTATAAAACATCCATTATATTTGTCAATCAAGGTCATCGGAAACCAAAACCTGTTTATATTCAATCTTTCTTTTTTTGGTTAATGTGTACATTATTGCGGATATGAATTCACTTTTTATTCTCATGATAATTGCAACTTCTTAGCTTAAAATCTTAATTAGAAACTATGTAACAAAATAAATATAAAGATTGATTAAGCTTTAGATTCCATTAAAACTGCAATTTCATTTACCACCTCTAATAATCCTATCGGTAAAATGATCAAGCTGACTTGCTTTTAATTTATCCAGATAAACTTGTGTGGTTTTAATGGAAGTATGCGCCAGCATTTGACTGATAGCAGAAACTGATAGTCCCATGTTATTTGCAATTGTTGCAAAAGAGTGTCGAGCAACATATGAGGTCAAGCTTTCTTGAATACCAACTAGCTTAGCTAATTTTTTCAATTTTTTATTATAATTTCCTAAAGCGTGCTGGTATTGATCTCTTTTATCAGCTTCATTTTCTTTAGTAAGAACAGGAAGTATATAATCTGAATCTGGATTATGTGTTTTATAGTAGTCGACAATTTCTTGTACCTGTGGAGATAGTTTAATATCTAAAGGTTGATTCGTTTTGGTGCGGAAAAACTTTAATCGACCATTCTTAATGAATTTCTTTTCTAAGTATACTAGATCTATGAATGGTCTGCCTTGTAAATAGAAACTAAGTAGGAAATAGTTTCTTACGTGAAATAATGGATTGGATGGTTCTAAATCCAACTCAATTATTTTTTCTAAATATTTAAAATCTATAGCTCTTTTTGCGGTAGGAGTGGTTCTGATTTGGTAGTTTTTAAAAGGATATTGTTGCTCATCCATAATTCCATCTTTTATGGCTCTGTTACAAATAACCCTGATACTTCTCATGTAAACAGCTAAACTATTTAATGAAGTAGTGCCTCGTGACAAATAGAATGTATCGAATTTCTTAAGAAACTCATAATTTAGTTCTCTGAAGGAAAAATCCTTGTTCTCAGTGAATATTTTCAACTCCCTTATTAAATCATCGAAAGTTCTTGCATAACCTTTTCTTCCTGTATTTTTAAGATCCTCAATCCATTCTGTGGTATAAGCATAAAATTGCACATCTTTTTTGTCTCTAGTAATGGCTTTTTTAACATCCTGAATTGACATACTTTCCAAACGTCCTAAGCTCTCAAGTCGAAGGATTTCATTTGAAAAATCACTAAGCTTGCTCACCAAAAAATTATTGAATGCGCTGGTACTGCTAAATTGAGGGCATCCCTTTTTGACTTTCTTATTGGTGAAATCCCAATACTTATCATCAATGTCATGCTTAGAACTAATACTAGTATTCTTATCATAATGATTGAGTCTAAAAATAATAGGATAGAAGCCGTTTTTCTTAGGTCTTCTCTTATCTAAAGTTACTGATACGCTAGTTTTCAACATAATTTTGTACTTTTAGTAAAATTTGCACATAGGGTAGTAAATTTCAGGTTTCTACCAATACCCATAAATGTAAATTTAAATGAATTTAATGCATAATTATAACAAAGATATGATTAATTTTTGTGCACAAAATTTGCGCATAAAGTGTAGTTTTATGCGATTTATTACGGTTTCATACGAAATATAAAACCTTTTTTAAAGCCATATAAAGCCATTTATGTTGTTTTTAGTACTGATACTTACTGACTTGTAATCAGTAGGTCGTTGGTTCGATCCCGACAGGAGGCTCATTCTTTAAAGCCATTCGCAGTTTTGCGGATGGCTTTTTGTTTTTATAACCATTAAATATTGGTAGTTTTGGCATGGTAATGTAGCAGTTATGCTGCAGCAAGTCATCATGAATTTCACACAGGTGCTCAATTTTCAATTTTTACAGCGAATTTTTTAATTTAGTAAGTCAGCTTGATGCTTGCTGATGCAGTACAATCTAACTCCGCCTAAATTCACTGCAAGGGAATCCAACTCACTAATTTTCTAGTAGGAAGAACAGTTTCCAGTATTGGCTTTGCTTTCTCATCTTGCACTCTGATTTTTTCTAACATTCTTGTTCACCAATACTTTTTACAAATGATGACCTTATTGGTGATGATGAGATTAAGATAGACGGCAGTTACTGCTTCTGAAATCGTATTCTCAAGAAAAACCAGCCACAGGCACTGCGTAAATAAGAATTTGAATAATTCTGGTTTTGATTTTTACTGCCATCGAGAGAGGCAGAAGTGCCCACTAAAAGCACAAAGATAGGTGTGCAATAATGCGTGATGAAACGGGTGAAAAATAGAATAGGAGTGGTGGTTTCTAAATCAGTAGGATCTACATAAAATGATCCATAATGAAAATAATCTCTGACATGATCTAGGTCCATAATCACCATCACAACCCCGTTCCCGCCTTGCTCTGCATGGTGGTCGGCTATTTTTCAAAAAATGTTTTATCTTTATAGTATAGGAGTAGAATTTATGCCATAGTAATGGCGAGCTGTAAGTTTCAAAATCCTAAAGGCTAGTAATTTGTGAGTTTTGCACGATAACTATCCTGATAACTTGTTTAAGTGTATTTACAAGGAAGTTATATAAAGATTGTATCGTCAGCAATTTGAAATTTTGTATAGAGGAAAAAGGGATGTAAACTGTGCGTCTGATGATGTAGTATGAGCAATCAGGACCACCATGCGGAGCATGGCGGGAACGGGGGTTGTTCGTAATTCTATTTCAAATAATTCAGGAAGCACCCAATTTGCTAAAGATCCACAAACCTTGGAAAAATTATCAGAATTGATGATGTCCAATTCAAACTTCAGGCAAGCAAAGGAAAACACATGGGAACAAGAATTGAATGATATCTTAGCGGCCAATAATGATTTAAGGTGTGGTACCTGCGGTAATTCTGGTGTTGAAAGAATTCCTCTTATGGATGAATTGTTGGATAATTTAGAGTACATTTCACAATTTGAAGCTAAACCTGGTATTGAAACCGTATATTCTGGATTAAGAAGTAATATAAATAATCGAGATGCTGTTAACCATATGATTGATTACATGAAAAGATATCCAAATGAGTTTACAAATCTGACAGAATTTGAATTTAGGTATGCTGATGATATTTTAAACCGTGCAGATGTTTTGGTAGAAAACACCTTGTATGAATTTAAAAGTTGGACACCTGACAACCCTAATCCATGGAATTCGTTTTTTACTGGTTCAGGTAATTCTTACACCCAATTTTTACGATATTTAAAAAATACAAACGACTTAAATGAATTGAAATATATATTTAATGCACAAAAGTCTGATATAGGGCAAGTTAAAGAAGCTTTTAGAGGGTTATTCTTAGATAAGGCTGATGATTGGTTTAAACCGATAGATGATGGTGGCTTGGGTATTGTTAAGGTAAAGCAATTATTTGGAGATGATATTGAGGATGTCTCTGATTTTATTGAATACGCTGATGATTTAGACAGTGAAGTCTACAGTTTTTTAAAAGCGGATTAAATGAAATTAAAAATTTATAAAAGTATTGAAAATGTTGGTGATTATGATGTGGTTGATAAGAATTGCTATTTCATTAAAAATAATCATATTTTTCAAGATCCAGATAGAAAAATTGTCACGATTAGTAATTATTGGGGTATTAATTTTGAATTAGAATTGATACATGTCTTTACAAATAGAAGCCAGAATTCATTTTATGATTATGATGGGAATCTAATTCTAAGAAAGGATAATGCTAACATTTATCATATTATTAATAAATCTGAATTTATCTGGTATGATAGAGTTTTAAAAAGCACCTTATTTAATAATCACAATTTGATTGCAGGAAAATTAAAAAAATATTTTGTAGATGGTAAGCTAATTTATTATTTTAATAATAATCTAGTTAAGGCTCTTAGTTTTACTGAACCAAATAAAAATCAATTATGGCAGTATGATCTTCTATCATTAGGTACGTTTAATCAATCTAATAAGGAGGTAAATCAGTACGAAGTAAAACACTTCATTGGCATTTATAAAAATCAGTTAATTACACAATTAAGTAATGCCACTTTTCTTTTTTTAAACGTAAATAGTGGTGAACAGGTACAAATTGTTCACTTAAATAAAGATTATCCTTTGCCACAAGGTATTTTTTATAATGACAACCATTCTGCACACATTTTTGATAATAAGCTTGTTTGGTTGAGCAATCAAAGACTCCTTCAGATCAACTTTGAAACTTATGAAGTGAAAATTATCAAAGATTACTTTAAGGAAGATCGTGAGCATCAGATTCGCTTTATGAGTAATAGCCTATATAATGGACATATTTATTTTGTAGCTGACAAAGGCTGGCAATATGTGACGCCTACTCATGTAGGTGTAATGGAAGTGGCAACAGGCCAAATAATATGGAGCCAGCAACTTGAAGATACAGGTGGTTTATCAGAAGCCCCACAAGCTACAGATGATAGACTTTACATAAGGACTAATAAAGGAGTACTTCACATTTTTGAAAAAGAATCTGAATGAAAAAGGAAACCTCTAAAAGCCGCTATTTCTTTAACTTGGCTTACACATTTTTTGGAGGGGTAATGTTTGCCTTTGTGTTAGGTAGTACCATTTGGAGTATAATCCAAAGAGAAAAGGATCAAGATAATACTATCGATTACATAGAAGATTTTAAAATTGATTTTGGTGACAGAAATGTTATGGGCAAATCCTACCAAGATGTGATTCGTTATCGGTTGAGATTTTCAAATGATAAATCCTGGGGCAGTACAGTAATTAGAAGAAGAACACAGGACTGGGAAACTGCTAAGGTAAAGTTCTATAATGTCTTAGAAATAGATACTACTAAACTTTTAGAAAGAATCCCTTTTGAGTTGGATGATTCTTATTTTAAGGATATTTCTAATAAAGGGATTATAGGTGTTTGGGAAGAAAAAAAAGGATGGCAACTGCTTAAAATAGGAGATGAATACCTTGTTAA
This sequence comes from Marivirga tractuosa DSM 4126, assembly GCF_000183425.1. NCBI lineage: Bacteria > Pseudomonadati > Bacteroidota > Cytophagia > Cytophagales > Marivirgaceae > Marivirga > Marivirga tractuosa. Next base: position 349,563 of record NC_014759.1, read on the forward strand.
TGGCAGTACCTCATCAATAGGTACTTTTCTATTATATGCTGTATTTGTTTTGTTCGTTTTATTAGGGATATTCTTTATGCTTAGTCCCATAGCCTTATTATTAATTGATACCAAAGGTCTTAAAACCTTTGATAATTTGTCTTATCAATCAAATAAATGGGATGGAATAAAGTATATATTAAATGGGTTCAAAAACCCTGATGATGAGAAAGATCAGAATAGGAATTAATAATTTCATGTAAAAAATAAGAAAAGCACCCAATTTCTTGCGTACTGCATAAGCCTATTTCTGAACCTTCAAATCAAAGGTAATGCTGCCCCCAGTTCCCGCCATGCTCTGCATGGTAACTTATATAAAGATTGTATTATCAAGATATTCAAGCTACAATACAGAGCATGGCAGGATAAGGGGGTACTTTCAAGCCATTCTTAGGCTATTTTACCTATCATGTAAGAGATGAAAGTGATCAGTGTAATGACGATAGAAATAAACAGTATAGGGATACTGATAGGGTTATTACGTTCCTTTTTGAGTGTGAAGTCTATCGTTTTTCTAACAAGCAGAAGGAATATTTTTTGAAGTATAAATGGAAGCCCAATAATTGATGCATATAAGATTACCGCAGCAAAAATCAATGCACCAGCTAAAGAAGTTGAATAGAGGGTTATGACCTCTTGAAGTTCTTGTTGAGTGACCACTTTGCCAAGAGCAGTAAAAACAAATAGTACGGAAGCAATGATACCAGCCAGGACTAAGGCAGTCCATTTTGCAGTACGAAACAGCATTTTTACCATATCTTGTGCCCTTCTTACGAACTCTTGACTAGGAATAAGCACAAGTCCACAAAAGGCAATAGTAGCAAACCATGCAAAGGAAAGTTGTTGTATATCTTTATCATTTTCTCCCCACCACTGTAGAAGGAGACTAGCGAGAGCCATTAAAAAAATGCTAAAACCAAAAACCACTGGTTTTAAAGTTTTGATTAGTTGGTCGTTTGGACTGATCAAGGGATGATTGACAAAAGTGCAAATACCTTGTGTTCATCCAATCTAATGCTTTTTTGAGGAACCCTTTAGAGTAAATGGCTATACCAATAAGGACAGAGAAAAGAGTAAATATTATTCCCAAGAGTTCCATGTTGTTTTTGGTTTACACATTAAAAGAATCCCGACCTTACTGTCTTGTTCTTACATCATTTAAGTATATTAAACTAAAAAAAAGCACGCGATTTCTCGCGTGCTAAGTATGCTTATTTCTGAACCTTCAAATCAAAGGTAATGCTGCCGCCAGACCCCGATACAATATCAGTAATCTTAATAACCCCTTTTTTACCTGCTGCGTTTTCAAATAAAACGATTCTTGGTAAACCATCAGTCGGAAAGCTTTCATCATCCGCTTCAATAGTTAAGTCTCTGAGTGCGGAATCATCCGTCATAGTATCAAATGTTTCCACTGAAAAATCAATGGAACTCGATTCCATATAGTTGATCACTTCAGTGTTAGTGGCATTTGGAATTTCTGTTAAGCCCCAGCCGCTTGCGTCTATTGGGGTCTCGAAAAACCTTAAACCGGAAATTCCCACAAAAACAATGTCAATGTTAGCACCATTTTCAGCTGTTATTTCTCCACTTTTAATGATTTCACCCAAGGCGGTTGAAAAGACGGAACCCATGGTAGATTCCTGATCGCGACCCCCTAAAGTAATGTTTTCGTAAGTAGTGATCTCATTAGTGCTTAAAGTAAAGTTTTTGGAGAGGGTTTCGGTAGCCGTGCCATTCGAAACCTCCAACTCCACAGTAAAATTACCATTTTGAGTATAATTTACTGTACCCGGATTCTCATCTGTTGAATTTTCCGGATCACCACCAGAAAATGTCCAATTGTATTCATTAGCTCCAATGGAATTATTGGTAATGCTTAACTCAGCAGGTGCTTTATCACTGCTTAAAGAGAAATTGAAATCAGCTACTAATTGTTCTTCTAAACTGAAAGTTTTTGAAATAATTTTGGTTTCTGTTCCGTCCGAAACCTCCAGATCAATACTATAATCTCCTTTTTCAGCATAATAAATTATGGAAGGGTTTTCTTCTGTTGAACTAGAAGGATTTCCACCAGAAAATGTCCAACTATATGAACTGGCAGCTTTTGAATTATTCGTTATCGTCACTTCTGTAGGAGCGGATTCACTGCTCAGGGAAATTTCGAAATCAGCCATTAACTGTTCATTCAAACTGAAAGACTTAGTGACCGTTTCTTGATCAGCTTCATTTGAAGCTTCCAAGCTAATGGAAAAATCTCCAGCTTCAGTATACTTAATTGTAGCTGGGTTTTCTTCTGTTGAATTTTCAGGATTTCCTCCAGCAAATGACCAGTTGTAGGCAGTAGCACCTGTTGTTTTGTTGGTTATGCTTACTTCTGCAGGTGCTGTATCTTGGTTAACAGAAATTTCAAAATCTACTACTAATTCTTCTTTAGGATTAGTATCTGGGTCTTCAGTACAGGCTGCAAAAATAATAGCAGTTCCCATTAGGAATAGCTTAATGGTGTTTTTTAACATATCTCGAATTTTTTATAAGGTTGATAAAAAACCCGCAAGGTTTCAAAAACCTTGCGGGTTAAATATTTTCTGAAAATTTACCCTACTTCACCTAAAAATGCAAAACTGCCTTTGTAATAACCTTTTGAAGTTTTACCGTCTTCCAGTTCAAATTCGTATTCCAGCTCAATGGTCTTAGCTGAAAAGTCATATTCTATTAAATTAACAGAACCTGATTCTACATTTAAAGCTGGGCCAGGATTGTCTGCATCATGTTGATACTTTAGATTGCCACCTTCAAACATACTTTCTTCAGTTGATGAATCAGTAGACTTAATTTCAGTATATTCAATAGCATCAGGATGCTCAGCTGTGGAAGCGAAGAATATAGCGATGAAAGAGTCGCCATTATTAATATTAATATTATCCGGCCCGTCACTCAGATCAACATCCGACAAGAAAATACTTGTTGAATGATAGTCTTCATACATACCACCATCGCCAACAGCGGCATTGGTGAAAGCCAACTCAGTATCACCATAAAAGCTGATATTGTCTCTTTCTTCTACTATTTCTTCTTCCTCTTCACCGCAGCTTGCAAATAAAAAGGCAGTCAACAAAAGCATTAAATAAATCGATAATTTTTTCATTACTATTTTCTTGAAATTTTGATTGGCTGCAAAAGTAGTGGATTTATTTGCGCTAAGAAATAAATAGTTAAAAGAAAATCCGCAAGTTTTTTAAAATCTTAAGTGTTGATTGCAATGTACTTTTTAAACTGAATATGAATTAAAATCGATATTTTTTGCATTTAATATAACTAATTGGATGTTTAGCTGTACTATAGTAATAAAAATTGAGTTTTAACGAATTTTAAACGATTTAGTTGTGAAAAAACTAAATGAATGTGCTTACTTTACGGTAATTTTAAATGCAGAAGTTCCTATATCAATCTGATAGGAATCTATGTGATTATGAAGAGTTTACATTATTTTGACTAAAACCTAAACAAAGAGTTATTAAACATTTCCGCATAAAATCTCCACGCAATTACTTTCTTTTGCCCTATAATGTCATTTTCATCTCTGGGTCGAATTCGACTTCTTCTTGTATTGCTAATGCTTTTACAATTTTAAGGAGCTCAATTATACCTAAGTATGATAAAATGGAAATTAAAGGATGTTTTTTAGCTAAAATGAAAATGTCATGATCAACACTATAATGATAAATAGATGAAAAAAAATTTACTACTGCTTGCAGTAATTGCTGTATTACTTATTTCTTGTAATGATTACATAGAACCAGATTTGACAAGTGCTGGGATTTCGTCAGCTACATATACGATTAAGAATAAGGAAGTATTCGCAGATAACAGTCTTTTCCCTGGAGATACTGTTACACTTACTTTTGAAATTTATGGGAGAACCAATTATGAGAGTACCCTAGGAAGTATAAAATTGCGGATGAAGGATATCTATGAATCTAGTGAATATTTGTCCTCTTTAGATACCGTGGAAATGAGTAAGGTAGAAGAAGTCTTTACTAAGGAAATTCCCATCAATAGAAAATTCACTAATGAATTTGATTCATTGATAGAAGTGCAATTTATAATTCCCGATTACCAAATCAAAATTGTAAGTTCCACGCGTGTAAACGTATCCATTCAATATGAACTACAAGCTTCTAATTCGGAAGGAGTTAGTTTAGAGCCAGCTGACCGTGATTTTTATTTTAAATTTCCCAATAATGTAGGAGACACAAATTACACCTTTAAGTTGTATAATAATTACGTAGGTAAGCCTTTTGATGACCCAACTGGTATAGGATTTAATTTGTACACTCAGGAATACCTTAACACCCCCTGTGTTTTGGATAATCAATGTTTTCAGGGAACCGATTATGAAGAATCCAGATTTTTGGAACTGCCCACCATATATAATATGAGTTATTTACCTGAGGCTAATCCTGAAGGAAAATTCTTTGTACCTGCTTTCGGCAATCTTAACAGTTTCGGGAGTACAAGCGGACTAGTGGAATTAAATAACTATAATTTAGAAAGACGTTTCACCTTTGATAATCAGGACCAAGAGAATATACGTTACTATAAAATTGCCTCTTCAGTGGAAGTGAGAGATGTTTTTTTTATTAGGCATGATTTTATAAGATTTACAATTGATGCGGATATTAGCAATCCAGTAATTTATTTGAGGGTATTGGATATCGTAGAGGCAGCCGAAGATAGCTATGTTGAATTTGAGGTTTTTATAGATTATAGATCTATGTATATATTTAACGAATACCATGGGCTATAAAAGAATTCAACCACTTTTTATCGGGCTGGTTTTTGGCTTTATGTTTTTGGTGGCTTCCTTAGGCAATAAAGTCAACAAAAATCCTATTAAAGCAAGTTTAGCGATAATTTGAATAGATCAACCCTATTATTTTATTTATTAACAAGGCGATATGAAAAAATATTTACTACTGATCATACTAGTGAGTTCAGATCGAATACCTAAAATGTGTGCAATAACAGGAATACTTGAAATGCTGGAAATATCAATAATACAAGTACTACCATATAAACAATACTGAAAATCGAAGTTCCATAATCACCATCACAACACCTCTTTAGATGTCAATGGACTTTATTTTTTGATTTAATTAAGGTCATGATTGTGGATCTTTTTTAATTCGATGTTTTTTCTGATAGCTCAAATTTCTCCAGATCCATTCCAGCGGTCCGAAATGAAAATATTTAAGCCAAATCGGGCTAACAATCAATTGAAAAATCCAAATCGCAAAAACGATGTAGAGTAGCTCATGCCTCGAGAAGGTTCCGAAGAGACCCAGACCTACACCAGTGAATATGATCATGGCAAAAATAGAATGCATCACGTAATTAGTCAAGGCCATTTTGCCTACAGAAGAAAGTGCACTTTTTAACCACTTTAATATTGGGAGTTTACAAAATATCAGTATTAATCCGATATGGCCAATAGCAGTTGGAACGCGTCCTAAATCATAGGTTATATTCGTTTTAGAGAAACTTAGCAGTGAAAAATCCTGGTCCACAATATGCATAGTCTCGTAGTAATTGACACTTAAGCCTATCAAATAGCCGAAAAACACCATCATGGCATAAAAAAGATACGACTTTCCAGCAGATAGGATTTTCAATTTAAAAAGCGCTATGCCAATCAACATCATGCTCAACACATCCCAGACATCCCATCGGTAAGGGTCATGCTGATTATAATCTCGGTTGATAGGTGCCAAGAATGCAACTAGATCAAAATATCCTTTTCGCATATTACTATTGAATTTCTCTACAGCTTCAGGACTTCTTTTTGACTGGATTTGATCCCATTTGAGAGAAGCTTCTTTCAGTTCGTCTGTGAGCGCTTTGCCTTCAGTCTTATACTGATTTACTTGCTCCACATTGGCCATGAATCTCACATCCTTATTATAGTCTAAATAACTCCATGCTGAGCCAAATGCCATTAAAAGAATGGCAATACCTATCAATTTTTTAGGAGACATATGCCGGAATGAGTATACCAGAAAACCCATGAGTGCATAGTTGTATAATATCTCTCCTGTCCAAAGCAGTAAATATCCATGGATCAAACCAAAAATCAGCAGCCATAGTAAGCGTCTAAAATAGATATCTGCAGCTTTTAGACCAGCGCCCTTTTTTTCTAATCTATCCAGCAGTATGAACATGCCTACGCCAAATAGTAAGGAAAATAGAGCCCTCATAGTCCCCTCAAAGAGCATATTAGTCACCATCCAGGTGTAGAGGTTCCAGCCTGTTGAGCCCCCAGAAACTGATGGATCACTGTAAGCATTTGCTAAGCCCATCATATGAATGTTCATTAGCAATATTCCAAAAAGGACAATACCTCGCATAATATCTAAGGAATGTATGCGGTCGGTGGGTTGAAGTGGAGTTAGCGAAGTAGCTGAAGTTGTTTTCATCTGTATTAATGGTGGTTTAGGATGATTATTTTCATTTATCTGTGGTTGTGGCGAAAAGAGTATAAGGTTTGTCCCAGGTGGTTAATTCATTAAATAAAAAGAGGGGCTAACTTTCGAAAACGCCCTCTTTTACACCTAATCTAAAAATAACTAAATCGGTACAGCTTATAATGCTATTGTTTAGAAGCTAAATAACTGATCTTTAATTATTAATGAAACCGATCAAGGACGAACACCCTTATTTAGTGTCCGAAAGGAGTGGTTTTCTGTCCGGAGGAATTAAATAGTTTGTATACGCTTTAAAAGCTCTTCCTTCAGTGATTTGGTTACAGGTAGCGCCTTATTGCCAATTACTACATGAGTAGCGGCTATCTCTTTAATTTGCGATAAGTTGATGATATAAGAACGGTGGGTTCGTAGAAAGTGCTTAGAAGGAAGCTTATCGTCCATTTCCTTTAGTGACATGACTACCAAATATTCTTTACTATTTGAAAAAATACGGCAATAATTGCGCTCAGCTTCAATGTATAGGATGTCTTTAATATCTACTTTTATCATTGAATTTAAATGCCTTACAAAAATACAGTCACTTAATAAGAAAGAGTTGTTGTTTTGAGATTCGATCTCAGCACTTTTTTTGCCTTTCGAATCCATTTGGTTTATTGTCAACTCAATAGTGCGTTGTAAATCTAATTTCTTGAAAGGCTTTGATATAAAACCGTATGGCTTCGTTTCTTTAGCTCGGTTAAAATGTGCATCATCAGTATTAGCGGTCAAGTAAATAATAGGAATATTATGTTTTTTTTGCATCTCAATGGCGGTTTCAATACCATCTAAATCCCCCTTAAGATTTATATCCAGCAACATGATATCAGGAAGCTGATTCTCAATATGTTTCAGTGCGTCTTCGCCTCTGGGCACTAGTCCAGTAACTTCATATCCTAATTCATTTAATTGTAAAGATATATTGGCTCCAATAAGCATTTCATCTTCAACTATTAATATTTTCAGTTTGTCGCTCATTTATGCACTTTTCTTCATTAAGAAATCAAATTCAATATGGGTTCCTTTATCAATATGCTCTTTCATTTGTCCATTAAGTTGCTGCGTTAATAATTGCACCAACTGCGAACCGAAACCAGTCCCTTTAGGGGCTAGTCCCATTACTTTACCTACTCCGTTATCCTTTATTTTCAATTTCAAGGAATTGTTGTCAGTTTTTTCTAAACTAATATGGATAGTACCTTGTTCGTTTTTAGGAAATGCATACTTCAAGGCATTGGTCAACAGCTCATTTACAATTAGACCAATAGGAACCGCAGTGTCTACATCCAGTTCCAAATTATCCATTGCGCACTCTATTTTCACTTTTTCCTCGGCATTAAAAGTGTCCAAAATACCTTCACCAAGATTTAGAAAGTAATCCTTCATTTCTATGCTCCCTAGATTTGTTCCTTGGTATAGCTTTTGGTGAATAATACCCATTGATTGCACCCTGTTCTGACTTGCCATCATGGCCTCTTTAGTAGCAGGATCGTCTATCTGAGCTGACTGAAGTGCAATTAAACTCTTGACAAGTTCCAAATTGTTCTTCACACGATGGTGTATTTCTTTGAGCAATAGTTCGTTTTCCGCATTGCGCTTATCCAGCAATATATTTTTATCGGCTAGCTCATCATTTAATTTTTTTAGTTTGTGATTACTCCTGTGTTTTAGCCTATAATTACGATAAAGCAGTCCTAGCAAAAGTGTACCAATAGCTAATGCCGCTATATAAATACTTTGCTGCTGTTGATTAGAAGCAAGCTCCTTGTCTTGCTTTAGCACGTTGAGCTTTAATTCATTTTCCCTAAGGCTTCTTTCATTTCTTTCTACTTCAATAACATTGTTAGCCTCTGACCACTCTTTATAGTTGTCGAGTGCTTTTTTATAATCTCCGCGAAGCTCATGCACTTGATACAATTTATTCATGAAGTAGGCTGTATTAGCTTTGGTGTTGATTTCAATGGAGGAATTCCTCGCTTGTTCATAATAGGTTATGGCTTCGTCATACCTTCCTTCTGCCTTAGCAATATCTCCTAAACGGGAATGCGCAAATTGATAAACATCAATAGTACGTAGGTTATTCTCCTTTAGCAATTTGATAGTTTTATATAAGTAAGGTTTAGCCTGTTCATATTTTTCCTTGTCGATAAGTTTGCTGCCCATGGAATAATAAAACCAGCTATGATGAAAGGGATTAGTGATCTGAGGTAATAGCTCTTGTATTTTATATAAATAATAGTCGCTTGAATCAGGTTTTGAAAGATCTTCGAAATGGTATGATAAAAGTTTGTAACAGAGGATAAGCGCTTCATTTTTTTCCGGATAATCTGATTTTTGGTAGCCCTCCATACTCTCCTTGAGATATTTGGCTCCCAATTCTTTTTCCTCAGGCAAACCATTCTGATAATAAAACCTCCCCTTATCCTTCATTGTTTTAAGCTGAATTTCAGGTCGGGGATCATCATTAAGCAAGTCCTGGGCTTTGACAAAAAGCTCCAGCCCAGGTTTTGGTTCTCCTCTGATAATTTTAATTAAAGCCCAGTTAATCAGTAAATTGTAACCCACAATCTTATCTTTCCTGCTTTCGGGAATTTTTTCGTAATAAGCCCAGCCGATGGGTGCCAATGAATCTACAATATTAAAGTTATGAGATCTATTGGCTCTATCAGTTATATCTACATATAACTCAGCCAAAAGGTCATATTGAAGAGGCTTGCTTTGTTGGAGTAGGAGTGCAGCCAGATCAAAATAAAACACAGTACTGTCTCTGTTAAAGTGAGGCATTCTTCTAAACCATAAAGCCTTGTCCTGGTAGGTTCTACTCAAACCAGAAACTTGCTCAGTGGAAAGTTTATGATCAATGTCCTTTTTTATGAATTGTAAATTTTCTATCTCATTTTGATGAGTAGGATTTTCATTGTCCAAAATTGTAATAGCTTTATCTATATAATGTAGCGAACTATCTACATTAAAATGATCCAAATTTTGATACCAAGTGGCTTTTTTAGAATAGATCTTGCTCAACTTAAGGACAGATTTTGTGGAATCCTTAATTGGCATTGTTTGAGCTATTGCACACAAATGGAAGAACAAAACAGGAAATGAAATCAAGAATTTAATATTACTTGACCTCAGAGTTTTAGGTAATAGAGTAATCTTAGATAGTATTTTATCTTTCATATAGCTTTAAATATACTATATTTTCTTAGTAAAATATAAATAATTTAAGCTGTAGTTGTACAGAGAATAAAAATTAAAGAAGAGTTTTAATAACTTCTTGGGTAACTATATCTTTCTAATGCTTGATCTTTAATAGGTAGGTATAAGATGAATTTTACAAAATATCTTTTTCAAGTGATCAAGTTTTCCTTTTTTAATAAATAGCTGCTCTTCTAAGCCACGAATTGTAAAGGTTTTGGATCTCAAGTTATAATTGGAGACTGTGACGTCTCTGAGAGTAGTTGCAAAATGAGATTTGATTTAAAATACTAATAGATTTTTTCTCTGTTACTTAAACAAATTAGAATGATAAATCAACAGGGTCAATAGATCAATTAAATAGGCTTGAAGCTCTCGAAAGCTTCACCGCAATTATTACAGTGATGCAATGACCTACAAAGCGTAGGACCAAAAGGAGATTTTAAAGTAGTGTTGGTGCTATCGCAATTTGGGCATTCAGCATGTTCAATGATATCTAAATCCTCTATCACATTATTATGAACTGGGGGAGGGGCCAATCCGAATTTCTTTAGAGCTCTTTTACCTTCATCTGAAATCAAATCGGAACTCCAAGTGGTTTTTAAATTTAGATTGACAGTGTGGTTTTCAATTCCATTTTTATTGAGTACATCAACCACATCTTGCTTCATATAATCCATTGCAGGGCATCCAATAAATGTAGGGGTCATATTGACTGTGACATGATCTTCATTGATTTCAATACCCGTTATGACCCCTAAATCTACTAATGAAATAACAGGGATCTCAGGATCTTTCACCTCTTTCAACAATTCTAATATTTTATCCTCAGTTAACGTCATTTCTCAAATAGTTTTTAATTCAAATTTTAGCCTTATCAATGCTTAAATTGACTACCAATCTGCTGACGGATCAACTCTAAATACCTCACTCATCTCTTCCACCAATGGTTGAAGGTGTTCAGTATGTTTTCCGTATCGGCCACCATAAACAGGTTTAACAGCATTCCATTCAGGCAAATTTAAACCAGCTTGCTCTAATACTATTGCAATATTTTCTTTCCACTGCTCTTCAATAGCTTTTTCACCAGGATAAACTCCAGCATCAATAATTTCCTTTTCGAATTTAGAAGGTTCAAATACGCCTAAAGCATATGGTAAAGCTTGATTTAAGCTATTCTGTAGCCTTTCGTGAGCTTCTTCATTAGCTGTTGCTAATTGCTTTATCCATGTATTAGCATGCATTACATGGTATTTAATTTCACCTTTCAGTTTCCTAGCAACTTGGGCGACTTCCTCAATCGGGCAATCTGCCAACATGCTAAATCTGATGTAGTCGGCATGATCAAATAAGAAATGGCGGATTAAGCTGAAATCATATTCACCAATTGGTAACTCCACAAACTGACTGTTATGAAATTGCTCTGCATTTCTTGTAAAAGCAACGGTGTCGGGATCTTGCTCACCTAATTCATGTAGCAAATTGTAGAACGATAAACTTTGTCCCACTTTATCTTGAGCCATGGAAGAGAAAGCAATATCTTCTTCCAATAGAGGGCCAACTCCAGTCCACTCAGAATTTCTGTGACCTAAGATCAATAAATCATCTGCTATTTTATATAATAAATCTTTTAATGCTTCTTCAGTCATGGCTTATGCGTTTTGTTCTGCTTTAAATTTCTTGATTTTATCGGTTGCCTTGTAGTCCATAGCGTCACGATATTTTTTCTCAGGAAGCGTTTCCCAAATATCAGCAAATTCCTGACCTTCAATTTTCAGGAAATCTTCTGTCTTTGCTACCCAAATATTCAATATTGATTTTTCTTCTTGGAATTGGTTTTTAGCTTTAAAAAGTGCTTCCTCATAGCATGTGGCTTCTAAACTGCCGACATGAGAATGTTGCTTTCCTCTTTTTTTCAAGTGGAATATCTCATAATTTTCTGAATTACCTTTTTCAGCCCCTTCCATTATTTCCTCATGAATGAAATCATAGATGTCTTCATCGTTCTCCGTAATAGGGGATACTTTCACATTATTGGTGTTCACTACCCAAACACCAGAACAGCTCATTCCTCTACGACTGAATTGCTCTTTGGCAAATAAAAATGCCATGTCGATAGTGGGTGCGTGAACTATTCCCTCATGCTGATAAGCTTTGTTTTCCTTAGGCTGAACAAATACCTCAAAAGTCACGAATTGATCTTTGTTTTCCTTTGAAGGGAAAGTAGTACCAAATTCAGCAGGTATATTCAATCTGTTGATCCTAGGATCTAATGAGTTTAAAAAATCAGACATTTTTTTATAAATCTTTAATTTTATCTTTTATTGATTTGATTTCATTATCAATCTCTCTCAATGATTCAGCTACAAAACCATAAAAATCTGAGCTTTCCTCTTTTAGTTCTAGCATCACAGATTCCATATCCTTTTGTCTATCCAAAATGAATTGAAATTTGGCATCAGTAACATTTTTATGCTTCTCGAATCTAGTGATCAATGCTTCAATATTGCTCATATTCAGACGTTTTTATTTTCTTATAATTTGGAATTGTAGAATTATACGGTCATTCGTAATTGACCAATTCCTAATTCGTAATTAAGCCAGCGGTGCTACGTATTCTTCACCTTTCGTTTTAGCAGTTAATGCTCTTCTAACCCAGGCACCTCTTTCTTCTGCCGTTCTTCTAACTGCCAATCGCTCCTTATTACAAGGCCCATCACCATTAATAACTCTTTTGAATTCATCCCAATCCGGTTCTGTAAATTCCCATTCACCTGTTTCAGAATTCTTTTTCAAGTTCTCATCAGGAATAGTCAAACCTAATTCCCAGATCTTAGGAACATACATATCTAAGAATTGCTGACGACATTCGTCATTGGTTGCCATCTTCACTTTCCATTTGGTTAAAATTTGAGTGTGAGTTGACATTTTATCAGAAGGACCAAAGAAATGCATCATAGGTGCCCACCATCTGTCAACAGCTTCCTGCATCATTTCTCTTTGCTTTGGTGTTCCTGTAGCCAAGTGAATAACGCAGTGGTGTCCATACTTTAGGTGGAATGATTCTTCTGCACAAATTCTATCAAGTGCACGGCAATAAGGCCCATAGCTACCTCTAGCATTTGCTAATTGATTTACAATCGCTCCAGCATCTACTAACCACGAAATAAAACATGAATCAGCCCAGGTGAAGGTAGGATAGTTGAAGATATTAGAATACTTGGATTTCCCAGTAATCAAATCTTCGATCATTTGCTCACGGCTCTTGCCTAATGTTTCGGCAGCACCATATAGCAATTGAGCATGACCAACTTCGTCCTGCACTTTTGCCATTAAGGCTAATTTTCTTTTGAAGCCAGGAGCTCTGGTGATCCAAGTACCTTCTGGTAAAGCACCAATTATTTCAGAATGACCATGTTGCTCAATCATTCTAATCAATTGCTTTCTGTAGAGCTTAGGCATCCAATCATTAGGTTCAATTTTTTCACCTCTTGCAATGCGAGCCTCAAATTCTGCTAATTTTTGTGGGTCTTCATCTTTCAATAATTCATTGTTTACTGATGAAGATTCAAATACTTGTCCGCCTCCGTACATAATTTTTTATTTTATAATTTCTAAAGTTACACTACGCAAAAAATTGTCATTTGTACTGAAAATCAACTACAAACTACAATTACTCGTATTATATTATTGCCAAATAGGCTCTATTTAAGATCGTATTTTAAGTCCATTAATAAAAACATCTGTTACATTTTCAGCTATTTCCTCTGGACTTAATTTACCTTCAGGTTTATACCATGAAGGCATCCAATTGATGGAAGAAAGCAATGCTAAAACAGTAAATTTTGCATCCATCTTTTTAAAGACTCCTTCCTTATAGCCATCTATTAATATTTGTATAAACTTATTTTCGTAATTATTGCGCATAGACAAAAAGTCCTTTAAATAAGATTCACTTAAATGTCTCCATTCCGAAAAGAACACTGCACTGGCTGCACTATCTTTTGTTAATACTATAACATGAGATATGACAGCCTTCTTTAATTTTTCGTCTGCACTTGATTTTTCAAGTTCAATTTTCTCTAATGACTCAAAAAAGTCATTCGCCATCTGAAAACAGATGGTTTGTAAAATTTCTTCCTTTGATTTAATATGAGAATATAAACTAGCCGCTTCAATTCCGATATAGCTTGCTAAATCACGCATACTAGTTGCCGCATAGCCTTGTTTTTGAAAAAGTTGAGTTGCTTTTTCTATTATTTGCTGTTTTCTATTAAGTTTATTCTTTGTAATCATTTCTCAAATATAGTAAACAAACGTTCGTTAGGGAAATATAGTTCAAAGAAATTTTTAGACTATTTCTATTTTACGACTAATGAAATAAATCTTGATTCAGTTTAACTTTAATAAAAAGTAAATCTTAATAAAGTGTTTTGTACTTAACCTGAAATTTCATTGATATAGAAAATGCTCAATAAAAATCTTTATAACACATTAATCTGTTTTATTCTTTGTTCAAATATTGTTTTAGCTCAAAATGTTGACACTGTTAAGTCGGTCAATAAAAAGAGACTAGGAATTTCAGCAGGTTTAACGGCTGCTTCATATACCGCTGGAATTTTATATTTGTCAGAGGTGTGGTACAAAGATCATGAACGTGTCCCCATGCATTTTTATGATGATAATGCAGGCTGGAAGCAAATGGATAAGGTTGCACATGCTTATATTTCCTATCACCAGAGTAGGGCTGGTTATGAAATGATGAAATGGAGTGGATTCAATGAAAACACTTCTATTTTTCTTGGGGGAAGTTTAGGTTTTATCTTTCAACTGCCAATTGAAATATTTGATGGCCTTTATGAAGGCTATGGCTTTTCGTGGGGTGATGTTTATGCCAATACTGCTGGCACCTTACTTTTTATATCACAACAAAAATTAGCTGGTGATCAGCCGGTTAAATTGAAATTTTCATACTTTCCTACTTCCTATTCAAAAATAAACCCGAGAATATTAGGCGAAAATGCTTTGGAAAGCTTATTTACAGACTACAATGCTCAAACCTACTGGCTAAGCTTTAATATTAGTAGCATCATTCCTTCCTCTAATATTCCCAAGTGGTTAAATTTAGCTGTTGGCTACAGCGGAGGTGGAATGCTCTCTGAATTTGAGAATCCAACATGGATTAAAGGGGAGAGGGCACCAGAAATTAATCGATATCGCCAATTTTTCTTATCCCCTGATATAGATTATACAAATTTCAAAAGCAATAAGAAATTCTTGAATGGAATACTTGAAGCTTTGAATTTAACTAAATTACCTGCACCCGCTATTGAATTTAGTACCGAACATGGCTGGGTATTCCACTTTATCCATTTTTAGCAGTTTTCAAATTTTTGCTGATTGTAAAATAGAAAGTGCTTCCCTCTTCAGGTAATGAATCAACCCATATATTTCCACCATGTATTTCCACTATTTTTTTACAGTTGGCTAAGCCCAGACCAGTACCCGGAAACCTGTTCTTATGTAATCTGTGAAAAATCGTAAATATTTTTTCTTGGTGTTTGGGATCAATTCCTATTCCATTGTCTGAGACTAAAAATTCCCAATGCTCATCCTTTTCTTTGGCATTGATTTTTACCTCTATATTTTCCTCTTCTCTTTTGAATTTTATTGCATTTGCAATTAGGTTCTGAAGCAATTGCTTAAATTCTATTTCATATCCTACTATTTTAGGAAGGTTTTTATGTTCTATTTCAGCTCCATTTTCCTGAATCAATTGGCT
Source organism: Marivirga tractuosa DSM 4126 (assembly GCF_000183425.1). Classification (NCBI taxonomy): domain Bacteria; kingdom Pseudomonadati; phylum Bacteroidota; class Cytophagia; order Cytophagales; family Marivirgaceae; genus Marivirga; species Marivirga tractuosa. The sequence continues at coordinate 365,103 of NC_014759.1, forward strand.
GAGGTCCTTTTCTAATTCTTTTACTATTTCTTTTACTGAAAATTCAGATTTTTCTTTTCCTTTGCCTATTTGAGAGTATTCCAGAAGAGAATCTAATAGAAGAGCCATTCTCTCAGAGGCGGTCTGAATATGGGTCAAAAATTCTTGTCCCTTTTCAGGAATGGATTCCTTGTATTTACTGATCGTTAAATGCGCAAACGCTTGCATAGAACGCAAAGGTTCCTTTAAATCATGCGAAATTGTGTGAGCAAATTGATTGAGTTCTTCGTTTTTATCTTTTAAGACCTTTTGAGCATCAATCATTTTTTGGTTGTCCTGATTAATGGTTTCATTGAGCTGTCTCTGTTGTATAATTATTTTTTCCAGCTTTTTAAATATTATATCAAAGCAGGCAACAATTATAATGCTGAGAAAAATTAGGTTCACTACTATTCCAAACCAAGTGGTTGTATCTTGATTATTGGTAATGGGTATTTGTAACCATTGATATTCTATATTAAGACCTAGAAGAACTAATATAAATGAATTAATTAGAATTAATTTATAAGCTATTTTGCCGGAATAGATTAGACACGTAACTATAGTGACAGTAAATAAATACATTAGACCAGGCCCTTCTAGTTTTAAATTATACAGTAATGCCCATGAAATAATGAATAGGTTTGCAATCAGAATCAATTTTCTTGTTTCAATTTTAATAGGTTTTACAAATCCTAGCACCACTAAAACTAGCAAAGTGAGGATATTCAAGAGTAAAAGATTATAAAAGCCTGTTCGATAGGAGGCAATTATCCCTGGGATTATAGCAATCGGAGAAAATGCTAAAGTGTAAAGTATTATATGGTAAAATAACTGATTTCGATAGTAGGATAAATTCTGGATTGTGCTTTCTTGACCCAGAATTGTTCTTGCTATTCTAATTTTATACTCCCCCCAGTATTTCATCAGAAAAATTTAAAAAATTATATAAATTATTGTAGTAAGGTAATTCAATATATTAACTTATTGAAGTTAGATTAAAGCTAAAACTGTAAATGTAAGGTATGATATTCATATTAATAAAAATCTAATGAATTTAAATTCAGTTATTTTCCTTTTAATGCCTAAATCTTTGCCAATTTATCCTGAACGTAATTCTTTGTTAGAATATAATAATAATTTTCTCGTCATTTTATCTAAATAAATCTTTATAATTACCCTAGTTTTTAATACATTTTTAATTAATTGAGTAAACAGCATTTTTAATTATATTATTTATGCCAATAAATCCGAAGACGATAATCATTATTACTCTACTCATACTTCCTTATTTGGGTTTTGGACAAGGTTGCAGTGATGCGGGGTTTTGTACAATGGGCGCTATGAAACCAGCTCAAGATTTCAATAAAAAAGTACCTGTTCAATTGCGTTCTATCGGTTTGACATTATATGAGGGTCAAAGTAATACTTCACCAATTATCCGTGCTGGAATAATTGACTTTGGATTGTTAATAGCTGGGCAGTATGATTTTCAAGTGAAGGTTCCCTATATGAGGATAGATGGTAATTTTGGTACTACCTCGGGCTTGGGAGATATTTCTTTGAGTTTGACTAAAAGCCTTCATGCAACTCCAGAATATACTATAATGGCGACCTTAGGCACCAAAATACCTACCAATAGATCAAACTTGCAAGCTGCAGATAGACAAGCTGTTTTGCCAATGTATTATCAGACGTCCTTAGGTACTTTTGATTTTATAGCTGGCGGTACTTTTCTAAATAAGGAATGGATGATCTCTGCTGGCTATCAACAACCTCTTGTTCATATTAATGAGAATACTTTTGAACCCACTGAGGCTAAGTGGTCTTGGTATGAAGGAGGAATGGAATATGTTAGAAAACATGATGGAAGCCGAATGTTGAAAAGAGGTGCTGATGTCATGATGCGATTTGAAAGGAATTTTAGAATGTCAAGACTAAATCTAAACATTGGATTACTCCCTATCTATCGAATCACTAGAGATCAAGTTTTGAATGATAATGATGAATATGTGAAATTAGATGGCACGAGAGGTTTAGCATTATCTGCATTGGCCGGACTAAATTATAAATTCAATGTATTTTCAAGTATTCAGTTAATCTATGGTCATAAAATAACGGACAGAGCTGTAAACCCAGATGGTTTAACCAGAAAACATGTTATTAATTTAAGCTATAACTATAATTTTTAATAATGTTTAAGCATCCTATATTTTTTCTTCTATTTCTTATTTCAATTAATTCTAATGGTCAGTTACTTTCTGAAGACTACCACAGGACTATAGAAGAGTCCAGAAGTCAAAACATCGATCAACTGATCCAAAGAGTCAAGGATTTAGCGCCTACTTTAGAGAACAAAGCATTGATTGCGGAACTCAATTTCTTAAAAGGCAGAAATGACTTGGCAAAGGAGATATTAGAACAATTGCTTGATAAGGGAAGTGATTCGATCGCTGAAAAATCCGAGTTATATGCGCGTAATCTAAAGAACTATGGCTTATTGTTATGGAATTCAGGAAAGACGGATCAAGCCCTAGAATATTTGCATCAATCACTATATTATTACGAACAAGTTGAAGATGTTGGCATGGAAAATACGGCTGATGTCTTGAATAATATTGGATTGGTTTATGCCCAGACTGAGGCTAAAAAAGCTATAAGAAACTATGAAAAAGCTTTAGAAATATATGAAACAAATGCTACGAAATATCTTGATAAGATAATTCAAATTTCAATTAATATTAGTTTGGTAGAAGTTAATCAAGGGAATTATGTGAATGCTTTAAGGCTATTGAATCAGGCTCTTGGTAAATGGGAAGAAGATCATCAAGAAGGATTGCCTACGGAAGCTTTTATTAAAGCTAATATTGGCGCTATCTACCTTCAAACAGATCAACTAATTTTGGCTGAGGATTATTTTAATGAGGCCAAGGAAATTTATCAACAGAATTATGGTACCCGGCATTCGGAATTGGCAAATGTGTTTGCGCAATTATCTGAATTAAAGCTTAAGCAAAAAGAATATGAAGAATCTCTGTCATTTATTCAAAGAGCTTTAAAAGCTAATAGTTTTAGTTTTGAAAAACTTCAATTTTCAGCTAACCCTAAAGCTGATGACGTCAATAACCTAAATTTACAGGTAGTATTGTTGTTAAGAAAAGCCAATATATTAGAAAGCTTTTATTTCGGATATTCACTTAAGAAGAGCCACTTGAGTTATGCATTAGATGCAATAGATTTAGCAGATGAATTACTAGCCATTATGCGAGCTGGAACCAGTAATAAAAAAGATCTATTGGATTTAAGCATTCTGTCAGCAGAATTATTTGAAGATGGACAGCGAATTGCATTGCAACTCGATGATGTAACCTTAATAGGAGATGAGTATTTACATAAGGCTTTTTCTTATTCAGAGAAGTCAAAATCCGCAATGCTTTTTAATGCAGTGGTAGAAGCAGAAGCAAAAAGTTTTGCTAGAATTCCAAGTGAATTATTGGACAAGGAGAAGTCACTGACCAGTAAAATGGCTTATCTGAATAATCAAATTTCACTGAAATCTGATCCTTTGCAATTAAATTATTTAAGGGATCGCTATTTCCAGGTAAAAAGTGAATATCAAAAATTCATAGATGATTTAGAAGAAGTATATCCCGATTATTTTGAATTGAAGCATCAAAGTAAGGAAGTAAAGATTAAAAATATTCAAGCCGAACTAAGTCCTGCTGAGGCAATATTTGAATATTCCATGGCACCTAAAACAAATGAAATATATTTATATATAATCACTAAGGAAGATTTTACTTTTAGGAGAATATATTTTAGAGATGAGATTATTAAATACATAAAAGCTTACCGAAATACCATGGTCTACAATCTTGAGGGCAGTTTTAAACAGATATCACACAGTCTCTTTGAATATTTATTTCCTAAAGGAATTGATGACAAAATAAAGAAATTAGTTATTGTTCCTGATGGCGAATTGTCGACTATTCCCTTTGATGCATTAGTTCAAAATGAAAACAGTAGTGGTTTGGCATTTTATGAATTGAACTATCTAATTAAAGGTTATGAAATCAATTATGCTTACTCTGCAAATTTGCATCAAAGAGATTTAGATAAAGAGTATACAAAAAGTAGTCTTTTGGTATCACCCATTGAATTTGGTAAAGGAATAGCTTCATTACCAGCTTCAGAAGCAGAAGCAGAACATTTTACAAATTGGTGCAAGGAACAGGAATTCATTGTGAATTCAATGGTAAAGGAGTCCGCTACAGAAGAAAATTTCAAAAAGTCAGATTTAGAAAATTATCGTTTTATTCATTTAGCAACTCATGGCACCGTCAATATGGAGGCTCCAGATCTATCAGGAGTGTATTTTAAACCTTCTGTGAATGATGACCAGAATGAAGATGGGATTTTATATGTAGGTGAAATTTACGGTTTAAGCATTAATGCTGAATTGGTGGTGTTATCAGCCTGTGAAACAGGTTTAGGTAAAATTAATAGGGGGGAAGGTGTAATGGGCTTAGGGCAAGCCTTTGCGTATTCTGGAGCAGACAATCTGATTTTATCATTATGGAAAGTAGCTGATCAGTCTACTTCCTTGCTAATGAAATCTTTTTATGATAATAACTTAAAAACAGAGGAAGACTCTTTTGCCAGTTCACTAAGAAAAGCAAAGCTGGATTTGATCAATTCTGATTATAGTGCTCCTTACTATTGGGCACCATTCATTTTATGGGGAAAATAAAAGAGCATAAAAAAGCCTCTTGTATTGCTACAAAAGGCTTTCATTTTTTCTGAGGAAAATCTATTTAATCGGCTTCTACAACCAGTGAAATTTCTTTCTTCACCTCTTTATGTAAGTCGATATTTGCTTTATATTCTCCTAATTGCTTAATATCACCTGAAATAGCGATTTTCTTTCTATCGATATCAAAACCTTTTTCTTTCAAAGCATCAGCAATTTGAACAGTAGTTACTGCACCAAATATTTTACCGCTTTCACCAGCTTTAGTTTTAATATGCAAAGTTAAATCACCAATTTTATTAGCTAATTCTTCAGCATCATTCTTCAATTTAGCTGCTTTATGGGCAGCTTGACGAATGTTTTCAGCAATTTTTTTTGCGTTTGAGTTATTGGCAATTATTGCAAATCCTTGTGGGATAAGATAATTTCTACCATATCCGGGCTTAACATTTACTGTATCATTTTTATAGCCCAAACCATTTATATCTTGTGTTAAGATTACTTCCATTTTTATAAATATTTTTGGGTTAATTATTTTAATGAATCAGTAACATAAGGTAATAAAGCAATGTGTCTTGCTCTTTTTACAGCTTGCGCCACTTTTTTCTGATATTTCGCACTAGTACCTGTAATTCTGCTTGGCAATAATTTACCTTGCTCATTTACAAACTTCAATAAGAAGTTAGGATCTTTGTAATCAATATATTTGATACCGTATCTTTTGAATCGGCAATATTTCTTTTGATTATCCTGCTTTTTCTGGTTAATTGGCTCGTTATGAAGTGTCATTTCGCTACCTCCTCTTTTTGTTCTTTAGGTTTATTAAATGCGCCTTTTCTGCGTCTTTCTCCGTATTCTATAGCATGCTTGTCTAAAGCTACTGTTAAGAATCTCATGATTTTCTCGTCTCTTCTATACTCCAACTCCAGTGCAGCAACAACTTCAGGTGTTGCCTTAAATTCAATTAGGTTGTAGAAACCAGTGCTTTTATGCTGAATAGGGTAAGCTAATTTTTTTAAGCCCCACTGTTCAACATTGATGATTTCAGCCTTTTTGTCCTCTAAGACTTTTCTGAACTTGTCGACAGCATCCTTCATCTGAGCATCAGATAAAACGGGAGTAAGTATGAATACCGTCTCGTAATTTTTCAATTGCATTGTATAATTGTTTAAATTTGAAGCGCAAAAATAGTGATTTAGTTCTTATTCAGCAAAACATAAGTGAAAGTTTCTTTATAAATTTCCTTTTTCATTGCAACCTTTCCCCACATTTGGATGTCTTATGACTGATTATTAAAAAATATGAAGTACTTTTTATCTATTCTATTTGTTTCGTTTTTAGCTTTCAGTTGCATGGATTTGGATGATACAAGCCAAGATTTGTGCATACCAGTTATATGTGGAAATACTCAAAATGATAAAGTAAATTTTACTGTCTATAATGATAGTGGTATCGACTTTGATTCTTTTTATTTCGATATAAGTGGTGAGTCTGACTCTACGGGCTTTTTACCATTACAACAATACACCTGTTGGTATAATTTTGACACTTTAAATACGACATATTTTGTTGCTTCTGGCATTTCTGAAGATGAGTCTTTTCATTCAGATACTTTATGGTTGAATTCTAGTAATGAAACTTATACTAGCGGGATCTACGTACTGGAGGTTTTACGTTCAGATGATGATAAATTGACTTTTGATTTCAAAGAGGAATTTGAGGGTGATTGCAAAGGCATTTAAATAAGATGATAGTTTTGTAACTATATATGAAAATGCGTGTTTTCTTTATATGCTAAGGAAATTAATCCTTCTTTTGTTATCAATTCTGATTGTATCGGTTCTGTTGGTTCCCTCGCAATCCGATTATTTCCAACGTCTGGAATATGACTTTAGAGCAATTCACCAATCTAATGCGTTGAATAGAGAACTTCTTGAGGAGTTGGGCGATTATACATACCGAAATCGATTGCTATTTAGTGAGTTTGAATATAGTTTCGGTAACATATCAGTTTCTTATTACGGCTTTTTGAATATTATAATGTTTGAAGATCCAATAAACAGAGAAGTCAAAAGCCCCCAAATTACTGTATAATTCAACTATTTGTTACACCGACTTTTTGCTGGAAAGATATTTTATCTATTTTTAAGATTGACTTCTGTGATGACTGTTAATATAAACCATAAAATTCTCTATGAATATTTTTTCTCGCTTACAAAGAATTGGCGCTCGTAAAAATCACCCAGAACACGTAAAGTCCAAAATTAGATTAAGCAACATGGCGGCATTATTTATTATAATATTTGTTGCGCTTCCTTTTTCAGTAATTTCGTTTTTGTATGTCCCAACATTATTATCAATTCCATTATTAGGCGTTATAGCCATGATTTTGGTTTGGGTTTTTAATAGGGTAGGTGCCATTTATTTAGCGAGGATACTTCCTGCAGTTACACCTTTATTACTTGCTGCCTTATTTACTTCTAATCTAATGCATAACAATGAGGAATTACCCTTGGTCATGTTTTTGATTATGATAGCATTTTCAATTATTCCCTTTCTGGTTTTTGATATCAGGGAAAAAGGGTATTTGATTTTTTCTGCAGTTTTTAATTTTGTAATCTTTCTCGCTGTTGACTATTTGCCTTTTATTTGGGTTGATCAGGTAAATCTTGATTTTATTACCGAAGGAATTTTGTTTCAACTCAACTATGTAGTTGCTATACTTTTGACCTACTCGATCGTATTTTTACTTGCTCTGTTTAATTATCGTTCAGAATTAAAGAGTCAAAAGCTAATTGCTGATAATGAAAAGCAAACTAAAGAACTTCATGAATCAGAAAATGTATTAAAAAAGAATTTAGAAGAAGTTCAGAAAGCGCAAGAGGAAGAAAAAAATCGTGCATGGGTTACTGAAGGTCTAGGAAGAATAAATAATTTGACGCGTCAATTTGATAATCCGGCTGAATTGTCCAAAGAGGTTATTAGTGAGATAGTTAAGTATGTTGATGCCAATCAAGGAGCGATCTATTTAGTAGAAAAAGATGAGGAGAATGAAGAGCCCTACATGGAAATGAAGGCCGCTTTTGCATTTGGCAGAAGGAAATCTATTAAAGATAAAGTACAAGTTGGGGAAGGCTTAATTGGTCAATGCTATCTTGAAAAGGACATGATCTTTTTAACGGAAGTCCCAGATGATTTTGTAAGAATTAAAAGTGGGCTAGGGGACGCACCGCCAAAAAACATTGTCATCATGCCATTGATGACCAATGAAAAAATAGAAGGTATACTTGAAGTCGCATCATTTCAGGTTTTACCTGAATATAAAGTGGATTACCTTAAAAAATTAGGAGAAAGTTTAGCTACATCTTTTAGTATGAACAAAATTAATGCGAATACTAAACGATTATTAGAACTTTCTCAGGAACAAGAGGAGCAAATGCGATCTCAAGCCGAGGAGTTGCATCAAAATATGGAAGAATTGCAGGCTACGCAGGAAGAAATGGAGCGTAAGAACAAGGAAACAGAGGAGCAGAACCAACAATTACAGCAACAGGACGAAGAGCTTCGTCAAAATATGGAAGAATTAAGTGCTCAATCTGATGAGATGGAAATCCAAATGAATGAGATGATGCAATTACAATCGGAGATGAAGGCGCGTGAAGATATTCTAAATGAAAGTACGATTGTATCTGAGGCAGACTTGAAGGGAACCATAATTTATGTAAATCAGAAATTAATAGACGTAGCTAAATATTCTAAGGAGGAAATGATAGGGAAAGGACATAATTTATTCCGCCACCCGGATATGCCTTCTGAAATCTTTAAATTGCTGTGGGACACTATACAATCAGGAAATATATTCAGAGGGATTATTAAAAACAAAGCAAAAGACGGCTCGGTATATTGGGTAGATGCAACCATTTCTCCAGTATTAGATGCCAAAGGAACACTTGAGAAATATATTGGTGTTCGATATGTAATTGAACAAGAAGATGTAGCTCAAAAATTATTTGATGAGCAATTAATTAGATTAGGACTACAATAATTAGAAGTTGAAAACGTACCCCAAGCTAGCTTCAGAAAAGTCCGCTTGGCCGAAATTTGCATTAATATGAGCCGAAATATATACGTTATGTTTCGGCTTTTTTGCTGTATTGATTAGGTATAGCTTTAATCCCATTCTACTTGGGAATATTTTTTTCAAGGTATATTTTAAGCTTTCTGTAGTTTCATAATCCTTAGCAAAATGGTAATAGAAGGGTTTTGAAATATTAATACCTCCTTCAATTGAAATCCCAACATGATATACCAGATATTCAATACCCATCATAAAGAAATGATTGTTTGGATGAACGTCTAATTCGCGCAGCTCTGGGCTGTTTGCAATAGAATCAGCATAATGCTGATAATGGCGAGTCCCAAATCCCGCATACCACCTAAAATGATCCCTAAAGGTTAATCCAACACCTACACTGTTACTAAACACTGATTTCTTTTGCCCTCCAACAGGTGAAGTTGAGCTGCCTAATTCATGAAAGCCGATACCGCTTCGAGCTAAAAGGAATAATTTCCGGCTTTTTGGTAATTTTTGTTTTGAATTAGAGTACCTATGGGACGAAGTTTTGGGAGTGACCGCTAAGGAAACTACAGCCGAATTAAGTCCATAGTTTGGCAATTGTGTATGTCCATTTGAAGAGTGGTGATAGCCGAATCCCAAGCGAATATCTTTAGTGTCATTAAAACTGAAAGTCCGGTAATACATCCATTGAAATGCCCAATTAAAATGACTTCCAATCGATTGGTTGCGCTCATTTTGCCTATGTGTTTTAGTAAAATAGGAGGTGCCAATTCCCCACTGAAACATTCCTCTTTTCATTTTTAAACCTAAAACTGGCATAAGGTTTATTTCATTTCCATAAACAAACGGATTGCCTAATCTGTGAAAACCAGCTTGAATACCTAAAAGAGGGTAATTATAGAATTGATTGGTTGTATTGTCTTCTGTTGATTGCTTGTAATAGGTAATAGCCATCCCCACTCTTGGACCAAAATTTGGCCCATTCATGTAATTTGGAACAATAGAACCAGACATCACTTCTGTAACTAAGAAATTTTGCTGCTGTGAAAATACGGTTAGTGGGAATAAAATTATGCAGAAAAATGCATAGGCTATGCTTCTCAAACTCATGAAAATTCTTATTTTAGTAGGAGCTATTTAACTTCAAATTTTTCTTTACCTATCAAATAATCATCTGCATAAAGCTCTAGTTGATAAACACCTTCTTCATATTCTTCGCCTCTATCGTAAATGAAGGAAAGTTCTTGTTGCGTATTATCGAAGAGTATTTCTTGCTTAGCAGTATAGAACATTTCTTTTCCATCGATCATAAATGAGCCTGATCCTGTTGCTACATCAAATAATGCATTGCCTATTGGATTGATTACCCTTAAAATAATGTCTTTTCCTTCTGGTTGGGCAACACTATTTTCAGCTAAATTGAATTGAATTTTTAGTTTTTCAATATGGCGCGGTTTATATTCTTTATCGTCCCTTTCACGCCCTCTTGAATTAACTGCGATAATTTTAATATTTTCAGCTTTCAGCCTTGAAGCTATTTCTACTTTGCTTTCTAACTCTTGTCGGTTATTCCTTAGCTTAGAAATACTATCATTTAAAACATTTTTCTCTGTTTTTAGATCAGTATTTTCAGATAAAAGCTCTTTATTTATTTCTTCTAATTTCTTTATTTTCTCATCTTGAAGAACAAGTAATTCTTCATATCCACTCACTTTATCTTTATATTGCTGAATTTGGTTTGCTGCCCAATTATTAGACTTCTTTAATTCTTCTTTTTCCGATTCTAAATTTTTCCTTATAAGCTGAAGTTCGGTAATATCTCCACCCAATGACTCAATTTCTGCTATTTTCAAATCTAACTGACTACTAATACTATCTAATTCGCTATAGGTCTGCTCCAAGTTTTGTTGCAATTGCTCATTTTCTTTCTCAGAATCTAAATAAAACTTAATGCCAACAACGGCCACAATTATCACTATGAAAGAGATGATGATGATATTCCTATTTGAATTCTTCTTCTCGCTTTCTAATTCACTTAAATTCGAATTTTTTGATTCTTCTGACATGATAGGTCGAACTTTTTAATAAGTTTACTGATGAAATTAAATATACTATATTTCAAATAATATATTTTCTTCGTTAAACGCAAACTGCAAATTTAAACAAATATTATATTTTACCGCATGGAGTTAAATGAATCTTATTGGACAACACGATATAATAATAATCAGCTCGGTTGGGATATAGGATATCCGTCACCAGCCATTACTCATTTTATGGATCAGTTTAAGGATAAGGGTGCTAAAATTTTGATTCCAGGATGTGGAAATGCCTATGAAGCAGCCTATTTATGGAAAAGTGGTTTTCGAAATGTATATCTATTAGATTTTTCTTCGATTCCATTGCAGAAGTTTAAAGACGAGCATCCTGACTTCCCTGAGACTCAGCTTTTAAATATTGACTTCTTTGAGGCAAAAGGGGAATATAATTTCATTATTGAGCAAACTTTCTTTTGTGCATTGCATCCAGAATTAAGAAGAAAATATGCTGAAAAGATGAAAGACCTTCTGAAGCCTGATGGTATTTTGATTGGGTTATTGTTCAATATTCCTTTAAATGAAGATCGGCCACCTTTTGGAGGAAATATAGAAGAGTATCAGCAGTTGTTTTCTGATTTTTTTATGATAGAAAAAATGGAAACAGCTTATAATTCTATTCCTGAAAGAGAGGGGAGTGAGCTTTTTATTAAAATGAAACCAAAAAATCAGAAATCTAATACATGATGCTGCTTCTTAAAATCAGAATTGAAAAACAGCAATCCTGCATCAAATAAATCAATACTAGAAGTGACTTCCTTTCGCTCTTTTAATTCTTCCCAGGCTTTTTTCATTCCAGCCGACCAATGAATATCATCCATAATATAAATAGATCCTGAAGTGAGATGGGGTAGAATTATATTAAAATAGTCAACACTAGCTTGATATGTATGATTCGCATCAGCATAGACCAAATCAATTGTTGGATTAGATTTTTGGAGCATATTGGGAAGTGAGTTGGCAATATCGCCTTCATGAAAATTTATGTTTTTATGTTCTTTATTTACCTCCCTTGCTATTTTTAAGGCATTTGGATCTGCTTCAAAAGTGAAAACAGAAGCATCTGGATTTGCTTGTGCCATATAAGCAGTATTGATGCCTAGGCTAGTGCCTAATTCTATGATACTTTCAAAATTGAAATGCTGTATTATCCTATATAAAAACTGTGAAAATTTCGGGTTAGATAAACTGTGTCGAGCAATAGATTTTACTGTTCTTGATTTAGATTGATTCACCTTTGAGCCTGCTCCTAAATCTTTTATTACAAATTCGGTTTCATCTTTTAGTAGCGCAGCCCTGTTTTCTTCAATGCTTTTGCAATCATTTGAAATGCTACTACTTTTGATCAATTTAAGATAAAAATGATAGAAGAAAGGGGAGTGGAGCGAATGCTCATCAGTCTTTAAATGGAAATATTTGAAGTATTCTTGTGCTAAAAAGAAATTCAATTTAGTTCAGTTTATAAGGAACAATCATGTTGAACTCTGGAATTCTTACTTCAATTAATTGTCCGTCAAGCATTCTTTCCATAAAATAGTAGCCATGCATTTTTCCGTATGGTGATTTTAAATTACATCCAGAAACGTAAGTGTGTTTTTGTCCTGGTTCCAAGATTGGCTGCTGGCCAATTACACCTTCGCCTTCTACTTCTTTAATTTCAAAGCCTGCATCATGAATGAACCATTGTCTACGGAGCAGTTGCACAGTCTGATCACCTTTATTTTCAATCACTACCTTATATGTAAATACATAGTGAAATTGAACCGGGCTGCTGTACTCCGGTTGAAATTCTGTTTCGATGCTAACGTGTATACCTTTTGTGATTGACTGAACCATAATGTAAATATAAACAAATCAACGTTTCTAGCGCATGAATAGTTTATTGATTTATTACATTCAATGGAAAACTATTTGGTTTTTATAACTTTTTATAATTTTGGAAAAATTGGAATCAATGGAAGTAAAAATCGAAAAAAGCTGGAAAGATAAACTCGGAAGTGAATTTGAGAAGAATTATTTTCATGAATTAGCAAGTTTTGTTAAGTCTGAATTTCTAAATAAAACAATCTATCCTCCTGCAAAAGAAATATTTAAGGCTTTTGATGCTTGTCCTTTTGATGAAGTAAAAGTAGTCATATTGGGTCAAGATCCTTATCATGGCGCAGGGCAAGCTAATGGCTTATGTTTTTCTGTCCATCCAGGAGTTCCAATGCCTCCTTCCTTGGTGAATATATTTAAAGAAAGAAAAACCGATTTGGGAAAATCTATGCCCCCAAATGGGGACCTGACTGGCTGGGCTAAGCAGGGGGTACTATTATTAAATGCTACCTTAACGGTTGCGGCTAAATCCCCCGGCTCTCATCAAAAGAAGGGCTGGGAGGAGTTTACAGATGCAGCTATTCAGAAGCTTTCTGATGAAAAGGAAGATTTAGTTTTTATTTTATGGGGTGCATATGCGCAGAAAAAAGGTGCCGTAATTGACAGGAATAAACATTTTGTGATTGAATCGCCTCATCCTTCTCCGTTTGCTGCACATCGTGGTTTTTTTGGATCTAAACCATTTAGCAGATGTAATGATTTTCTAGTGTCGAAAAGTACAGAACCTATTCATTGGTAATAAGAGAAATATGGCGCTAAGTTGATTATATAGCTATTTTAATCAACTAATTGGAGTTCTGTTTCTTCAGACTTCTGAGTTATTTTCTGATCCAATTCAATACTAATTTTTACTCCATTTTTCTGCAAAGTTTCTAATGTCTCTTTTAATTCTTTGGCTTCGTCTTTTCCTGAAGCTTCAAAAGTAATTCCCCTCATCCATAAATATTTTAGGTGATTAAGGTTAAGTAGTTCAGGAGGGAATTTATGTATTTCGTTAAAAGAGATGTCTAAATCTTCCAGCTTATCAAAATTTAAGACAAATTCAGGGAAGCCTTGAAAGTAATTATTGTGAATATGAAAATCAGTAATCTTCTTTAAGTTTCCGATGCTTTCTGGTAAATATGAAATCCTATTGTGATGGATATAAAATTCCTTTAAGGATTTCAATTCTCCAATGCTTTCTGGTATGCTGAACAATTGATTATGTGCCACATAAAATTTCTCCAAGTTCTTCAGATGTCCTAATTCGTTTGGAATTTTTTCTATCCTATTATAGTATAAGTCTAACTCCGCTAAGTTTTTTAAATCAAAGATAAACGGAGGTAAGCTGTCTAAATCATTTTTGTAAAACGAAAGAACTTTCAAATTTTTAAGACTACCCAAAGCTGGATGAATCAAATCGCTTTTAATATCATTTTCTGCAAATTGTAAATCCACCAGATCTTTCAAAAAACCAATTTCTTTTGGTATAGCTGTTAAATTATTGAAGGACAGTACTATATATTTCAAGTTGTTTACTGTATCCTCAGCTAAGTTTTTTAAGTCAATATTATTACGTGATAAGTTAAGGTGCTTAAGATTTTTAAGCTTGTCAAGATGGAATTTAGCATCTTTACGGAAGTCATTTCTTGCAAAATCTATCTCTTTCACATTTTCAAGTTTGTGGAAATCTTTGGGAATAGGAGAGTAGGGACTATCTCTGTAAACTAGTTCAGTAACGTTCGTGTTCTTTTTGAATTTTATTTGCTTATTGGGAGTATGATTATAGATTCTGACAGTTTGTAAGCTGTCTAATCCAAAAATTGACCAGTTTAATAACCAAGGGATTTTTTTTACTGAGGTATTAACTAATTCAATTTCCTTCAGGTTTTTGCATTGTAGAAGTTTGAGCACAGGAAGCTTTTTTAAATCTCGACCCTCAAAAGATAAATGAGTTATAGTATCGTATCGATTGGTCTTTTTGAGCTGATCCCCTTTAGTATATTGCTCATTTTGTTTGCGGATATAATATTCAAATTTGGGAATTTCACGCAATAGCTTGCTGGCAGAATCATATCCTATAAAGTTTTCACTATCTTGGTATGTAGTATCTACTAATTCTTTTCTCAGAATTCCATCTATTACGGTATATTGGTAGCCTTTTGTCATAATCATTCTATAATGATTGTAGTCAATAGAATCTTGTTTTTTGTAGAATTTAAATGATTTTTGAGCTTTAGAAATCTGGCATACAACCATAAAAAATACTAAAAGAAATACTGTGTTTTTCATAAATCAATCTATTTAAAACTAAATATATAGTATTTAAATAGTAGTGACAAATTTATTTTTAGATTCTTTTAGATGTAGATAATGCTTAGAAGAGTAAAAAACACATAAGAAAGCTATCAAAATCCATTAAAATAACCTATTTTTGACCTTTTGGTAAAAACACTATGAGTACAGAAAAAGATAATAAGAACAAAGATTATTCAGCGGGTAATATTACCGTTTTAGAAGGCTTAGAAGCAGTTAGGAAAAGACCAGCCATGTACATTGGTGATGTTGGGGTAAAAGGACTTCATCACATGATATGGGAAGTGGTGGATAACTCCATTGATGAAGCCATGGCA
This sequence comes from Marivirga tractuosa DSM 4126, assembly GCF_000183425.1. NCBI lineage: Bacteria > Pseudomonadati > Bacteroidota > Cytophagia > Cytophagales > Marivirgaceae > Marivirga > Marivirga tractuosa. The sequence continues at coordinate 380,535 of NC_014759.1, forward strand.
GGACATTGTACCACCATTACGGTAGAAATTAACGAAGATAATTCCGTTACGGTAATGGATGATGGTCGTGGTATCCCTGTAGATATTCACGAAAAGGAAGGACGCTCAGCATTGGAAGTGGTTATGACTGTTTTGCATGCAGGTGGTAAGTTCGATAAAGATTCTTATAAAGTTTCAGGTGGGTTGCATGGTGTAGGGGTTTCGTGTGTGAATGCCTTATCTACTATGTTAAAGGCTACTGTATATAGCCGTGATGGTAAAATTTACGAGCAGGAATATTCTGAAGGATTTCCAAAAGAGCCTGTAAAGCCAGTAGGGGAAACAGATGTTACCGGAACAAAAATCCAGTTTAAGCCAGATGCTTCCATTTTCATGGAAACAGAATTTAAATATGAAACTGTTGCCTCTCGATTAAGAGAACTGGCTTATTTAAATGCTGGAATTAAAATAAAATTACAAGATCATAGAGATAAAGATGAAAACGGAGATTCTAAAGAAGAAAATTTCTTTTCAGAAGGAGGTTTATTAGAGTTCGTTGAATATCTTGATGTAAGTCGTGAAAAATTGATTCCTCAGCCTATTTATATGGAAGGGGAAAAGAATGGTGTTCCTGTTCAAGTTGCATTAAATTACAATACTTCCTATAGTGAAAATGTAGTTTCATACGTGAATAATATTAATACTATCGAGGGAGGTACACATGTTTCTGGTTTCAGAAGAGCTTTAACCAGAACACTTAAGAGTTATGCTGATAAATCAGGACTTTTAGAAAAACAAAAAATAGAAATAACAGGAGATGATTTCCGTGAAGGATTAACTGCTATTATTTCTGTAAAAGTGGCTGAACCGCAGTTTGAAGGACAGACTAAGACTAAATTAGGGAATTCAGATGTAATGGGTGCAGTGGAAAGCTGTGTGTCTGAAACATTACAATACTTTTTGGAGGAAAATCCTAAAGCAGCAAAAACTATTGTACAGAAAGTGATCTTAGCAGCCCAAGCTAGAAATGCAGCTAAGAAGGCTCGAGAGATGGTGCAGAGAAAGAACGTGATGTCTGGCTCTGGATTACCTGGTAAATTGGCTGATTGCTCTGAAAAAGACCCATCTATTTGCGAATTGTATCTTGTTGAGGGAGATTCAGCAGGTGGTTCTGCAAAGCAAGGACGTGATCGAAATTTCCAAGCTATTCTACCTTTGAAAGGTAAAATTTTGAATGTAGAGAAAGCACAAGAACATAAGATCTACGACAATGATGAGATTAAGAATATTCTAACTGCATTAGGAGTTCGTTTTGGTACAGAAGATGATGAGAAAGCTCTAAATCTAGAAAAATTAAGGTACCATAAGATTGTGATCATGACCGATGCCGATGTGGATGGATCACACATTCGTACGCTTATTTTGACTTTGTTTTTCCGCTACATGCGTGAGTTGATTGATATGGGATATGTATACATTGCTCAGCCACCACTTTATTTAATTAAAAGAGGTAAAACAGAGCGCTACGTATTTACTGAAGATGAAAGAGTAGAAGTGGTAAAAGAAATTTCACCAGACGGTACAGAAGGTGCCGTTCATTTGCAACGATACAAAGGTTTGGGCGAAATGAACCCAGAACAATTATGGACTACTACTATGGATCCGCATACTAGAAAAATGAAACAAGTTTCAGTGGAATCAGCAGCCGAAGCAGATCATTTATTTAGCATGTTGATGGGAGATGAAGTTCCACCAAGAAGAGATTTTATAGAAAAGAATGCTAAATATGCTAAAATAGATATCTAAACATTATAGATAAATCATTATTATTAAAGCCTGAGCATGATGTTCAGGCTTTTTTGTTCTTAAAAAAATTAATATGATTAATATTGCTGACCGAATTAAATCTGTAGAAGAATATTATTTTAGTAAAAAGCTTCAAGAAGTGCGGAGTTTGGATAGTCATGACTTTCCAATCATAAATCTTGGAATAGGGAGCCCAGATTTAGCTCCACATGCATCGGTAATACAAGCACTAAATGATTCGGCAGCTCAAGATGATGTTCATGCTTATCAATCCTATAGAGGAACAGCTGAACTGAGAAAGGCAATAGCAGATTATTACACTCGATATTTCCATGTCGAACTCAATTCAGATAGAGAGATTTTACCTTTGGTTGGCTCCAAGGAAGGTATCATGCACATAACTCAAGCATTTGTGAATCCTGGTGAAAAGGTTTTGGTTCCTAATCCGGGATATCCAACCTATGCAGCTGTTTCAAATTTAGCCCAAGCAAAGATTGGGTATTATGATTTAAAAGAAGAAAATAATTGGCAGATTGATATCGAAGCGATTGAAAAAATGGAATTAGATCAGGTGAAATTATTTTGGCTAAATTCACCTCATATGCCGACAGGTGTTCAGTACTCTATTGCAGTACTTCAGAAACTAGTAGTATTAGCAAAGCAGCATGAGTTTTTAATAGTAAATGATAATCCTTATTCTATGATTTTGAATACAGATTATCAAAGTATTTTATCTATTGATGGGGCCTCTGAAGTCGCTATTGAACTTAACTCATTAAGCAAATCCCACAATATGGCGGGCTGGAGAATTGGATGGTGTGCAGGTAAACAAGAATTTGTTGATGCTATTCTAAAGGTGAAAAGCAATATGGATAGCGGAATGTTTAAACCAATGCAATTGGCTGCAACTGAGGCTTTGAATTTGGGTAATGATTGGTTTGAAAGTTTAAACAAAATATACCACAAGAGAAGAAAATTAGCTGAACAAATTCTTTTAAAACTAGGATGCTCCTTTAGTAATAATCAACAAGGATTATTTCTTTGGGCAAAATTACCAGCAGGACATACTTCTTCTGAAGAACTAGTGGATCAGTTGCTATATGGATATAAAGTTTTTCTCAGTCCTGGATTTATATTTGGAACGCAAGGACAGGGCTATATTAGAATATCTTTATGCGCCAATGAAAATCAGTTTAAAACTGCTTTAGATCGTCTTCAAAACTATCAATCATGAATAAAATTGTTAATAGTCTTACTGTTATTGGATTAGGGTTAATTGGAGGGAGTTTTGCTTTAGCCGTAAAGAATAAATTTCCTAACATTAGGATTTATGGAGTGGATCAAAATCCAGCCCATGCTTCAAAGGCACTTGAAATGAATATCATTGATGAAATCAAATTAACTAATGATAAAGAAATGCTAAAATCAGATGTCATCATTTTAGCCATTCCGGTTAGTGCCATTCAGATTGTACTATCCGATCTATTATCAACTATTTCTAATGAAACCGTAGTAATTGATACTGGATCAACCAAAGGCAGTATTTGTGAAAGTGTCTATCAACATCCTAAAAGAGCCCAATTTGTTGCTGCACATCCGATTGCTGGAACAGAATATTCAGGGCCGGAAGCAGCATTTCCTAAATTATTTGAGGGAAAGAAAAATATTATTTGTGAGTTTGAATTATGCAATGATCTTGCAAAGAAATGCGCTACTTGGTTATTTGAAACAGTTGGAATCAACAACATTTTCATGGATGCAGAAAACCATGATAAGCATTTGGCTTATGTATCTCATTTATCTCATATAAGCTCCTTTATGCTAGGCTTAACGGTTTTAAATATCGAAAAAGATGAAAAGAACATTCTCAATTTGGCCGGTAGTGGCTTTGCTAGCACCGTCCGTTTAGCCAAAAGTTCTCCTGAAATGTGGACACCTATATTTACTCAAAATAAAATTCACCTTAGTAATGCCTTAAAAGAATACATCTTACAATTAAAGGCTTTTGAACAAGAATTAAACTCAGGTAATTCGAAAGCATTAAGTGAATTAATGAAAAAGGCTAATGAAATAAAGAAGGTCTTGGATTAATTTAGAAGAATTACTTCCTCTAATGATTTAAACTTTCAAAACTAACAATAAGCGCTACATTGAGTTTAATAATTATGTTACTTTAAAAAGATCTCAATGAATTATTTATCTTCCATATCCCTAAGTTTTATTTTCGTTTTTTTAGCGTCAAACTGTTCTGCCCAAAAATCAGAATATTATTATAAATCAGGTGACCGATATGGAACGGGTAAATGGTATATGGGCCGAGAAATAGCACATGTAATGGGGTATCAGGGAATTAATTGGTTGGAAAGACCTGAAAGGGAGATAGAAGAAAACACATCCACACTACTGACGAATATGGATATACAATCAGATGATGTAATTGCTGATATTGGAGCAGGGTCTGGGTATCATGTTTTCAAAATGGCTCCTAAAGTTCAGGGTGGATTAGTGTATGCAGTAGATATTCAAGAAGAAATGCTTCAATCTATTCGTAAAAAGAAATCCGCAGAAGGAATTGAAAATATTGAATTGGTAAAGGGAACCGAAAAGAGTGTGAAATTACCGGAAAGCGCTATTGATATAGTACTGATGGTGGATGTTTATCATGAATTTAGTTTCCCTATTGAAATGTTGGAGTCGATCAAATCAGCCCTAAAACCCAATGGGAGAATTTATTTGATAGAGTATAGGGCTGAAGATGATAGTGTCCCCATTAAGCGACTTCATAAAATGAATGAAGCACAAGCTGTGAAAGAATTTGAGGCATCTGGCTTTAGGCTGCAAAAGAATATCGATAATCTTCCTTGGCAACATTGTATGGTGTTTATTCAAGAATAGAGTTGTTCTTTTATAGATATATGACTTTTGTACTGTTGAATTCTTTCAAAATTCTGGCGCTGGAGAAACTTCCTTGAAAAACTCTATTATCTTCTCTAAAACTATTTCTCTGTTATTTGTTAATCCGTGGCTATCGTTTTCAAAAATTTGCATATTAACCTTTCTATCATAGTACTTTAAACTATCAGCTAAAATGAGTGCCTGTGAATAATGAACATGGTCGTCAGTGTTGCTGTGCAAAATTAAGTACGGAATATCTGGCAATTCATTTACCCAATAATTAGCAGATCTTGCCTGAAGTACTTTTTTTGGCTTTTCATTATAGTCAGGGATTAACTCTTGGTAAACCCCTTCCATCTCAGGGTGATGTTGTAGAGTGATCTCTAGATCAGAAACACCACCTATAGCTGCTGAAGCTTTAATTTTATCACCCGTGTAATTCTTTAGGGTCAAATAATTCATCATGCCACCTCTGCTAATTCCCAATAAATTAATATTATTTGTGTCTGCCTTCCCAATTTCATGCAAATGAGAAATCAGATTGATATTGTCTCTAACATCGCTCCCGCCAAATTCTTCTTTGCCTTCACTTCCACTATTTCCTCTATAATTTGAAGCTACTACCACAAATCCTTCTGCCGCAAATGGACCCATTACCTCTACTGCAGTTGCCACTACTAGTCTCCCCAATTCTTGATGACCTCCTCTATTAAATACAATAACCGGATACTTCCCAGGCTTCTTAGGTTGAACCACGAAGCCGGATATCATCAAGCTGTCACTATTATAAGCCATGGATAATATCTCTATATCATTCAAATGAGTGAATAATTCAGGATGGTGTTCAATTTTTTTAGACACTGGGGTCTTCATATAGTCCACAGGCTTTAAAAGCACATTTTTCCCGTTGAAATTACCAAATGCGACTCTAGCATCATAATTTTCAACTTTTTTGCTGCAGCTACTAATGACAGCAGAAATAACTAGAATTAAATAAAATATATTTTTCAATGCTCTAAAGTTTAAATTTCCTCTAATGATTGTCTGTACATATTAAAAAATAAGAGAGGAAGGAATGCAAAAGCGAGCATGGAAAAGAATATGCCTAGTGTGAGGTTTGCATAGAAAGAATAACCAAATCTCAGCCAGCTAGAGATTACAAATATTGCCACAGCTGATTGACCAAAAATCCATTGAAATAGCAATCTGTTTTCAGTAAGTTCACGTTCTTGCCATTTGAAGAAAAAAATCAATGGCAAACATATCAGCCCAGAGACAGTTTCCCCTAAGTAAATTAAAATGTTGGCGAAGGGTAGCTTCAAAGATGAAAAGAACATTCCTGTCATAAATATGAAGCCGAATATCCAGGCTGATATATGTGCAATTTTTTTCATTAACTGACAGCTTGTTCTTGACTTGATTTGAACATTCTAAAAAATAGAAATGGTAAGAACAAAATGCCGAAAATGAACATTCCAATTCCTAAAAGTATCATAGCCCCAGGTAAATGAAGCACTTTGAAACTGCTGCCTACTAAGAGTAGCATTAGACTTAGTGTTCCAAAGATCCATTTTAACTTTTCAGACATCAGGTTGAAAACTTTATCCTTGAACTTATTAAATAGCAATAGGGGCAAGAAAATAAAGGAGAGTCCCATTAATCCTGAAAACAACATAATGTTTGCACCAGGGAAATGCATAATTTTAAAAAATGCACCCGCTGTGGTCGATAGGGCAAATAGATAGCCCGAAATGTAAGTGAACTGTTTCATGAGTATTATTTTTTTATGGTTTAATAAAAAGAAAGTTTCAAGTTGTATTTCCTCAAATCCATTGGGGGTAGTTTGTTGATAAGCGTAAGTATAGGCTTCTTCAAATGTATTTCCTCTCTGCATTTCAATTTCTACTAAACAGCAAAAATGATCAATCAGGTCGTCCTGAACTTCCTTTTGAGAAATCCCACTGTTTTTGATTTTTTGGCTGATAAATGAAAATTGCTCATCCGTAATCATAGCGCAGGAGAAGTTTTGTTATCCGTAAATACAATTTTATTCAACGTCTCTATGAAATCTTCTAATTCTTTTACTACCACCTTCTTTTCTCCTTGTCCTTTAGGAGTTAGGGTGTAGTATTTCCGTATTCTTTTACCAATTTTTACTTCTTCAGTGGTCAATATTCCATCTTTCAATAATTTATGGAGAGTAGGGTACAGGCTGCCATCTTTAATTAAAATTTTGCCATCCGAAATATCCTTTACCTTTTGGCAGATTTCATAGCCATACATTTTACCGTTTTCTTCTAAGAGTTTTAAAATGATAACTCCCAGCGTGCCTTTTAATAGTTCTTTTGAATACATAATACAAATATACATCAAATTACGATGTATCAAAATGAAATGTAGATTTTTTTTATTCAAATGTTTTTCCTTTGAGCTAATTAGTTTAATTTCTACTGTTTGAAATTACTTAAAGGTGGGCAGCAAAAAAACTGTAATATGATTTCCGTTTTTTTAAATGTCATCTTGATTATCTGAATCGAAATGGTGCTTTTCAGGAATGTATAAGCCAGCTAAGTTAATCCTATATTGAAATACTTCTGGTAGTCAACTATATGAAGAATAAAACTATTAATGGTTCTATGTTTTAAACGAGCGAATGATCCTGCCATTAGAATTTAATATAGAACCCTGCGTTAATATGTTGTTGATTTACAAATAAGTTCAATTCCTTATTTAGTTTAGAAAAACGAATATAACGTGTGTCAATTCCAATTTCTATTTCTTTTAACTCTAATCCAATTGATAAACCTAGGAGAATTCCAGGTTGAAAATTGTAAGGAATAAATGGCTGTTCTACCGATTCTTGTTCATATTGCCCTATTATTGTTGTTCTTTTAGTACTGTACTCGTCATTAATATTAAATTGAGTATTGGCACCAGCAAGTATACTTAAGAATAAACTATTTTGATTTAATCGATAGGAGAGATAAATAGGTGTACTTATCTGGATATAGTGGAAATTTGTCTCATATTCATTAACAGGACTTGAATTGGAATCTATTCTCGATCCACTATACCTAATTTGGCTAAGCAATAATTCGGTGTTGAAGCTCAGTGATTTAGAAAATTCTGGCACATTAAATGTTGCGAAGAGACTTATTGTTTGACTTTGACTGTTATATAGGTCATTGATGTCCGGATAATAACCGCCACTATTTTTTGTCAGTCTATTGAATTGCTGACCAATTCTCAAGCCCCAATTAACTTTGTCTAAGTTGTTCTGAATGTCTAAGTCGGTATAGTTAGTCTGATTTTTTATATTTAGCTGAATTACAAATTTTTTCAAATCTTTCTTTCTAAAATAGAGCTGATCGATTAACTCTTTGAGCTCTACATCATTTTTTGCTAAATAATATAGTCGTCCTTTCCAGATATCTTGGTTGGTGATATAAGTCTTTCCATTTCTGTCTACCAACTTTGAAGAATTTTTAATTTGATAGACTGTGTCTTTTGTGCTTATATAGTAAGTATTCTGTTTTTCATATAAAGATATAGTCCCTTTAATTACATTTTGAAGAAACACGCTATCAATCACATTTGAAGAAAATGATGCATCATTTTTATACCCGTAACCTTTAACATCTTTTGGTAAATAAGTAATGATATTTCCATCTTCTGAAAGTGTTTCACAAATTCGATATGAATTGATGCCAGAATAATAACGAACTTTTGTATAAGTAGTGTCTCCTTGCTTGTTAATGTAAAACCCATCTATAAAATTGGATTGTGCATTTAAATTAATTGAACCAATAAAACATATACTTGAAATTATTAATAGCCTGATAAAGTCATTCATAAAAACTAATTATAGATTTAATACATTATAAAATTAATCTTTTTATTATAGACAGTTATATTGATCTTCTGAGTTTACATCCTAATTGTCAGAGACCAGTTTAATCTCATTTGCAAATAATTATCAGGGCTTCGATCAGAAATTTTTAAAGTATTGAAGTCAGCTTTCTTCCAATTCAAATACATATCCTTCATTTTAAGACTGGATTTCTTTAAACGAATAGTATTTAGGAGTGAAATGTTGCCCGATTTTTTGTAAAATCAGCGCTTCATTTTGCCATTCATTTGTTGAAAACTTAATTTTCGTTTTCTTTTGTGCCTGAGTTTGGCAGATTAACAATAGATTAATGGAAATTAAGCTTACAATTAGGCGCATTTTCGTTTATTTGTTGTTTAAGGTTAAGTTCTAACTCCAAACTAAAATTTTCTTCTTTATCGAACAAATAAGCCAAAAGCTTTTTAAATTTAGAAATTGAATCATTATCCATGGCAATAGATAGAATAACATCATTAATTAATAAAAGTAATTTAGTCAGCCGAGATTTAAGCTGGTTGCAATTCAATTATAGAGTATTGGATTTGGCGCGTAAGCCCGATCGGAACATATTTGATAGGCTTAAATTTTTAGCTATTACAGCTTCTAATTTAGACGAGTTTTTCATGATCCGTGTAGGTTCACTCTATAATTATATTGATTATGGACGAGAGAGAATTGATTATTCTGGATTAAGAGAATTACCATTCAGGAAGAAATTATTAACAGAATGCCAGAATTTCGTAAAAGCACAAAACCAGTTGTTCGAGGATGAACTAGAGCCTCTTTTTGAAGAGAATAATTTTAAAATTGCTGAGTTGAGTGATTTGACTGCAAGCGAGCTTAAAAAGGCGAATAGTTTTTTTGATAAAATCATATTTCCTATGCTCACTCCTATGGTTTATGATAATTATCATACTTTCCCAATACTAATGAACAAATTACTTATTTTTTCAGTAGTTACCCGGTCTTTTGGGGAGAAGAAGGATAATAAAAAGCTTTCATTTATTCAGATTCCACAGAATATCCAACGATTTTATGAGGTAGAGCGTGATGATAAAATGCTGTTTATTCCTATTGAAGAGATAGTTAAAGCGAACATTGAGAAGTTATTTAGAAATATAGAGATTTTATCAGTCAATTTATTTAGGATCACAAGAAATGGAGATTTTACGCTAGAGGAGAGTGATGACATTGAGGCGAATTTCCTTGAAGAAATGCGTAAAAAACTCAAAACTCGAAAAACGGGTAGGGTTGTGCGTATTGAAATCGATAAGGATTATGACAAATGGATGATGAAAATCCTTTGCGACCGATGGGAAATAGACAAAGACAATATCTTCAAATTCAAGAAAGGAGATTTGGTGGATTATAGTGCCTTGTGGCAGATCATTAAACATACAGAGTTTAAAGATAAAATACCTACAACACCTGATCCGGTTCCACCTTTAGCATTTCCAGAGCATAAATCTGATTCTGATAATATTTTTGAGATATTGAAGGACAGAGATATATTATTGCATCATCCATACAATAATATTGAACCAGTAATTGATATGCTCGAAAAGGCAGCGGAAGATCCGAAAGTCTTGTCCATTAAGCTAACAATCTATCGCTTGGCAGAAGACTCAAGAATTACAAATGCTTTATTGAAAGCAGCAGAGAATGGAATTCATGTTTCTGTGCTTTTTGAAGTGAAAGCTCGCTTTGATGAAGAGAACAACATAAGAGAAGCGAAAAGACTGCAAAAAGCAGGTTGCTTTGTGATATATGGTATAAGTCGTTATAAAACACATACCAAGCTACTGATGATTGTTCGCAAGGAAAAAGAAAAAGTGACGCGCTATTTACATATGGCCAGTGGTAATTATAATGAAGAAACTGCGAGGTTATATACAGACATTGGACTGATGACTACTGATGAAATTTATGCTCAAGATATTTCCGAGTTCTTTAACGTAATTACTGGTCATAGTTTACCACATGAATATGAGCGATTAATCACAGCTCCTAAAGATATGCGAACCCGCTTAATTCATTTGATACAGCAAGAAGCTGAAAATGCCAAAGCAGGTTTACCTTCTGGTATTTGCATCAAAATCAATTCTTTGGAAGATAAAGAAACTATTGAAGAATTATATGCAGCCTCTCAAGCAGGGGTAAGGATTAAGTTGATCGTTAGGGGAATTTGTTGTTTAAGACCAGGTAGAAAAGGCTTGAGCGAAAATATTTCGGTTCGGTCTATTGTCGGAAATTATTTGGAGCATTCAAGAATTTACTATTTCCATAATAATGGTGAGCCAAAAGTATACGGAGGAAGTGCAGACATGATGGTTCGTTCATTTGAGAGAAGATTGGAGTCTTTATTCTTAATAGTAGATGAAACTTTGAAAAGGCAAGTCATGAATATCCTAAGATATAATTTATGGGATAATGTAAACTCTTATGAAATGAATGAGGAGAGCTTTTATAAAGAGCTGGAAAGAAATGGTGAGCCTGCCTTTAATATTCATGAAGAATTCTTCAAAGTTACACCTGAGTTAATAGAGGATGTAAAATTGTTTGAATAAGCTCCCTTTAATTTTATTTCTACCATTTATTAATGAACATACTATGAAACCTTCTCTTTTACTTTTTATATTTATTTTAGTTTCTAATCCAATCTATGCTCAAACTGGAGACAGTGAAAAAATTTTAAAAACAGAGACGAAAGAAGTTACAGTTTATCTACAGGGAGCTCAAATTTTTAGGGCTGGAGAAATTAATTTGAGGAAAGGAGAACATACTGTTGTTTTAAAATCTCTTTCAGCACTCTTAGATCCAAACAGCATAAATGTTAAAGGAACTGGTGATATAAAAATTCTGTCAGTTCAGCATCAATTTGATTATTTGGAAAAAGAAAAAAATACAAAAAGAGTTGACAGCATCCAGTCAATTATTGAGAATGTAGAATCAGAACTTAGAAGAAAAACTAATAGAATTGAGGTTTTAAATGAGAAGGAGATTCTTATTTCAGCCAATAAAAATCTTGGAAGTGAAAATGTGACTTCCAATCAATTGCTTCAAATGTTAAGTCTTTATGAGAAAGAATTAACTGCTATTAAAACTGAGCAATCCGAAATTAATCTTGAAATAAAGAATTTAAAATCAAGATTAAGCAGTTTAAACAGCCAATTAATAATAACAAAAGGAAATAAAAACGAAAAAAAGAGTAATATATTAATTAAGCTAGAAGCGCTTGATACTGCCAATTCATCATTTGAAATTAGCTATTTTGTGAATGGAGCAGGTTGGTTTCCTAAATACAGATTAAATGTAATTGATATTACTAAACCTATTAATTTAGAATATCAAGCGGAGATTTTCCAGCAAACAGGAGAAGATTGGAATAATGTGAAATTAAGATTTTCTAATGGTGAGCCAAATCAAAATAAACAAGCACCAGAATTAGAAACCTGGTTTTTAGATTATGCTCGATATACCAATTTTCAAGATAATATTTTATCTAATTTAAGAGTCAGCAATAATTCAGTAAAGGGGACTGTAATGGATGCAGAAACGGGCGAAGGAATACCAGGAGTTAATGTGCTTGTTACTGGAACTTCTATTGGAACCAATACTGATATTCAAGGAAACTATTCGATAACAATGCCTAAAGGATCAAATCAACTTAGGTTTAGTTATATCGGAATGAAGACAAAAACAGTAAATGTAAATTCTTCAGTCTTGAATGTTAGTTTGAGTTCGGATGTTCAGCAATTGTCTGAGGTTGTTGTAACAGGTTATGCTTCAGAGAGAAGTAGGTCTAGCAACAAAGTAAAAATAAGAGGTGCAAGTTCAATAAATGCTGATCAATCAGCAAAAAGAATGACCGCTAGCACCATCAAAAGACAAACCAATGTAGAATTTGAAGTGGATGAGCCATACACCATTAAATCAGGGAGTCCTCCGACCTATATTGATTTAAAAAAATATGAAATGGAAGCAGATTATCGATATGTTGCAATCCCTAAATTGGATAAAAATGCCTATTTGGTTGCTGGAATTGCAAATTGGGATCAATATAATTTGATGGAGGGTGAGGCAAAATTGTTCTTTGAAGGATCATTTGTAGGTACATCCATTTTAAATGCTAATGCGACTATTGATACTTTAAAGATTTCGTTGGGAAATGATAAAAGCATTGTAATAGAGCGAAATAAGATTGATGATTATAATGAAAGTAGTTTTATAGGCTTCAATAGAAATAAGAAATTAGGGTTTGATATTGAAGTGAGGAACACTAAATCTCAAAAAGTAGACTTAACTTTATATGATCAAGTTCCAGTTTCACTTAGAGATGACATAGAAGTATCAGTAGAAAAATTATCTAAAGCTAACTACAATGAAAAAACAGGCGAGTTAAGATGGGATATGGAGATAGAAAGTAATAAAACTGAAAACAGGATGTTTTTTTATGATGTAAAATACCCTAAAGATGAATCGATTGTTTTAGAATAGTCTTGACTTATTTGATAGCATCATCCAAAAACCATTTTAAAGCCTTTTTATGATCTCTAAATACTTTGGTTACAAAAGGTGCCTTCTCATCATCGGTATTGTATTCATCCACTTTATTTGCAGCTATTAAAGTGATCGGAGACAATACTGCCTGATGGGTGAATCCTAGCTTCTCATATTGAGGATTAATTTCAGTGTCAAGCCATGTTATTTCTTCTTGTCTGATCATCTCCAATTCAGTAACATCAGCAAATAAGAGGAATTTATCCTGACCGGTAATTTTATGCTTTTTAATTTCTTTTGCATAAATGTCTAAAGAAACATTTATTAATTCCCTGAAAACGACCGGGTTCAGTATTCCTCTCCATACTTCCTTTATATAGGGAATATTATTGATCTCTTCAACAGTAATCCTTAATTTTGGGTGAGTGTATAATCTCATATGGACCTGATTAATGACAACATTTCATGCAATAAGTTAAAGAAATATTTTTAAGAATGGTACTATTCAAGTATTTCTTTACTTGTGTTTAAGTAAAGTTATTGATATTCAGTGTTTTATAAGTAAGTCAATTTACTGATAATATTGATGTATTAGTTCGGTTGAACTCTTACATCCTGATTTTTTTAGAATATTACTCCTGTGTTTTGATACAGTTTGCGGACTGATGAATAGTATTTCTGCTATTTCAGAACTTGATTTACCTGCAGCCAATAGTTTGATAATCTCAATTTCTCTAGATGTAAAATTAGATAAAAAATCTGTATTTATTTCTTTGAAATCATATTCGTAAAATTTGTTAATGGCCACATTAATTGCAACCTCTAAGCTTCTTTCATTGTAGGGTTTTACCAAATAACCGTATGTAGAAGAATCTGATATTCTTTTTATGAGTTCGTGATCCGAATAAGCAGACAGATAGATGACAGGCGTCTTTTTGATTTTATTTAATTCAAATACCGTTTCAATACCATCTTTATCGCCTTCAATATTGATGTCACAGAGAATGAGATGCACATCATTTGTATTAAATAGGAACATTGCTCGTTCGTAATTTTTTGCAATGCCAATACAATTAAATCCTAAATCTTCCAATAAATAGGAGAGGTCCTGAGCTATTAATAATTCGTCTTCAATTATCAATATGTTTTTATATTCTTCCATTGAACTAATCTGTTTCTTTGCTTACAAACTCTAGCTTGAAATGTGGCCCATTTTTGCATCCTACACTTAATTCGCCATTTATTTGCTCTACTAGAGATTTAATCATGCTGATGCCAAATGAACTGCTTTTTTCAAATTGCTCCATACTGATCCCTTTACCATTATCCTGTAAAGAGATAGAGATTTTTCCATCCTGCTTTTTGGCTTTCAAGTCTATTACTAATTTATCTTTTCCACTGTGTTTTAAGGAATTAGTCACTAGTTCATTTAGAATTAATCCTAAAGGCACAGCTTGATCCAAATTTAATTTGAAGTCATCTGTGTCTAACTTGAAATCTACATCGGAATAATTACTTTTAAACGCAATAGACAGGTAGTCCACCAACTCTCTTATATAATCCTTGCAATTTACCTCAGTATATTTCTCTGTCATATAGAGTTTCTGATGCAATAGAGAGAGTGCTTGCATTCTCAATTTGCCTTCGGTTAGTGCCATTTTTGCGTCTTGGTTTTGAGTGCTCCGGCTATGCAGGTTCAATATACTTGAGATCAGCTGTAGATTGTTTTTTATTCTGTGATTTAACTCTCTTAATAAAAGTTCAATTCGGTTGTTTCTAGATTGTAACACTTCGTTTTGACTTTCAATTTCTTCTTTCTGCGCTAGGACTTCACCAGTTCGATCTTTAACTTTTTTCTCTAACAACTTATTATTCTTTTTAATGGTATTGAATCTTCCGTATATGATTAGACCAACTAAAGAGATGATGCTTATACTTAGTAATGACCTAAATAGGAGAGACTCATACCAAAAAGGCATTACTTCAATATTTAAGCCGACCTGTGCTTTGGACCAAACTTTTTCATCATTACTTGCTTTAATATGTAGTTTGTAATTTCCTGGCGTCAGTTTACTAAAACTTACCGAACGATCTTTGGTTGGCGCTCTCCAATCTTTATCCCAGCCTTCTAAAAACACTGAATATTCATTTTTATGACCATTTATTAGATTTAGGGCATCGAAGGTTATGCTAACTAAATAGTCTGATTGCTTTAGTTTTATGTAGTCGGTCCTTGCAAACCCTTTTTTCAAGACGTCTGGCCTGTTTTGTGGGCTGGCTACTTCATTATTAATTATCAACTTCTCTAGTTGAATTTGTGGTGTGGCGGAATTGAAAACAATTTGATCAGAATTGACAATGACAAGTTCAGTTGATGTGCCAAAAATTAATCCCAGAGAATCATCTTTGTAAGCCGATCCGAAGACAAAATACTCGTCAAGTAATCCATCACTTTGGTCAAAATTTGATATTTTTCCATTTTGTTGAATTCTGGCTAAACCAGAAGCCGTAGCTACCCATAAATCACCATTATCATCTTCTAAAGCACTGCTGATTACGTTTGAAGGTAGACCATCTTCTTTAAAATATCTTTTGAATTCTTCATTTTCAAAATCAAAATAGCATAACCCTAGTTCAGTACTAATCCATAATCCACCGTTTTGACTTTCCGAGATATGATTAATATTACCATTGCTCAAAGTATTTTTCTTCTCACTTGGAGCATATTTCGTGAAGTTGTTAGTTTTCTCATTTAGGACATGTAATCCCCCTGCTGTTCCAACCCATAGCCTTTCTTTGCTGTCTTCAAATATGTATTTCACGTGTTCATCTCCACTATTTTCCAGTTTGCTGAGGTCGCTTACTGGGAATTGCTGGATTTGATTAGTTGCTGGATAGTATTGGAATAATCCTTTATCACGATTACCCAACCATACACGACCTTTGCTGTCCCCAAAAGCAATTAAATTAAAGGTTATATTGCTAAACTTAGAGTTGTCTTGCAGGGTACTTAGTTTCCTTTTCTGATGATCCCATAAATACGCAAACTTACCCCAAACCGAAATCAGATATTGACCATTTCCTGTGCGTGTAATGCTACTAAGACGATTGATATCTAGATTTTCAGGATCAGGAATTTTATAAAGCTGTCTTTTATTGGTTTTATGATTCCAAACTACCAAGCCTGAATAAGTGGTAATAAGGATTTCCTCTTCGTTATGTCGAATGAAGCTTGTGTATCGATTTAAGTATTTTTCAATTCCTTCGTCTAGAAAATTCTCCGTTCTAAACTTGTTAAATGAAGGATGACTATAATATATACCAGCATTATTTACTCCTGCCCATAGCCCTCCATTTCTATCTTTAAAAACATTGTATATGTTGCGACCACCAATATCGTCTGTGTTCTTTTGAACCGCATTAATTTTGCTAAATCGCTTTTCTTTGATATTGTAGCTATTAATGCCATTCATGGTTGCCAACCACAATCTATTGGTATCTAAAGGGTCTGGTTTTATACTGAAAATGACTGTACTACTTGGTCCTTTATTCTCAACATTCGATGGAATCAATTTTACTTTGTCATTTTTTAAATTCATGATATGGAGGCCTCTCCCGGTGGCAATCATTATTTCATTTCTTTTGAGTTCAAATATGTCATATACATAATTGTAGTTTAGCCTGTAGCCTTCAGGTAAACTAGTATCGATCACCTTGAAAGTATTAGTGGATAAGTCAAGAATATTGAGCCCACCTGCAGTAGCAACAAAGAGCTTTTTTTCATCTTCAGACAGCTTGAGATCACGAATAACCATGCTTGAAAGGCCATCAGCTAAGGAAAACCTCTCAAATTCCCCTGTTTTGACATCGAGCCGGACTAATCCTTTATTGGTACCAACCCATATATTACCATTTCCATCTTCTTCCAAACCTCTGACTTGGTCGTTGCTTATGGACTTAGGATCATCTTTATCATATCTATAATTAGTGAATAAATTTTTTACTGGATCGTATTTTGAAAGACCTCCGCCATAGGTTCCAGCCCAAATATTCCCTTCTTTATCTTCTAAAATTCGCCAAATAAAATCATAGGCAAGGGAATTACTGTCGTTTGATATGTGATAAAAGTGCTTGAATTGGCTTCCACTATAACGCCACAGTCCGTTTTGCCCAGCTATCCATATAAAACCTTTTTGATCCTGTATTATATGGAAGGGGAAGGGTTGATCTAGTCCAGTAGCTTTATCCATATGCCGAAATTCTATCGTTTCTGGCTGCGAATGGAGTGGTAAACTGAGAGCGACAAACAAAAGAATAAAAGTATAGAAAAGCTTCATAAAATTGTTCTGAATAGGTAGATCATGACGTTATTGTTTCAATTAACAATATTTTGAATAATTAAATTATAAAACAATACCTATAAAGCTGTATTTTTTATCAAAAATTCAAAACATCATGGTTACAAACTAGAATCCCCCCAACTTTCAGTGTTGAAATTGCTGTTTAATAAGATTACAAAAATTTCTTAAAAATAGGCGATAAAAAAAGGTGAGTCGTTGCTGACTCACCTTTAGATTAATATTTACGTTGAAAGAAGTGTTATTTTTTCTTCTTTTTATTTTTATCTTTTTCCTTTTTTGCTTCCTCACTTGCTTTCATTGCTTCCTGCAATCGTTGCTGAAATTTAGAAGTCTTTTTGTTTACATTTTTCTTCTTATTCTCTTCTAATATTTGTTTGATTTTATCTTCATCAATCATTCTTCTGATTAAAGTTTGCTGACCGAAGGTAATTAAGTTGGCAATCAAATAATAGAAACTCAAGGCTGCTGGGAAACTATTCAATACAAACATGAAAATCACGGGCATGAAATATTGAATGTTTTTCATCGGTCCTTGAACCGAACTTACTTGACCTTGTGACCAAGTAATCAATAAAGTAGACAAGGTCATTAAGATCGTAAACAAACTCACGTGATCACCATAAAATGGAATTTCAAATGGTAAGCTTAATACACTATCATAAGTGGATAAATCAGTTGCCCAAAGAAATGATTCTTGCCGTAGCTCAATTGAACTTGGGAAGAAGTAGAACATGGCAAATAGAATCGGCATTTGAAGCAGCAATGGTATACAACCGGAGAGCGGGTTTACACCTACTTTACGATAGAGATCCATCTGATCTGCCTGCGCTTTTTGCATATCCCCACCATGCTTTTCCTTAATTTCGTCCAATTGTGGCTTTAAAACTTTGGTTTTAGCCATCGATACATAAGACTTATATGACAGAGGGGAGAGTGCTAATTTTATTAATAATACCAGAATGATGATGATCCAGCCATAACTGCTGATGTATTTCTCCAATATGTAAAATACATTGATAATCACATATTTATTTACCAAGCTAATTGGGAACCACCCTAAGTAAACATTTTCCTCAAAATCAGGAGCAACTTTTTGAAGTGTCTTGTAATTGTTGGGGCCAAAGTAATATTTGAATTCACCAGCTCTATTACTTACTTCAGATAAAGGAATTTCAACTTTGGCTTTACCTCTTTTTACATATTCATCAGATAAGTCCTCAATGTCAGTAGCAAACTCAGCTCTTTTCATAGGAATATCCGTAATTAAGGCTTCCATAAAGAAGTTTTGCTTAAATGAGAACCATTTCACGGGTTCTGCTACTTCTTCACTGTCATCGTCAGAACGTTCACTTAAACCATCCATTCCTTCCTCGGTAGAATAGTAGTTCATCGTAACTTTGGTTCTACTTTGTTCGAGATCCTTTTCGAACTTCCGCATTTTTTTATTCCAACGAAGCGTCAACTGGTCACCTAGAATTTCATTAGTGAAGCCATTGAAAGCCAACGAATAACCTACTTGATATTGATTTCCTGATAAGGTATAAATTTGTTCTATACTTTTATTGGGAGCAACTTGAGCAACAAACTTAATTTGAATAGTGTCTCCATTAGAAAGGTTTCGTTTAGGAGAACCTTGCATTTCGAAATATAAATCATACAAATTGACTTCACCTGCTGCTGTATTAAATAAAAGCTCCTTTTCCTCATCTTCTTCATTAGTGATGATAAGCGGTTGTCCATCAAAAGTTTTGAAGTCTTTTAATTCCACACTTTTTACTTTTCCACCTTTCGAATTAAATTGAATGGCTATAGTTTCAGTGTTGAAGGTAGAAATTTGAGATTCTCCTTTAGCAACACCTGCAAAAGCTCCAAATTGATTGACTAGCGATCGATTTAGGCTAGAGTCGCTTTCAATTACAGCTGCAGCTTGATTAGTGTTGGATGCTGTGGTTTCCTTTTGTTGTTGGTCGTTTTGTTCTACCTGATTACTTTCAATGTTTTCAGGTTGCTGCGGTGCATCCGCAAAAAACCAGAAATAAGCAATCATTAAAATAGAAATCAGGATAAGTCCTGTCGCTTGATTTTTGTCCATCTAAATTGTAATTAATTCGATTCTGATAATATTTTATGTTCTAAACTTGCTTTTACAAATCGCACAAACAAAGGATGTGGATTTAAAACAGTACTCTTTAGCTCTGGGTGAAATTGAGTACCCACAAACCAAGGATGCTCAGGGATTTCTACTATTTCAACTAATCCTGTTTTCGGATTAATTCCTGTAGCTTTCATGCCAGCAGCTTCAATATCTTGCAAATATCTGTTATTAAATTCGTATCTATGCCTATGACGCTCATTAATTTTTGTTTTTCCGTATGCTTGGTAAGATTTTGTATTCTTTTTGAGGTCACAAGCATATGATCCCAAGCGCATTGTACCGCCTTTTTGGGTAATGCTTTTTTGTTCCTCCATTAAATCAATAATTGGATTCTTTGTTTTAACTTCCATCTCTGTTGATGAAGCATCTTTTAATCCTAAGACATTCCTTGCGAATTCAACCACTGCACATTGCATTCCTAAACAAATTCCAAAGAAAGGTAATTTTTCTTCACGGCAATACTTAATGGTTTCTATTTTCCCTTCAATCCCTCTTTCTCCAAAACCAGGTGCAACCAATACTCCATGTACATTATCTAGCAATGACTTTACATTTTCAGCATTTACCTCTTCAGAATGAATCCATTTTACGTTTACCTTGGTTTCATTTTCAGCTCCAGCGTGAATGAACGCTTCTGTTATGGATTTATAGGCATCAGGTAACTCAATGTATTTGCCGACTAAAGCAATGTTGATATCTGAAATCGGGTTCTTTAACTTTCCTAAGAAGTTCTTCCATTGCGTAAGTTCAGGCTCTACTTTATGAGAAAGCTTTAACTTAGCTAAAACCCTTTCATCCAGCTTTTCTTTTCTCATCAATAGTGGTACATCATAAATAGAATCTGCATCCATGGCTTCTATTACAGAATTGATGTTCACATTACAGAAAAGGGCAAGTTTCTTTCTAATTTCTTGAGGTAATTTGTGTTCAGTTCTGCAAACCAATATATCAGGCTGAATACCAGACTCCAATAATTGCTTGACAGCATGTTGAGTGGGCTTTGTTTTTAATTCACCAGCAGCTCTGAGATAGGGGATAAGAGTCAAATTGATGACAAGGAAATTGTTAGTGCCAACATCCCATTTTACTTGTCTAACGGCTTCAATAAAAGGAAGTGATTCAATATCACCAACACAACCTCCAATTTCTGTTATGACAATGTCATATTCATTCTTATCGGCAACAGCGTAAATATTTCGTTTGATTTCATCGGTGATATGAGGAATTACTTGGACTGTTTTACCTAAATAGGCACCTTCTCGTTCTTTTGTAATTACATTGTAATAAATTCTACCTGTAGTAACATTGTTTTCCTGAGATGTATTGATGTTCAGAAATCTTTCATAATGTCCTAAATCCAAATCTGTTTCTGCACCATCTTCCGTCACAAAACATTCTCCGTGTTCATAAGGATTAAGGGTTCCGGGATCAACATTAATGTAGGGATCCAATTTTTGGATTGTAACCGAGAAACCACGCGCTTGCAATAGTTTTGCCAAAGAAGCTGCTATTATTCCTTTTCCTAAGGAAGAGGTTACACCACCAGTAACAAAGATGAATTTAGTATTTTTTTGAGATGCCATAAGTTTCTTTTGAAATGCCTGCTATACTTATGGGATACAAAGGTAGTATAAGCATTTTAAAATCTTCATCTATTTAGGATATTAATGTTAAATTTTCTACTCCTTTTTTGGAATGCTTTCACTATTAGAAGATTAGTGATGAAATAAATTTAGATTGTGATAATGTATTTTATCAATTCATATTTTCTAATATTTTAAATTCATCCTTTTCGGGATATTCCGATAAGTAAGCCCAAGTTTTTAATTCTGAAACTTCAATGGTAAAAAGGCCTTCGTGTTTTTGCGCAATTTTAGCACCTCCCGATGTTGTATGCCAGTTTTCCCAGCTAAATTCAACTCCTCCAACAGGAATAATTTGTACCCACATTTTCACAGATTCTGGCATTCCTGTTTTTTTATCAATCTGCCACAAGTATGAATCGCCTGGGGTAACTCCACCGCTTTTGTATGTGATAAGAAGTCCTTCCAGGTTTTCAGCACCAATCTGCACAAATCTTCTTTCTGTTCCTGCATCTCTAATTTTAGTTATTGGATTTAACCAAAAGGAATCATTTGCCCATATTTCATAAGCATCATTCAGCAGTTTGTTAAGAACTTCATCCCTTTCTACTTGTTTTCCTTTTGCAAAAGCAGCACCTGATTTTGAATCTAATTTGATGAAGACATCATAATTATCCCATGAAACTTTTGCCCAGTGTCTTTCTTTATCCCAAACTAGATTGCGTCCACCTCCAAGATTCCATTTTACAACTGCTATTTCCTTCCAGGCAGAATCATTTACTGCTTCAAGCAATTTATCTGCAAGCTGTTCAGCTTTCGTGCCCTTCTTACCTTGAGGTAAATCTTCGTCTATTATAAAATATCCTACTAACCCTATTAACCCAAGAATGATTAATACAATTACTATCCACTTTAAAACTTTCATTTAGTTAACTTTAGAATGGTATGAAAATGATTTTTTTTGTATCAAAAAAAGCTTCAGAAAAGTATTCTGATATGGAAACTTCCTGATACATTCTTTTAATTTCAGCCATTTCATCTTCCAAATCACCACCTTTTAAAGCAATTACTCCGCTACTATCTTCAGGATTATCCGCTTGGATCTTTTGATTAATCCAATGCAAAAAGCTTTTCATACGGGTAACAGCCCTGCTTACTACAAAATCAAACTTACCTTTTGTTTTCTCAGCTCTTTGGTGGTATGCTTCAACATTTTCCAATCCTAAGCTTTCCGCTACAGCTTTCACTACTTTAATTTTTTTACCTATGGAATCGACTAATGTAAATTGCGCATCAGGAAATAATATTGCCAATGGAATTCCAGGGAAACCGCCACCAGTACCAACATCCAGTATTTTCTTTCCTGAGAGATTTTGGAATTTAGCAATGGCTAATGCATGAAGGATATGTTTTTCATAGATGTTTTCAATGTCTTTTCTTGAAATGACATTTATTTTTTCATTCCATTCGGCATACAAATTGCCTAATTCTTGAAATTGTGCCTTTTGCTGGGCACTCAGCTGAGGAAAATACTTTTCCACTATAGCGCTACTGTCCATATTAGAATTGCGTTTCTTTTCCTGTGATCAATTCACGCATCAGTTCTCTAGATCGGTGTAATTGTGCTTTGATGGTGCCTAAAGGAGCTTCCAATTCAGTAGCAATTTCTTCATAAGATAATTCTTGGAAATATCTTAATTTCACTAAGCGCTGATATTTAGCAGGTAATTTATCAACAAACATGCGCATTAATTCAATTCTTTGATCTTTAATGGCTCTATCTTGAGGAGTTAAATTACCTTTATCTTCCACATCAATTTCAACGGCATCACCATTATCGTCTTTATAAGAAGAATGGATGCTGATAGTTCTTAGCTTCTTTTTACGAATAAAATCAATGGCATTATTGGTGGCAATTCTAAAAAGCCAAGTACTGAATGTATAGTCCTTTTTAAACCTATGAAGACTTTTAAAAGCTTTTGAAAAGGCCTCTATGGTTAGATCCTCTGCATCATCCACATTTCTTACCATTTTCAACACCATATGATAAACAGGCTTTTTATATCTTTTCATCAACTCAGCATAAGCCATTTGATCTTTAGCTATTACTGCCTGATCTATAAGTCTAAAATCCTTTAATGCCTTCTCTGAAAAATTTCTATTTTTATTTATTTCCATTTAAGATGCTTTGTTAGTGAAGCATAAAACCCCCAAATCCAATAATAAAATATAAAGAGGATTTCTAAAACGGGTAATTTATAATGCGTAAATTTTATCCCAAAATTAATGCTAAGCTTATAAAACACGACATATTGTCCTACTATATGCATTAAGATAAAGAAACTTAAAATTAAACAATCAGTCGGACTTCCCAACATTAAGCCTAATATAAATAAAATCCACAACAAACTTTGAGAGGAATGGAAAAGTCCCAACTTAATTTTATCCTTGAATTTATAATATTTTCCTACCGATAGATGTCTCTTCTTCTGAATAAAAAATGAACTCCATTTTCTTTTGGGAATAGAGAATGTTAAACTTTCATGATGCGTACAGATAGCAGTATTTTCTTTCTTAGCGTGTCTGTTAACCCAAAGATCATCATCTCCGCCCATAATTGAACTCAAATCTTTAAATCCTCCATTAGCTACGAAAAAAGATTTTCTATAGGCAAGATTTCTACCTACTCCCATGTAAGCTTCTTTTTTGAATGCAAATGATAGATAAAGCAGAGCAGTCTGTACAGTTTCAAATCGAATGAATTGATTCAGAAAACCTTTTTCTTTTTTGTAGAGAGAAACACCCAAAACAATCGATATCGATTTGTTAAAAGATTGTGACATTCTGTCAACCCAACGAGAAGAAACTGGCTGGCAATCTGCATCGCTTAATAGTATAATATCATTTTTAGCGGCTGCTATTCCTTTTGTTAAAGCATATTTCTTAGGATTATAATCATCTTGTGTTTTTGATATATGAATTGTTTTCAAATGTGGATTAAATTTTTCCTGTTTCCCTAACCACTCTTTACTTCCATCATTAGAGCGATCATTAATAACAACTACTTCATAACCTTCATATTCTTGATTTAAAAAGAGGTGTAAATTTTGCTTGAGATTTTTCAGTTCGTTATGAGCACAAATTATAACTGAGACAGCCTCTTTATTTTGATTGCCAAGTGAAGTTTTATTTTTCTTAAAAGCAAATGGGAAAAAATACTTAAAATAGAAATAAGCTTGAATTAAAAATATGAAAATAAATATGAGGCTTATAAGGTGGATTTGATCCATACTTTAAAATTGATTCGGCTTTTTGACAAAGATATTGGAAAATAAAAACTATAAATTCTTAAGAAGCTATATTTTTGCATTCTTATGCAATTTACGATTTCAAACAAAGATCAAAACTCTAATGCTCGTGCTGGTGAACTCACCACTGCTCACGGCAATATTAAAACTCCTATTTTCATGCCTGTTGGTACTGCTGGCTCGGTAAAAGCCGTCCATCAGAGGGAATTAAAAGAGGATATTCAAGCTCAAATCATATTAGGGAATACCTATCATCTGTATCTACGTCCTGGTTTGGAGGTTCTACAGAAAGCAGGCGGACTTCACAAATTCAATGGATGGGATAAGCCAATTTTAACCGATAGTGGTGGTTACCAAGTCTACAGTCTATCTGGAACTCGAAAGATTAAGGAGGAAGGAGTGACTTTCAAATCCCATATTGATGGTTCTTCTCATATTTTTAGTCCTGAAGGTGTGATGGATATTCAGAGAAAAATTGGCGCAGACATCATCATGGCTTTTGATGAATGTACACCATATCCATGTGACTATGAATATGCAAGAAAATCCATGGATATGACTCATAGATGGTTGGATAGATGTATTAAGCAATTTGATAAAACCGAAGGTCATTATGGCTATGATCAATCCCTATTTCCTATAGTTCAGGGTAGTACTTATAAGGACTTAAGAAAAAGATCAGCCGAAGAAATAGCATCTAAAGGTAGGGAGGGGAATGCTATAGGCGGATTATCCGTTGGAGAGCCCGCTGAAGATATGTATGAAATGACCGAGTTGGTCTGTGATATCCTGCCTCAAGATAAGCCTCGTTATTTGATGGGAGTGGGTACACCAGCAAATATTTTGGAATGTATTGCCCTAGGAGTAGACATGTTCGATTGTGTAATGCCAACCAGAAATGCTCGAAATGGAATGTTATTTACAACTGAAGGGATAATTAATATTAGGAACAAAAAGTGGGAAGATGATTTTTCTCCCATTGATCCAGCGTTGGGATCTTATGTTGACACATTTTATACTAAAGCATATTTAAGGCACCTCATACATTCAAAGGAAATTCTTGGTGCACAAATTGCCAGTATTCATAATTTAACTTTTTACCTTTGGTTGGTTGAACAAGCAAGAGAGCAAATTACATCTGGCACATTTTATGAGTGGAAAGAGAAAATGGTCAAAAAACTGATGACTCGATTGTAACATCATTATGAAAATATTAGATAAATACATACTTAAAAAGTTCTTATCCACCTTTGTTTTTGTGGTACTTATTATTCTAGCCATAGTCACAGTAATCGATTATACGGAGAAGAATGATGACTTCATGGAGCATAATCTGGGTTTAATTGATGTTTTACCATATTATGGAGCCTTTATTCCGTGGATCGGGAATTTAATTACCCCTATTACCATTTTTATAGCAGCTGTTTTTGTGACCTCTAAAATGGCGGGCCATACGGAGATTGTTGCGATGTTGGCTAGTGGAATGAGCTTTAGAAGGTTGTTAGTACCTTATATGATTGGCGCGGGATTAGTAGCCCTTTCAAGCTTTTATTTAAATGCATATGTAATTCCTGATGCCAATAAAACCAGAATTGCTTTTGAAACAGCCTACATTAAAAAACCCTTTTATTTTACCGAAAGAGACATCCATTTGAAGATTGCCCCAGAAACTTATGCTTATATGGAAAGCTATAATAATCAGCGAGATGTTGGGTATAGATTTACTCTGGAACTAATTGAGGATAAAAATCTTAAAGAAAAATTAAGTGCTAGAAGAATTGAATGGGATTCTGCCCAAAGCAATTGGAAAGTTAAAGATTGGACTTTGAGAAAATTCGATGGATTGACTGAGACCTATTCAGAAGGAAAGGAACTGGACACCGTATTGAACATCACGCCAAAAGATTTTGGCAATACTTATGGATTACAAGAAACACTTACTTTGACGGAGCTGAATGATTATATCAGTTTATTAAAAGAACGAGGGGCAGATAATGTTAAAATTTACCTAATTGAAAGATATATAAGATTTATGGCTCCTTTTGCAGCTATTATTTTGACATTTATAGGAGTCATACTATCTTCCAAAAAGAAAAGAGGTGGAACTGGGTTCCAAATAGCACTAGGCTTCGTGATTGCTTTTATTTTTATCATTTTCTTTATTTTGAGTAAGGCCATAGCTGAAAACTCTACTATGAATCCTATATTGGCGGTTTGGCTTCCGAATATAACCTTTAGTATAGTTGGTTTAATATTGTATAAATTTGTGCCCCGATGACAAGTGAGTTGAAAAATTATGTGCAATTGCATTTTATTGTCTTAATATGGGGACTTACAGCTATTTTAGGTCTTTTAATCAATATTTCAGCAGTTGCTGTAGTTTTTTATCGTACTCTTTTTGCCACTATTATACTACTATTCTTGCTTTATGTCTGGAAGCTTAGTTTCAAAGTGGGATTTAAGGAATTTTTTAAAATTGTTGGAGTAGGTCTCATCATTGGACTTCATTGGATTCTGTTTTTTGCTGCTGCCAGGGTATCTACCGCTTCTGTGTGTTTAGTTGGTATTGCAACTTGTTCGTTTTGGACTAGCTTGATTGAGCCACTAATGAGCAGTAGAAAAGTAAAAATTTATGAGCTAGCATTGGGCGTAATGGTAGTGATTGGCTTATACATTATTTTTAGTGTAGAATTCCAATATATTGAAGGTTTGATAATGGCAATTCTTGCTGCTATGTTAGCTAGTGTTTTCACAGTTCTAAATGGCAAACTTACCCATAGGCACAATCATTATGTAATTACTTTTTATGAAATGATGGGTGCTTTTATTGGTTCAGTTCTCTTGATTCCTATATATTTACTTTATTTTGACACAGAGATCTTGAATTTTATTCCAATTGAATGGGATTGGTTTTACCTAATAATTTTAGCTGGAATCTGTACTGTTCTAGCTTTTTCTATGTCAGTGAAAGTTCAAAAAGTATTAAGCGCTTTTGTTGTAAATCTTACAGTGAACTTAGAACCCATCTATGGAATTATACTAGCTTTTCTTATTTTTGGAGAGGAAGAGAAAATGAGCCTAGGTTTCTACATTGGGACAGCTATTATTTTATTTTCCGTATTAAGCTATCCTATGGTTAATAGGATTGTAAAAAGAAGAGCGCTACAAAGCGATGTAATCAGATAATTCATTCTATCATGTTGAGAATAAAGTTCTTATTCCTTTTACTATATTTATTGAATTTCAGCCTTTTTGCTCAGGATGAAATTATATTAGAATCGCCTCAATTGGTTGAAGCTAAAGTAGGGGAAGGAGTGGTATTCTTAGTTCAATACAATAAAGAAGAGAATCATGACCTCAAACTTACATGGAAGAGTGATATTTTGGATGCCAGTTTTGATGATCAGGAAGGTGAGTTTTTTTGGGAAACAACGGCAACGGATATAGGTTTACATTCCGCTCATTTTTATTTAAAAGATACTTTAAATGAAATCATAGCAACTTCTAACACACTTATTAAAATTTCATCAAGACCATCCGTACCGACCATCGATATGGAACCTGATTCACTCGATAGTCGTGCATTTATAAAACTATTGCAAGGCGAGAAATATAAGCTTGAGTTTATAGCTTCAACTCGTAATAGTAGAAATGCAGATGATGTAGTGCTCACCTATATTTGGAATAATAATACTGATCTAAATACAATCGATCAGGCAGAAACACATGTTGTAGGCAATAGACTGCTACTTGATTGGACACCCAGCCAAAATCAAGCTTCTAAAAAGTATTTTGATTTGGATTTAATTGCAATAGATAATACAAATGCTGTCAATAGAAGGAAATTTCGTTTTCAAATAATAGGGCAGGAATTACCGCCAAGATTACGAAATAATGTGAATGACACCTATGTGATTACTGCTGATCAAGAGTTGGATATCGATTTTTCTGTTTATGACCCCAACAATGATCCAGTAGTTTATTCTGTAGATATTCCAGTAACTGTTGGGGCTCCAACAATAGATGAAAAAGGGATTTTTACTTGGAAAATAAGTTCCATGGAGATGAGTAATATTAGTTCTGTTTTCCCACTTAAGGTCAAATTAAAAGCAGAAGAGGCAGAAGATTCCCATCATTTTGTAGAAAAAGAAATAACGATTCTTAAAAGCGAGAAAAATGACCCGCCCCTGATTACTAAACTGAGCAATTTAAACGTTAGAGAAGGCTATGATATAAAACGAAGGGTGTTTATTCAAGATAATAACCATCCAATATCCGAATTGAAATATTCCTTAGAAAATGAACCGGATTGGCTCTACGTGCAGCAAGAGGGCGATAGATTGTTTTTGATGAGTGATACCTTAGACTTTGATATCGTAAAAGCAGATGGAATACCAATACAATTTGATGTTCTATTTACAGTTACTGACCCTGAAGGTGCAACGGATAGCAAGTTCTTTACAGTAACTGTAAATGAAGGGGTCAATACTCAAAAGTTATATGATCAATTAGTAGATTATCAAAAATCTACAGATGGATTGTTGGTTGGATTGAGAAAGCAAATTCGAGAATTAGATTCAAGAGTGCAAAGAAACCAAAGGTTGAAAAAAGGATTACTTTTTACTACATTTTTTCTGGGTAGTTTTAGTGCGACTGGAGCATTTTTTGAAGACCATACTATTGCTAATGAAGCTATTCCTTATGCCGGTGCACTTTTAGCCATCACTAGTAGTGTAAATGCTTTAGCTTTTAATCAAGAAAATAAAGTGATTAATTTAAAAGGAAGGTTGGAAGATGTTGAAAAATCTATTGTCAGAAATAAGAGCTATTTGAACACCTATTCTATTGATGATGAAAATGATGATGAACTAAGGAATAGTGAATTAGTCAACAGAGTTCAATCTTACAGACAAGCATTAATAGAACAACGTATTGAGTTACGTAGACTTGAAGATGAATATCGTGAATTAAATTATGTTCAGCGAAAAGTTAGAAAGTATAACAGAAAAGGGAATGCTGAAAAACTAAGATGGAATTTTATTGATAAAATTTAGTTTGTTTTGGTTGTCACAAAAGGTCTATAGCGCTAATATTGTATCATAATTTTTTTCAGAACTCTCTTTAAATATCCCAAAAATAGTAGATCCACTGCCGGTCATGCTTGAATAAATAGCTCCCTCACTATAAAACTTATTCTTAATTTCATTCAGTTGAGGATACTTCTCAAAAATGCCTTTTTCAAAATCATTATTTAATAAATCTTTCCATTTTTCAATCGGATAGGTTTCTATGATTTCTTTAACTGAAACTGCTGGCTTTTTAGGTTTTACTGCACTATATGCTTCTGCTGTACTGATGTGAATATTAGGGTAAACCAATGCAAGGTAATAGCCTGATAAATCAAGCTCAGTATTTTCTGAAATTTCACCTCTTCCACTGATTAATTTAGGTTTGTTTTCAATGAAAAAAGGACAGTCACTTCCAAGTTTCAATGCGTATTGCTGAAGTTTTTGGGTTGAAATATTGAGTTCAAAATAATCATTAAGTAAGGTCAACATAAAAGCTCCATTGGCAGAACCACCGCCCATTCCAGCTCCCATAGGGATGTTTTTATGTAGGATTATATCTACTGGAGTCAATTTGAAATCCGCTTTTAATAATTTGTAAGCTTTGAAAACTAAATTATCATTAGAATTCCCCGGTATTTTTAAGCCAGTAGTTTCAAAGCTCAATTTTTCTGAAGGAATAATCTCCAATGCATCTTTTAGAGGGATAGGATAGAAACAGGATTCAATATCATGATAACCATCTTCACGCTTGGCAGTGATATTAAGCCCTAAATTGATTTTAGCATTGGGGAATGTGAGCATCGATTGATATTAAAAACCTGTCAAGTTTAATTAACTGATATGCTGTTCGGTGTGTCACCGAACAGGGACAATTGGCTCCATGGTTGGTGGCACACCAACCATTATATCTCAAAACTTGACAGGTTTATGGTTTAAAGGTTTTATTTCATTTCCTCAATCAACTCCTCAGAAATACCAGTGAAAGAATAACCTCCATCATGAAATAAATTCTGCATAGTTACCTTTTTTGTGAAATCAGAGAACATCATAATGATATAATCAGCACATTCTTCAGCTGTTGCATTTCCCAAAGGAGACATTTTTTCCGCAAAATTATAGAATGAATCAAATCCGCTAATTCCAGAACCTGCTGTAGTAGGAGTAGGGGATTGAGAAATAGTATTAACCCTTACATTTTTACGTTTTCCAAAATGGTAACCATAACTTCTAGCAATAGATTCTAAAAGAGCTTTTGCATCCGCCATATCGTTATAGAAAGGATAAGTACGCTGAGCTGCAATATAAGATAAGCCTAAAATGGAACCGTAATTATTCATAACATCCATTTTATCGGCAGTTTGCATCATTTTATGAAAAGACACTGCTGAAATATCATAGGTTTTCTGTAACCAATCGTAATTTAAATCATTATAGGCTTTTCCTTTTCTTACATTCGGACTCATGCCGATTGAATGTAAAAGGAAATCAAAATTACCACCTAATATGTCTTTTGATTCAGTATATAATTTAGTGATATCATCAACTGAAGTAGCATCAGCTGGAATCACCTCAGTATTGCATTCTTTAGCTAATTCCTGAATTCCACCCATTCTCAAGGCTACCGGAGCATTGGTCAAAACAAACTTTGCACCTTGCTCTTTTGCTTTTAATGCTACTTTCCAGGCAATAGAGTTCTCATCTAAAGCACCTGTGATAATTCCTTTTTTTCCTGCTAATAAGTTATTTGACATAGTTTTCTGTGTTGTGTGTTTAGGCAAAAATATAAATTTATATCCACTTAGGAAGTATTAAACTAAAAATACCAACGCCTTTTTAGTTTTACTGACAAATTGCCTTTCATTTTTTAGGATTTTCATGTTTCCCTAATTCAGTCTGAGAGTCAAAATAGATTCTCTGAGAAGGATAAGCATAATGAATATCAGGGTATTTTTGGAATGTCTCCAAAATATCTTCCCAAATTTCGTGTTGCGCAACCCTTCTTTTTTTAGGCAGCGTTAAATATCTCATGGTGAGCTTAATTCCATAATCTTCTACAGAAGTGTAAACGAAAGGGGTGAGGTTGCTATAGAAAATCATAAACTTTTTAGAAGCTTCCAGTAGTTTTCTTTTAGCGGAAAAAGAAAGCTCTTCTGCATGTTCATTTACTATTTTTTCACAAAGTTCTTTAGCTTTTTTCCAGTCGCTATCAAAAGTGACCCTAAGGCTGATTTCATCCCAAACATGGCTGAAACCTTGATCGTAATTGGCTTGGGAAGCTTTAAATATTTCTCCATTGGGAATGTGAATTATCCTTCCCGTGCTTTGATCAGCTGCAACCCAATTTCCAATTTCATTAATAGTGAATTGAAAGAAACGAATATCAATAACATCCCCTGCAACTCCATTAATTTCAATTCTATCGCCCACATCAAAAGGTTTTCTTATCACAATAAAAATCCAACCTGCTACATTCATGACAGGCGCTTGAAGTGCTATTACCAAACCAGCACCCACTAATCCAACCAAGGTTGCCAATGATTCTACTTGTTCTACCCAAATGTTGAATAGAAATACTAAAAGAAGAAAATAATAAGTATTATTAACGCTGTTCTTCCAAAAATAACGATCTTTTACTTGTTGAAATCGTTTAAATACAATTTTTAAAGCAATGATTTTTAGTAGAACTAAAGCTAAAACAGATACAACAGTATAAAATATTTTATATTGAAGTTCTGGGCTTAGCTGCCAATATTCTTGGAAATAATTGATGATTTCTTCAGTCATATTGCAATATAGGAAAATGATAGTTTTCTCATATTGAATAGAATGTCAATTATCTGAAAAATAATTGAGTACTATCAAAATCTCTCCAAAGCCAAATCACTCACATGATCTCCGATAGATAAAGAAGAAGTTGCAGCTGGGGAAGGAGCGTTGCAAACATTAATTGCATTACTTTCTTCCAAAATCAAGAAATCATCAATTAACCCACCATTTCTATCGCATGCCTGAGCCCTAACGCCAGCACCACCAGGTGTTAAATCATCCTCGGTAACATCAGGTAATAATTTTTGAAGTGCTGTTGTGAAAGCTGATTTAGAAAAAGATCGATACATTTCCCCAAAGCCAGTTTTCCAGTATTTTGCTGCTACCTTCTGAAAACCTGGCCAAGCTAAAGATTCTGCCAATTCAACTAAATTAAATAATGATTTTCGATAGCCTTCACGCTTAAAAGCCAAAACTGCATTGGGTCCTGCTTCTATTCCGCCATTAATCATTCTAGTGAAATGAACACCTAAAAACGGGAAATTTGGATCGGGCACAGGGTAAACTAGATTCTTAATTAAATACTGCTTTTCAGGTTTAATCATAAAATATTCACCACGAAAAGGAATGATTTTTAAGTCTAGCTTTTCAGAAGTAAGCTTGGCAATTTTATCAGAGTATAATCCTGCACAATTCACTACTAATTTAGTATCAAAACTTTCTTTACTAGTTACTACGGTAGTAACTCCATTCTTTTCTTGAATGTCTATAACTTTTTGACCTAAAGAGATTTTGCCACCTAATTCCTGAAATTTTTCAGCATATTTTAAAGAAACAGCAGTGTAGTCAATAATTCCGGTCTGAGGGACATGAATTCCAGCGATTCCATTAACATAAGGCTCGTGTTCTTGTACTTCGTCCTTGGTAAGTCTCTTTAGATTTTGCAGTCCATTTTGGGCACCTCTTTCCTCAATCATGGAAAGGGTTGGGAGTTCGCTTCTATCTGTTGCAACTATTACTTTTCCGCATAATTCATAAGGAACCCCTTCTTCATTACAGAATTTTAGCAATTGATTATATCCATCTATACAATTTTTTGCTTTCAGACTTCCCGGTTTGTAATATACCCCAGAATGAATTACGCCACTATTATTACCAGTTTGATGCTGGGCTAGTTTATCTTCCTTCTCTAATAAAAGCACAGAAAGCTTAGCATTCTTTTTTTTAATTTTTAATGCCGTTGCCAAGCCAACTATTCCACCACCAATTATGATTATATCTTTCATTCTTTTTTAAAGTAATAAGTTTTAGGTTTTAAGTACCGAGTAGCTAGTATCTAAAAGACTTACAGCTATTATTATAACTAAACTACATGATCTACTCCAGCCAATTTCCGCCAGCTGGCGGTTTAGGTGACTTTCAAATCTTACCATCAACACCCAACGCCCTTATCCAACACAACACCCCACTTCTTGCTTTCTAACTCTTTCACAAATCCAATCTGCCAACTCGAAAACCTGATAACCTGTCAACCTAGCTTACCGTCACCAAATAATAATTCTTTTTACCTTTTTGAGCCAAAATATATTTGCCTTGCAATAAACTGATTTCAACTGGAGCATTAGCATCCAAAACTTTTTCTTTATTAATACTGACTCCACCGCCTTTAATCATTTTCTTGGCTTCGCCTTTAGATGGGAAAATTATTCCCTGAGTTAGTTCCGAAAGGAAATCAGTGACGTTTTCAGTTTTATCCAAATCAGACTTAGTAATGTTTACCTGAGGAACTCCTTCAAAAACACTTAACAATGTGTCTTCATCTATGCTTTGTAATTCCTCTGTGGTAGACTTTCCAAATAAGATAGAAGATGCTTTCAGTGCCATATCCAAAGCTTCCTGAGAGTGAACTCTAACCGTTAGTTCTTCAGCCAAAGCTTTTTGTAAAACCCTCAAATGAGGGGCTTCATTATGCTCTTTTTCTAGTGCTTCAATTTCTGCTTTTCCTTTTGTACTGAATATTCTGATAAAATTGCTCATGTCTTCATCCGAAGCGTTCAACCAGAATTGATAGAATTTATAAGGAGAAGTTTTCTTTGGATCAAGCCAAATGTTTCCGGTTTCAGTCTTTCCAAACTTAGAGCCATCAGCCTTTTTAATCAATGGACAAGTCACAGCAAAAGCTTCTCCCTGATCCATTTTTCTGATCATTTCTGTTCCTGTAGTGATATTCCCCCACTGATCTGAACCTCCCATTTGAAGCTTACAATTCTTCTTCCTAAACAAATGCAAGAAATCATAACCTTGCACCAATTGGTAAGTGAATTCCGTAAAGCTCATGCCTTCGCTAGATTCTGAAGATAGTCTTTTCTTTACAGAATCTTTAGCCATCATATAATTAACGGTGATATGCTTTCCAACATCTCTGATAAAGCCAAGGAAGCTAAAATCCTTCATCCAGTCATAGTTATTTACTAACTCGGCACTATTGTCTTCTTTGGCATCAAAATCCAAGAAATTTTTAATCTGCGCCTTTATAGAAGCTTCATTATGACGCAATGTCGGCTCATCCAACAGGTTTCTTTCTTGAGATTTTCCAGAAGGATCACCTATCATTCCTGTTGCTCCACCTAGCAAAATAATAGGCTTATGCCCGGCATCTTGAAAATGCTTCAACATCATAACGCCCACTAAATGACCGATATGTAGTGAGTCAGCGGTTGGGTCGATCCCTACATAAGCACTGCTCATTTCTTTAGCCAATTGCTTTTCAATGCCTGGCATCATATCATGGATCATTCCTCTCCATTGAAGTTCCTCTATAAAATTCTTTTGCATATTTTTAGTAATTGAAAGTCTTGTGATTGAATAATGCCTGCAAATATAAAAGGCTTAGAAACGAAATAATAGCAATATGTTAATAATTACGAATTATGAATTTTGGAATTAGGAATTGGTCTCTTTGGCCAATTTCAAATTAAATAGTTGTATTCAGAATCTGTTTAATTTAAGCTTTCCACTCAACAAACATATTTCTATTTAGATCAATTTTATTTCTTTAAAAATTCTGGGTGAAATACGTAGGTAATCTAGCAAAAAATCAACTTCCCTTCATACTTCTTAAAAATGCGAGAATTCCGTCTTAACTTGCAGGCATGTTAGCATTAGGAAAATGGAATACCTTAAAGGTAGTCAGAGAGTCACCACAAGGACTATACCTTAGCAATGGGGAAGAAGATGTATTATTACCGAATAAATATGTCCCGCAGAATACCAAGATAGAAGATGAAATTGATGTTTTTATCTACAAAGACTCAGCTCAGCGCCCGATTGCAACTACTTTAAAGCCTTTAGCTGAACTCCATCAAGCCCGATTGTTTGAAGTCATGCAAATCACCGAGGTTGGTGCTTTTGTGGATTGGGGATTGGAAAAAGAACTATTAATTCCATTTTCAGAGCAAACAGATGAATTGGAAGTAGGCGATTTAATCGTGGCCTATGTCACTTTAGATCCTAAAACCGAAAGAATTGTAGCTTCCATGCATATTGAATCCTTTTTAGAAA
The DNA here is from genome assembly GCF_000183425.1 of Marivirga tractuosa DSM 4126. Classification (NCBI taxonomy): domain Bacteria; kingdom Pseudomonadati; phylum Bacteroidota; class Cytophagia; order Cytophagales; family Marivirgaceae; genus Marivirga; species Marivirga tractuosa. The sequence continues at coordinate 416,407 of NC_014759.1, forward strand.
CGGGTTCCGGAGATTTAAAAGAAGGGCAGGAAGTAGATTTGTTGATATACCGAATCACTGATTTGGGCTATGAAGTAGTCATCAATCAGCAATACAAAGGGTTGGTGTATGAAAATACCGTTTTTGACCCACTGGACATCGGAATGGAAGGCAAAGGTAAGATTAAATCGATTCGGGCAGATGGCAAAATGGATATACAGTGGAAAATTGAAAAGGAAGAAAAGCAAAAGGAAATTTTAGAGCTATTGAGAGATCACAATGGTTTTATGCCTTATCATGATAAATCCAAACCAGAAGAAATTTATGATATGTTTGGACTCAGCAAAAAGGAATTCAAAAGACAGATTGGGCATTTATATAAAGAAAAGAAAATCCAAATTAAGGAAGATGGGATTTATTTGGTTTAATCTTTCTAAATTTTAACACTACCCCCGATTTGGGTGTTTTCAACCAACACTTTTAAACAGCAACCATGAGCACTGAATTATATCAAAACTGGAAAGAAAACAGCAAAGATTATGTTGCTCAGAACAAAACTTTTTATCAGCAACTTCGCAAAAAGAAAAAGCTGGATGATGAATTTCATGAACTAGATACAAAGGTCTTTGAGAAAATGGATTGTCTGGATTGTGCAAATTGTTGCAAAACGACCAGCCCAATTTTCCAGCAATCTGATATTGAAAGGGTTTCCAAAGCCTTGAAAATGAAAGTACCAGAATTTATCGAAACCTATCTGAATATAGATGAAGACCAAGATTACGTTTTAAATTCAGCTCCTTGTCCGTTTTTAGGCTACGATAATAAGTGCATCGTTTATAAAAACAGACCCACAGCTTGCAGAGAATATCCGCACACCAATCGAAAAAGAATGCATCAAATCTTGAAAAAGACCTTTAAGAATGCAGAGGTTTGTCCTGCGGTGTATCATATCCTAGAAAGGATGAAGGGCGTGGGGTGATGGATGTTGGATTGTACATTTTACATCCGTGGAAGAAGTTAGAAGCTCGAAGTGGGAAGTTTCGGTTTTTCTCGGTCTGACGCTTATATCAAAAGTAATTTAGAGCTGATAAATGAAATTGAAATGATAAACCTTAGTCTGACTACTAAGCGTCTGACCGATAACCAAAGCAGTGTGCAAGTACCGGTTAGAAGGTTCCAAGCGTCAAACCGCATTGTTCTCATTTCGCTTTAGCGAAAAACCTTTTGTGTTATTTTCTATTGTGGTTAAAAAAAGTTGAATTTGTTTTCATTATCAGCTATCCCAATGCAAGACATTCCAAAAATCATACATATCTATTTAAGTTTTAATCGAATGTTTACTTTCGCATTGAAACAAAGGTAGAAGAAAACTCTAAATACTAACTACTCGATACTAGTTACTTGATACTCCCGCAAGGATAGTTTATATTCGCACCAATACTTCAATTTTATGGCAAAATCAGCAGAACAAATACTGGCAGACCTTAAAAACGGTAATTATGCGCCCGTTTATTTCCTTCACGGAGAGGAGCCTTATTTTATAGATTTAATCAGTGATTTCATTGAAAAAAATGCTTTAGATGAAAGCGAGAAAGGCTTTAATCAGCAATTGCTTTACGGAAAAGATGTGCGACTTGATCAAGTAGTTTCTGCTTCACGATCATTTCCTATGATGGGACAAAGACAGGTCATCATTGTTAAGGAAGCTCAAAATCTAGGTGAATTCACGCAAAGTGACTTTGATTTTTCAATGTTTGAGAATTATTTGAAAAGTCCTCAGCCCTCTACCGTTTTGGTGTTTTGCTATAAACACAAAAAACTGGATAAGCGTAAGAAAATAGTCAAAACGCTAGAGCAATTTTCAGTATTATTGGAGTCTAATAAGATTTATGAAAATAAAGTGCCTGACTGGATTCAGAATTATGTAAAATCAAAAGGGCATAGCATTAACCGTCAAGCATTATTGCTTTTAACCGAATATATTGGTAATAATCTGGAAAGGCTTTCCAATGAAATTGATAAAGTGTTGGTAAACTTTTCTGATCCAGTTGAAATCAATGAAGGCTTAATTCAAGAATATGTAGGCATCAATAAGGATTTCAATATTTTCGAACTGCAAAGTGCCATTATTAAAGGGGATGCATTAAGAGCAAACCGAATCATTAACTATTTTGCCTCAGACCCTAAGAATCATCCGGCAGTAGTCAATATTGCTTTTCTTCATGCATTTTTCGCTAAAGTATTACTCATTCATCATTCACCTGATAAAAGTGAAAGAGGAGTGGCTTCAGCAGCGGGAGTAAATCCATTTTTCGCTAAGGATTATTTGGCCGCAAGCCGAAGGTTTAATGTCAATAAAACGATTCAAAATCTGGCTCATATTTTTCAAGCGGATTTAATGTTTAAGGGCGTGACTGCTAATATTGGTGAAGCACAGTTGATGAAAGAATTGGTATACAAATTGATGCATTGAAAAATAATTATGTGATTATTCAGTTATTTACCTGATTCAGCGTTAAACAAAATAATTACTACTTACTGATTTTTGAAAAATAAATTTACAAGACTTATCACCGCAAGAATGAATAAAAAGATTCTAATTCTAGGACTCATTATCTTGTTTCCTTTTTCCTTATTGAGTCAATATGCTTTTGTAAACACTAAAGCGGATGACATTTATCAAGATGGAGTGGAATATTTTGAGCAAAAGCAATATACTGCTGCTCAAAACAAATTCGAGGAATACCAAAACCATAAAAATAATGAGAGATTAAAAGCAGAAAATGCAGAGTATTACAGTGCTCTCATTTCCATTTACTTATACCATTCTGATGGTGAAAAAAGGGTTAAATCTTTTGTGGAATTTCATCCTACACATCCTAAAGCTTCGGAAGCTTATTTTGAATTGGGAAATTTCTATTTCAGGGAGAAAAATTATGCGAAATCAATCCAATATTATGAAAAGACTGATGATGATAAGCTTAGAGGAGAGGACAAAACCCATTTTCAGTTTAAATTAGCCTATGCTTATTTTAGCAGAAGGGCATTTGATGAAGCCTTACCTTATTTTAATCGATTAAAAAGACGCGATAATCAATATCAATCTGCTTCTAATTACTATGCAGGCTATATCTATTTTGAACAAAAGGATTTTGATGAAGCATTGATTGATTTAGAACGAGCAGCTGAAAATGATACTTATAAGGTATCTACAGCCAATATGATGGCTAATATTTACTACCAAAGAGGTCAATATCAAAAGTTGATTGATTATGCCGAGGATTTATTACCTCGCTTAAGTAGGCTAGAGGCTCAGAATGTCAAATTGCTAATTGCAGATGCCTATTTTGAACAGAATAAATTTTCTGAAGCAAACGAATATTTTCAAGAATACAGAAGTGGAAATAAAGGTAAGCTTGATAGGGAGCTGCTGTATAGAATGGGTTATGTTGCCTATCAAATGAAAGATTATGATGAGGCAATTAAACTTTTTGAAGAAGTTGGAATTGCTAAAGACTCGCTTTCACAGTACAATGCCTATTATTTGGGAGGATTATATCTGAGGCAAGAGAACTATAGATATTCTTCTAATGCTTATGAGCAAGCAAAACTTTTGAATTACAATCAAGATATTGCAGAGGAAAGTCATTTTCAATTAGCCAAGCTTAACTTAAAGCAAGGAAATACTGCCAATGCCGTAGCAGAGCTTTCTTCCTTTATCGAAAAGCATCCCAACAGCAGTTATTTAACACAAGCCAATGAATTACTGAGTGAAGCCTATTTGAATTCTAATGCTTATGAACAAGCTATTGAGTTTTTAGAATCAATTAATAACAAATCAATAAAATTAAAGGAAGCCTATCAGAAAGTGACCTTCTACCAAGGCGCTGAATATTTTAATCAAGCAAATTATTACCGTGCCATGCAGCTGTTCAAAAAATCGGTGGACTATCCGCAAAACAAATCATTGCTAGGCGAGACTTACTTTTGGATGGGAGAATCATTTTCTACCGGCAAAAAGTTTAAAGATGCGATCTCATCTTATGAAAAGTCCATGAGGAATAGCAATAGTTCCGATGGCTGGTATGCAAATTTGAATTACGGATTAGCCCATGCTTATTATAATGACAAGCAATTCGAAAAATCATTGCAATATTTTAAAGAATATTTAAAGAATGGGAAGTCAGCCACTTATTATGAAGATGCTGTAATCCGCTTGGCAGATTGCTATTATGTGACTAAGAATTATAGCTTAGCCATCAACTATTATCAAAAAGCCATAGATGACAGGAATTCAAATAGTGATTATGCCTATTTTCAAAAAGGAGTGGTTAATAGCATAGATGGAGAAATTAAGCTAGCCAATCAGAGTTTTGATAAAGTAATTAAGGATTACTCCAATTCAAATTATTATGACAACGCCATATTCCAGAAAGCGCAACTGGCATTTGAATCTGGTCAATACGAAACCGCAATTAATGGTTTTTCCAATCTGTTGAAAAACTTGCCACAGAGTCCATTAAGACCTTATGCTTATTCTAAAAGGGCTTTGGCATATTTTAACTTGCAGCAATATGAAAACGCAGAAGAAGACTACACTTTGATTTTGCAGAATTACCTTACCCACTCAACAGCTAATGGAGCTTTAGCTGGATTGCAAGAATTGTATTCAATTATGGACAAGGAAGGTGATTTAGAGCAATATTTAATAGCTTATAAGAATGCGAACCCTAATGATGGAGAAGTCACCAAGATTGAATTTGATGCTGCCCAATCGCTGTATTTCAATCAGAAATATGATCGGGCAATTTCATCTTTCAAGGCTTATATTGATAATTATCCTGACCATTCTTTAACAGCTGATGCTAGATACTATTTGGCTGATTCTTACTATAGGAATGATCAACTAAATGAAGCTTTGGGATTGTTCTATCAGGTAGTGGAAGATAATAATACATCTTTCAATAAGCGTTCCATTCAAAAAATTGCGGAAATTGAATTGAATAATGAAGAATTTGACAAAGCACGTTTGTATTTTACTAAACTATTGGATCAGGCTGAGAATAAAAAAGATAAGTACAATGCTTATACAGGCTTAATGGAAATTGCCAAGGCAAAATCAGATTACAGTAAAATGATTATGTATGCTGATTTGATCTTGGAAGAAGCAGCTGTGAATGCCAATGCCATTAATGAAGCCTATTTAAATAAAGGAATGGCAAACTACAATCAGGGAAAATATGATGAAGCTAAAATAAGTTTCCAAAACGCTGTGGATGCTGCCAAAGATGAATATGCCGCAGAATCTCAATATATGATCGCACTTATGCAATACAATTCCCAAGCACATCAAGAATCCATCAATACACTATTTGAATTAAATAAGCAGTTTGGTTCTTATCCGCATTGGTTGGGAAAATCCTTTTTGTTAATTGCAGATAATTACTACGCAATGGAGGAGATTTTCCAGGCAAAAGCTACCTTAAATTCTATCATTGAAAATGCTGATTCTAAAGTGCTTAAAGATGAAGCTCAGTTAAAACTTGATTTAATTGAAGAGGAGCAAGGAGATGCTCAAAATAAGCAGGATAGTACTGAAAAATCGGTTAAAATGGAAGAAGTAATTGAAAATGACTCTACAAAAAATTAATATGCTAAGATATATTTTAATTATCATTTGTCTCCTGCCAACAACTGTTTTAGGGCAAGACAGCTGGAATCAAGAGGGAGATTTAGAGGATTCTCAGGTCATTATTGAAAAAAACCGAAAGATTGATTTGCCGCGTATTAATAGGGATTTTAAGAAAGTACCAGAAATCAAGGTAAATCAATCTACCGTAGATGTTGAATTTAATTCTAAACAGTTTGTTCCGAATCTTAATAGCTTGGCACCTAGAATTAGAGTGCTGACCATTCAAGATGAGAAACTAGAAAAACTCTATGCGAATCAGCTTAAAATAGGAGGTGGAAATTATGGCGCATCCTATTTAGAAGGAAATTTTGCTAGTAAAAGGAGTAAAGATAAAAGCTATGGGTTAAATATTTATCATCAAAGTTTCGCAAATGGACCAATAGATAAGAGGAATTCTGGCTCTGGTTACCAAAGAGTGAATCCTTACGGGAAAATGATTTTTCAAAAAGCCGTTTTAAGTGCAGAAGCTTTTTATGAAAGACATAATAATTACCTGTATGGATATGATACCGCCTTGTATTCGGAGGTCGATCGAGATACTCTACAGCGAACTTTCCATACCATAGGAGCAAGTGTTTCATTAAAAGATCAAAACGAGTCGAGCCGATATCATTATACTATTGATGGGGATATTTATCAATTGTTCACCAATATCAATAATTCTGAATTCTCATTTGATTACAATATTAAAAATAAGGTTGATTTGAATGATGACTTCGCTCTATATCTTAATTCTGATGGATTTATAAGCAGTTTGAAATTCGATCTATTGGATTCGGCCCAAAGTAGAAACCTCTTAAGATTTAAAACTGGAGTAAAGTTCACAAGGGAGAAATTGAGAATAGGATTAGGCCTCAACATGGTTCATGAAAATGATACCTTAGAGGGAATGGGAAAACTCCATGTTTACCCTGATTTAAATATTAACTATGCACCATTTGATAAATTCAGTGTCTTTGCTGGTTTAAAAGGAGATGTGCGAGCAAACCGTTATAGGAATATGCTAATGGAAAATCCTTATCTAGATAATACAATAAATATATATAATACATTAATGCCTTTTCAGTTTTACGGAGGTGCAACTGGCTCACTAAGCAATTTCTTAGGGTATGAAGTTGGCTTCAGTGTAGCTTCGGTGCGACATAATTTTGGTTATGAAGCTATCTATAGTGAATCTCAAGGAGAGATCAGATACAGAACAAAATACTTTGATCAGAATAATACTGAAGCCAATGTGTATGCTGCACTGTCAACTGATATTGATAAATTGAGAATAAATATAAGGGGAGACTATTTTTATTATAATGTTGGAGATACTGAATTAATGCCATTTCGACCTAGTTTTATTCTAAAAGTCAATTCTGAATATTGGGTGGCAAATAAATTGAACATTGGATTAAATGCACATTTACAAGGTAGAATGAATAATGCAAACACTATCATGGAAGAAAATGCCAATTATTCCTTTAATGTTAATGAATCTATACCACCTATCTATGATTTAGGAATAAAATTAGGGTATCAGTTAAGCAATAGGAGTCAGGTTTTCTTACATGCTAATAACCTGATAGCCAATAAATACGAGTACTATTTGGGTTATCCTAACCGTGGCTTTCAAATTTTGGGTGGCTTCACATATTCATTTTAATGTTTTTAATATCAATATTTGCCATTATATTTGATTCTTATAGTTAAATCTACTTATAATTGAGTATTGATTTTATTGAAAAATAATAGTTTATTGATAAAGTATTATAATTTTTTAATACTTTTAAGCTAGAGTAAACCTTAAATTACCAGAATATGGCCAAGAAGGACAAAAAAGACGAGGAGTATAAAGACGAAAACTTACATAATGAGCCGGAACAAGATGATGAGGATTTCGGACTACCTGATTTAGATGATGATTCTGATTCCTCGGATTCAGATGAAGAAAGTTCGTCTTCAACAGAAGACTCAGAACAGGATAGTACTGAAACTTCAGATGAACTATTTACTATAGATCAGGATGATGAGTATGATCCAAATCCATTTGGAGATGACGATAAAGAGGGCGATGAGCTAGATGAGGAACCAGCGTCCACCTATACTCCACCTAAAAAACAATCCGCTGCACCTATCATTATTACATTATCTATTATTGTAATAATAGCTTGTGCATTGGTTTATTATTTCTTCCTGAGAGAGCCGGAAAAAGAACCAGTTGCTCAAGAACCAGTGAAAGACACTACTTCCTATGTAGTAGAAAAGCCAGTGGAGCCAGAGCCAGAAGTAATTGAACCTGAACCGGAGCCAACTGAAGGAGTTGTTAATACACTAAATTCAAGAACTGGTCGTTCATACGTTGTTGTAGGTAGTTTCTTTGATGAAGATTTAGCTAAAGACTATGCAGACAAGCTTACAAAAGATGGAACAAATGCTTATATAATTCCGCCTTTTGGAAAAAGTAAATTCAATAGAGTGGCTATTGAAGAAACTGAAAGCTTTGCTCAGGCTAGTACTAGAGCGACAGAATTATCAGGACAGTTTAAAGAGCAACCTTGGCCATTGAAATATTGATATTTAAAATATGACACTATTACAAGTTACCACTGTTGCAGATTCTGCAATGGTAAACGCTTCGGACAGTAGCGTTAATTTGTTCGACTTACTTTTAAAAGGGGGATATGTTATGATTCCCCTTTTGTTATTATCAGCTGCTGCAATTGCGATTTTTGTAGAACGGGTTTTAACAATTAAGAAATCTTCCAAAACACCTGCTGGTTTATTAAACCAAGTAAAATCATTGGTGACCGAAGGGAAAATTGATCAGGCAAAAATGATTTGCTCCCAAAATGAAACGCCTATTGCCAAGATGTTGGAAAAAGGGGTCTCAAGAATTGGAAGTCCTCTGAAGAATATAGAGGTTTCAATTGAGAATGTTGGAAAGGTTGAAATTTACCGATTAGAAAAGAATTTATCTTTATTGGCCACTATTTCTGGTGCTGCACCTATGATTGGTTTCTTAGGGACTGTTACCGGGATGATTCAAGCTTTTATTGCGATTGCACAAGAGGAAGGCTCCGTAAGTCCGAAATTACTCTCTGAGGGTATCTATGAAGCCATGATTACTACAGCGGTCGGTTTATCAGTTGGGATTATTGCTTACTTAGGCTATAATTATTTAGTAACGCAAGTTCAGAAGGTGATACACAAAATGGAATATACCTCTGTTGAGTTTATTGATTTACTTCAAGAATCTAAATAGGTAGTCATGTCAATGAAATCAAGACATAATGTTGATCCTGCTTTTAGCATGTCATCCATGACAGATATTATATTTCTGTTGTTGATTTTCTTTATGCTGACTTCTTCTTTTATTACCCCTTCAGGATTACCAGTTAATTTACCCTCCAGCAAGTCCACGAATATCGTAATGCAAAAAGTAAGTGTTACAATAACAAAAGACATGCTTTATTTCGTTAATGATAAAAGAGTGGCACCTGCTGATATAGAAACCGCTATTAAAAGAGAATTAAGGAATGCAGACGAAGGAGTTGTGGTTCTACATATAGACAAAAGTGTTCCCACGGAGCATTTAGTAAGGGTCGCAGGTATTGCTTCGTCTTTAAAAGCAAAAGTTTCGATTGCAGCACAACCGAATGAGTGATTATGCACATAGGGAAAAAAAGAATCGGATAATAGGAATATCCGTATCAGTTGGGCTTCATATTTTGTTGCTCCTGCTATTCCTATGGGTTACTGCCTGGAAGGAGCCTTATCCGCCATTACCAGAATACGGAATTGAATTGAATATGGGGATCGATAATAGCGGGTCAGGTAATGAGCCTGTTTCTGGCCAAGAAGCAGATGTAATTGAAGAGACTCCTACGGAAGAGGCGGAAGAATCAGTTGAAGAAGAAATAGAGGAAGCTACAGAATCGGATGCAAATGATGTGGTAGAAGAAGTCTCCGAACCTGCTGAAGAAGTGGTCGAAGAAGCTGTTACAGATGAGGATGCTCCCGTGAAAGTGGAGGAAACACCTACTGAAAAAGCTAAAGAAACTCCAAAGCAGGAAGAGAAGGAAGAGCAAAAGGAAGAACCAGAAGCCAATCCAAATGCATTATTTCCAGGTGAAAATGCTTCTCAGGGAGAAACTAATGATAAAAAAGGTGACCAAGGAAACCCAGAAGGTGAGCTTGATGCTGATGCCATGATGGGACCTCAAGGCGGGGGAAGTGGCAGTCAATTGGATATGTCAGGTTGGAAATGGGATTCTCCACCAAGACCAAATGATCCTACCCAGCAAAGTGGGAAAATAGTTTTTGAAATTAGGGTAGATAGTAATGGTGAAGTTATTTCTGTTAGAGCAATAGAAACAACAGTTTCTGCGGAGGTTGTAAAAATTTATCAAGATGAAGTGGCAAAATTATCTTTTAGCAGGACTTCGGGTGGGAAAACAGCGCCGCAATCCAAAGGAACTATCACATTTTTGATACGCTCAAATTAAACACTACAATCCTTATAAAATGACATATCAAGAAGCGGAAGCTTTTTTATTTGAACAATTACCCATGTTTCAAAGGGTAGGAGGCCCAGCCTATAAAAAGGATTTGCATAATACCTATGCTTTATTAGAAGCTTTAGGTAACCCTCATCTGAAAGGGAAATATATCCATGTTGCTGGCACAAATGGAAAGGGGAGCACGGCTTCTTTTTTAGCCTCCGTTTTGAAAGAATCAGGCTACAAAACAGGTCTCTATACATCTCCTCATCTTAAAAGTTTTACGGAAAGAATGAGGATAGATGGAATTCCAATTTCTAAAGAAGAAGTAATCCAATATGTGGAAAAATTTAAACCTATAATTGAAGAATTAAGACCTTCTTTTTTTGAACTGACCACAGCCATGGCCTTTGATTATTTTGCCAAAGAAGAAGTTGATATTGCTGTGATTGAAGTAGGTATGGGTGGAAGATTAGATTGCACTAATGTGATTCAAGCTGAAGTCTCCATTATCACTCAAATAGGATTGGATCATCAGCAATTTTTAGGAAATACTTTAGAAGAAATCACTAATGAAAAAGCAGGTATCATAAAGGAGAATGTACCTACAGTATGTTCAGTATCTGAAAATGAACTCAAGTTAATTATTAGAGAAGTAGCAGAGGCTAAAAATGCTCCATTTGTTGATAGCAAAGAAAGGTATAAGATTTCAATAACTGAAGAGTCAATTCCTAACTGGAAGATGATGGCGGAAAATCTTATAACATCAGAAAAAGTTGAATTTGAATCAGGGCTTTCTGCCAGCTATCAAATTCAAAATTTGTCAAGTGTTTTTAGTGCTCTAGATATTTTAAAAGAGAAAGGATACTCAATTACAAAGGAAAATATTAAAAATGGTTTAAGGAATGTAATTGTTAATTCTGGAATTAAGGGAAGGTGGCAGCGGATACCAAATGATAAATCTCAGGCTAAAATTATTGCTGATACTGGACACAATATTCCTGCTTTCGAGCATATCGTTAAGATGATAGAAAAAGAAGAATTTGAACAATTACATTTTGTTTTTGCAACAGTAAATGATAAAAAGCTAGAGGGTGTTTTAGAATTGCTCCCTAAAAATGCCAAATATTATTTCACACAAGCCAATATTCCACGAGCCTTGAATGCCAATGATTTGAAAGAAATAGCCTTTAAATATGGACTAAAGGGTGATTCATACTCAACGGTAGCCGAAGCATTTTCGAATGCACAAAAAAATGCTTCCGATAAGGACTTAATTTTTGTAGGAGGTTCTACCTTTGCAGTAGCTGAAATTCCCGATTTGTAAATATGAGTAGACAAAAGTTAAAGCGGTTTGAGGATTTAAGAAACCGTCATAATGTAATTGAGTACGATGATGATAGGTTTCCAACCATAAAGTCTAACTGGGGAAAGAAGATTTTCGGAAATTCAAATCCCATTAATTTAGAATTAGCCTGTGGTAGAGGTGAATATTCTATCGGTTTGGCTAAAGAGTTTCCAGATGAAAATTTTGTCGGGGTTGATATTAAAGGCGAGCGGTTATGGCAAGGAAGCACTAAAGCCCTAGATGGAGGCTTGGAAAATGTTGCTTTTGCCCGAAATTTCATACTAGATTTAGAGCAAATGTTTGCCCAAGGGGAAGTGAATGATATTTGGATTATCCATCCGGACCCAAGACCAAGAGATCGGGATGAAAAAAGAAGATTGACTTTTCATCGATTCCTCGATATATACAAAAGAATTCAAGGTGGAACTGGGAGAGTTTATTTCAAAACAGATAATACAGATCTATTCAATTGGACACTAAATGAAGTATTACCTTCCAGAGATGATATTAATGATTTGCATTTTACAGATGATTTGCATAATTCTGTATATTTAAAGGAACATTATGGAATAACTACTCGATACGAAAGAAAATTTTCGAAAGTGGGGGAGACCATAAAATATTTACGTTTTGAATGGAAAGCTTAAAAGATAAATTACAAAGCCCTGCATTTTTAATGTATGTGCTTTATTTTTTGACTGCCCTTGCATTAGTCCTGTTTTTAGAAAAAGGTACTTTCCTGCTTTGGCTTAACGAAAAGCATAACCCTTTTGGTGATGTGTTTTTTAGTTATATTACTCTTTTGGGTGAAGCACATATTTTCGTTATTGTTGGAGTTATTCTTTTATTATACAGGATTTATTATGCTATTTTATTGACACTGACTGGTATAATCCATTACGTCTTCGTCCAGTTTCTGAAAATTTTTGTTTTTAACAGTTACCGTCCTTCTCTAAAATTTGAAGAATCTTTATCATCATTTAACTTAGTAGAAGGGATTGAATTACATTCCCACTACAGTATGCCAAGTGGACACACTGCTGCAGCATTCGCCCTTGCTACCATCTTGATTCTTTTAACCAAGAATAAACTGTTGCAAGTGATTTATATGCTTTTGGCCATTTTAGTAGCTATATCAAGAGTCTATCTATTTCAGCATTTTATGGTAGATACTTTAGTAGGAGCCACCATTGGGCTTTTAGTTTCTGGAACAATTTGGTGGTATTTATCATACAAAAACCAGTCTATTCTATTTAGTGTCAATAGTTTGCACAAAGGTTTAATTTTTAATAGATGATTATAAACGGAGTTGAAATAGCACGAGGGGAAGAAAAAATAGTGGATGTTAACATAGCCCGTTTACCTTCTCACACTACAATTGATGTCTCCATTACTATTGCAAGATCCACCCAACCTGGCCCTGTTTTATTGTTAATGGGTGGTTTACATGGTGATGAGATTAATGGCTCAGAGATTGTAAGAAGGATGATTGAGAAGAATGATCATATTCCTAAGATTGGAACTGTTATTTGTATTCCAATAATTAACGTTTATGGATTCATTTATTTTTCTCGATATGTGCCAGATGGCAAAGATGTAAACAGGTCGTTCCCAGGAAATAAAAATGGCTCACTAGCTTCGAGAATGGCGAGTTTCTTGACTAAAGAAATTTTACCAATAATTGATTACGGTATAGATTTTCATACAGGTGGTGCTGATCGAACCAATTATCCCCAAGTTCGATGCATGATGAAAGATGAAAAAAATGTAGAGTTGGCGGAGGCATTTCATGCTCCTTTTACTTTAGACTCCAAGTTTCGGCCTAATTCATTACGACAAACAGCAAACAAATTTGGTAAAAATATTTTGGTTTATGAAGGGGGCGAATCCTCTCGTTTTGACGAATTTGCAATTCGGGAAGGAATAAAAGGTGCAAGAAGAATGATGCGGCATCTAGGAATGCGAGATGAAGCTGAAAAAGCAGATTATGAAAATTTAGTTATTAAAAACTCTTCATGGGTAAGAGCTAGAAGATCTGGCGTTTTTTTGTCGGCAGTAATATCAGGAGAGAAAATTAAGAAAAATCAATTGCTAGGGCACATTAATGACCCTTTTGGTGGATTTAAGAATAAAGTGACATCCACGGTTAATGGATATGTGATAGGGCTTAACCATAACCCAATTGTCCATGAAGGAGATGCATTAATGCATTTAGGAGTAATTAAGTAATATGTACGCAAAAATTTTCAAACCTTTTTTTGATCGAATAACTGCTTTGATTGCCCTGATTATTGCCAGTCCAATATTCGTGCTGGTTAGCTTTCTATTGGCCATTTTTCAAAGTGGTAAAGTCTTTTTTACACAAAAGCGTCCTGGTTTAAATGAGGAAATATTTTTGCTCATTAAATTTAAAACAATGCGTGATGATCAGGATGAAAATGGAGAACTCCTGCCTGATGAACAACGACTGACCTGGATCGGGAAAATAGTTAGAAAAACCAGTATGGATGAGATTCCTCAGCTATTGAATATCATAAAGGGGGATATGTCCTTCATTGGGCCAAGACCACTTTTGGTAGAATATTTACCGCTCTATAGTGAAGAGCAAAGGAAAAGGCATTTTGTAACTCCTGGTATTACGGGTTGGGCTCAAATAAATGGGAGAAATACCATAAGCTGGCAAAAGAAATTTGAATATGATGTTTGGTACGTGCAAAACCAATCTTTTTTGCTGGATATAAAAATTATCTTTATGACTGTCTTGAAGGTTTTCAAAGCAGAAGGGATTAGTGCCGAGGGTGTTGCTACCATGGAAAAGTTCAAAGGTGATTAATGTAAGAAAATTGCCATGTTTACGGTAATATTAATAATTCACAAGATTTTCATCTCCAATATTAAGTCTACTTTACCATCAAGTTATTTTCATTTTACTATCAAGTTTGAAGGATAGATTCAATTCAAAATAATGCTTTCTTAGAGAAGTAATATATCAAGTATCTAGGAAATGCAACAAAGCAGAACAGCTGTAATAGCTGATGATGACAAAGAAACCTTAAGGGATTTAGTAAGAATATTGGAGTCTGAAAATTTCAATGTGGCTTTGGCATTGGATACTCAGCATGCTATTCAATTAATTAACAGGCATCAACCATTGCTTATTATTTCTGAAATAGCTAATCAAAATTATGATGGTATTGGTCTCTTTAATTATCTCAAAAATGATGCGACCATTAAGGAAGTTGAACCTAGAATTATAGCTTTAACATCCAATAGCGAAGAACAATATGAAATTTTGAGCTATGAGTCAGGAATTGATTTTTTCTTGAGAAAACCATTACGGAAAAATGCCTTTAGAAAGAGATTGACAAAGTTTTTTGGTGAGGAAGAAAATGTTTTTCACTTAAAACCAATAGATGAATACGAAATCAGGGATTTATATTTTGATATTAAAAAGCACCTTCTCTTCAAACTACCTTCAAAGGATTTGATGCAAATCCAGTCAAAATCATTTGAGATATTATTGTTTCTTGCCCGATTTCCAAATAAAGTGTTTTCACGCGAACAAATTATGCAAGCCATTTGGGGGAATTCTTCCAAGGTAACTTTGCGTTCAGTTGACATCCATATCTTAAAGATTCGACAGTTGCTAGGGGAGGATTACATTAAGACAATCAAAGGTGTTGGATATTTGTTCAAGGATCAAAAATGAGTTTTGCGGATTCATTTTGTAACCAATCAGATTTGAATCAGTTGTTTTAATGTAAACAAATTAAAATTATGCAAAACATAGAAAATAAAACAGCACTAATAACAGGAGGTAGTAAAGGAATAGGATACGGAATAGCGGAAGCTTTATTAGCAAAAGGTGTTAATGTAGCCATCACTAGCAGAAGTCAAGATTCAGCAGATAAAGCTGCCGAATCCTTAGCCAAGAATGCTAAAGGTGAAGTACTTGGGCTTCAAGCGGATGTTCGTTCTTTTGAAAATCAGCAGACTTGTGTGAATGCAGTATTAGATAAATGGGGAAAGTTAGATATTGTTATTGCTAATGCAGGTTTAGGTCACTTTGCACCAATAGATGAAATGGAGATAGATAAGTGGAACGAAGTGATTGATACGAATCTAACAGGTGTATTTTATACTATTAAATCAAGTGTTGAAGCCTTGAAGAAAAATGGTGGCTATTTCTTCACTATTTCAAGTTTGGCAGGCACTAATTTCTTTCCATCAGGTTCAGCTTATAATGCAAGTAAATTCGGCTTGACTGGTTTCACTCAATCAGTTATGCTGGATTTAAGACAACATGGAATAAATGTTTCCACCATTATGCCTGGTTCAGTGGCAACTTATTTCAACGATCATGAACCAAATGAAAATGATTATTGGAAGATCCAAAAAGAAGATTTGGGTAAAATGGTAGTTGATTTATTGGAAATGAATCCAAGGACATTACCAAGCAAAATTGAGGTAAGGCCTAGTAGACCACCACAGAAAAAATAGTGTAAAGATTTTATATAAACGTAAAAAAGGTCAGCAGTTGCTGACCTTTTCTATTGTTACCCTTTATTAAACTCCAAATTAGTAAAGGTATTCTAAAGCTATTCTATCATAAGCGCCAAATTCGCCATCTTCATTAGCACTAAAACAAGCTAACATTAATGAATTTGGATCAATGTCAGTAGGAGTACCTGGAATATGCACAGCACCAACTCCAGCAGTACCTTCACTTCCGCCAGATCCACAAGAATACGAACGATTAAACCAGTCAGTATGACGTAGTCCAACAGAGTGACCCATTTCATGACCAATCACGTGTTCAACAACGTTTGTGTCGTACTGGCTAGTACCTGAATTAATTCTGATAAATTTGTTTGGAGCACCTCCACTTGGGAAGCCGGCACTACCACCGCCTCCACCGCTTACTCTATAGACAACCATATCATAAGGGTTATAGTTGGTACCAAAAGTTAGCGTGAATGTTAAGCCAGTGTTCAGAGCATTGTAATTATCCACAGCCCATTGCAAACCCGTTCTCATTTTTGAGTCCAAACCATTTGCATTATTTCCAGTATATCCAATCACATTGATAGTGCTATTTTGGCTTACAAGATTATTGGTTCGGTACTGTTCAGCAAATTTCCCTGTATGGAAAATTTCACTTTTTGACATTTCCTCCAATTGCTTCTCAGTAATTGTAATGTCTCCTTCTACAACATAGTGGAATCCTCTGTCACCAGTTAATGGATTCTGAAATTCCTCTCGATAGGTATCACTAGGATCGAACCCAAGATTTTTCAATTGATCTTTCACCTGGTCAGTGACTACATTGTTGTCGATTTTACTTGCCATTTCTTCATCTTGGCAAGAACTTAGTAATACTGTTGCGGCCATGAATGTAATTACATACATGACACCTTTTCTTAAATTTGTCATAACTTTGTTAGATTTTAGTTAGGTTTGCAACATATTATATTTATTCTAGAAAGAAAAAATATTACATTAGATAATTTGGTAAATATCAAAATTCTTAAAATAATTATTGGTAATATTAAATTTATGTTAATTAAAAACAACCAAAACCTAATAAGTTCCGCTCTTAAAAACGTAGTGAATACAAATGTGAATAGATGTATTTTCGCCTTTTATTTATATTTGCTTCTCTGCAATGTTAGCAAAACGACTGCTCAAAGTAGGTTCGTAGACAGTCTAAGCGCAATTATTGTCCAAAAAGTAGAATCTGTAAATAGTTTAAAACAGGGTGATTTTTATTTAATCCAATTTGAGAGATCATTAAGCAATTCTAATAAGGCTTTACATGACCATGCAATAGTAAAAAGGCTGAAAAATGATGCTGATATAATACATTTTGACTCTTTAAGTGATTTTGCTACTAAAATTCAATCTCAAATAAGGTCTATTTACCAGATCAATAATGATTGGAAGAAATCTTTAAATATAACAAATACTAAAAATGATTATCTGAGTGGTGATTACTGGCTAAGAATTACAAATGAGAATGATTGGCAGATTTTTGAAAAAAGTCAGTCTGGAATTAGTGCTATTTTACAATTTGACAACTTTGTTAAAGTCCGTCTTCGGAATGTTCAGCTTAAGCTTTTATTAAATAAAAGTTTTATTACTTACATCGAAAAAGCTGCTAAAGCGCGTGATAGTGAAGCTCGTGTACTAGACCTGAATTTAAATCCAAATAGAATAAATACAATTCAAGCCTATTACCCCGAACTAAATGGGAGTAGTGAGACAGTTAGCATCAAAGAGCCCTTCTACAATATTGATGATATTGATATATCAGGTAGATACATCACTTCTGATAGAGAAAGTGATTTTTCAGATTCACATGCCCTAGAAATGACTACAATTATTGCAGGAAATGGCAGTTCTTTTCTCACTGGACTAGGTGTTGCACCCTCAGTTTTTCATTCTTCGAGTTCTAATGAAACTATTGTACCTGACCCTATTTCGTATTTTGCAAGAAATAATATACAAACACAAAACCATTCATATGGTACCTTAATTGAGTCTTTCTATGGTGTTGCTGCTTCACTTTATGATCAACAAATATATAGTAATCCTGAAATCATTCATGTTTTTTCAGTGGGTAATTCAGGTCTACATATTTCTGATCATGGTCAATATATGAAGGTCTAAATGGCTTCTCAAACATTACAGGAAACTTTAAGCAAGCTAAGAATATACTGACCATTGGTGCAGTAGACACTAGCTTCAACACTATCGAACTCAATAGTAATGGCCCTGCTTTTGACGGTCGAATCAAGCCAGAATTAGTAGCGTATAGTATGACTGGTACTTCCAATTCCGCTGCCTTGGTCAGTGGTGTTTCCATTCTATTGAAGCAGGCCTATAGAAATGCCTATGAAGAGAATTTAAAGTCTTCATTGTTGAAGGCTTTGTTGATCAATAGTGCTGATGAAATTGGCAGTGTAGGGCCAGAACATAAAACCGGCTACGGAAGTCTTAATGCTCAGGGTGCTTTAGAACAGCTTGAAAAAGAGCTATTTATTCAAGGTGAGTTGATTGGAGATAATGACACGGGAATCAAAATTAAGGTGCCTGAAAATGCTGTAAACTTCAAGGCGACATTAGTTTGGACCGATCCTCCTGCACAAGCAAACGATGAATATGCCTTAGTAAATGATTTAAATCTTCAGATTAAAGATGGATCTGGAGAAGTAAAATTACCGTGGGTTCTGTCTGCTGCCCCAAATCCTAGCGACTTAAATAGTGCTGCTATCAAGGGAATTGATCATATCAATAATATTGAGCAAATCCATATCGAAAGAGTAGGAACAGATTCGATTGAATTCATAGTGAGCAGTGAAAATACGTTAACGAGTCCCCAGACTTTTGCAATTGCCTACAGCTGGGAGATCGAAGATCAGTTTGCATGGACCAGCCCGACTTTCAACGATAATATTCCATACAATGGGGAAACTGTTTCTCACATTAGATGGAAGAGTAGTTTTTCGTCTCAAATAACTGCTAAGCTATATTATAAACTAGTTTCAGAAGATCAGTGGGGATTGATTGAGGATAATATTTTAGTAGCTGATGAGCATTTCAGATGGGACCCAAAAATAGTAAATGATTTTGCGCAGCTAAAAATGATAATCGGAGATAAAAGCTACCTAAGTGACACTTTTTCGATTTCAAGCCCGCTTCGATTAAATGTAGGTTTTAATTGCAGTGATTCCTTATCATTTAACTGGCAGTCGGTAGAGAATGTGGATTATTATTCATTATTTAATTTTGCAGGAGATGAAATAAAAAATTTGATTAATACTAAAGATACCGCGATCACTGTTAGTAAATCCGACTTAGAAACCTCTTATTTGAAAGTACAAGCTTTTAAAAGAGGTAAACCACTGATTACTGGCGAGATAATAGATTACAGATTACAAAGTTCAAATTGTTTTCTTGAGTCGTATTTTGTAGAATCCATTCAAGGAGAAGGGATCTACCACAACTTGAATCTTTCCTCTTTGTCGGGAGTGGAGAAAGTGAGAATAGAAAAAAGGTCATCAAGTGACGAGGAATGGGAAAATTTAAAGGAATTTTCAGCTAGTAGTTTTAATATCGAATTTTTAGAAACTGATCCAGACAATGGGCTCAATACCTCAAGAGCAATAGTACTTTTTACGAATGGAGAGGAAGTCGTCAGTGAAATTCAATCTACTTATTATGTCAAATCTTCAGATTTCATCCTCTATCCAAATCCAATAGAAAAGGAAGTGGATTTGAAAGTATTTGCGAAAAATGCACTTCCTGAAGCATTTATTTCATTTTACAATTTACAAGGTCAGTTGATCTTAACAACTGCTATTCCTAATGATAGGAATTTTATTGACCTAGAGATTTTAAGTGCGGGAATGTATTTTTATAAGATTGTAGAAAACACTACTATAGTCTCCAGTGGTAAAATTTTAGTGCAATTTTGAGTGTTACCAGAAAGTTCGCTCCAATAACTTGCTAATTTAACCATTTATATAATTCCCGAAATTTTCATTGTTCTCATTAGCATTTTCCCGTAAACTCGTGAAATGAATAAATTTTTCTTCACACGCTTGCAATACGAATCAGGGGATTGGAATGTGGATCAACGGATGCCAAGCAATCTTCTGAATTCCCTAATTGAATATACTAATATACCGGTTGATACAAAAGAAAGGGTAGTCGCATTAAGCAGTGATGAAATATTTGAATGCCCATTTTGTTATCTCAGTGGTCATAAATTGGTGCAATTCACACAAGCTGAAAAAGAAAATTTTATTAAATATATAGATAATGGTGGCTTCATCTTTGTCGATGATTGCAATCATGATATTGATGGTCTTTTTTCAAAATCATTTGAAAGTCAGATGGCTGAAATATACGGAGAAGAAGGATTAAAGAAAATACCGAATGACCATCCGATCTATTTTAGCTTTTTTGAATTCGATGATGGACCACCCACCACTTCGCAAGAATTGAATGGTTGGGGAGATGATATTGTGCATGATTATTTAAAAGCTATTGAAAAAGACGGGAAAATAAGAGTGCTATATAGCAATAAAGATTATGGTTGCGAATGGGATTACGATTTCAGAAACAAAAGATGGCTGGCAGAAGACAATACTAAGTTTGGGGTGAATATAGTGGTGTATGCAATAGCCCCCTAACCCGCCAGCTGGCCGGGAATTGGTAGAAGCAAATATTGAATTAGGGTTGAAAAAGTTAGAAGTTAGAAGCTTGAAGTGGGAAGTATGGTTTGGTGCAGGATGTTGGATGTAGGGTGATTAGGTTAGTACCGAAGGTCAGACCATTTGGCTATTAGAAATATGGTTGAAATAGAAAGCTGTAAGCCAGAAAGGGTAGAAACAAGAGAAAAAAGTCCCGTAGGGAAGAACTTATGGTAGTAGAAACAAAAAACAGCAAAACCCAAGCCCCGTAGGGGTGACATTAAAGGAAAATGGAAGATATACAAAATACAGTTGCAAAGTTTAAAGATGCCCGAAAGGAGCTATCCAAGGCCATTATTGGTCAGGAGAATGTTGTAAGTGAAGTTTTTATGGCTTTGCTGGCGGATGGACATATATTGTTGGAAGGAGTTCCTGGATTAGGGAAAACGCTTTTGGTGCGTTCATTAGCCAAGGTATTGCAGTTAGATTTTCATAGGGTTCAATTTACACCTGATCTAATGCCTGCTGATATTATTGGTATGGAAGTTTTGGAAGAGGATAGAAGTACTGGAAAGCGCTTTTTTCAATTCAACAAAGGTCCGGTTTTTACCAATATTTTGCTAGCAGATGAAATTAATAGAACACCTCCAAAGACACAATCTGCATTATTGGAAGCTATGCAAGAGCGTGAAGTTACTTATGCTGGTAAAACCTATAAATTACCCGAGCCTTTCTTCCTTTTGGCTACTCAAAACCCTTTGGAGCAGTCAGGTACTTATCCTTTGCCAGAGGCACAGCTGGATCGATTTTTATTTTATACTGTCGTGCAATATCCTGCTGAGCAAGAGGAAGTTGACATCCTTCAGCTCACCACCGGCAATCAGAAAAATCAACTAAATCCTACTCTCACAGCTGAAGAAATTCTAAAAGCCAGAAGCTGGGTAAGGGATATTCATATTGATAAGGATTTATTGGTGAAGGTGAGTCAATTGGTGCGCTCTACTCGTCCACAAACTTCAGAAATAGAATTAGTAAAGCAATATGTAGATTGGGGGGCAGGCCCAAGAGCCGGGCAATCCATAGTATTAGCAGCTAAAGCCCATGCCTTTCTGGATGGCAGACTCTCCGTTATTCCAGTAGATATAAAAGCAGTGGCTTTGGCAGTACTTCGCCATAGAGTAGTATTGAATTTTGTGGCAAAAACGGAGAAATTCACAGTGGAAGAATTGATTCCGGAGCTTCTGAAGACTTTTAAATAGTGCCTATTAGCCAATAATTGAGAAACTTAATTATTTACTTGATAATCATAATCAAATGATAAACTTTGAATTCATATAAGTCCTGATGCAATCCATGAATCAATTATTTCAAATGCCTGACTTTGAGTCACTCAAAGCACTTCAATTGTATATAAAACATCACATTGAAGGGGTGATGATTGGTATGCATCAAAGTCCGAAAACAGGGTTTGGAATTGAATTTAAAGAATACAGAAACTATGTTCCCGGTGATTCCTTAAAGCAATTGGATTGGAAATATTTTGCACGCACTGATCATTACATGATAAAAGAAGCGGAAATGGAAAAGCAACATGATTTCATTTTCGTTTTGGATAAAAGTTTATCAATGAATTTTGAAATGGCAGGTGCCAGCAAATTTAATTGGTCACGCACGCTTATAGCTGCTTTGGCTTATTTAGCTAACAATCAACATGATAAATACTTTATCTACAATCAGGAGAACCCACCTTCTGATTTTGAATCTTTCCTTTTCAGATTAATTCAACTCAAAACAGAAGATGAAGCCAGTATCACAGATTTAAACCCCATTCAACAAATTCGAAATAAAAGCACCGTTTTTATCTTCACAGATGGATATTCAGATGAAGCTGAATTTCATAATCTATTAAAAAATTGGGCAGTGGCTTCTGAAGAAATCATGCTGGTTCATTTACTTTTCGAAAATGAAGAACAGCTCGATTTTAAAGGGCAATATTTCACTTTTAAAGATTTAGAAGGGCAGGGCAGTGTTCAAGTGAACACCGAAGAAGGCTTGGAAGATTACCAAGATAAAATTCATAACTGGAAAATGGGGATTCAAAAAGCTTGTGCTAAAAATGGAATTGCTTACTGGCAATTAAATGGGAGAAATTCCATCCAAAAAGCAATATTTGAGCTATTAAACCACTTTAATCATTCATGGGCATGAATTGGCTTAATCCTATAGCGCTCTGGGGTTTAACGGCTTTGGCGGTTCCAATTCTCATCCATTTATGGAGCAAGAATAAAACAAAGCAGATTGAATTTGGTAGCATCCGATTTTTGAGGGAAAGCAGCACTTTGCAATCCAAGAAAATCCAAATTTCAGAGATTCCTTTATTATTGGTTCGATTGATGATATTGATATTGGTCGTTTTACTAATGGCTAAATGGGTCAACTACCAAGAAGTAGAAAAGCAGAAAGCTTTATTGTTGGGAGCTGGCATTAAAGTACCAGAAGCCTATGCAAATGATGAAACCCCTGTTATTAGGACTTCTGAATTTAGCGATATATCTAATCAATGGCATTTATTGGAAGAACTTTCAGTGCAGCATCCCGAAATTGATTCCTTAATTTACATCAATGATTTTAAGGATACTGATTTTGTAGGAGCCATTCCAAAATTGGATTTTCATCTAGAGCTTATTTCTGCGATTCAAAAGCAGAAGTCAGAAGAAATATTGAGTTCGGACACTTTACTTATCCATTTTGCAGAGCTTTCGGAAACTCTTAAAGGAAAGTTTGATAAAGTATTGAAAGCAAACCAGTTATACACCAATGAGAAAGTGATTTTTAATAAAGCAAATAGGGAAGAAGCTCAATTAGTTTTTACTGCCTCACCACAGAAGCTGGATGCCAATCAAATTGTATTGAGTGACACTCTATCAAGCAATTATCAAATCCAGAGGAAGTACAAAAGCAGCAAGTTGTACTTAAATGAAAATTGGCTGAATAATCCATTGAATGAGGATGGGTTTATATTGATTGTTTCAGAGTTTATAGCGCAAGTCGTAGAACCTAATTATCAGTATTCTTCCTTTGAAATGCTGAATACCCAAAAATCAGTGGGAGTTGAAGAAGTTAAAGAAGCCAAAACTTTTGATGAGGAGCTTTTATGGCTGATTGTGTTGTTAATCCTTTTGGAAAGATATTTTAGTTATAGAAAAAAGCATGCATAAGGATTTTAAAAAATATTGGTTCAAGCTCAAAAAGCGATGTAACCTATTGCTTGTAGCATCTATAGTGATTCCACTTGTGGCAGGAGTTCTATTGCTTTTGTCAATTGCCAATATTTCACATCTAACTATTCCTTTGGCCTTTTGGGTGGTTTATACTGCATCAATAGCTAGTTTGCTTTTACTCTGGAATTCTACTTTAATTTGGGATAGCCAAAAGTTGATCCAGTTTCTGCATCAAAAATATCCTGAACTGGAATATAGCTTGTCCATTTTCTTCAAAAAGGACATTAATTCTTTGGAAAAATTACAGCAAACCAAAGTCTTTCAACAATTACCTGCTATTCAAAAAATAGCTTTCCCAATCTCTTTAAGGAGTTCGTTTATCTTGTTGATATTTAGTGGGTTATTATATACTGCTTCATTCAATTATCAAATGGAAAACCCTTCCAATAATCAGTTGACATCAACCGAAAATACGGCTGAAGTTAAAGTTGACAGTGCAAAAGGAAGTGGGACAAAAACTTTCCAATATCAACTTAGCGTCTATCCTCCGAGCTACACAGCTTTAAAAAGTTTTGAATGGCAAGCCGACAAGAAGATTCCTGAAGGAAGTCGATTGGTTTTTAAAAATCAGGGAAATATAAGTTTTGATTTGTTATGGCAAAATCAATATGAATTCAAGCTTACTGATAATCAATCCAAGACATTTGTTCTGAATCAGTCGGCTATTTTCCAGATTGATTATAGGCAAAAAGATAGTTTGATTTCCTTGAAGCCTGAAATACTGGAAGTGAAAAGAGATGAACCGCCAATTCTCTCCACTAATTTGAAGGAAAATAGATATGAGATCGAATGGGAAGATTTAGATAAGCATTTCAAATTGGATTTGAGCTTGGAAGACGATTACGGAATTGTTTCCGCTGACATTATCATGACTTTAAGCAGGGGAGAAGGTGAAGCAGTGAAGTTCCGTGAGATGAAACAAGCTTTGAGAAGCGTTTCCAATAAAGTTCAGCGTCAACTTAAGACTGTCAGCTTACCTTTGGATACTTTTTCACTAGAACCCGGTGACGAGCTTTATTTTTACTTTTCGGCCAAAGACAATAAAAAACCAAAGGCCAATAAGGGGAAGACGGATGTTTATTTTCTCTCTATTGCAGATACGGTGGAATCTGAGCCCGTAGAGTATGAAGGGTTCGCATTAACCAATGAAGCAGAGTATTTTAAGAGTCAGCGACAAATCATCATTGATACTGAAAAATTACTAGCAGATAAAAATCAAATAAGTCAGGAAGAATTTGAACAGAGAAGCAATTCTATAGGAGCAGACCAAAAATTGTTGAGGCTGCGTTATGGAGTTTTTTTGGGAGAAGAATATGAAACAACAGGCGGATTGGGGGAAGTGGACCATACAGGGCATGATCATGGTGCAATTGAAGGAGAGGATGAGCACGAAGGTCATGGTCATGAAGAACATGAATCTGAAAGTAATTTCTCAAATCCGATTTACAATGAAACGCCAGAGTTAGAAGCTTATGTGCACGCCCATGATGAATCTGAATTATCCACTTTCTTAGATGCTAATGTGAAAGCGAAGTTAAAAGCAGCGTTAACCAATATGTGGGAAGCGGAGCTCTACTTAAGAACTTATAAGCCAAGAGAAGCCCTTCCATTTGAATATGAAGCGCTCAAACTGATTAAGGAAGTAAAGAGAGCCTCGAGAATTTATGTAGAAAGAATGGGATTTGAGCCACCGCCAATTGATGAAGAGAAAAAACGACTAACGGGTGATTTAGATCAAATCGATGCGCAAACTACAGAGGATGAGTTGCAGGAGCAGACTTTTGAAGATAAATTGGTTATAACTTATAAAGAATTGAAATCAGCTTTTCAGCTTGAAGATATGAAGAAAGCCGAGGGCGAGGTTGATGATTTTGCAAATAATTTAGTAGCAAAAATAACGACTGATCCTGTTCGCTATGGAAGCTTATTGTCTTCAGTCAAACAGTTTCAAAATACGCAGTCAAGAGAAATGCTTAGATCCCTTTTGATTATAATGGAAGATATGTTGCCATTATCCCTATTGGATGACTCAAATGTAGATAAGAGCATGAAAACCTCTTTGCATAAAACTTATTACGACTTGCTGAATGAATGATTGGATGATAAATATCGGCTGGGAAAATAGTATTGAGGCTTGGCACATAGCGGTTCTTGCATTGGTTTTAATTCTAGTGTTATTATTAGAGGTCAAAAAAGAAAAGCCTCGAAAACCTTATAGAATAATCGCTTTGCTATTTGGTTTTATATCTCTGTATATCATATATTTATCGCCATATGTTTTAAGTGAAAAGCCTCAGAAATCAGTATTGCTTGTTAGTCAAGAAATATCCAAAACCAGCATCGATTCTCTACAAAATCAATACGGTTTGGAAGCCTTTCAACATCACTCAAGTTTTAGTTTTAAGCAAGTGGGAACTGAGCAACGGAGGGGATTGTCTGAACTCGATTTTCAGATTGATACCGCTTTTGTTTATGGCTATTTCCCACAGCTAAATCCAGCTCATTTTCAGGTACGAGAAGAAATTGAGATTAGAAAGGGGATTAAAATAGATTATCCGAAATCTGTTGCCTTAGGGGATAGTTTGCCTATAATGATTCAGAATCATAGTCCAAAAGAAGTTGAAGTAGTAGCTATTATTGGTAATGATAGCATATCAGAATCGATTACCAGTCTTGGAAGTAGTCGTATTTTAGTGCTTCCAAAGTCCTCAGGCTTCGTTTTATCAGAAATTAGTACAGACCATGAACAATAT
Source organism: Marivirga tractuosa DSM 4126 (assembly GCF_000183425.1). Classification (NCBI taxonomy): domain Bacteria; kingdom Pseudomonadati; phylum Bacteroidota; class Cytophagia; order Cytophagales; family Marivirgaceae; genus Marivirga; species Marivirga tractuosa. The sequence continues at coordinate 443,141 of NC_014759.1, forward strand.
CACTTTGCTGTTAAAGTAGAGCCAGCTGAAGATCATGTAATTCAAATTCTTGCTGGCTCTCCTGATTTTGAATGGAAATTCTTGGTTGACTATTTGAAATCTAAAGAACATTCAGTCTATCAGAAAACTCAAATCTCAAAAGGAAAATATAAATCTGCTTTTATCAATTGGCATGATTCATTGCAATTCAATAGGGGAGTTGCCAATGATTTAAAAGTGCTATTTGCTGATGCAAAAGCTTGGGAAGATTTAGCACCAAATTTTAAAAATCAATACTTGAAAAAATTAAAGGAAAATGGAGGCAGTTTAATCTTTAGAACGAACCCGAATAGCCGAATTCAGCTTGATTTAGACAAGTCTAAATCTACTAATATTTTTAGTACAAGCGATAATTTACTTGAGCAAAATAATTATAACTTCCTACAGTTCAATAATCTATACCAATTAGATGAAGTGGCTCAAAACACTGTTTTTAGAAAAATAGATCCAGATTTGATTTATGGCATTATTAATTTTCAAGATAGCTATCTACTAAGTTTATCAGGAAAAAATGACCAATATGAACAAATTTGGAGTACTGTTTTCAATAATTTATTAAGGAATTCGACAGATGTATTTTATGATAAATCGGAATGGGCGGTGCAACATCATCCTTTCTTTTTTCGGCTTTGGTCGGAAGAACCCATAGAGAAGATTTTCATCTTCAATTTGAATAATGACACTATAAAGTTGAAAAGGAAATCTGATTTTATTTTTCCCGAAAGGCAACATTTCATGTTTTATCCTGAGGAGATCGGCTGGCATTTCATCACTTTTGAAAATCAGGAAGAAGCGATACCGTTTTATGTTCATTCTGAAGCGCTAGCTAATCATTCAGAATTCTTAGTTAATTACAAGCATGATTACTTAAATTATCTTAATTTTGAAACTTCAAATGCAGCAAAGAAGAAGACAAGCAATAATCAGGAAACTGTAACAATATGGCTCTTTTTTCTGTTTCTTTTGTGTATTGGTTATTTATGGATTGAAGATAAAATCACCTAAAATGAAGCTAAACTTTTTGATGCTATGCGTTGTATTTTTTACCACACCCGCTTTAGCTCAATTAAGCAGCGAACCGCAGGTTTTGCCCGAATCTGTAGGATTGAACCAGTCCATCGATTTACTTTCATCTTATATCCAACGGGAAAGCGTTTCGGGCAATGAAAAAGAAGCTGCCATCTTTCTTGAAGATTATATTTTAACTACAGATTTACACCTTAAGGTATTTTCTGATTTTTCTGATAATTACAATTTGGCTGCTTCTCTTTATCCCTTAGATAGTGAAAAACCGAATATAATTCTTCAGAGTCATATTGATGTAGTTCCTGTTGAAGATTTGGATGATTGGGAGCATGATCCTTATAGCGGGCATTTTGATGGGGAATATATCCATGGAAGAGGTGCATTAGATGCAAAAGGATTGGGAATTATGCAATTAAAAGCGTTGGAAGCCTTCCAACAAGATTATGACACCACTGATTTACCTTTTAATGTGACTGTATTATTCCTTTCTGCAGAAGAAACAGGTGGTGATAAAGGTGCTCGCTACCTAATGAAGAATTTTGAAAAGGAATTAAATGCGGTAGTAGTACTAGGAGAAGGAGGAGCTGGTTATCAGAATGTATTGAAGAACAAGCCTGAAAAGGTAGTTTTTGGAGTTTCAATAGCTGAAAAACAAAGTCTATGGCTACAATTAAAAATCAATAGCAATTCTGCAGGGCATGGTGCCACACCTTCAAAGGATTATGCTAATATTCAATTGATCAACAGTTTAAATAAATTGACCAATAGAAAGGTCTTGTTATTGTTTAATCGAAGTACTAGGCGAATGTTTAGAAGCTTGGGAAGAGCTGAAGGAGGAATCAGGGGCTTCTTTATTCGAAATATTAATTGGTCTATTTTGGCTCCCTTTGTGCGCAAACAAATTGAAAGAGAGCCTTTCCTGTCCTCTTTGCTAACTAATACAGTAACAGTTACTAATATTTACAATCCACCAGGCCCCCCCAACCAAATTAGTAATTCTGCTACAGCCGTTTTGGATTGCAGACTAGTTCCTGGAACATCATCCAAAAGTTTTATTCGCTATATTGAAAGAAAATTAGATAATGACAATATTAAAGTTTCGGTTCTTTCGGAAAGCCCAGAGGCGCAACCATCACGCTTGAACAAATTTTACAGAGCATTAGAAGATGCCATTGCCATTAGTTATCCAGACGCTGAAACAATTCCATTTTTATTTCCAGCAACAAGTGACAATAGTCTGTTTCGTTCTTACGATATTCCTTCTTACGGCTTGATTCCTTCAGTAGTGACAGAACGGGATATCAATAGCATTCATAGCAATAATGAGAGAATAAGTTTGGATGTATTCAAGTCTGGAATAGTTATTTATTATAACTTTTTGAAAGAAATCCAGTTGAAAGAACCATTTTCCTTATTTGGTAATGACGATGACGAATCAGAATAGAAATGAAAAAATCTAGAATATTTTTACTTATTGCAATCCTCTTCATGCTGATTGTGTTTTATGTGGTTTATGATATGTCCACCAAAACTAAATTTAGGAAGTTCGGTTCTGACACCGAAGAAAACAAATCTGTTAAAGATAGTGTTAAGCAAAAAGATCCAATGGAAGTTGAAATCAGAAGGTAACAAGTGGTATATGAGCGAATCTGGCAAGAAAATAGACATTGATAAAATCGATTTGGAAAAAATGAAGGAGGGCACTTCTGATAAGCCTGGGACTATCGCCTTTCCCCATCATTCTGGTAGTGCCATCATTAAACCTACTGATAGAGGTAAAATAAAAGGTCGTGCTGTTTCCGCTATGCATGAGCAGACCGATAGGCAAATGACTCAGCTCTATGAGCAAATGCAATTGTTGGCAAAGCAAGCCAACGACCTCAAAAGCCGAGTAGAAATTTCTGAACGCATCTATTTAGCGAAAATCAATTTTGAACCACTGATTAATCATACTTATTACATGTATGAAGGTGCATACGGAAAAGACGTCTTGTCTTTAATTGCACCAGGAGAGTGGGGTAGAAGCCAGAAAAGTATGAAGTATTTAGCAACTGTAAAGTTGTTGGCTGATCATACTTGGGAGGTAATTGAGAAAGCCCCCTAGCCCCCAAAGAGGGAACATAGCCCAGAACTGGCTGAGCATTTTAATTTGATATGATTTTTTTCAAAAACTTAACTAAAGTTTAGAAAAATGAATGATGAAATTGGAGATTACTTCTCATTCTATTCCGTACGTTATATCCCCTTTGGGGACTAGAGGGCTTTTTCAGTAACTTTTGTTACCTTTCTTTATTTCTACCATTCGTATATTAAAGTGAATCAATCATACAATTGAGCATGAAAACTTTAGGACTAATTGGTGGAACTTCCTGGCATGCCACTGTAGAATATTATAGCCAAATCAATCAGAAAGTTGGAGAAGTAATTGGCAAACAAGCTAATCCTGAACTAATTATTTACAGCATTAATATAGAGTTAATGCGAGAGCAGAATAAAGAAAAAATTCAGAAGAAATATCTTGAAGTCTGCAAGAAACTGCAAGAAGCAGGGGCAGATGGTATCATAATTTGTGCCAATACGCCTCATATGATTTACGATTATGTGCAGCCTAAAATTGATGCTCCTATACTTCATATCGGCATTGCAACCGGTAGGGCAGCACAGGATGCTGATCTCAAAACTTTGGGTTTACTGGGTAATAAACCGACCATGAAAGGCAAATTTATCTCCTCAGTATTAGAAAATGATTTTGGGATGAAAGTCATAATTCCAGAAGGTGACGATTTAGATCAATCTCATCATTATGTATCTAAAGAATTAACACAAGGTATATTTTCTGAACAGGCTAAAGCATTTTATCTAGACCAAATAAAGGAATTGAAAAGGAAAGGTGCAGATGGAATCATTCTAGGTTGTACGGAATTACCGATTTTACTAAAAGGAATTAAAGCTGATTTGCCACTATTGGCCACTACTGATTTACATATTGAAATGGCCGTTAATTTTATTCTAGAAAACAATTTATAGAACAAAGATTTTAACAAAAGGCGAATGATGGAGTTACCTACTAAAATCTACACATGGAAACACAACAGGCGCTTCAAATCAAACCACCAAATTTTAAAACGCATATATTTACAAAGGAGTACGAATCTCCATATCAAGAGTCCCAAATTTGGGATTGGCTAAATGATCCTAAAACATTTGTTGATAATCAGACCTGGCCATTTCGGGTTGAGTTTTTACTTAATGACAAACAACAACATGAATTCGAGACTGGGGTCTTAACTACGCATCATGGCCCATTGCTTTCTTTGGCAGGCCAAGTAGGAGAGATCACTCCACATTATCGCGATCTTCTATATTATTACGGCAGCTATGTATTCTCCTTTCGGATTGTCCGTCCTTTCAGGCTTGAATTTTGGACAGAAGATAATGGTGAAAAGCGGATCGTCAAAATGCAGTTAAGTAGTTTCGTAGCGCCATCGTTTTACTCTATATGGAATTGGGGACAAAATATTTTTTGGGGACGCTTTGGTAGATGGATGAATAGAAATATCAAAAAAAGAATTAAGTGAGTTTAATTAATCCAGAAGATAACTTCAAGGAAATAAAATCTACGCTTTTAAATGTACTCAACAGAGCAGGAAATGATAGTCATTCGGCATTTCGATTTATTATATTAAACACGATTTCTGATGGTTATCCAAACTCGCGCTATGTAGTGCTTAGAAAATTCAAAATTGATACTCAGGAGCTTTTTATTTATACTGATTCAAGATCGAATAAAATAAAGGAGCTTAAAGAAAATCCTTTGGTTTCGGTTTTAGCATATGATGAGCAAAAGAAGTGTCAAATTAAATTAAAAGGTAAAATCAGTATTCATCATCAAGATCAAGTAGCCAAAGAGCATTGGGGTACCTTATTAGGTGGAAAAGAATCCTATAATACCCAAGGACAGCCAGGTAAAAAAGTTAATTCCCTGGAAGATGCAAATCAAATAAAAAATGAATATGATGATAAATATTTTGCTGTCCTAGCTTTAGAAGTACGACAAGCTGAAGTCCTTCAGCTGAATAAAGATGGTCACATTAGGATTTTATTTGATTTTGAAAAAGATAGAGCTAGCTATTTGGTGCCTTAGAATGCTTAATTTTTATATGATTAAGCAATCTGCATTTGAATTAAACTCTATATCATATTAATAACGTAAATAGTATTTAAATCAAATTATGAAAAAAATTAAACCAAAAGCGGGACAAGAGTCTGTATGGGATTATCCACGTCCGCCTGCAATTGAAAAAGCTACAGAACACCTAAGAATCGTCTTTAACGGTGAAGTGATTGCAGATACAAATGAGTCCTAAGTCATCCGCCTACTTATTATCTACCAATTACTGCTTTCAAAGAAGGTGCGCTTATAGAAGGTACACATAGTACTGCCTGTGAATTTAAAGGGGTTTCCTTCTATTTTGATATCCAAAATGGAGAGAAAGTAGCCTTAAATGCTGCTTGGGGTTATCCTACACCGAAAGGTAATTTTAAAGTTTTAAAAGACCATATAGCTGTTTACGCTCATAAAATGGATGCCTGTTTTGTAGGAGATGAAAAAGTAGTAGCACAAGAAGGTGATTTCTACGGTGGATGGATTACTTCAAAAGTTGTTGGTCCCTTTAAAGGAATTAAAGGGAGTTGGGGGTGGTAAAAGTATTATTTCAATGGGTTTTTCCTCATTTTCTTTTTGTCAGATTGCATTTTCTTCTTTTCAAGTCTCTTCTTTTGAGAAGCTTTTGTGGGCTTGGTCTTTTTCCGAACTTTAGGTTGTACAAATGCTTTAGACAAAGTACGTTCCATCTTTTTGTAGGCTAATTCCTTATTTTTGATTTGAGAAGAATGGTTTTCAGCAGTAATAATAAGATCACCTGATTTTGTTAGTTTGTTCTCTAGTGTTTTTCGAATGGTCTCTTTTTCATTTTCTGTTAGTAATTGAGATGCATCTATATTAAATCTTAATATTACTTTAGTTTCAACTTTATTAACATGTTGACCTCCCGAACCACCGCTGCGTGCTGTAGTTAGCTCTATTTCTTTTTTGATTTTACTAAGTTGGAATTTTTGTTTCTTCATACTTTATATATCGAAGCAATCTTAGGATTTGTTTTTCTTGATTAAAATTTAATTCAGTAATAATTACAAGTTATTTTATTAAAAAATTTGTAATTTGTATAAAACCTTCAGCTATCATTTAAAAAACTTTACGTTAATCGAACCAAAAGCATGTTTGATCATATGATTTCTAATAGATTATAAAATTACACTAATTTGCTGTGTGTTTTATTAATGTTAGGAATACTACTTTTTAATAGATGATAATGGAGGGGATAATTAATTTCTTTTTAACGGAAGACAGGAAGAAGAGCAGGGTTAATTTAAGAAAGACGAGATTACTAATAAGAGCTTCACTTTTAACAAGTTTGTTTTCTGGTACCTATTTTACCTTAAGTTTAATCTTTGATTTTGAAATTGGAGTTAAGCTGATGGCATTTAATGTTATTGGATTTTTATTGTTACCCTTTTTGCTAAAAACAAAACTTTCAATCAACTGGATAGGTAACTTGTATGTATTTGTGGGCGGTATTGCTGTTATGATCCTAGCATATGCCTCAGGAGGGATTTTTTCAGCAATTTATCCTTGGATTATTTCTATACCCATTTTAGCACTTTTGGTAGTGAATCGAAAAAGTGCAATTGTCTGGGGCGCGGTCAGTTTTTTGGTAATGGTAGTGATGGGAATAGCTGCGATTTCTGGTTATGATTTTCCAAATCAGTTAAAAATTGCAGATGATGCATTATGGATTACTTTTGTTCAGCCAGGTTTATTATTGATTATCTTTCTAGTAGCCTATATTTTTCAATCTACCCAAACAGCTGCACTAGGAAAATTAGCCAATCAAAACAGTTTATTGATTGAGCAAAAAAATATTATTGCCTCTCAAAAGGAAGAATTAGCCACCTTGATAGATGATAAAAATTATGTTATTAGAATTTTAGCTCATGATGTGAGAAGCCCGTTAAAAAATATTCAAGGGTTAGTTAAACTTTTGGAGCAAGAAACAAAGGAAGAACGAAGGTCAGAATTAAGGGAATTGTTATTACAAACTTCAACCAATGCTGAAAATTTGGTGAATAGGGTGTTAGAATTGGATAGATCTGAACATGAAAACTCAAAAAGCAATAGTTCGAAAATTGATGTTAAAGAACTACTTCTAGAACTAGTTCGAAACATGCAAGAATTGGCTAGCAGTAAACAAATTAGTATAACTTTTACTAATGAAACAAGTAGATATCATATAGAAGCAGACCCAACGTATATTCATTTGATTTTTGAAAACCTGCTGTCAAATGCTATTAAATTTTCACAGGAAGGCAAAAATATTGAGGTAAATATTTCGAATTGGGAAAATCAGCTTTTAGTAGCTGTAATTGATGAAGGACCAGGAATTGACCCTTCGGAAGAAGGTCAACTATTTAAAAAGTTTTCAAAACTAAGTCCACGGCCTACAGCCGGGGAAAGCTCAACGGGTCTGGGTTTATCTTTAGTGAAAAGATATACTGAATTAAGTAATGGAAAGGTTTGGCACGAAATAAATCCTGAAAGACAAGGCGCCATTTTTAAAGTTGAGTTTCCTTTAGTGGATTAGAAACCAACATTAATTAGTGATAGAGATAAATCTAGATCTAAGATACTTGATATTAGAATAGATTAAGCCTTTTTTACAAATTCAGATTTTAAAGCCATTGCACCAAAACCTGGGACTTTACAATCAATGTTATGATCTCCTTCAACTAATCGAATACTTTTCACTTTAGTGCCAGCTTTAATAGGTTTTGGAGCACCTTTTACGGGCAAATCTTTAATGATTACCACACTATCACCATCCACTAATGGGTTTCCATTGACATCTTTTATTTGTAGAACTTCATCATGGGTAGATTCAGTTTCAACTTCTGCTGGATTCCATTCATGGCCACATTCAGGGCACATCATTAAAGTGTCTGTAGGATAAGCATAAGGCGAATTGCAATTTGGGCAGTTACTTGACATATCAGATTTCTATAGGGAATGTAAAGTTAAGTTGTTTATTTTAATAAAAGAGTTTTTAAAAAAGAATATGCTAATTCACTCAATTAGTATAAATTCAAATTTCAAAAATCAATAATCTTTTAAATAGCAATAACATGAAAGAAGCAGAGGCACTCAATTCGGTATCGAAATTCCATAAAACTTTTAATCATCCCATCTTAGCAGAACCACAAATACCGCCTAAAGACCGAGCTGAATTACGTTTGAATTTGTTAAAAGAGGAATTAGAAGAATTACAGGAAGCCGTTGAAAATCAAGATTTAATAGAAGCTGCGGATGCTTTATGTGATTTGCAATATGTTTTGGCTGGTGCCATTTTAGAATTTGGAATGGGAGAGAAGTTTGCAGCATTATTTTCAGAGGTTCAACGCTCCAACATGAGTAAAGTCTGCCGATCGGAAGAAGAGGCCCAAGCCACTATAAATCATTACGCATCCCAAAATCAAGATGCCTATTTTGAAAAGAAAGACGATTTTTATTTAGTATATCGTAAAGCGGATAACAAAACCCTAAAGTCTATTAATTATTCAGAGGTTGATTTGGAGAGGATTTTGAGGAGTAAAGTGTGACGGAAGAAGGATATTGGATGATAGTTTAATTTTAAATCTATCTGCTCAGACCAGCATTCATCAATAAATCAGTCCAGTTCTATTAAAACAAGCTATAGCTTTTCTGTGTTATGATGTTAAAAAGTATAGCTATGACAAAAGAAGAAGCGATAAAAGCTATTAAAAATATACCAATTGGAGCTAAGATTCAGGTGATTCAGAAATCCGGAAATATAATGGATGTCAGATTATCCAGTCATGAAGTGAATAAAACGGAAGAAAAGCGGTATGAAACGGTTACCGTTCCCGAATTGCCACCTGCTTTATTGGTTCATGGTCATATTAGGCAAGGAAATTACAGAATCGAGCTAGAAGATATTGTTAGAATTGCTTGGGTGGAAGAGTGAGTTGGATTTCTTATTATTAATTCCCTAATCATTAATTAATAATTAGGGAATTAATAATTGATTATTGTCTGAACTTGGCTTTTCAATTTCGCTGTTTTAAACGCTCGATTAGGTCAGCACCCAAGGTCAGACCGGTTATTTATTTACAAAACATGCTTCTATCTTTTCTGATTTAACAAAGCATATCTACTAATTACTTCTTGATTGCATGCGTCTTTATTGCTAAGCTAGTTCCAGTCTGACATTAGAAGACTGACCTATACATTTCGTAAAGTCAGATGACCTAATTGCAGTCTCTTTGCGCTCTTTGCGATATTCATAGTACATCTTAGTGGTTAAAAGAAAACAGGCTTAAGCTGTTCTATTTAAGTGCTTTAGCTTCTTCCACCAAGAGTTCATTATCATCTTCCACACCAGCTTTAATGAAAGCATCAATCGCTTCATTTCTTTCCAATCCTTTTTCCAGCAGCACCCCCAATGCAATAGTCACCCCAATTCTAGTCCCTACTTTCTTTTTGGCTGTACCAAATAGTGGTTCTAAATCATCATAAGCTATATCCTCTGCTAATTTAGCTATATCGGCTCTTGCTGATTCCAATTTAACCCCTGATAGATTGGTATACTTCTTACTGATTTTCTGAATCTCATTAATCGGACTTCTGCCTTGCCCTTGTTGTTTCTGTTGCTGAGGTTGAGCTTGCTTTTGGTCTTTGGTTTGTGCCTTTGCCCAAGAGTCCTTCAATCCTACCGTTTTGTTGAAAATTAAATGGTCAGAAGAAGCATCTTTATCCAGCGTAAAATAGCCTACTCGCTGGAACTGGAATTTATCTTCCAACTTAGCTTCCTGTAAGAAAGGTTCTAAATAGGCCTCTTTTGTAATTTTGAGAGATTCTGGGTTCAAGAATTCCATAAAACTCTTTTCTCCATGAGCATCAGGTGCTTCATCCAAAAACAGACGGTCATATTCCCTTACTTCTGCTTTAACAGCGTGTTGAATAGAAACCCAATGCAAAGTCCCTTTCACTTTTCGCATACTGGCCTCTGTGCCGCTTCCTGAACGAGAATCTAAATCGGCAGTACAGTGAATTTCTGCAATATTTCCATTTCCATCTTTTACTACAGAATTTGCTTTAATGATATAAGCATTTTTTAATCGAACTTCTTTACCTATCGTCAGTCTGAAATATTTACTCCCTGCCGCTTCTTTAAAATCTTCTTTTTCAATATATAGTTCTCTTGAGAATGGTACTTCATGACTTCCAGAATTCTCCATTTCCGGATTATTCTCAGCCTCTAGCATTTCTGTTTTCCCTTCAGGATAATTAGTAATAATCAATTTAACAGGATCAATCACCGCCATTGCTCGTGTAGCTCTTTTATTCAAATCTTCTCGAATCGCATATTCCAATAGGGAAACATCCGTAACGCTATCTCTTTTGGAAATTCCTGACAGCTCACTGAATTTGCGAATTGACTCTGGTGTATAACCTCGTCTCCTTAAGCCGGAAATAGTAGGCATTCTAGGGTCATCCCATCCTGCAACCGTCTTACTTTGCACCAATTCCAATAGTTTACGCTTACTCATCACAGTATAGCTCAAATTACGTCTGGCGAATTCTCTCTGCTTTGGTCTGATTTTAGTTTCATCATAAATCTGATCTAAAAACCAATCATACAACTCTCTATGTGATTTAAATTCTAATGTACATAATGAGTGAGAAACTTGCTCAATATAATCAGACTGACCATGTGCCCAATCATACATGGGATAGATACACCAATCATTACCCGTTCTATGATGCGCCTTATTTAAGATTCGGTACATTAATGGGTCACGCATTAACATGTTTGGGGACGCCATGTCAATTTTAGCTCTTAATACATAAGAGCCTGCAGGAAACTCTCCATTTTTCATTTGTTCGAAAATCTCCAAATTCTCTTCTATTGGTCTATCTCTGTGCGGACTTGGCTTTCCAGGTGAAGTTGGTGTTCCTTTTTGTTCAGCAATCAATTCTGGAGACTGACCATCTACATAAGCCTTTCCTTTTTTAATAAGCTCGACAGCCCAATCATATAATTGTTGGAAGTAATCAGAAGTATAACATTCTTGTGCCCATTTAAAGCCCAACCACTCAATATTATGTTTAATAGAATCCACAAATTCTTGCTCTTCTTTAATAGGGTTGGTATCGTCAAAGCGTAGGTTTACAGGCGCTTGATGATCTTCACCTAACCCAAAATTAAGGCAAATAGAAGCAGCATGTCCGATATGCAAATATCCATTGGGTTCTGGTGGAAATCTAAAACGCAGACTGTCTTTTGGCAAACCTGATTTTAAATCTTCTGCAATAATATGTTCTAAGAAATTGAGTGATTCCGTTCTGTCTTTCATTGTATATTCAATTGAGTTGCAAAATTAGCCGAAAAGCATTCAATTGCAATAGCGTGATTGTGGTATTTGTAATGGGTCTAGAGCTAATTTCATTTGTGATCATAATATCAGTTAGAATTGATATCAATAGGGTTGATTAAGATTTGATAAGGATTACGTTGCTTAGGCTTTGAAATCAACTCTCCATGCTTTTTTGAAAAAAATAATCTCTTAGAATATACTTTTTATTGCACCAAGCAGTTATCAGTTCAAAAAGATATGAAACTATCATGCCTTATTATTCTTCCGATCATCTTACTATTCAGCATAAAAGCGACCGCTCAGTCCAAATTTTATATTGCTACTGAAGGCAATTTCATTTATGATCTTTACCAAGTTACTGATGAGGGAAGGGCGGTAGGTCCTTCCAATATTAGGACTCTGGATATTCCGGGTGTAAGTATTATAACAGGTTACGAATTAAACTCAATTTTTAGCGTTGAGACAGGAATGGCTATCAGACCTGTAAAAAGTGGTTTTTCATTAATTTTTAATGAAGGTGGAAGGAGAAGTGAAGGAGGCGGTGCATACTATCATATTCCTGTTAGAACGCGGGCTAGAATCCCACTGTTAAGTGATTGGCTTTATGCTACGGCAAGTCTTGGGGTGAATTTGAGTGTTACTGACCCCACTAGACTTCATATTACTGAAGAATTTGGTTCCGAGAGCGGAGGAAGTGCTTTCAATGGAAGTGAATGGTATTCGTATGATGTTGTTTATACCAGTTACAATAAAGCTTTTTTAACTGCTGCTGCAGAAACAGGCTTTGATCTTAAAATCAGTCCAAAGTTTCAGATTTATTCCACCTTAAATTACAATAGAGGATTTACTGATCTAAAAAGAACTGATATTCAGTATAAGTATAGAAGTGAAGCAGAACGAAGTGCAAGTGTTTTGCATGAGGGGAGTTATATTAGCGTTAATATAGGTTTAAGATTTCATTTGAACACAAAAGACCGATAGCCAGTAAACTCAAGATTTCTATTGACTTTATTTTAATTTTTGACTACAAAAGTAATATCACTTTTATAAACCGACCAATTAGCCTAAAACTATGAAATTCCGATTTAAAATTTTCATTATTCGGCTAATATTAAAATAGAATACGCTTTTTTATTCATTTCCTTTTACATAAATTACTTTTTATAATAATTTTAACATTACGGAGCTGTAATTTATCTCGAAGTGTATCGAAAAATAATTATTCTAATATTTTACTTCATTTCTTTTAGTTTTTTCAAGGTTTATGCAACAGATCTTATAAAACCAAATGAATATTGGCATGCACGTTTGCCAAACGAAGTTAAAAATCATGTTAAAAAGAACATGAACGCAGCTTTGACAAGCTGCCCAGGCAATATATCTAAAACAATTACGGCAGGTTGTGAAGCTCCAGTGACTTGGACAGAGCCACAAACTGACAATCTATTATTGAGTTATGTTCAATCTACACATAATTCAGGCGATATATTTCCTATAGGAAAAACGACAGTGACTTATGTTGAAAGAGATTTGTTAAGTGGGGATACTACTGATATTTGTTCATTTATAGTGGACGTAGTCCCAGAAGCAAGTTATGCAATTAGCAATTGCCCTGGTGATATTACAGTAAATCTCAATGAAAGTTGTGATAGGAGGGGGCCTTGGTTTGAACCTGATGTAGCTTGTGACTTATCCTTAGTTAGTAACTATTCACCTGGTGACGATTTACCTGTAGGAACAACAACTGTCACTTATACCGCCATTAAAGGTAACCGAGTTTACGGAACATGCAGCTTTTCAGTGACCATGACTGACAATACGCCACCTGAATTTGATACATGCCCTAGCAATATTGCTCTGGATGCAAATGAAAATTGCGAGGCAATCGCCACTTGGGCTATACCGGAAGCAAGTGACAACTGTGGGTTCGAACCTAATTTAACAACAAATTTTAGTTCAGGAAGCAGTTTCCCTATCGGTACCACCACTGTAACTTATACAGCCACTGATGAAGGTGGAAATACTGCCCAATGTTCATTTGATGTTACGGTGGTAGATAATACGGGTCCTGAATTCCTCAACATACCTGCAGAAGTGAGAGTTTCAGCTGATGAAAGTTGTGAGGCATCAGCGAGTTGGAATGAAATATTAGCTGAGGACAACTGCAGTAGCGCTATTGTTCTCACCAGTAATTTCAATTCTGGTGATGTTTTTCCTCTAGGAGAAACCATTGTTGAGTATTCAGCCACTGATGAAGAAGACAATGAAACGATTTCTAATTTCACAGTCATTGTTGAAGATAATACTATTCCGAGTACATCAAATTGTCCAACTAATATTACGGTTTCTGCAAATGGCAATTGTGAGTCCATTGCGACATGGGATATTCCGTATTTTTTAGATAATTGTGATAGTAGTCCCGAAGTAACAGCATCTCATAGCCCGAGGGATACTTTTCCATTTGGTGATACAGAAGTAACTTATACCGCCACGGATGATGCTGGAAATGAAGCTATTTGTAGCTTTACAGTTTCGGTTGAAGACAATACCCCTCCGGTTTTTACTTCCATACCGGATGATATAATTGTATCTACTCAAGAAGATGCTTGTGAGACAGTAGTAAACTGGGGAGAAATTTTAGCCGAAGATAATTGCGATATTAGTTTAGATTTAGTGACAACTCACAACTCTGGGGACGTTTTTCCTTTAGGGGAAACCACCGTGGAAATTACAGCAACCGATGATTCAGGAAATGAAACTTCTGCATCTTTTCTTATTACGGTTGAAGATCAAATCCCACCTCAAGTATTGACTAATCCAACTGATATAACAATTTCAGCGTCAAATGATTGTGGAGCTGTGGTTAATTGGGATTCGCCAACCTTTTTAGATAATTGTGATGCGGATTTGGATATCATATCCACACACAATGCTGGAGGTATTTTCTCCTTAGGAATTACTAAAGTAAGCTATACAGCCACAGATAATGCTGGAAACGAAACGCTAACTAGCTTTGATGTAACGGTAGTAGATGAGACTGCACCAGATTTTACCAGTTGTGTGTCCAATATTGAACTAACTGCTAATAACCAGTGCCAAGCTACTGCCACATGGTCATTGCCTGAAGTTTCAGATAATTGCAATGGTGAGATCAGCCTTCAGAGTGATTTCCAATCAGGGGATATATTTCCAGTGGGAAGTACAATTGTTACTTATACAGCTACAGACGAAGCAGGGAACACTAACACTTGTATTTTTGAAGTAAATGTAATTGATAATACTCCTCCAAATATTATTACGCAACTCGATGATTTGGTGGTTTCTGCTGATGAAGATGGATGCCAAACAACTGTGAGTTGGAATACTATCACAGCAGAGGATAATTGTAGTGAAGAGGTGCAGATTACCAGTAGTTTTCAATCGGGAGATATTTTTCAAATAGGAGAATCTACTGTGGAAGTAACGGCAAGGGACGATTCAGGCAATGAAACATCTGCTTCATTTAAAGTCACTGTTGAAGATAATACTACCCCTACAGTAGTCAGCTGTCCAAATGATATAACTGTTTCAGCTAAAGGGAATTGTGAATCAATTGCCGACTGGGATATCCCAGAATTTTCAGATAATTGCGATACTGACTTAAGTATTTCCTCTACTCACAATCCTAGGGATAAGTTTTCTATCGGTACAACATTGGTCACCTACACCGCAAGAGATGCTGCAGGCAATGAAAGAAGCTGTAGCTTTAATGTAATTGTCGAAGATGATAGTACACCTGATTTCACAACTTGTGTTGCTGATATTAAACTAACTGCCAATGATCAATGTATAGCAATAGCTGAGTGGACTGCACCTGAGGTGGTAGATAATTGTGATGCAAACATTACCTTGGAAAGTAATTTTGCATCAGGAGATAGTTTTCCTGTTGGTACTACTACTGTAACTTATATTGCTGCTGATGATGCTGGAAATACTAATACTTGTAGCTTTGAGGTAATAGTGGAAGATAACAATGCTCCGCTGCTTGTTTCAAGTCCAGATAAACAAATTATTGCAGCTAATGAGCATTGTAGTGGTATTGGTGCCTGGGAAGAGCCTGTTTTCGAAGACTGCTCTAATTTTACAATAAGCAGTAATTTTCAAATAGGTGACGAGCTCCCTCTTGGCATTTCTAACATTGAATATATCGCTACTGATGAAAATGGTCTAAGTACATCTAGCAGTTTTGAAGTAGAGGTTATTGACCAAAGCCCCCCAAAAGTACAATTTTGTCCAGAAGATATAATGGTTTCTGCATCAGCAGATTGTGAGGCTTTAGTTGAATGGGAAATACCTACTGCCATAGATAATTGTACAGCTGTAACTGTGAATTCAAATTATGAATCAGGATCGAATTTTCCAATTGGAATCACGAAAATCGAATACGAATTTACTGATGAAAATGGTAACCGCAGTTCTTGTAGTTTTGATATAAATGTGTTAGATGATTCAGAGATAGTAATTAGTAATTGTCCAGAAGATATTACCCTGACAGCTGAAAACAGCAATGGGACTGCAATTGTTCATTGGGACGAGCCTGCGGCAAGTATAGCATGTTCTGAACTTAGTGTAAATGCAAGTCATAATTCTGGAGATACTTTTGAAGTAGGTACCACAGTGATTACTTATACATTCAGCAAAGAAAATGGACAAACCGAAATTTGTAGCTTTGATGTGACAGTGGAGCCTTTAGTATTAGAAATCCAAATTAACAAATTGGTAAGTCCTAATGGAGATGGAAATAATGACTCGTGGGTGATAGGAGGAATAGAGCAGTTTCCTGATAATCAAGTAGTCATAGTAGACAGGTGGGGGACGGAGGTTTTTAATGCCAATGGCTATAACAATAATGAAGTGCTTTGGAGTGGGGAAAATAAAAGTGGGGAATTAGTACCAAGGGGCACCTATTACTATTTTATTTCCGTACGAAATGAGCAGGATGCTATAGAAAAAAAGGGCTTTTTGGAGATCTTGAGGTGAAGCTTAAAACCTGTTATTTTACTGAATAAGTATAGTGATCTAATAATTTGATTATCAATAAATTATGTGGAGTGAGTAAACTAATATACAATATTAAATTTCTATTTCTAATGTGCTTTTGTTGTGTTAGTCAAGTGACCTTCGCTCAACAGGGAATGCAGTACACTCAGTATATGTACGATGGATCTCTAATTAATCCGGCCTATGCAGGAGCCGATGAAGCATTAAGCATATCTCTACTGCATAGGAACCAATGGAGTGGTCTAGAGGGAGCTCCACAGTCCCAGACTTTTTCTGCACACTCTTTGTTTAAAAGACCTCAGTTAGGAACAGGACTTTTCATCCATAGAGAAAGTATTGGTGTACATCAAAATATACAAATAGCTACTAATTTAGCCTATCATTTGCCAGTTGGTTATCAAAAAACACTTTCATTCGGAATTAAAGCAGGAGTACTAAATGTTCGTTCAGATTATCAGTCTCTACAAAATGGAAATCCTGACCCCACTGTGAATGATGAGATTTTTTCAGGAACTGATTTTAATGCTGGCTTTGGGTTCTATTACAAGAGTGAAAAGTTGGAGCTTGGGTATTCTATTCCATCAATTATCAATAAAACTGTAAATGTTAATGATTCTATTACTTTAGACCCTATTAATCTAAACCATTTGCTTTTTAGTCAGTATCATTTTCCAGCTGGAAATAATTTTGTTCTAAGCCCAGGTTTTCTGATCAAGTATTTTCAGGGGACGCCTTTAAGTTACGATCTAAATATTCTGACCACATACAAGGGAGTTCTAACAGCTGGGGTCTCTTATAGAAAACAGGAATCAGTAGATTTTTTGCTTCGATTTAATTTATCATCGCAATTTCAAGTAGCTTATGCTTATGATTATCCAATAGGAAGCGTTAGTAGACTTTCTCAAGCATCTAATGAAATCATGCTTCGGTATATTTTCAAATTCAAATATAATAATGTGAATTCGCCTCAATGAAACTGATTCATCAACAATTTAACAATTGCATGCGCCATTCCATAACGATAGTTTTCTTTTTCATCTTGGTGGTTTTTACTCCGGATACAATGGCTCAACAATCTGTTTTTTCAGCTTTCAATCAATCGATCGCAGATGCGGACAAAGCATTTATTGCCAAGAATTACAGTAAAGCGTTAAGTATTTACGAGGACATCGCCAAAGAGGATGGGGCACCAGAAAATATTGCTTTAAGATTAGCCAGAAGCTACTATTTCACATATCAATATGAAAAGGCTGTTAACTACTATGAAATACATAAGAAGACAAATTTAGAATTCCCTACAGATGATTATTTTTATTTTGCCGAGGCTTTAGCTTCCATTGGCAGAAAGGAACAAGCATTGAAATATTATCAAATTTGTATGGATAAAAGACCAGATGATGAGCTCCTTATCCAAAAGATTTGGCGATTAAATAACCTAGAATATCTATATGAAGATTCTAGCAAAAACATGGCTCACCATGCAATTATGAACAGTAAATACAGTGAACTTCAGATGTTGCCTACAGGAAATAACGAAGTCTACTTAATTTCAAATCAACCAGAGGTTGAGATGATTCATAGGATTGATTCTAAAGAAAATGCCCCTTTTTATAATCTGCGAAAATGGTCAACTTATGAAGACCCTTTTTCCATTGTGGCCTTAAACTATGAAAACCCAAGTCCGGCTGGACATGGTTTAAGAACATCATTTCATATTGCTGCCATCAGCTTATTCAATAATAGAAAAGAAATGGTTTATGCTGCTTCTTCTAAATTGAAAAATGAAGAGGGAAATTATCCTTTGCAACTCTATTTTGCTCAAAATAAAAGAGGTAGATGGATCAAGAACAGTGCATTTGAACATAATGACCCTAATTTTGATTTAACCGAGCCTACCATCAGTCCTGATGGAAAAACCCTAATTTTTAGTGCAAATTTCAAAGAGGGATTTGGGGGGAAAGATTTGTATAGATCAGTGAAAACAGAGGAAGGCTGGAGCTTTCCTGAAAATCTGGGAACTGTTATCAATACACAAACGGATGAGCGATATCCCTACCTTCATAATTCAAATCTTTATTTTGCTTCCAATGGACACCCTGGATTAGGTGGCTTTGATGTTTATAAGGCCAAAATGATCAATGATAGGTATCAAGATCTGGAAAACATTGGATATCCAATAAATTCTACCTTCGATGAATTGTCATTTAATATTGACAGTCTTGGTCAACAAGGCTTTTTGAGTTCAAACCGGAAAAATCAGGGCTTTGATTTTGATATTTATGAGTTTGCATTGGATTTGCAAATTTATCCTCTAGAAGTAGAAGGTGTAGTAAAATTTATAGAGCATAATTGGATGGATTCCACTGAATTAAAGGTACTTTCCGATGTTCAAATGGAATTAATTGACAGAACAGGTAATGTCCTCAAGGTAGTGACCCAAACTGATCAAAATGGACGATTTAAATTAAAGGTTCCGTATTACAGCAAATATAAAATTCGTATAAAGGGAAATGATTTAGATGGATTTGTAAGTTTTGAAGTCCCAAAATTTGCAAAACAAGATTTAAGTTACGAAATAGTAGTGGTGAATGATGACTTTAAAAACAGTTTGAGGGAAGAAAATGAATAAGTTGCACTTCGGAATCTCTAAATTTTTCTCCAACTATATTTTTGTACTTACATTAATTGTAGCAACATGTTATAATATTTTTATTAATACTGCAGTTGCACAAAACAATCAAGTTGTACAAGTAAAAGCATTCTCCGAAAACCTAAACCCTTATCCTAATCTCAGCCTTTCGATCAATAAAGGTGATTATGTAGATCTTAACGAGAGTGGGGTAGCGTTTGTCAGCTTGTTATCAACTGATATACCCATTCAATCTATCAAACTAAAAGATGAAAGCCTAGAAGTAGCCTCTTGGAATTTAAGCAAAGGCATATTGGAAATTACTATTAGAAAAAAGAGTTATATAGAAAAGAGAATTAAGGTAGTGGATAAAAACGGGATAGGAGTAGCTAATATAGAGGTTCAGTATTCTGGTAATAAAAACATTTCAAAGAAGACAGATGGAGATGGGGTAATTAGTATTCCACTAGCCTTGAATGAGAAAATTCAAAAAACCGAGCAATTTAAAATTCCTGGATATAGTATTAGAGAGTTTAAAAATCAAGACATCGCCATTATTACTGTCGAAAAGATTCAATTAAAAGTTCAAGAGCCCAAATTACCAACTGTTGAATTAAAATCTGATCAGATAGAAAAAGATAATAAGACAGATGTATTACTTCAAAAAATTGATACGATTACTTCAATCAGAGTCTTTTATGATATATTAAACAAAGTAAGTAAAGACCACATAAATCAAGAAGAGCAAACAAAATTAGACCAAAAATTTGATGAATTATTGAATGAATTACAAGCTGGGAATCTGTCAGAGTCCAATGATTTCTTGGACCAAATTTCCGACAGTACAGGAGTAGAAAAAGACATTGATAGAATCTTTCAGCAAGTGAAAAGAGACAATGCCAGCATGTCCCAAAAGAGGATTGTTTTAGAGGAGAAAATTCAATTGGTTATTGATAAGCTCAATGTCGGATTTGAGAATATGACCGAAGAATCAAAGACCAATTTACTGAACGAAATCCAGGAGCTTGAAAATATATTGGAAAACAATAAAAGTGAATTTAATGAAAGTCTTAATTCTTATTTGACTGTGATTAATGAACTAAAAAGAAGATTTTTTGATCTGCAAGAATTAGAAAATAAGCTGTCAGAAAGTGAACGTGAAAGAATACGAGAAAGAAGAATATATCAACAGAGGCTAATCCTAACGATTGCGGTTGCCCTGATCTTCGCCTTATTAATTGTCCTGCTTTTCTATTTCCGTTCTAAACTGAAAAAACAGCAAAGAGAATTGATCGAGGCCAATACAGTGGTAAAGCTCACCAATGAGAACTTGGAAAATATAGTAATGGAGCGTACCTACCTATTGAATAAAACATTTAGAGAACTTGATACAGTATTGTACAAAGCATCTCATGATTTGCGCGCACCACTTAGTTCAATTGCCGGCATAAGTGACCTCATTAGCCGAGAGACTAATAATAAAGAGCTTACAGGCCTTTTGGTGAAAACCAATAGAAGTATGGATAAACTACTTAAGAAATTGAGTACCATTAGTGAAATACATCAACCTGGGGACTTTGAGGAGATTGACCTTGAATTCATTTGCAATGATGTAATTTCTGCATTTAAGACGGTTATACTAGATCGTGGTATTGAGCTTAAGGTAAATATTGCGTTAGAAAATAAGGTGCTTAGTATTTACAAGTTGATTGAGGTAATTGTCTATCATTTATTGGAAAATGCATTATTTTTCTGCTGGATAAATAATGAACAAACTGGCAAGGTGGAATTGGATGTTCATATGATTAATGATATGATTGAAATTAATATCAAAGATAATGGAATAGGAGTTGAAAGAGATATCCAACATAAAATATTTGAGATGTTTTATGTTGGAAACGAGCTTTCAAATGGGAATGGGCTAGGGCTTTATATAGTTCAAAAGTCTGTAGATTTATTAAATGGAAAAGTAACAGTTTCATCAGAAGACAAACAGAATACTATTTTTAGTGTACAATTACCGGTCAAAGGAGGAGGGAGTAATACGTTGGAGTTTTTGAGCAGTCTTAATGCTTAGTAATATCCAAAGGTCTTTTGTGAGGTTTTTATAGCTGTTCTTAGAAAATTTACTTTGTCAATAAACCAGAAATTCAGAATAAAATTCACTATTCCAACTGATTCCTCAACATATACAGTTATTTTTAAATCTTGAAGATAATCAATTTAGTAGTATGTTTGAAGGTTACGATTTCCCTAAATCTCTAGATGAAGAAAAGTTTGAAGCTTGGCTTCAATCAGGCAGAAACAGTAAAATAGGATACAAATACATGCTGATCATCTGGGACAACTATGATGATGATTACCAAGCCGTTTATGTAGAAGAAAGAGAAAGTATTCAAAGATATGAACGCTATGAAAGTTCTACGGGTAGGGAATCCTTAGTGGCAGCTTATGATTTGTATTCGGAAAGTAGGGTAAGTTAGTATGAAAGATGTAAGCTTTGATTTTGATCTGATCATTGTTGGTGCTGGACCTGCTGGTTTTGCATGTGCCTATGAGCTAAAAAATCCGAATTTGAAAATTGCTATTTTAGATCAAGGCACATTCCCACGTGATAAAATCTGTGGAGATGCCCTAAGTGCTGATGTAGTCAATCAGCTCTATAGAATGGATCAGGCATTAGGAGAGAAGTTTGAAAACTTTGCTCAAAAAATAGATTCTCATGGCGTTCGATTTGTTGCCCCAAATCACACTTCTTTAGATATCAATTACCAAAATCCTAATCATGGAAATGCAGCAGGCTATATAAGCAAACGATTAGATTTTGATTATTTCCTCATTCAAAAGATTGAAAATCAACCAAATGTTAAAATTTTTCAGACTGAAAAAGTATTAGACATTTCAAGATCACTCGATGGAATTGAAGTAAAAACCAATAAAAGACAGCTGACGGCTCAAATGATAATTGGTGCTGATGGAGCTCATTCTATAGTGAATAGAAAATTGGGTAATATTAAAATAGAGAAAGACCACTATTGTGCAGGGATTAGACAATATTATGAAGGCGTTACGGGTTTTCATAAGGATCAACATATAGAACTTCATTTTTACAAAGAACTCTTGCCCGGCTATTTTTGGATATTTCCTTTGCCCAACGGACAAGCTAACGTAGGATTAGGCATGCTTTCCAGCGAAGTAAGTAAAAAGAAAATCGATTTGAAAAAGGCTTTGGCTGATCTTATTTTATCCAAACCACATTTAAAAGACCGCTTTAAGAATTCAATAGCTTTGGAAAAACCACAAGGCTTTGGTTTACCCATTGGCTCCAAAAAGAGACCTATTTCAGGGGAGCGCTTTTTATTGTTGGGTGATGCTGCGAGTTTAATTGATCCTTTTACTGGAGAAGGAATAGGAAACGCCTTAAGAAGCGGAAGAATTGCTTCAGAGTATATTGTTAAAGCATTTGAAAAACAGGACTTTACTTCTCATTCGCTCAAGCTATATGATAATATGGTTTACCACAAGATGTGGAATGAATTACGGATAAGCAGACAAATGCAAAAGCTATTGCGTTATCCTAAACTCTTCAATTTTGTAGTGAATAAAGCTAATAGTAATTCCTCAGTCCGAACCTTGCTTACCTCTATGTTAGATAATGTGGATTTGAAAAGAGAATTGGTGAAGCCAGGTTTTTATGTGAAGCTTTTGTTTGGAGGGTAGTAAGAATTTCGGATTGCTTACACAAACATCTTTAATATTAAATTATAATAAATTTTACTATACTTGTAAGCAATTGATTATTAATTCCTAAACCATATAAAAATGCCTACATCTATTCCTAAAGTTCTGCTACTATTATGCCTAACGCTTGTTGTAAACATTTCATCTAATGCACAGTCAACTTTAAATGATATACACAAAGAAGCAGCTAAAGGCTTAAAACTTCGTGAAATTGGACCCTCCGTAATGGGTGGAAGAATTTCAGATATTATTGTAAATCCTCAGGATAAAAACAACTGGTATGTTGCGGTCGGTTCGGGTGGATTGTGGAAAACGACTAATAGCGGTATCACCTGGCAAGCCGTATTTGATGATCAACCCTCATACTCCATAGGATGTGTTGCGATGGATCCTAACAACCCCAATGTGATTTGGGTAGGAACAGGTGAAAATGTAAGTGGTCGGCATGTCGGCTATGGAGATGGCGTCTACAAAAGTTTAAATGGGGGCCAGACCTGGCAACGAATGGGGCTGGAGAAATCCGAACATATCGGTAGAATTTTAATTGACCCACGAAACAGTGATATCGTGTTTGTGGCAGCAGAAGGCCCACTTTGGTCTTCTGGTGGAGATCGAGGACTTTACAGGTCAAACGATGGTGGAAAAACATGGAATCAAACATTAAAAATTGGTGAGAATACAGGAATTACTGATATAGAATTTGACCCTTCCAATCCAGATGTGCTATATGCTGCAGCTTATGAGCGCAGAAGACGTACATGGTCATTTCTAGCAGGAGGAGCAAAATCAGGAATATATAAGTCTACTGATAATGGCATTAGCTGGAAACAAGTGAAGACAGGTTTACCTTCTGGTGATAAAGGTAAAATTGGATTGGCTGTTACTCCTGCTGACCCACAAGTTGTATATGCCACAATTGAAGCTAATGATAAGGAAAAAGGGTTCTACCGTTCAGATGACAAGGGAGAAAGTTGGACCAAAAGGAATAGTTATATTTCTGGAGGTACCGGTCCACATTATTATCAAGAAATTGAGGCTTCTCCCGTAAATCCTGACTTAGTTTACCAGATGGATGTGTTTTTGCATGTGACTAAGGATGGCGGAAAGACATTTGACTATCTTGGAACTGGTAGAGAAAAGCACAGTGATAATCATGCGCTATGGATTGATCCAGATAATGGAAAACACCTCATTGCTGGTTCTGATGGAGGCTTATATGAAACCTTTGATCAAGGATTAGGCTGGAGACATTTTTCAAATTTACCCATCTCACAGTTTTATAAGATCGCACTAGATAATGCAGAGCCCTTTTTCAATGTGGTGGTAGGAGCTCAGGATTTAGGTACCCTAATTGGCCCATCGAGAACCACCAATGTAGAGGGGGTTCGTAATCAAGACTGGTATGTGCCTTTAGGTGCTGATGGCTATGATTGCGCATTTGATCCTGTAGATCCGAATATAGTCTATATGGAGATTCAGAATGGACTTTTGTTTCGTTTGGACAGACGCACAGAAGAAGTAATGATGATTCAGCCGCAGCCAGCGCCTGGCGATGCTCCAGAGCGTTACAATTGGGATAGCCCTGTGCTCATCAGCCCACATGACCATAAAACATTATACTTTGGCTCACAGCGATTATGGAAAAGTAATGACAGGGGGAATTCATGGACTTCCGTAAGTGGTGATTTAACCACCAACGTAAATCGCTACAAATTAAAAATGAAGGACAATGTACCCAGCGTAGATGCATTATATGACAATGGCGCCATGTCTAATTTTGCTACACTCACTTCCATTTCAGAATCTCCATTAAAAGAAGGATTACTGTATACCGGATCGGATGAT
The DNA here is from genome assembly GCF_000183425.1 of Marivirga tractuosa DSM 4126. Lineage (NCBI taxonomy): Bacteria > Pseudomonadati > Bacteroidota > Cytophagia > Cytophagales > Marivirgaceae > Marivirga > Marivirga tractuosa. The sequence continues at coordinate 467,973 of NC_014759.1, forward strand.
GGGCTTATTCATATTAGTGATGATGGTGGGCAAAATTGGCGAAAAGCTCAAAGTCTTCCCAAAGTTCCTGAATTATCATTTATAAACGATGTTGAAGCATCAAAACATGATGAAAATGTAGTTTTTGCTGCTGCAGATGCTCATAAGACAGGTGATTACACTACTTATTTGTTTACAAGCAATGATAAGGGAAAGTCGTGGCAATCAATAAAGGGTGATTTACCAGCTAATACCATCGTTTGGATGATTAAACAAGACCATATTGATCGAAACCTTTTATTCATTGGAACAGAATATGGTATATATTATTCACCAAATAAGGGGACAAATTGGATCAAACTTGGAGCAGGAGTACCAACTATTCCTTTTAGAGATATAGAACTACATGAACGTGATAATGATCTTGTAGGTGCTTCATTTGGTAGAGGGGTTTTTGTACTTGACGATTATTCAAGTTTAAGAGAAGCATCAAAAGTAACAAATAGCAATACTAATTCATTATTTCCAGTGAGAGATGCATGGTGGTATGTACCGAACGTACCAATGCAAGCCAAGGGCAATCCTACTGCTGGCTCTTCAAAATATACTGCTCCAAATCCACCATATGGGGCATTGTTAACATATTATATTGCTGATATCCCAAAGACTACACAACAGAAAAGGCGAGAGAAAGAAAAAGAATTGCAAGAGCAAGGAGCAGATATCCCTTTTCCAGGTTGGGACAAGCTGAAATCAGAATCCTTGGAAGACGAGCCTAAAGTAATGGTTTTAATCACTGATAAAAATGGTAATGCAGTACGGTGGTTGAAAGGAAATGCAAGCAAAGGCCTTCATCGCATAAATTGGGATTTGAGATTGCCAGCTCCAAATCCAATAAACCTTACTACACCATCATTTCAACCACCATGGGCTGGTTCACCAGAAGGGCCAATGGTAGCACCAGGTCAATACAATGCTCAACTGTATGTGATAGAAGATGGAGAGCTAAAAGTACAAGGAGAACCACAGCAATTCATGGTTAAACCTACACCTGCAGTAAAAGCTGATATTAACTATGAGGAGCTTGCAGCTTTTACACAAAAAACTGCGGATCTATCTAAAAGGGTAAGAGCTGCTGGAAATAAATTGGGCGAAATTAGTAATCAATTAAAGCATATGGAGGAAGCCTTAGTACAGACATCCGATTTGGATCCTGAGTTATTTGAGCAGTTGAAAAGCTTGAAAATTACAACAGCCAGTTTACGTGAAGCTCTTTATGGAAATGCAATAAGATCAAGTAAAGATGAACCTAATGAGCCTCATGTCAGCAGTAGAATAGGAAGTGTAATGTATGGGCATTGGAATACAACTCAGCTACCAACTGAAACACAGAAAAAAAGTATTGAATTGGCTGCAAAAGAGCTTGAACAATTTTATGAGAGTTTCCAGACCTTTTCAAGTGAATTATCTTCATTTGAAAAGGCTCTCCAAAAAGCAGGAGCACCTTATACACCGGGAAGAAAAATTGATTAGATTTTTCTGCTAGCTCATGCCTGACGATGTTGATGGAAAGTAACTATAAACCTGCAGTTCCTAAACGCTATTTAGTTTAGGAACTGCAGATAATTTCACAGGAGTTTAATCTTATAGAATGCTTTTAATAAATAAAATTACATTGAAAAATTAATTTCAAATCTAATTAAGCTTTCAAAGGAAATAATTTTCTAATTTAGTTAATGCTAAAAGTCAGTTTTTATCGGACAATGCGTTTTTCAAAACGCTCTAATTGTATCTAATCAATCACAACACAATCATGGCAGAAGCAAGTATACATTTATCTTATCTGCGCCTCAGGAGACTGATCGGCATTTGCGGATTGGCTTTACCAATATCGGCTGTTATCGTTACAGGAAATATTTTACCTTCAATCAGTCACTATTTCTATTCTACTGCTAACATATTGTTTGTAGGTATATTGTCAATTTTAGGCGTATTTTTGATCTCCTATAGAGGATATGATCAAGAAGAAGAATTAATTTCAGATAATCTGGCCACGACCATCGGTGGCATGGCTATCTTGTTAGTAGTCATTATTCCAGGTAAATATGTATGGACAGACTTTCCTCTTGATTGGAATTATAGTGCTAATTGCCCTACATTTTATTGCACGGACGAAGGCTCTGTTTTTAGAGTAATTCATTTTGTGGCAGCTGGTGTTTTCTTTCTCGCAATGAGCTGGTTAAGCATTTTTAATTTTACCAAAAGTAGCAATGCTAAAGCCAATAAAGTCTACGTAATTTGTGGAATAGGCATCTTTGTCATTATCTTAATTACTGTACTAGTAGAATTGATTCTAAAACTTAATACCTCTGAGTATTTTATTTTTATAGTAGAGTGCTTGATGTTACTGCTGTTTGCTATTAGTTGGTTGGTGAAAGGAAAAGCTTTGAGGAACGGGATTGAAAAGTGATGATTTTTAAATATGTGCGAGACTTTTTTGGGGAATACTAATTTCTAAACACACTCCATTTATTTAATTAAGAATACAAAATAGGTAAGTTAAGTAGGATTTCAATTAGGATTAGGTGGAAATAAAAAAGCTCCACTAGGGAGCCCTTCTAATTACAAACTTTCGGAATTAATTACTTTTTAGGAGGCATTATTACAGCATCAATCACATGTACCACCCCATTAGAAGCTTTTACATCAGCAGTTACCACATTGGCTCCATTTACTTTAACACCATCAGCCGTTTTGATAGTAACTTCAGCACCATTGACTGTCTTAGCTTTCATGCCGTCAGACAAATCTGTTGACATTACTTTTCCTGCTACTACGTGGTAAGTTAAAATAGAGGCAAGCTTCTCTTTGTTTTCAGGCTTCAATAAGTCTTCAAGCGTCCCTTCTGGTAATGCTTCAAATGCTGCATTTGTTGGAGCAAAAACCGTAAAAGGGCCGTCTCCTTGCAAAGTTTCTACTAATCCCCCAGCTTTAACTGCCGATACTAGTGTTGAAAGTGACTCAGTCTCCATAGCTAAAGCCACGATGTCTTTTGACTCTTCTTCAGCAGTAGCTTCTTTCTCTGCAGTCATCTCTTCTACAGCCATTTCTTCAGTGGTAGTCTCATTTTCATCTGTTTCTGCAGTTTTCGACTCTCCACCGCCACAAGATGCGAAAGTAAAGACAAAAGCTAGTGCGATTAAATAATTTAATTTTTTCATAGGAATAATTTTAGTTAGTGAAGCATATAAAACTGTACTGATATCAATTTGTTTAGAATATTAAATTATCCCTTTTCATAGTATCGTTTTTTCATCTTTTAAACAGGGCTTGCTTAAAAAGTCTCAAGTGCCTCATATACGGGCTAAGTGAAGGAGTATTGTAATACTTCGAGCTTTAGCCCGAGAAGTACCTGCCAGAGGCAGACAGGGATGAGGTGCTTGAGGCTAGAGCACTTGTAAATCAAATATTGATTTACAAGTGCAAACAATATGTAGTTTTAACTTAAAAAAGCTTGCACTTGCTGAAAAACTATTACTCAATAATCATTGACAAAATACCTTAAATACTCATTTTTATTACGTATTCTGTTTTTAAGCAGGCCCTAAATAACTAGGAAAAATTGGACCCCTTTGATTTGAAATAAATGGATAAATCTTTTTCTTTTTGTCAGGCTCTTCATAAAGTAGTGAAGGGAGCCATCAAAAATATAGGATACAATGCTGTTAATCCTTTTATCTCCTTCCCCCAATAGACAACTGATTTTCCGTTCCTTTTTTCTCATCGTACTTGCCCGATACTGGTTTTCTTCCATACAGCTCATCCAATTCTTCCTGATTAGGATAGGGCGCTCGGGAAGTGTAGCTATGGGCCACACGCATATTATTCCAAATATGATTATCCGGTCTGCTTTCATCACTATAACGAGGATCTGGAATCATCGGAAGTTTTTCCATTTTCTGAATTTCAACGCTAGGAAAATCATAATCCACCACCACTTTTCCCAGCAATAAATAGCAACCTAATCCTGTGAAAGGATGTTTTTTGAGTGATGCAGGAAAATGCACGGTATCAAAGTAGCCCCCATAAACATCTATCCAGGTTCCAAAATTCATTTTTGTCTTCCCGTCTTTATTCACAATAGGCACATCTTTAATGGAGATTAAATAGCCCAGCATTTTCACTGTTTTATCTTTGTTCTGGTATAATTCAGAGGCAAATACAGATCCTCGATAATTAGTTTTAAGCAGATTAAAAGGAGAAACAGAAACGGGATAGCCCAAGCCTTCCATTTCATCAAAAGCATCTTCAAACATATCTCCCTCATCAATTTCATAGCTAATCTCTTTAGGCTTGAGATCAAAAAGCTGTAAGTCTTCAGTCTTTGCTGGCTCATGCGAGAAAAACTGTTTTGCTTCAATAATCAATTGCCCTTTACTTCTGGAGATACTTCTTAATGCTCCCGTATAAATGGCATAACTCACATCATCAAAGTTCAAGTCTGTTCTATCCAACAAATCGGATAAGGAGGAAAAAGTACCTGTTTTCTCTCTTGTATTGACTATGGACTCAATTCCGCGCTTGGAAAGATGCATGACTTGATCCAATCCCAAATGGATAGTAGTTTCCTTCAAACTTGCATTGGCATAACTATAGTTAACATCTGGAGCTTCAATATGTGCTCCCAGCATTCTTGCTTCATTAATATAAACCTCAGGCCTATAAAACCCCCCATTATTATTAATAACTGCTGTGATGAATTCCAATGGATAGTAAGCCTTCAGAAATAAGCTCTGATAACTTTCCACTGCATAAGAAGCACTATGGCTTTTACAGAAGCTATAACCAGCAAAGGAAGCAATTTGTCTATATACTTCTTCTACCATCTCTTTTGGATAACCAAGTGCCGCACAATTGCTGAAAAACTGGTTTTTCACTTTATCCATTTCCCTTTGAGATCGGGACTTGCCCGACATGCCACGTCTCAGTACATCTGCATCATTTAAATCAAGCTTGGCGAAATGATGGGCTATTTTGATCACATCTTCCTGATAGACCATCACACCATAAGTATCTTTCAGCTGCTCTTCAAATACCGGATGGAAATACTTGATTCTGGAAGGATCTCTATGTCTTTCCACATACTCTCGCATCATACCACTTTGTGCCACTCCAGGGCGAATAATGCTACTGGCGGCCACCAGGGTTTCATAGCTATTACATTTCAATCTCCTCAGCAAACCGCGCATAGCTGGGCTTTCTATATAAAAACAGCCTAGGGTTTTTCCCGTGCGTAGTAATTCATTACATTTTTCGTCTTTTTTGAAGCTTTTAGTGTCTGCAATATCAATATCGATGCCTTTATTTTCCTTTACAATCTCTACTGCTTCTTTAATATGGCCCAACCCCCTTTGTGAAAGAATATCAATCTTTTCCAAATGAAAAGCTTCTGCCATGTACATATCTATTTCGCAGGTAGGCACTCCTTTAGGATAAATATTCATGGCCGTATAATTGGCAATCGGCTCTTCTGTAATATAAATTCCGCAAGAATGCATAGACAGCTGATTCGGAAAACCACTTAACATTTTGCCGTAATGTTGGATGTTCTTGACCAAATTATCCGATGGCAGATGATCTGGCGAAGTGCGTGAAAGTTGGTCGAGCTCTTCTTTTGGCAATCCGAATACTTTTCCCAATTCGCGCACGGTAGAGCGATGTTTGAAATCCGTTACCGTTCCGCAAAATCCGGTATGCTCTCTTCCGAATCTTTTGAAAATATAATCGATGATATCGTCCCGATCTGTCCAGCTCCAATCGATGTCAAAATCGGGCGGACTCGTCCGTTTGTTGTTCAAAAAACGAGCAAAGTAAAGGTTGAGCTCCAGGGGATCTACTTCCGTGATTTTCAAGCAGTAAGCTACTAGCGAGTTAGCGCCACTTCCTCTACCTACATGAAAATAGCCTTTGCTTAAACTATGGCGGATGATGTCCCAGGTGGTAAGGAAATAACAACCAAACTGCATTTTATGAATAATTTCCAGTTCATCGTACAAGCGCTGCTTAGCTGCTTTATTGTTGGCAGAAAAGCGGTCTTTAAAACCCTCCAATGCCAATGTTTCCAGAAGGATTTTATCTTCATAATAACTGGAAGTGTAGCACTTTTTATTTTTGGGCGATTTGAAATCAAAAGCAAAGCTACACTGATCAAAGAGGAGTTCTGTATTTCTGATGATATGTGGATAATCTTTATAAAGTAGCTTCAACTCTTTAATTGGGATCATAAATTCTCCCTTAGCTGCCTGCTGATTTTCCTTCAGATGGCTTAATAAGATGTTTTCATCAATGCACCGCAGTAGTTTGTGTAGATTAAATTCCTGTTTTGTAGAAAAAGTGACAGGGTAGAGGCATACCAACTTATCCGCTTTATGAGCAAATGCGGGCTTGTATCTTTTCAGTTCTGCAGGCCTGATGCCAATATATTCATGCTTTTGCAGGATTTGAGGAACATTATGAGTAGGATAAATAACGCAAACATGATTAAAATGAGGCGATTGCAAGGGCAGGGGCATCTCCGATAAATTGGTTTTGGTCAATAGCTCATTGATTTCCCTGAAACCTGCCAGATCTTGAGCAATCGCAACATAAAGCAAGGTGTCATTTTTCCTAATCTCTACACCTGCTAGTGGTTTTATGCCTGCTTCAACGCATTTACTGGCAAATTCTGTTACTCCAGTGGTACTGTTGATATCCGTAAGTGCTAAACTCTCCACTCCATTAAGCACAGCCTGGTTTACCAGTGCTTCCACTGACAGAGTACCATATCGCAAGGAATAGAAAGAGTGACAATTTAAATACATACTGTGATTTCAATTAAAAATTATAGACTTAATGCTCTGTGTACTATAGCTGGATTATCATAGCGATTCTTAAGCTTATCCATGGCCTGATACAGCTCAATCGTTTTTAGATTATCTGTAAATAGATTGATCTGGTGACTACCATGCACCAAATGTGAGAATTTGACTCCTATTAGCCTGATGAGCATTCGCCTGTGATAAAGCTTTTTAAACAGCTCAAAAGCAATGGCCATCAACATTTCATCATTAGCACAAAAAGGAATTCTCTTTTGCATGGTTTCCGTATCATGATTGGAATACCGAATCCGAACCGAAACGCAAGCACACATTTGATTGAGCTTGCGCAATTGAAAGCCAAGGTATTCTACCAACCTCAATAAAGTAGCCTTGAGCAATTTCATATCCTGTGTATCTTGATCGAAAGTAAAATCCTTTCCGATTGATTTTTCAGCAGAATAGGGGACTACCGGAGTGGGGTCTATTCCATTGGCTTTTTTCCAGATTCCAATGCCATTCTTTCCCAGTAGCTCTTTCATAGCTTCCGGAGGCAATGACCTGATATGCTTAATGAACTTGATCCTGATTCTTCTTAATAATTTAAAAGTAGTAGTTCCCACGGCCGGCAGTCGTCTGATGGACTGAGGATCTAAAAAAGGCTGTACAAAATCTCCTATGACCTCATATCCGCCCAAAGGCCTTGCATGAGCTGTACAGATTTTAGCTACGGTCTTATTGACGCTTAAACCATAAAGCAAAGAAAGTCCTGTTTCAGATTTAACCTTATTCACAAGCTCGCGAGTAAACTTAGAGGAGCCATAGAATCTGTCCATACCCGTCATATCCACATAAAACTCATCAATCGTGGCTCTTTCGTGTAGCGGCACGTGTTCCGTCAGTATTTCATTCACGATGTCAGAATATTTAGTAAACAGATCAAAATCTCCCTTTAACAATACTGCGTCAGGACATCTTTGTAGCGCTACACGAGTAGGCATACCTTTTTGTACACCATATTTTTTAGCCTCAGCAGAAGCAGAAGCAACTATTCCACGGTTATTTAGCCCCCCAATGATCAAAGGCTTACCTTTGAGATCGGGAAGCTTCAATAAGGTGCAATTGATAAAAAACGCATCTAAATCTATGTGAGCAATCTGTCTCATTAAATACTAAATTATTTAGCAAATATAATATAAATACTAATTTTATTAGCTAATGTTTTGCTAAATAATTTTTATTGTTGGATTGCGAAGAGGAAATTTTTCCAATCTCATAAACCCTTGTCGATTTCACCAAAAAAAGCCAACTTTGAGCTTCTATGTTAGAGGTGACAAAGGAAATATTAGCGATTACAAAGGCTTTAAAGATTATTCGTTCGGAATCTGTACAAACGCTCTGGAGTGGCTATGGAGAAATCAAACGATACTTTTTGGAAGGAGGGAAGGACCCTAGCATAATTGTCAAGCATATTCAATTACCGGATGCCTGCCAGCACCCCAAAGGTTGGAATACGCCATTATCACATCAGCGAAAGCTTAAATCTTATCAAGTAGAACGCCAATGGTATCAGTCATACGCTCATAAAACAGATGCAGATTGCAGAGTTCCTCAAAGCTATCATGCTGTTGAAGCAGAAAATGAGCTTTTATTGATCATGGAAGACTTGGATGCTAGCGGTTACCCCATTCGCCTACATCATGATAAAGTGAGTCTGAATCATGCTAAAAGTTGCTTAAGCTGGTTGGCATACTTTCATGGGAAGTTTATGAATAGTAAAGCCGATGGTCTCTGGCCAGTAGGCACTTACTGGCATTTAGAGACTCGGCCACACGAATGGGAGAGGATGGAAAACACCTCCTTAAAAAATGCTGCAAGCGCTATAGATAAAAAGCTTCAAAACGCTAAATATCAAACGATTATACATGGAGATGCCAAGTTAGCTAATTTCTGTTTTGCTGAAGATGGCACTGTAGCAGCTGTTGACTTTCAATATGTAGGGCAGGGGTGTGGAATGAAAGACGTTGCATATTTTATTAGTAGTTGTTTTGAGGAAGAAGAATGTAAGCAATTTGAAGAAGAACTGCTTCAGCACTACTTTGAGAAACTTGAAGAAGCAGTTGGTAATACCGTGGATTTACAGAAAGTTAAAGAGGAGTGGAGTACACTTTATCGATATGCATGGGCGGACTTCTACAGATTTTTAGATGGTTGGAGTCCCGGCCATTGGAAGATGCACGAGTATAGCAAAAGACTAACGGAAGAGGTTTTAAAAGAATTAAAGTTCATATAATGCTAAAAGCTAAAAATCTATCTGCGCTATGTCAGATTGCAGAGAAGGCAGCAATAGAGGCAGGAGAATATATTCAATCGCAGTTTGATCAACATTATCAAAAGGAACAGAAAACTGGAGGTGATTCTATGGCCTCGCAAATTGTAACTGAGGTAGATTATAAAGCTCAGGAAATCATTCTTCAACATTTGAATGACAATATTAAGCAATATGATCTGGGGGTATTGACTGAAGAAGCCTCAGATGATGCCTCTCGATTGGAAAAAGACTATTTTTGGTGTATTGATCCAATGGACGGAACTTTAGCTTTTACGGAAGGAAGAACAGGCTATGCCGTATCCATTGCTTTGGTAGCAAAATCTGGAGATCCTTTGATTGGAGTAGTCTATTTACCCGATTTAGATGATGTTTATGCGGCAATTAAAGGAAAAGGATTACAATTAAATAATGAAGTATTCAAACGAAAAGCGCTTGACGCTGAACTTTTACAAGTTTATATGGATCGCAGTCTTCTCGCAGCAACTTATTTTGATTCCCTAAAGAAAGAAATTCAAAATTGGGCAGAAGAGAAAGAAAAAGAACTTGTTTACCAAGTGGGTTATGGAGCCGTACGAAATGCCATAGGAGTGTTACATTCTGCTTCGGCTTGTTACTTCAAGTTTCCTAAAGATCAAGAAGGAGGCGGCAGTATTTGGGATTTTGCGGCCACTCGTCTATTCTTTGAGGAACTAGGTCTCATTGTTGCGGATAGTTTTGGAAAACAACTCCATCTTAATAATCCTGAATCAAGCTTTATGAATAAAACAGGTGTACTCTATGCCACCGATAGTGCTTTATTTGATTTTGTTATCAGACTGGGGTATCAATTCAATGAGCTTTAATTATAAAGCTTTTTTATATTTAGCCAAAGATAAAAATTAGTGAAGATTGATGACTACTTTTGCGCCTTCAAAATTCTTATATGACAGAAATTCAGGAAGAAGGCAAACCCACCGCTTTCAGTGACGAACAAATTGATCAATGCATCTCGCTTTTGGAGACATTGAATTTGAATACCAATCAGATATTTGACATCCCTAAAGAGAAGAGAACAGCCTTACTTATGGCTGCTGGCTTATTTTCTAGGCCTAGCAGAGAAGAATTTCGAAGAAGAAAGAAAGAAGCAAGGAAGTCTGAAAGAAGAAAAATCAAAGAAAAGGATAAAGCCGCTAGAAATGGGACAGGCATAAGAAGCGCTAGAGAAGCCTTAGTCTTTGAAGCTCCAAAAATGATCTCTTTGACAGGTGAGATTCCCAAATCGGATGTGAAATTGTCAAAGTCACGTGAGTGCTATGTTTGTAAGGATCAATACGACATGTTGCATCATTTTTATGATACGATGTGCCCAAGTTGCGGTGATTTCAATTATGCGAAGCGCTACCAAACTGCAGACTTAACTGGTCAAGTAGCCTTAATCACCGGTTCACGCTTGAAAATCGGCTATCACATTACCTTAATGATGCTGAGAGCTGGCGCCACCGTTATTGCAACTACTCGCTTCCCAGTCGATTCCGCCTTACGTTTTGCAAAAGAAGAGGATTATCATAAATGGGGTGACCGATTGAAAATTCATGGCTTAGATTTAAGGCATATTCCGAGTGTGGAGATTTTCTGCAATTTCATTGAGCAGCAATACGATCGACTAGATGTATTGATAAATAATGCCGCACAGACAGTTAGACGTCCTGCTGGTTTTTATGCGCATTTGATGCCCAATGAAGAAAAAGCCATTTCTGAATTGCCAGCATTTGCACAGGAATTGCTTTCTGACCACCAAGCGTGTGTCAAAGAACTTCAAGAACTCAGTGAAGGTGTTGCTGATGGACAAAAGAACCTACCTGTAAGTTGGCATGGAAAAAGACTAGGAGTGGGGCTCAGTAACTCCGCTAAGCTATCTCAAATCCCTTACAGTATAGATAATTCTTTAAGTGCCGAGGAAGTATTTCCTGAAGGTAAATTAGATGCAGATTTACAGCAAGTGGATCTAAGAAAAACCAATAGCTGGAGATTGAAGCTAGGCGAGATCAACACCATTGAAATGGTAGAAGTACAATTGGTGAACGCTGTAGCTCCTTTTGTATTATGCAATCGATTAGCCGATTTGATGAAGAAAGATGATACTGGGAAGAAACATATTATCAATGTATCGGCTATGGAAGGAAAATTCCATCGTTATCATAAGGAAGATCGTCATCCGCATACGAATATGGCGAAAGCAGCTTTAAATATGATGACGCATACTGCAGCCTCTGATTTTGCTAAATATGGAATTTACATGAATGCAGTAGATACCGGCTGGGTAACGGATGAAGATCCTGCTGAATTGGCGAAAAAGAAAGAAAAGGAGCATGATTTTCAACCGCCTTTAGATATTGTAGATGGTGCGGCTCGTGTGATGGATCCTTTATTCGATGGCATTAATACTGGAAAGCATTGGTGTGGAAAGTTTCTGAAAGATTATAGACCTATTGATTGGTAGCCCCAGCCCCAGCCCCCTGTCCCCCAAAGGGGGAACTATCACACAGATTATAAATTGAAGGAAATAACTAGATATGTCTCTCTTTTGTTAATTTATAATAAGAAAATTTGCTTGTGAAAATTAAAAATATCAAGATAAAATGAAGGGGGAAATCTGTGCGTCTTCCCCGCCAACTGGCGGGGTTAGGGGGCTCTTTATTGACGGAAGCGTAAACAACCATCTCAAAGTGGGCTATGGTGCTGCTTTATTGCTTAGTGAAAATGAATATTCTCTACTCAACCTAAAGGAGAGAATTGTGATTCAAAAGTTTGTAGATACTTCTTCTACGAAATTGGAGCTGCAAACTTTTATTTGGGCAATAGAAGAACTGGTGGATAGCGCACAGAAAGTCGTGATTTACACTGATTCTCAAAATATTATAGGTTTACCAGGCAGACGTAAAACCTTAGAAGAGAATGATTTTCATTCTAAAAAAGGAAAGCTTTTAAATCATCATGCACTTTATCTTGAATTTTTTGAAGTTTTAGATAGCATTGATTGTGAATTTGTCAAGGTCAAGGGGCACAAAGTTGGCAGAGATAAGGACTTTATTGATGATATCTTTAGCATGGTAGATCGTGCCGCTCGAAAAGCCATCAGAGACCTTAATTAAATGAACTTGAGATCGAAAATTTAGATGTACTATTCAAATAATGTTCTATCCAATCCAGGAATAAGATTCAGCGAATTCTCATAGTACACTTTTCTCAATACAGAGTCGGGTAAGCCTAAGCCATACATTTTCCAATGGGCATGGCGTTTTCTGTAATAATCAAAATACTCATCTTGGGTTTCCAGCACTCTGAAATAAGTATAATATTCCTCTTTGTTGTAGGCGTCTTTTCCCATCAATACACGATCTTGATAGTCAATCATGAATTTTCTAGCTGTAATCGGTTGGCGACCCAGTTCTGCCAATACTGCGCCAAGCTCAGTATAAACATTGGGTAATTCATCCAGCAAATCACCCAGTCGCTCCAAATCATTGCCAAACCAACCCAAGTGAGCGGCTATAAATTTAGTATTCGGATGATTTCGAAAGATATTATGCTGCTCAGCCATCACTTCTTCAAAAGAGGGTTTTTTTTGAGGATCTTTATAGCGACTCGGATATTGCTTTAGCTCTAGCCAGCGTTCATTATTTTTATCTTTAGGTAACCAAAAAGCAGCCGGTTCTCCAGTATGAATCAAAACCGGAATCCCTAATTCTCCGCATTTCTCCCAGATAGGCGCGAGGCGCGGATCATCCACTTTGATGCGATTTCCTTCATTATCTCTATCGGTAAGTCCTAGACTTTTATATACTTTGAGGCCTTTTGCACCCATTTTTACGGATTCTTCCATAATGGCAAGGGTTTCAATCGGCCAGCCTTCATCATCCAGTTTCTCAAAATCAAGATTCATAAAGAGTACGAATCGATTACCGTACTTTTCATTTACATTTTCCATTGACCATTCTAAATAGCTTCCTCTAAATCCACTCAAATTCACCATTATGGCCATATTCAAGTCATCCATATCGGCCACCAGCTTATCCAGATCCTGAATGGGCATCGTCCATTGATGATTGTGTACATCTATAAAAGGAAACTTAGCTTGCTTAAGGAGATGCTGCTTGACTTTGAGTGTAGATACTGGTTCGTATTCTTCAACATCCATCACATTCAGACGATATTGAATTTTACCAATGAGCCAGTAGGTGAGACCCAGAAAGATTAAAATAGAAATGGGCCATAAGACCCATTTCTTTGCTGAAAATGCCATAATTATTGTAGGGCTACTGGTACTTTAAACATGGTGTCAGCCCACTTGAAGACGATAACCGCTCCTTGAGCTGCTGAATTCACTTCAATGGTGAAAGTCTCTACTGTGGAAGCAGGTTGTTCAACTGGGGCTTCAATAGTTACCACATCCAAATCATAATCTGGTTCTGCTGCTCCAAAGAAAACATCTGTTTCGCTATTTAAGGTAAGCTCGAAAGTATCAGGGCCTGGAACAGCATACATACGGTAAGTTCCCGCATCCACAGCTTGACCAGCAAAAACAACATCTTTATTAAAACTGATTTCCGTGGCTGCATTAGCACCCAATCTCCAGTATTTACCATAAGGTTGTAAAGCTTCCTCGCTTTCTTCACCGAATATCAATCGCCCTTTTTTGGAAGGCTGACTATAATCAATGGTGATTTCCAGTCCGTCTTCATTATAACTAGTTGTGGCAGGTGGACTTACGGGTGGGGCAAAAAATAGGCCGTACACTGACCAAATAACAAACAGGAGTACTAAGCCTCCTAATCCAATTAAAATTTTCTTTTTCATATCTTTTCTTTTAAATGCTGAATTACACTTTTTTTTAGGGAAGATATTCAAAAAGTTGATTGAATGCACTCTTTTTTAAAAGAAAAGCTTTAAATCTTATAAAGACAATATAGTATATTCCACTCGTCTATTCTGCCTTCGCTCTATTTCTGTTCTACCGTCCGTTACAGGTTTGGACGAGCCATAGCCTTTGGTTTTAATTCTTTTCTGGTCTATACCAGCTTGCACTATATAAGCTTTCACAGCATCCGCTCTATCTTGTGATAAAATCCTGTTTAGCCTTGGGGAACCTCTTCGCTCGGTATGCCCTCCAATTTCTATTTGCATAGTTTCGGAAGATCGCAAAAGCCTTATTAATCGGTCCAATTCAGGATGTGAGGCTTCTAGAATTTCATAGCTCCCTTGCGCAAAATAAACATTATTCAAACTAATAAAGGAACCTTCGCTTAGTGGACTCAAATAGATGTCTCGGGTAATTTCTTGATAATTCTCTTTCTGCTGCAAATCGATATTGTCATGGGTCGACAAATAACCCTCTAGCTGCGTATAATAGCCATAGTGTTTACCGTAGGGAAGAATGATTTGGTAGGTCCCATCGCTTGCTTTAGACTTTACGGCATTCTGTCTTCTTCCTTTCGGTAAAGATTCAAAATAGAGCTGTGCATGTAAAGGTTCTTTTGTGGCAGCATCTAACACCTTGCCTTTTATCAAAACTACAGGATCGGGTTTTAGCGCCTCGGGTAGTTTTATTCTGTAGATATCTATTTGAGCAAGGCTATCGTTAGCGGACACCATATAAGCCCAGTTTCCATGGGCTGGAATCGTAAAATAACCGTCCCATTTCGGGGTGTTAATTTCAGAACCTAAATTAATGGGCTCACTCCATTCATATCCTTCATCATCCAACATACGGCTCATAAAGATATCCATATCACCATAACCAGAATGGCCTTCACTAGAGAAATAGAGTGTTTTACCATCAGCCGCTAGAAAGGGCGTAATTTCATTTCCGAAGCTGTTGACTACTTTCCCTAAAGTTCTGGCTCCTGACCAACTTTTGCTGTAGGATCTTGCAGTAGATAGGTATAAGTCGTTCATTCCCTCATTATATCCGGTTTTTATGGATAATATCATGCTTTTACCTGTGGCCGAAAGACTCGTTTCAGCAGAATTAGAAGAATTCATATAACTAGATATTTCAATTTTTTCAGGAATAGACCACTGTTCACCATCCCAATTCGATACAGAAAAGCCATTATGAGTCAAGCTTAAGCCATCTTCGGAATACGTATTGCTCAAAATCAGTTTTGCATTATCTGTTGAAATCCCCATCACATTATTGTGACCTGGCGTATTCAATGGAAATCCCAACTTTATCGGAGCTCCCCATTGCTCATCTTCTAAGGTAGATTTCCAGATTTCTTGTGCCTTCTCATCGTGTTCATTTCGGGTAAAGTACAAGCTTTTTCCATCATAAGAGACAATAGGCACTAATTCCTCAGCCTCGGTATTGATCGGATAGGGTAGTTTTTCTTTGATTATTTGCGACTGATCTGCCAATTCATTAATGGCAGGCTTATCCTGTAATACATGAAAATAATCCACGCTTATGCCAATATCTCCATTTAAAACGGTACCAATTCTACCTCCTTGAAAATGGACCTTACTAGCTCGTATTTCCGCTACTTCCTTCTCATTAATGCTGAAAAAGATCGTTTCCTTTCGCTTATGAATCGTCAGTTTATTGTTTTGGCCTTTGCCTCGAATGGCAGCAGACTTTCGCCAGGCTGTGAATTCCTTGATTCTAGAACCCCAGCTTGAATAAATCTTAAAGCTTCCTGATGAATTAATGATAAAAGAGAAGGTTGATCTGCTCTCAAAATGAGAACCCCAATGGATGCCGTAAGAACCCGTATTTCCACCTTTTGTCTGCTTTACTAAGGCTTCGATTTTGTAGTCTGTCTTAGGATTCATGGCGATATGCGAATAGATCGCAAACCTCTCGGTGTGACCAGATCTATCGATATGTATGTGCTGACCATCATAATCAAAGCGGGCATTGCTATCGCTTTTGAACTGCCATAAATAAGAGGGAGATGTAAAATCTTCTTGCATCAAATAGTTCGTTTGTGCAGACAGGAAAAGGGGAGAAGTGCAGCATAAAAATAGCAGCAAAAAGTACTTCATACGTTTATTTCAGTTCAATTAGCGCGCTAAACTAATAGAAAGTCGTTAATTATACCAAATTCAAAACAAAAGGAATTACCACCTCGAATTACTAAAGGAAAAGGAATATATCTAAAGTGTTGAGTGAATAGGGTTGTGATACTTCTCTCAATCCTCCCTAGCATTCAAACCTCTAAAATACACATAACTTTGGAACAATTTTCCAATACAATGACAGTACTGTAAGCATATAATATTTATATTCGGTTTCTTGATTTTAAAAATCTATTCTATTTATGGTCAAGTTATATAAGTCTATTTATATAAGTAGTAAATCATTAAAAGACAGTTGAAGATGGATAAAGTACTATGCATAGGATTAGATATTGCTTGGTTTGGAGGTTCCAAAAATAATAAGGCTTCGAAATATGATTGCTTGGTGTCACTAATTCATGATCCAAAAGCAAACTCTGTCCAATTTAACGAACCAATAAGGGTCTCACTTCATGATAAAGACTTGAATAAAGATAGAGATCCTAGTGCTCAATTGTTATCAAAATCAATCGATGAATTGCTTGAGGAGCATTCAGATTGGTCCAAAGTAATATTTGCTATTGATGCTCCTTTACAGGCAACTGAAAGAAGTTTAGGAGATAGGAAAGCAAAAGTTACAAAAGGATCCATTCAAAGAAGGGCATGCGAAAACCATCTTAGTAAGAAGCGAAAGTGCATCGATAAAGGCCAAGAGGATATCGCTGGCTGGATGTTTAGAATACAAGCAGGCGCACCCCTTGCCCCAAGGGTTAAAAATCTACTGACACATTTAGAATCAGTTGGATTCTCTATTTGGGACGAGCAGCATTGTAATTCAGACAAGTTGGTAATTGAGTGTTTTCCCGCTGAGGTAATTTGGTTTACAAAGCGTTCCGGAGGTTACAAAGACAAGGACCAGAATAGCGGGAAAGTAAAAGCTTATAAAAAAAAGGAAAAGAGACCGCTTTCGGAAGAAGAATTCAAAGACAGGGTACATCATGTCTTGGATGATGTAGCGCCTTTTAGCGGTATAGGGAATTCATGGAATAAGGTAGTAGACAACACGATTAATTGGATGATTAAGGATAAAACATGGCAAACGGAGAAAGGCTTTCGGTCAGGTAAAATGCTAGACGATGTTGTTGATTCCTGTCTCTGTTTGGCTTCAGCTGTTAGTTATTCGGCCAATAACTTTCATGTTTGGCAGGATCGTACAGATAAATCCGATGGACATATCATTGGTCCTGGTAAGTTAAACTCCTTACCTCAGTAAATCTAAATTCAACTTTGATCAAGCATATTAGGGCATTTTGAGTCGTTGGTATCAATTTTTAAGAAATTCATCCTTAACACAACTGGTTATTTCATCAATAGCTTTTGAAGTAGTTTTGCTGAAAACGAGATGAAAATGAAAAAAGAGGACCCTTTTTTAGACAATGCAGATGAATGGAAAAATCAAG
This sequence comes from Marivirga tractuosa DSM 4126, assembly GCF_000183425.1. Classification (NCBI taxonomy): domain Bacteria; kingdom Pseudomonadati; phylum Bacteroidota; class Cytophagia; order Cytophagales; family Marivirgaceae; genus Marivirga; species Marivirga tractuosa. Next base: position 485,633 of record NC_014759.1, read on the forward strand.
CCTCATTTGGCAGTATTAGTATTATCACCTATGAAGAACCTTATCTTCCTGATTATGCAAATAGAATTAAACATGAAATAGATATAACATGTCATGGGCTAAGTAAAGAAGAATTTGATCAATGGAAATCCGAGATTGTTAGACATCATGGGCTTATCGGAGATGCTGATAATAAATTGATTTTTACTTCTTTTTCTGAAGAACTAAAAAATATTTAAAATTTTGTACCGAGCTATAATTATAATGATCATTCGTAATTTTACTTCCCAGTAAGGAAATTGTAGGAACTAACCTCTTTTTTGAACATGTAATTTGAATGTATTTGCTCATATATGACAGTATCAAATGAGTCGGTGCAGTAGGGGAGTGATACTTCTCTTAATCCTCCCAACCACAAAGTGTTTTCTTAGATTCTTTAGCATCGATTAAGGTCACTTTTACCACCTTTATCCAAAAAAATTAAAAACATTAATCAATTTTAATTAATTGGTTCAAAAATTATTGGCTTTTCTTGCATATATTAATATTGTCCGTAATTTTGTCCGTGTCCGTAAAAATGTCCGTATAAAATGGCTTCAATAAATTTATACCTTGATTCAGCAGATAAAAAGGGATTATCTCCAATACATTTAAGAATTAATAATGGAGGGAATCAAGTTAAAGTTTCTACAGGTGAAAAGATTCAAGCAGAATGTTTTGATAAAACAACACAGACTATCACCGATGAGGTTGAAAATGCCACTGCAATTAATTATTATCTGAAATATTTAAAAGATAGAGCTGAAGAAATATTCTCAAAATCAGTTAAAAAGACTTATACAAATAAGGAAATAAAAGAAATTCTCCACAAACATATTGAAGCTTATAAGGAAGACAATACAGTAAATATGGTGAAGGAACAACTTCCGATATATGGTAAGCAATTTACTTTTGTTGACTTCTTTGCTGGTGCTGGTGGTTTTAGTGAAGGTTTTTTGCAGGCTGAACACAATAATAAATTCTTTAATTTTTTATTGGCTAGTGATATTAATGAGAATTGCGAATTAACGCATTTAGTAAGATACAATCACCAATTGGGGTTAGACGCTGAATTTATTAAGCAAGATATAACAGAACCTGATTTTGTCGATAATTTACTAAGTAAACTGGGAGATAAAAACGTAGATGTTGTTTGTGGGGGACCTCCATGTCAAAGTTTTAGTTTGGCAGGTAAGCGCAAAAAATTTGATAGAAAAGATGACCTGTTTTCAAATTATTTAAATGTCATAAAAATTCTTCGTCCTAAGTATTTTGTAATGGAGAATGTGAAGGGAATACTGACTAAAGAGGAAGGGAAGATAAAGTCGATGATTCTCCGGGAAATTAGATCAATATTAGATATTAATGAACTCCCAAGTCTAATTCATTTTATTAAAAAATTAAAGAGAACCTCTCCACACCAAAGCTTTATCTTAGATTGTCTATCCAGAAGAATTGATTTTGAAGCTAAAAGCGAGAAAGAGTTAGATGATGCAAAAGAACAATATATCAAGGCTGTTGAATCTAAGTTTCGCACTTTAACTCCCAAAATTATTGATTACAAAACCAGTAAAACTAATTCAGATATTAGTACCATCAGGCATGGTTTGAATATGTTAATCAGGAGTAAAGAATTAGCTAAGCTCAAAAAAGATATCATAAGAGAAAAGGATGTAAATTATTTGGATAATGACCTTTTTGTTGATCATTTCAATGAGTTCGTTGGATTTTTAGAACCAGAAACGATTATTAAAAATATTAATAAAGCATTTGATAATCTTTCTATAAGTCAGGAGTTTGAAAATGAGTATATTGATATTATTGAAGCATTAAGAATCTATATTGCAAACTTTGATGAGTGTATTTCCCGAATTGAATCAAATTGTCAAGAAAAGGATTTAAGTTCATTATCAGAAATCATGGAGAGCATTAGGCTCTACAGAATTGAAGACGCTTATGTTGCTAATTCCTCAAATTATGGAGTGCCTCAAAATCGAGAAAGGGTATTGTTCATAGGATGCCGTAAAGATCAAGAACTAATAAAAGAAGTACCTGCAACTGTCAGTGCTAATGAAAAGGTTACAATATTTGAAGCATTGCATGATTTAGATTTCATTGGTAATGATCAAGATATAAAGCGTTATGAGCATGTTGATTTAGAGATGTATTACAATGGTACTTCTGATAAGATGAAATCTTTAATAAAACAACGTGATATTAATGGTAAGCCATCTAAAAAAGGAATTTCATATTCCGATTGGAGTAGAAAAGGACGATTAAATGGAAGATTTCCGATGACAAAAGCATTTTATGTCAAAAGTGAAGAAGCTTTAAATGAAGGTAAAAGGGATTTCAATGAATTAAATAACCATAGAACAAGCAAGCAAAATGACGATGTTGTAAAACGTCTTCAAATCATAATTGAAGCCGGTAGCTATAAGCTTGCTAAAGAACGTTTAGAAAAAGAAGGAGTCGGATCTCAAAAGCGAAACTACAATTTATTGAAGCCAGATGAACAGAGTTCAACTATAATGACGATCCCTGACGATTACGTACATTATAGGGCTCCACGGGCTTTAACAGTTCGAGAAATGGCTCGACTTCAGTCTTTTGATGATACTTTTGTATTTCAAGGTAAACGTTCTACTGGAGGAAATAATCGTAAAAATGAGGTGCCTCAATATACATTGGTGGGAAATGCTGTTCCTCCTTTAATGGCACGAGCGATAGGGGTGGAAATCCTTAAAAATATTAAGTAAACAAACTACAATATATCAAAATATCTGAGATCATTGGATAAACTTTGAATTGCATTATTCAATTGTGACCGTTGATTAGTACCGTGGTAAGCATTGCGAAAATTATTATTAAATATTTCCTTAAGAGAACTTGCTATACCACTTTTGGATGGATAACCCCAATAATTTCCACCTGTAAGATTTCTTACTCTATTTACAGCGGTAGAATTCTGTTTATAATTATCCAAAGAGTTAGTAGGAACAGTACAAAAAGAATAACTGAATCTTGATAAATCATGAATTGTAAATCCATTTTTGCCTACAGAAATTGACGTGCTTGCAAAAGCGGTAGCTTCATATATCATACTCCATAGCATTGGAATCTGCGAATTATCGTTCCAGTTTGTTTTACATTGAATAATACCAATTTCAAAATCATCAAAATGAAGCTCAGCAAGCCTATTAAGTATTTTTTTGCAATTATAATTACCTCGGCTTAGATTCGGAATTACGTTTCCTCTTTGGTCATGAATTGTTAAATTGTCTTTATCATTAGTAAATTCTAATCTATTTGGAAATACAACTACTGTTATATCTGATTCCGTATTACTTTTAAAATTACCATAATTGACAGATATAGAATCTCTTAATGGGTCAGGTAAATCACTTATTTTTCGTAGAGCAACAGCATTACTTCCCACTAGACAAATATTAAGATACCAACAAATTAATCCTTCCCAACCATATCCACCACCTGAAACTTCGCTCTGTGATCTTCCAGAGGATCCTGTTGTTGCAAATATTGAAGATAGATTGTCTCCAATATTTAAAATATCAGATCCCTGTGGAGTATTTCCGATATGGTTTTGAATTTCGCTTTTCCAAATTGGCCATCCATTCCTAAAAGCAGACAATTCAAAACAGCTTTCAACAGATTGTTTTCTTAAATATTCAGGTATTGAATTATACATTGGATTAGATTTTTTTCTAGAATAGAATGATTGTTGTGCAAGTATAAGTTAAAATATTTTTCCAAAAAAACTATGTTATTCTATACAATGGTTATTTTACTACTCTAAATGAAGATAATTAACTATATACCTTTAGAAGCTGAAACCAGTCTATTATAAACATCAACCATCTAAACATATTTTTTTAGACATCTAAATATTTGGACGCTACGTTATCTTTAAAATGATTTATCAGAGACATCATATCTAAATGATTTTTCTCCAGTATATTAACAGCTTCGGACCTCCAAGAGAGATCACCAGCCTCCACAAAGGATTTCCTCATTTCCCTCAAAATACTTAATGCATTATGCGCCCATTTTTTGAATTCTTTCAGTTCCCAGTAAGAAAAATTCTTCGTGAAGGATTCTCCTCCGATGGAGACTTTCTTAACGGGAGTAATTAAAACTGAAATTATTATAGCAGTATCATCTAAATCTGTATTTTTAATAATCCAATCTGGATGGCTACTAACTTGTCTAGCTTTGTTAGCGGAAAGTGCTGAATTTTCGTCAGCGCCTGCATGATCTTCAAATACAATACATAGGTTTTCTATTATCCAGTATGGATCAGGTGAAGCATCATTTTCTACCTTGTAAGAATCAAAACCTAGGATATTTCCTAATTCTTTATGTGCATTTTCGAAAGTCTGGTTAGATTCTAATCCTGATAATATTTCACTCTCTTTCTGTGCATATTTACGGTCATGAAGTGTACCTAACCGCACAAAGTTCTTTTCTATATTCTCTATCTGATTTAAGATTATATCTTTATCTTCATACTCTTCTACGACTTTTGTAGGTTGATATTTTGATAAATTTACGAGCCAAGGAATACCAGTTGTAGCTTTCTTTGACGTAGAATAATGATCTCTAGCTTTTTGCATATAAGATTCATTTCCTGAGCTATATAATGCATTGAAATATGCACAATTTCCACCTAAATAATGCCACAATGCTCGGTAACCTTTCAATTCGTCTGATAATAGCTTACCAATCACTTTTTCGGAATAATATAGTGCATCTGTATAATCACTTTTCCACATTGCTTTTTGGTAATTTATCTCATCAGAAACAACCTCTTGTAATTCAGCCATTGCTGGGAAATTCTTTTGTATTATATCTGATCTATCTTTAATTATCTTTTTATTTACCTTTTCCCATTGAGCATCATTTTTAAGAAAAATTTCGAAGTTTTCAATAAAATTATCAGCATCAGTGTCTATGGATTCTTTGATTCCAAATTTTAATTCTGACTGTAATTCAGGGTGTAAATAAGACCTCCTCTTTTGGCTGGAAAAATAGTCTGGTAATTCAGAACCTGTAATAACAACTGCCGAATAGTCTTCCATTGACCTAGTGCATCTGCCTATAGCTTGTAGTACTCTAGTTTGAATTCGATCATTAAACAATAAATTTGCGCCCATTTTAGACATTAAAAACTTTTCTTGAGCATTTGTTGCTTTGGGTAGTCCATTAACAAAAAGCAGTCTGCTACTATTTCCTGGAAAATCAATTCCATCATAGCGGTTTGCAACTACGACAACTGCATTATCTGATTCAATAAATTCACTTTTTGATTTCTCAATTTGAAGAGCATTAAAAGTGTGAAAGCCCAATTCTTTCTGTATCTCACTTTTGATTTCTTTTTGTATTCTATCATTTGGAACTAATATTACACTTCTTCCAGCCATTTTCATTAGTTTATGTCTCAAAATTTTATTTTGATTTTCACTTAATGACATTTCAGGAAACATAAAAAACCTTCTTCCTATACCTTGTTTTTCCCATCCTTCGGGAATAGGCAACCTCAATATCTTGTTTCTACCTGTAAGTCTTTCTAAATCGCCACCTTGACCCAAGGTCGCAGACATAAATATTCTTTGGTTAGCATTTTGAAATGGAAAATGAGACCATGTAGGGGGAATAAGAGGTCTAATTAAAATATCGGAAGTTGACACATATAATTGACAGGCATCCAAATGATCTTTTAGCATGCTCCAAGGATGAATAAGGTCTGTATCTCTAGTTTGTGCGTCCAAGACCGATGCTAATTCCTCTCTTATATCAAACAAATCAGGACCTGGTATTTTATCCACCCAACTTAAATCATAGATACTATCACTTTCACCAATTAATCTAGCATGATTAGTAGCTTTCATTTTTGATTTTAAGATGCTAGAGATGCTACTATGTACTATTTTATGTTTGGGGTTTTCTCTCTCAATCTGCAGGGTCCACAGTGAAGCAATATAATTTTCCGCGGAATGTGCATCATCAAGAATAATGGTATCTGGGTCATTGAAAAAAGGATTCGAATTAAACAATGCACTGTATGTAGTAACAGCAACTTTTAACCCATTGTTATATTCAGCTCTTTTAGTTGGATCATACTTTGAACTTGGCCCTGTAAATCCATTAACGGTTAGTCCGTATTGCTCATTAGCTTGTTCCACGACTTGATTAACCAATTGAACAGTAGGGCAGATATAAACTACTTTTTCTGCATATTTTCTTTTTCTCCATTCAGCAATTAGCAAGCCAACAAGAGTTTTCCCACTTCCAGTCGGTAGCTGCAAAGCTACATCGGCTGCATTTGCTCCCGTTTTAGCATAGCTTTTCATTATTTCACCTTGATGATGAAGAACATCAGGTATTTTCCTTCTGGGTAAATCTCTTAATATTTGATCTGGACTATTAGGAACATTTTCTTCAGACTCATCGAAACTTTTAAATGCCATAATTTGATTGAATTTTAAAATTTGGTTGTAATAAAGATGAAGTTAACTTTTATCAGGGAAATCATAATTATAGGTGTTAATTTTTTTCAATTAAAGCATTTCATGGATAAGAATATGATTCAAAATACCTTTGCACGGTGGACAGGTTTTAACCAAAACAATGGGAGAGAGGTGAGTTTAGAAATCAGATTCACCACCTTTTTCATACTCAATCTTAAGTATTCGCCAGTTGAATTCACCGGCAGGAGTTTTTACCATGACTTCATCACCTGCTATTTGTTTAAAAGCGCCTGTGCCAGCGGTGAGTCCATCGAAATATAATCTTTATTGCCAATAAGCTCTTCGTATCCCACAATACGTAGTCGTTTTTTTAGTCCTCTATCAATGTTCTCAACTTCAACCCAAGCGCCAAACATTACTTTGCCTTCCTGATGAGGATGATAATGTATTACTTTAAAGTTATCTATGCATTTGCGTAGGTAACGAATGCGACCATCAATTTCACGTAAACGTTTTTTATTGTAATGATAATCAGCATTTTCTGATCGGTCGCCTAAACTGGCGGCCCATGAAACCTTGGCCGTAACATCTGGACGTACAACTTTCCACAAATGATCATGTTCTTCGCGCAACTTTTGAAATCCTTCAGCAGTAATCATTTGCGAACGATTAAGTTTAGACAGTGTTGATTCTGGAATTTTACGTCTCATGTTTAGATGATCTTATTATAGCGCAGTCGAAAAATAATAGATTAATATCTGTTACAAAAGGAAGTCAAGTGATAGTTTAAATCAAACTATACGTATTGGAGTTATATAATTTATATTATGTTAAGGTCATGCATTTAACACTCACCTATTCTTTATTGTCTTCTCTTCAAATGGTTGTGATCTGAGCAGCTCCCTATCTTGATCATTTTGTTATTTCTCTTCTACACTGCTTAAGCGGTCCAAAGCCTAAAGCGCTATTTTTAATTGTATGTCCTGTAGTGAAGCGCTCTTCATTTTAAGCGCTGTATTTGGCTTAATTTTTAGTTATGCTACGGCCTCGTAATTCTAAGCGCTCCATTTTCTTTTCAGTCTGGCCATTGTACAGCTTTGTAATGCTATGAGAAAATAGCGCTTTGGGAAATCAGACTGTCCTGCTCAAGATTGCAAGCATCTTCATGAAGCCTAATCTCCTGATAGATGCTATCCTGTAAATGAAATCCCTGGCTTCCATTTTATTCCTAGTAACTAATGCGTGTCTCAACTTAACATAATATTTTATGGGATGGAATTCTACGGCTATTAGATTTTAACAGCTTCCTATCCATTATCTATCAAACATATTTGAACACATTGAAATCACACATTTGTATTGGGTTAATATCGATCAAATCAACGATAAAGAGCTTGGAAATTTCTATCTTTGTGGATTAATATCAAGCATGGAAAAAGAAATAACCCCTATCTCATCCATAAAAGTGCAGGATTTTGACGATCATGAGGTCAACTTGCTTGAAAAGTACAAAGGAAAGCCGCTATTGATCATCATTTATAACAATCAATGTTTAGGATGCACTGGCAGAGCAATTCCTTTAGCTTATGAATATCAACAGGAATATCCTAATCTACAAGTAGTTGGGATTCACAGCATTTTCAATAAGAAAGCAGTTACCGAAGAAGACATTAAAAGCATTTTCACTACTAAGGAACTCCCCTTCCCTATTTATTTAGATCAAAATCATCAGGTCTATGATCAATTTGAATCAGAAGGAACTCCACAATGGCTACTTATTACGTCCGAAGGCTATTTGTATCGATCTATTTTCGGATCACAATTGGGTGCCCAAAATAGATTGATGTACGCATTGGATGCGCTTTGCGCTGTATAAAAGCAAGTTAATTTAAATAGGCAGTACAAATTGCTGGCTATTAATTATCTACATTACCGTGCAATTCAAATTTTTAATCAGAATCTACTTATTTTGTCTGTAACTTAAAGAAGACTCGCTCGTCTCCCTTGTAGTTTTAAAACTGCCCTAATTAAGCATTATACAAAAGATGAAAGCTGCAATACGTACACACTACGGTTCTCCGGATCAGATCAAGATTGCCTCCCTGGACATCCCAGCGCCTAAAACGGATGAGGTTTTAGTGAAAATTCATGCAACGACAGTCAATCGAACCGATTGTGCAAACCTGACCGCTAAACCTTTCATCATGCGTTTTATTTTGGGCTTTTCGAAACCTAAACAGCCCATTATGGGGACAGATTTTGCAGCTGAAGTCTTGGAAATCGGGAAAAATGTGACCGAATTTAAAAAAGGTGATAAAGTCATGGGCTTTCTTGATACGGGAGCTGAATCGCAAGCCGAATACGCCTCCGTATCCACAAAAAATCTATTCCCAATGCCGGACAATATCAGTTATACCCAAGCTGCAGCCAGTTTAGAGGGCGCACATTATGCTTATTCTTTTATTCAGAAAGTCGACATAAAGCCCGGCCAAAAGATTTTGATCAATGGTGCTTCGGGAGCTATCGGCTCTGCCCTTCTACAATTTGTCAGACAATATGAGGTGAGTATTGCCGCAACTTGCCATACGAAAAATATGGAACTCATAAAATCTTTAGGGGCTGACAAGGTCTATGATTATACTTCAGAAGACTTTACAGCAGATACAAAGGCACAATATGACTTTGTTTTTGATACCGTGGGTAAAAGTACATTTGGAAAATGTAAACCGATCTTAAGTAAAAATGGAGTTTATATTTCTTCAGAACTGGGTCCCTATTCACAAAATGTATTTCTTCCCTTGGTCACTGCCATTTCCAAAAAGAAGGTAATTTTCCCAATTCCTTTCAGTACGCAGAAAACGATTCCGTACATCACCAATCTATTACAGCAAGGCCAATTTGATCCTGTAATTGATCGAGCATATACTTTAGATGATATTGCTCAAGCTTATACCTACGTCATGACTGGACAGAAAACGGGGAATGTGATCATTAATTTGGGAGAATAAAGTGTAATTAGCTTTATTTGGTTTTAAGACGCACCATTAGCCACTACTTCAAATGTAAAACTTAGATATTCTCCTTCACTATCAGCCAAATAGAGCTTGTGTTTGCCTTCTCGATTGCTGTTGATTTCCATTTGATGTGTGCCTTTGGTCTTGCCCAGGTATTGATCATCCAAGTACCAAAAGACTGTGGCTTCAGAATTTTGATGTGCTGCTTCAAATATGGCGCTTCCTATCTCACCTTCCAGTTCCATAGGAATTAAAATACTGGTGCTATGCCTTGGATACACCATTTCAATGGGATTCTCACGGTTTTGTAAACAAGCTGATAGCCATTCAGGTGCTTCCTTAAAATCTGCATTATATTTTTTATAGTAACGTGCTTGTGCCGGTGGCAATAACAAATAATTCTCCGATTTCATTTTGCTAACTGGATAGCAATTGCTGTTTACTCTTTTCTCACCACTATTGGTCACAAAAATTTGCTGGTGATACGGGCAGATCTCCAACATTTTGGGTGGCATGTTAACATAATATTTGGATTGGCTATTACAATGCTCTCCTGCCAAATAGCCCGTTTCTACACAAAAATCCTTGGTTTTCATCTCTCTAACCGGCATTGGGAAGTCTTCTTCGCCTCCATTAAGTAGTTTTAAAATCTGAAAAAGCAAAGGAGCGGCTGTTCTAACGCCTATTAAGCCCGGTCTGCCCTCCCCGTCTGCATTTCCTGTCCAAACTGCCACGGTATATTGCTGATTAATACCTACCGCCCAAGCATCTCTAAATCCAAAACTGGTACCTGTTTTCCAAGCAATATTCTGTGCTGACCCAAATTGTTCCCAGCCTGTCTCCTCTCCTGGTCTGGCCAGGCCTTTCATGGCTTTTAAAGTCAGCCATGCCGCCCCCGCACTAACGGGATGTTTTCCTATTTCGCTTTTATCTGATTTCAATAGAGATATTTCCGCTTTGCTTTTTTGATGGGAATTGATGCTGCGGGCCAGTTTTACATACATGGAAGCAATTTCCCAAAGGCTAATATCGGCTCCGCCCAATATCATGCTAAGTCCGTAATGCAAAGGCGTTTGATTCATACTGTAAAAGCCCATTTTCTTTAGTTCATGGTAAAAGGCTTCATAACCATAGTCTTTCAGTAAAGTAACAAAAGGAATGTTAAGTGATCTGGCTAAGGCCTGGTCGGCTTTTACGGCTCCATAGTAATTGTGGTCAAAGTTTTTAGGGCTGAATCCTTCGTAGAATAAAGGAATATCCGGCAGCATTTGCTGAGGGGAAATAACGCCTTTATCAACCGCATGCGCATAAAGAAAAGGCTTTAGCAAGCTTCCCGGACTTCTTCTGGCTTGAATAATGTCCACATCTTGTTGATGATCATCTCCAGTAGCCACATTGCCCACATATGCGACAACTTCCTCCGTCCTCCAGTCCATCACTAAAACGGCCGCATTATGGATTTCATTGGTTTTCAGGTTTTGGCTATAGGCATCGGCCATTTCTCTGATTCTTTCCTGTAAATGGCGATCCAGCGTACTCTTCATAATTTCGCCTGCATTTTTTGTTTGCAGCTCATGCAAGAGATGTTGCGTTTGCTTTGGGAAAATATATTGTCCTTGCGGGATTTTTTCAGATTTAGCCAGTCTGAATGTGGTACTATCGAAATAGCCTTCTTGCATTAATTTTGCCAATAATTGGTTGCGTTTCCTTTCCAGCGATTGGGTATTTCGCCCTGGGTAAATCATAGAAGGCTGATTGGGCAAAACGGCTAAAGTAGCGGCCTCTCCCCATGATAATTCGGAAGATTCCCTTCCAAAATAGCGCCATGAAGCAGCCGATAATCCTTCAATATTGCTTCCAAATGGCGCATGGCTCACATATAAATTCAGAATTTCTTCTTTGGAGAAATGCCATTCATAGCGCAAAGCCATGCCGATTTCCTTTATTTTTTGTGGGATGGTTCGGGCTTGGTTGCCATCTGCCATTCGGGCCAGTTGCATGCTTAAAGTACTGCCCCCTCGTACTACCTTTCTCTGTTGAATATTTTCAACTAAAGCCTTAAAAATAGCAACTGGATTAATGCCTGGGTGTTGGTAGAAATAGGCATCCTCATAAGTCAAAAGCGCTGTTTCAAATCGTCTTGGAATGCTGTCGATGACAGGAAACCGCCAGATCTCATCCTCAGCCAACTTCACACCTAAAAGCTCATCTTTTTTATCAAATAATACAGTGGAGTAGCTCTTATCAAATACAGGCGTGGAAATAGGCCAGCTTAAAAAAACCAATAAAGCAATGATCAAAATCCCGAAAGAGAATTTGATTTTATGGGAGGATATGGTGGTTAATATATTTCTCAATTTGTTTTCAATTGGTTTACTATTTCACATTCTAAGAATTGTCATTAAGTTTTGTAGGATACTCAAAAAACACCCCTATAGTCCCCTCAAGGGGACAGCCCCATAGATTTTAATAAATGCAGAATAGTTAAATGCATCACTTTTTTCATTTTCATAAAACAATAAACAAAATAAATTATAAACTTGAATTTCTACTCAAAAGGAGATCCGTGCGGCTCTCCGCCAGCTGGCGGAGGGTTGGGGGGTGTTGTTTTGCTCTCTAGATAACCCCTCCATTATTCTCTAAATGCATTTTAAATCACCTTTAAACACCCCTGTAGTGCCCTCAAGGAGACAGCCTCACAGATTTTAATAAATGCAGAATAGTCAGATGCATAACTTTTATTCTATTTCCCTGATATATTCCTCAATATACTTAACTACATTTTCAACATTATTTTTAATATCTACATCTTCAAATCTCAAGAATTTCACCCCATAGTTTCCTAGCTTCTGTTGTCTTTTAAGATCCAGTTGTACCGCTTCTTCATCGTCATGTGTGCTACCATCCACTTCAATTGCTAACATGAGCTCATGACAATAAAAATCCACAATATAATTATCCATAGGAACTTGTCTATGGAATTGGAATCCTAATCTTCTTGCCTTAATCTGTTCCCATAGTAATACTTTCGCTATTGTACTATTTTTCCTTAACTCTCTTGCTAATTCTTTCAAATACGGTTTATAAGGGATAATTTTATTTTTGGTCAAAACTTAATATTCCATTAATTGAGTTTGTAGTAAATATGTATTTCATTACCAATAGATGTCTGACATAAGCAATTTCAAAATCAATCCACCACCTCAACCCATTTTCCTTCCAAATTCGCATAGATGCTATTGTCATACATGGCCTCGGCCTGAACGGATGGTAAATAGTACCTTCCTTTGTAGGATGCATTCAGTAAAACCGTAAAAGATTTCTGTTCACCGGCTTTCAAATCAAAATAAGTCAATACCCTGTCATCACGGATATCCTTATACTTTGCTTTATCCTGATTGCCAGCTCCTGTGTCATTCAATCTAGTGTTGAGGATTTCCCAGCCTGAAGGGAAAATTTGGGTCAGTGCCAGCTCTTTCAACTCTCCTTTTGTTCCCGGATTTTTGACTGTGACAATGGCTTTAAAATCGGTGCCTTGTTTCATCTTTTTGATATCCACTTGCGCACCATCATTGTCATAATAATTCACCGATATAGATAGGTTTTTAGCATCACTTTTTTCACCGCCTTCCAATGGAATTCCCTGCCGGATTAAACGAACATAAAGCGGAGCCCCACTTTTATTACTGGCTTCAATTTTCATGCTTTTATCTGCGTCTAATAGGTTAACCTGAGTAAAATATCCTAATTGATTGATGTTAATCACTTGTTCATCAATTTTTACTGAGGCATTCAAATTACCGGAAGCTGGGAAGCCCTTAGTGTATTCCGCCACAGCGATGAGACAATAGGCAGTCGTTTGGGTACTCATCCAGTAGTCAGAATCACCTAATTTCTCTGCTATTCCTTGGAGCATGTCAAAGGCATCTTTTTTTCTTCCGAGCTTCACTAAAGTCTCCAAAATGATGGCTTCATCACGAGTGGAAGAACCAAAAGTACCGCTTAATTCTCTGTAGTCTTTTACCTCTTTGGTTAAATTCGTGATCATCTCCTCTCCTACATCCTGATAAGAAGATTGCGCATAGGCATTCGCTAATAACCACTTGCTCAATTCCGAAATTCCAGTGTTTTCCCGCATACGGTTCATAGGTGCCATATCGGGTTCTCCTGCAAGGGCTAAAGTATATAGTCGGTAAGCCTGATATAAATCTGAACGATATCGCGTGCTGGAATTCCAATTGTTGGCCATTTCACTTTGGAATTTTTGGAAATTTCGTAGCATATCTTTTGGTACTGCATATCCCCTACTTTGTGCTTCCACTAGAAAGTGACCCGCATAACTGGTGCCCCATTCGTTAGCCGTTTGCATCCCTGGCCAATAGGAAAATCCGCCTGAAGGCAACTGGAAGTTTCGTAAGCGCTCGATGGCAGCTTCAATATTCCGTTGGATCTCATATTTCTTTTCCTCTTTCAGACTGATTAAATCAGATAAATACAGCTGCGCAAATACGGAAGATGTGGTTTGTTCTATGCATCCATGCGGATAACGAATCAGATAAGACGTACGCTGATCTAAGTTTAATGGTGGCAATGTAGAGAGTTCTAGAACACTTTCATTAGTGCCTAGCATGCCTAAAGGCTGGTAATCTGCCGTCCATGTTTCCTGATCTTCCAAAAGCTTATCCTTCACCGAAATCATTCTTGGATTGGATGGTCTGACATCCATATTAACATCATAAACCGCTTTATTTTTACCTGAAGTAGCCGTAATGTGTACTTTGCCACTTCCCAAGGCTTTTTCCGCTTCTACATCCACATATACAATGGTTTCGCTGTCAGGATTTAACTTCACCTGCATTTCTTTACTGCTTTTCAGTTTTCCAGTCGAGGATACTTTTACATTAGCCGTTTTAATGGATGGATCATTGGCAAATAGGGTAATCGGCATCTTGGTGGTTTCGCCTGGCCCCATTACTCTTGGTAAAGTAGCCAACATCATCAAAGGTTGGTTAATGCTGATGGATTTTTCAAATGACCCATAAGTACCTGATTTATCAGCTGCGACCAACATCATTCTCAGTTCTCCAATATATTGAGGAATCGTAACGGTATGAGTTCTTTTATCTCCTTTATCCAGGTAAAAAGGCCCTAAGTATTCTACTACAGGTTTAAATCTGCTTTCGCTTTTTTCCTCCATAGGTCCCATCTCATCACCCCCAACAGCCAATAATCGACCGTATTTCCCAGCAAAGGAGCCCAATACGTCTTCGAACATATCGTATGTTCTTACACCCAATGCTTCCCGAGCGTAAAAGTGATCCCATGGCTGAGGCGTTTTATAATTGGTTAAACCAAGCAGACCTTCATCCACCAATGCGATGGTATAAGCCATAGGTTTTCCATTTTTCTCATTAACAGTTAATTGGATGATCTCTTTAGGCTGTGCATTCTTCGGAGCTTGAACTTCAGGCTCTAATAAAGTAGCCTTGTTTTCCACCATCACATTTCTCACGCCATACATTCTTAGTGGAAGGTCATTGTATTGATTTCCGTGTGGTTGAATTAAGGAAACATGCACATAGATATTTGGCGCCATTTCTTCACTCAAAGTGAACTTATAGATCGTCTCTTGGTCTTCCAAAGAGATATATTCTTTCTGAATTAGTGCTTTTCCCGTTTCCACCGTAACATAGGCATGACCTACGCCACTTGAAGGGATTTTTACAGCAACTTCTTCACCCACTTGTGCTTCTTCCTTGCTCAGTGAGAAATTTAAAACATTGGCACCGCCCATTTCTTTGGCCATGGTGCCATACCAATCCGATCTTCTAAAATAAACTACTTCACCTGTGCTGTGTCCGGAACTATTATCCTTAATCCTAATGAAATAACGACCCCAATCATCATTGTCAATATTAAGATTCCAATCCTTTTGCCCATTTTCCAAATTAACGGTATAGGTTTTTTTAGGATTATTATATCGGCTACTTACATAATTGCTGATATTATCATCTCCATAATCCCACCACCATCTCCATTCTAATTTGTAAAGCTCAACCGTTACGGACTTATTGTTAGTCTTATTCCCTTCTTCATCCACATTTACCAGCTGAATCGAATTGTTTTTGCCTGTATAAAGCACAGGTTTTGCACTATTTTCCTCTACAGAAGGAACATTGATTCCTACGTAACTTTTATAGGGAGAATACAGAACGCTGCTAGTATGAATGCTAAAGTCCCCTCCTTCTTCAAATACTTTTCCGTTAAGCACCAATCTTAACATTCCAGGGGCTTCGGATTTATTTTCCACCTTAATAGGAAAGCTAGCCTCTCCTTTTTCATTAATTCGGCTTTCAAATATCTTCTTGCTATCCGTATAAAACTCCTTTCCAGGATCATCGAAATTATAACCGTAGAAATCCTTAAAGGAAGTTTTAGTGGCTTTGGTAAATATATCAAAATCTGCTTTTAGGTTTCTGGCAACAGCTCCATGCATCCACCTCACGGAAAGATTGGCATAATTTCCTTCAGATTGCTTTAAGATCTCTTTTCCAAAGTCTACATCAATTTTTAATCGATTAGGCTTAATGGTCTCTATTTTAATGTTCTTGGTAAACTCGGCACTTCCAGCACGGACTTTACAGAACCAATTCCCGGTTGGAGATTCGGAAGAAGTAGAAGGTCTAAAGCTGTAAATAGGGCCTTCTTTTTTATAAGGTAGATAGCTCTTATAAAGCTGTCCTTGCGGATTGAATAAATCCAACACTACCTTTTGCCCTTCAGGAACTCGCTGATATGTATCCTCTAAAATAAAGCTTAAGTTTAACGTGTCTCCTGGCCTCCAAACCCCTCTTTCTCCATAAATAAAACCTTTTAGGCCTTCTTTCGCAGTGGCACCGCTTACATCAAAATTACTTAATGATAAGGCATCACCATCTTCTAATTTTAGATAAGCAAACTCCTTTTCTTTTTCTGCAACTAGTAAAAATGGCTGGCGATGAAGAGGTAATTCCGCCATACCGCTCGCATCGGTTTTACCTTCACTAATCAGCTGATTTTGATAATCATATAGTTTTAAGTTTACACTTTCTACTGCATCAGTAGTCGGAATATCTGTACTTAAAACATGCAATTTGTTGTTCTCAGCTTTTTTGGCGGTTAATCCAATGTCAGAAGCAAAAAGCATCTTGGATACGGAGGTGTTACTTCTGTAGTACATATCATGGCAAGGATTATCCCTTTCGTTCCAATCATATTCCCCATAATATCGATTTCTATTATTGTCCCAATCCACCGTTTTAGGATCATAGGTGTACTCTTCAATGTCGGCTTCGTCAGACATGCCTTCACAATTATAAACCGCCATATCCTTAGTGAAATCAATATTCACCTGATAGAAAGCTCCTTTTTCCGCTTCGAATAAGTCTTTTAAATCCAGTGAGATTTTTGACCAGTCGTAATAATCCGTAATTCCCGCCTTCACAAGTGGAATGATTTTCCTCACGACCGGGCGACCTACCCTTCTTAGTCTATAAGTGCCGCCCAACTCATTATCTTGAAAATACTGCCCCATGTTGTTGGGAAAAATCTTCACTACCTCAACCTCAATCGCTTTTAAGCCCACTACTCGAATAGGCAAAACCAGTTCATTGGTGCTCGGCAGAATATTTCCCTGACCAGCCATTAGTTTGACTTGTGGTTTAAAGGTAGAAACCTGAAGAGAATATTGGCTTTCCTTATCAAGACCTAAACCTTTAGAGTTTTTTAGATTTTTATGGACCGTTATATCTAATTCACCATGAAGCGAGCCATTTTTACCAAAAATCTTGAGCTCATTATTATCGACTGTGAAGCTGAGATCAAACCGTTTGACCTCTACATAAGTGTTAAAATCCTGATTATTGAGAATTGGATCCGAAAAAACTAAAGAGATATAAGCCTCTCCGTCCCTTTTCACATTGGCACTCATAATTTTGAAGCTGTCCACCGAAGGAATTTGGTAGTTTGTACTTCCACTCTCTTTTATTCCAATAGGCGTTCCATCCCATTCAATTACCAAATCTTTATCCTCTTTTACTCTGGTAATATTTTGAATTGTAAATTCATGTTCTTTTGAATTGGCACCATGCGTCCAGCTAATATCCAGGTCCTTTCCATTAAAATTAGCTTTTACCACCTCATTTACTTTCTCTTTATCAATCCAATCCGATGCGTTCAAAGACCCCTTTAAAGCTACTTTCGAGAAGTCATTTTCGTCTGTATTGCTTAAATGATGAAGTTCAACTGCATAACTTAAAGGGATGGTTTTTACATTAAAACTAAAGTTAGCAAGCTCTTCAGGAACGCTTATGAGATCAGTTAATTCAAGCGAAATAGTATATTCTTTATTGCTCTCTAGATATTTTTCAGGTGTAATAACAATGCTTGAAGGACTAGTCCAAATTGCTTTAGCATCAACAGAAGGCGAAATGTCATAATAGGAGGAAGATAACTCATCACCAGCTTTTACGCCTTCCACTTCCGATTTTAACTCAATCACGAAAGGATCAGTTTTGGAAATGATACCGGACGAGATACTGTTGATGTATTCAGCATAAGGTCCTAGGCTGGAAATAGAATCGGATTTCTCTTCTTTTTTGCTACAGGCTGTCAACAATAAGACAAATGGAATTAGGGGGAGTAAAAGTCTTCGCATATCTCTACATTTGGATTTAAATAGGAAAGTTAATTGAATTTTTACAAATGAGCTTGTTAGTTTTATTTTTTTGAAAATTTTTTCAAGGTATTTCAGTATGGCTGGTATTGAATTGGTTTTAAATCCTAACAAAATCAGCTATATTGTTATTGAATTTAACTTTTACACTATGGATTTAACAGAATTTATTATTCGCTTACTCCTTTCAGCTGGGGCAGTATTTTTAAGTGCCAAATTACTTTCCGGAGTAAAAGTGGACAGCTACGGACAGGCTATAGTTGTGGCTATAGTGCTAGGACTAATCAATGCGGTGGTCAAACCCATTTTAGTATTTCTTACTATCCCGATTACCATCATTACTTTAGGATTGTTCCTATTGGTAATCAATGCACTCATGATTATGCTGGTAGATAAACTTTTGAAAGGATTTGCGGTAAAGAGTTTTTGGTGGGCCTTTTTCTTTAGTATTATACTTTCCGTATTGAATGCTATTTTGCAGTCGCTTTTTTAGCTGTATAGAGTAGTGGGTATTCAGTGGTGAGTAGTGGGTAATAAGACTAAATCTCATTACTCACTACTCACTACCGTTATCATCCGATTCCCATCGCAATCAAATCAGCCAAGACTACAATCCCTTCTCTTAAATACGGATCCTTAATCTCGCCATCGGTATTGATTTTATTAATAAGCTCCGGATCTGAAGTTATGTTATCTCTTAGTTCATTGGCAGCATTTCTTCTTTCCATAGCTGCTTCATTCTCCGCTTTTCGGGCTTCCAAATTAAGGCTAACTCGGTGCATGCTTTGCTGATTTACCGCTTCATCTACATCATTCTTAAGGTTTCTAAGGTACTGCTCGTCCTTTAATCTCTTCTCATGCTTTTCATTCAAATCAGCAATTATTTGTTCATTGATTTGATTGCTAGGCTCATATTCTGAACTTTCTATCTGATCCCATTCCAGAGCTCTTTCATACGAACTTTCTCCGAATGCTTTGGCAGTGTAAGGTGAAGGCATTTTGATATCAGGGATAACGCCTTTGTGTTGCGTACTGCTACCATTTACTCTGTAATATTTAGCCAGCGTTAATTTTACCTGTCCTAAAGTGTCTTCTACTTTAGGAACAAACTGATTAAGGGAGATCAAATTTTGCACGGTTCCTTTTCCAAAAGTATTCTCTCCTATCACTACTCCCCTTTTATAATCTTGAATGGCTCCTGAGAATATTTCAGATGCTGAAGCACTGAATCTATTAGTTAAAACGGTTAAAGGCCCATCATAATAAATGGTTTTATCATCATCTTTTCCCATTTCAATTTTACCATCTGAGTCCCTGATTTGAACAATTGGCCCTTCTTCAATAAATAAACCGCTTAATTCAATGGCTTCTTGCAAGGATCCTCCCCCATTGGATCGTAAATCGATTACAATGCCATCCACTTTGCTTCTGATAGAATCCAAAATAGCTTTTACGTCTTTGGTAGTACTACCATAATCCTCTCCTTTACGCATGGTTTCATAATCTAAATAAAAGGAAGGAATGGTAACTACACCTATATTGTATTGATTTCCATCTCTGTAAACCTCTTTAACTTCAGCATAAGGTACTTGATTTTCCAGTTTTATTTTATCCCTAACAATTCTAATTTCTTGCGGTACGCCCGCAGAAATAGAAATTCCAGCTTCAATTACTTTAAGTCTCACAACCGTGCCTTTTGGTCCTCTAATTTTTTGCACAACATCATCCAATCTCCATCCAGTAATGTCCACAAACTCACCATCATCACCCTGAGCTACTGCTAATATTTTATCATCAGTATTAATGACTTTACTTTCAAATGCAGGGCCGCCAGGCACAACAGAGGCTACTTTGGTATAAGTGCCATCAGAGGTTAAAGTAGCACCAATTCCTTCCAGAGACTGGCTCATCCTAATTTTAAAGTTTTCAGAAGTGATAGGTGAAAAGTAGCTGCTATGTGGATCAAAGCTTTCAGCAAAAGTATTCATGTATAACTGAAATACATCACGGCTTTCATATTCACTTATGGTTTGCTCTAAACGATCATATCTTTCCTTTATAAGCCTCTGAATAGTGGTATCCGCTTTTTCATCCAATTTAAGATCTAATGCTTGGCTTTTCACTATTTTTCTCCATCTGTCATTCAGCTCTTCTGTGGTAGCTACATAATCAAGAGAATCGCGATTCACGGTCAAATATTCTTCTTTTTCATAATCAAAATTATATTCCAATTCGTTTTCAATGAAATTCATTCTCTCTTCGAATCGCTTACGGAAGGTATTGAAAATTTCATAGGGAGGCAGTAAATAACCCAATTTCATATGGTCGTCTAAGCGCTCACGATATTTTTGAAAACCCTCAATGTCTTCTTTTAAGAAATAGTGCTTATTGGCATCTAAGGAAGACAAGTATTCATCGAACACAATTTTGGACAACTCATCATCAATACCAATTTTTTCATAGTGATATTGCGTCAAAAGTCCCGCTACCAATCGTGCTTCCATTGACTGATCTTGGGTAGGGCTTAGCTTTTGAAGTTTTTCGGTTTGTGCAAAACCTGAAATGCTCCAAAAAATGATTAGGATGGATACGACTACTTTATTCATATTATAAAATTATTAGGGTTCTGAATTTCAAACGGTGAAATCCGCATATATTTCACAGAATTTGATAAACGGTCAAATTGCTAACGGCAACAGGTTCTTTTGGATTCCATTTTGGTAAAATAGGTTTTGGTTTGTTAAGTCTTCTAAATGCGTAATGGATTTATCCATCATCCATTTAATATATTTATTGAATCTATGTCCCATCCAGACGCTGGAATTCAAAACAACAGCATAGCTGTAGCCATTATCTTTTCGATATATAAAACAAGCAGAACCTGCTAATGTTCCAGTTCTCCACCAGTTTTCGCCCCTTGCTCCTTTCCATCCAAAAGCATCTTTATAACTTTTTCCACTGACCATTAACGCTTGACTTTCTTCAGAAAGAAGTTGGTATGAAGGATTTTCTGGGTCAACTAAGGAAACTATTTTTGCCAATTGGGAAGCATTTGCAATCCATCCTCCGGCAGCTCCTAATGTGGTAATATCGCTCCCGCCATAGGGCTTTTCAACTGATTCAAAATTTCCATCAAATGATTCGAATTGATAAGCTCCCGGATGGTTATAGTAATGTGTTTCAAACGGTTTTCGTTCCCATTCGTAATTGCCAGCTATTCGCATTCCATATATACCATTTGGCTCTAGGATGTTCTCATTTACATAACGCTCATATTTTGTACTAGATTTACGCTCAATAATTTTCCCAAGAAGCATATAGCCAAAATTTGAGTAAGCATATTGTGTACCTGGCTTATATCTTAACCTCCTGTGTCTTAATACAAAATCTATAATATCATCTTCTGTGGGAGGTCCTTGGAGTTCCATGATTCTTTTAATCTTAGCTGCCTGAAACATAAAATCACCATCTCTCCAACTCCAGCCACCTTTATGGTTCAATAAATGACGAACTTTTACCTTGTGATGGTTAATATCCTTCATTTCTGAAAAATCAGATAATATACCATTTGGCCCAAATACGTTTTCATCTAAATTCAACACCCCATCATCTACCATTTTCATGATAGCAATGGCAGTGATCAGCTTAGAAGCACTAGCAATTCTAAATAAATGCTTGGTATTAGTTTCTTCTTCCTTTTCAATATTAGCATAACCGTAGCCCCTTGAATAGATGAGCTTATTATCCTTCATGACAGCCACACTAGCTCCCTTGATATCCCATCTGTTTAGGAATTTATGAATGTCAGCATCAAATGCTGAGTTGATTTGACTGGAATCCATTTCAGGTGCAGGACTCACCAAATTGAAATTGAGATAACTTAACTGATTGTGAGAGCTTTCATCCATGGAGCGCGTAAAAGCGACTTCTGAAGTAGTATAAAAGGCCAAACTAATTGCCATAACCCCCATTACTATTGCAATAATTGATGTACTTTTCTTCAATTTTAAAATCAGATTGGTTCTTTTATGTATTTAAACTTTAAATAAGTGAACATTTATTTAAATAGCCAAATATAGCATAAAATAAATGATCTGACATCTAATTGTCAATTTAAAGCATCATTAACAGCAATGGTTAGAAATAATTCCGCTGTGTAAGGAATTCTTTTTACTTTAGCTGAAAATTATAACGGTCAAATCACTTTCCATTGAATAACATTCCATCATATGATTACATAATAGGCGGTGCGGGTCTTGCAGGCTTAACTTTAGCCTGGCAAATGCTGGATAGTGGTCTATTGGATAATAGAAAATTACTTATAATTGATCGTGACAAAAAGAATACTAACGACAGAACCTGGTGCTTTTGGGCTAAGCCCGATAATTGGTTGAAGGCCTTACCCATTTCTAAATCGTGGAAGGATGCTAGAGTACAAGGAAGCGATTTCGATTTAAAGCAAAGTCTTGAGCCTTATGAGTATTTCAAAATTGAAGGGATCGACTACTATAATTTCATCTTAAACAAATTAAGTAGGAGTACTCAAATTACTGTTATTCAGGATTTTATTGTGGATGAGGACGCTAAAAATAAAATGGTTAAAACGCAAGCCGGACAATACCAGTTCACTGAATATTTTTTTAAATCTTACTTTATAGCCGATGAACTGTCGGGAATTAAAGATCCCAACAAGCACTTCATTTGGCAACATTTCTTAGGCTGGAAGATAAAAACCAAATTGGCTTGTTTTGACCCGGAGACTATTACTTATATGGATATGCGAGTTCCTGAAGTAAAGTCAGGATTGAGTTTTGGCTATGTTCTTCCTGAAAAGCCTAGTGAAGCCTTAGTGGAATACACCTTGTTCTCAGCTGAACTATGGAAAAAGGAAGATTATGAAAGCTCTTTACGTTATTATATCGAGAAAACACTCAACATCACGGATTATGAAATTGAGGAAGAGGAATTCAATAAAATCCCGATGACCAATACAGTTTTTGAGCAAAGAAATAAAAGTATAATCCCTATAGGTACTTTAGCTGGTACAGTAAAGCCAAGCACTGGTTATTCATTTGTTAGAAATTATCAGCACATCCAGCTGATTGTAGATAGTTTAAAAAACAATACCCAATGTTTTGAATCTGCTAACTCGAAGCGTTTTAGATTTTATGATGAAGTATTAATGAATGTGCTAGTTACTGAAAAAAGCAGCGGACATGCTGTTTTTGGCAAGCTCTATAAAGGCAATACTTTGGCAGCACTATTAAAATTCCTTAATGAAGAATCTTCACTGTGGGAGGATTTAAAAATTATGAATACAGTGCCTAAATGGGCTTTTATAAAAGCAGTGGTTGAGGAGTTTAGTCGTTTCTTAAGGGGCAACAATAACAAAGCAAATTAGTACACCACAATTTGGTCTTCCTTAGCAAGGAAGTGATTCTGAATATCCTATGGAATGCGTAGTTCAGTACCGAAGGTCAGACCGGATCTAGAGTAAAGCATTAATTATTTTGTAATTATCAGCTTTTTGTATTTTTGGTTTAATAAAACTATTAGCCGGCCGAATTCACCATGTTTATAATCAAGGGAATAACAAGGAGGTCATATTCAAAGACCATGATGATTATATTTCTTTTTTGAGAAGAGTTCGAAAAAGGGTAATTCCAAATGCAGACATTCTCAGTTATTGTTTAATGCCCAATCATTACCACTTTCTAACTTATACAAATCAGAAATCTATAGAATCAGTTTAATTAGGGCTTGCTTAAAAACAGAATACGTAATAAAAATGAACATCTAAGGTATTTTATTAATGATTATTGAGTAATAGTTTTTCAGCAAGTACAAGCTTCTTTAAGTTAAAACTACATATTGTTTGCACTAGTAAATCAATATTTGATTTACTAGTGCTCTAGCCTCAAGCACCTCATCTACTTCTCGGGCTAAAGCTCGAAGTATTACAATACTCCGTCACTTAGCCCGATTGTATAACTTGTCCCGTATGCATCGGGATGAGGCACTTGAGACTTTTTAAGCAAGCCCTAATTAGGTTTGTTGGAATCTCAAGTGCTGAAAAATAGCTTTAGATTAATAAATAGTGGATATTCTACCGAATACAATAATAGATATAGTCGTACTGGCTCATTATTTAGACAAAAAACAAAATTTAAAAACCTAGATGATGGAAAAGACAATTATCCATTTTTATGCTTTAACTACATTCATCATAATCCTTTGAAAGCAGGTTTAGTTAATAAAATGGAAGATTGGAAATATTCTTCATTTCAGGATTATTTAGGAATAAGAAAAGGTACGCTTTGCAATTTTGATTTGGCTGAACTATTAATTGATATTCAAAAAGATGATTTTTACAAAATTTCTTGTTCCGTTATCAATGAAAAAATGGCTGACAACCTTTATTAGTACTGATTAAAAATGGCAGCATATTTTATAGAAATAAAACCGGTCCGACCTTCGGTACTGACCTAATTGAGTGCTTAGATCAGACGATAATTCCTGTGCGATTCCCCGCCAGCTGGCGGGCTAGAGGCCTATAGGAATAGAAGTCTTAAACTCGGTTTCTTTCTCTTTAGAAGAGTAGTTTAAGGAAATATCACCATTTAGCTTTTTGGTGATGATTTTACAGATATATAATCCTAAACCAGGACCTTTAGGCAATTCAGAGCCTACATAAAAAAGGTCAAATATATTTTCCTGTTGCTCTTTTTTGATTCCAATACCATTGTCTTTAACACTGACAACCAGCTGCTTATCAACTATTTCAATGTTTACTTTAACCCACTTCTTTAATTTTAAAGGATCATAAAAACGGACGGCATTACCTATTAAATTCTTTAATATCAAATGAAGTAAGCTTGGATCAATTTGAACTTTATCTTTAACTAAATTATTAACTTCAATGGAAACATTATTCATGTTCTCCTCACCTTTTAACCTTTCAAAGACGGTTTCCATTATCATGTTTACATCAATCATTTGTGGACTGATCGGTCTGGCGCTAATTTCATATACATTGCTTAATCTCTTAAGCATATTGTCCATATGGTTAGCAGAATGATTCAAATGCCGCAGATGATCAGAAATATCATTATCCTGATCATATTCCATTTGAATCAGTTGACTTAAACCTTTGAATCTGGCTATTGGTCCCCTTAAATCATGAGCAGATTTATAAATGAATTCATCAAGTTCTTTGTTCTTCTCCAATAGAAGATTGTTGGAAACTGAAAGTTCTTTTGTTCTCTCTTGAACTTGCTGATCAAGATTTCTAGCGATTCCCATGAGCTTTTTATTCTGACCCTGAATAATCCTCTTGGCTTGTTCTAATTTGCTTCTTTCGTGATCTAAAAGCTCATTTTGGGATTGAATTTCTTCAAAAGCTTCTCTTAGGTCTCTGTTTTTTACTAAAAGATCTTGCTGAGCAGTTTCAATTTCCTCTTTTTGGTCATGAATTAGTTCTAAAGCTTCTTTGTAAGCCTCATTCTGGGCTCTTAGTTGTTGGTGCTTTTCTTCTAAGGTTCGAGTTCTATCTTTAACGAGATTTTCTAAATAATCATTATGCTTCTTAATTCTCTTGGATCCTACATTAACAAAACTAAATGCAATTCCGAACATGCCTAAACCCA
Organism: Marivirga tractuosa DSM 4126; assembly: GCF_000183425.1. Lineage (NCBI taxonomy): Bacteria > Pseudomonadati > Bacteroidota > Cytophagia > Cytophagales > Marivirgaceae > Marivirga > Marivirga tractuosa. Next base: position 511,512 of record NC_014759.1, read on the forward strand.
ATAAGGATATGAATACTGCTTGAAAAATATTTGTAAGGTTTTCGCTCTCAATATTAAAAAAATATGTGAGCAAATTTACATGTTGTGATGTAAAAATTGGATCTATTGCTGCATCAATTGGCTGCACGGCAACCAATAGCAGAAAACTGATCATTGAAAGAATAATAGAATAGTTTAAATAGTTTTTCACAAACACCTGTCTTATTATAATACTATTAAAGATAAAAAGTTTAATAGTTTTGAATCAAAATGTAAAACCTTTAATAATCAGTGATTTACACTTCCTTTATTCAAGTGACAATTTAATAAAATAATATATTTAAAAACAAGAAATACTTATATAAAATAATATTCTAGATTAGATGTTAAGACATTTAATGAGTTATGAAACGGTCACTTTAAAGGCTACTGTCCTGAAAATAAACAATTTAGAACTTGATCACATAAAAAAACCGATCTCAAAGTTTCTTCTTTAAGATCGGTTCAACTACTTAATAAAATATAATAATGTAAGAAATCTGCTTTAATTAAATTATTTCCCAAATGGATTAAAGCCTGCTAAACCTCTTTTACTTCCACTCATTTTATTCATGGTCTTCATCATCTTCCGCATATCCTTAAATTGCTTTAGTAGGTTATTGATTTCTTGTACAGAAGTACCACTACCTTCCGCAATTCTTTTCTTGCGGCTGGCATTCATTAATTCTGGGTTGCTACGCTCCTCATAGGTCATTGAGCGAATAATCGCTTCAACTGGCTTAAAAGCATCATCATCAATATCTAAATCTTTAATTTGCTTTCCCATTCCTGGCAGCATTCCCAAGAGGTCTTTTACATTACCCATTTTCTTGATTTGCTGCAATTGAGAAAGGAAATCCTCAAAATCAAACTGGTTTTTTCTTATTTTCTTGGATAGTCGATTAGTTTCTTCCTGATCGAAAGTTTCTTGAGCTTTTTCAACCAAAGAAACGACATCACCCATGCCCAAAATCCTTTGCGCCATCCTATCAGGATAGAAAAGATCAATAGCTTCCATTTTCTCACCACTACTGATAAACTTGATAGGCTTCTCAACTACCGTTCTAATGGATAAGGCAGCACCACCACGTGTATCACCATCTAATTTGGTTAGTACTACCCCATCAAAATCGAGCTGCTCATTAAAGGTCTTAGCTGTGTTCACCGCATCCTGCCCTGTCATGGAATCCACTACAAATAAAGTTTCAGAAGGATTTAGCTCTTTTTTCAAGCTGGAAATCTCTTTCATCATGACTTCATCCACTGCCAAACGACCTGCAGTATCAACAATTACAATGCTTTTGCCATTATCCTTGGCAAATTTTATGGCATTCTTAGCTATTTTAACAGCATCCTTATTTTCTGGTTCGGCATAAACTTCTACTCCAATTTGCTCACCTAATACTTTAAGCTGATCAATAGCAGCAGGCCTATAAATATCACAAGCAGCTAACAGGACTTGTTTTCCTTGTTTTTTTAATCGGTTGGCTAACTTTCCTGAAAAAGTAGTTTTACCAGATCCTTGAAGTCCAGAAATCAAAATGGTAGATGGAGAGCCTTCGGTGCTGATATCTACTTGCTTCTCCCCCATCATTTTGGCCAACTCTTCTTGAGTAATTTTAACCAAAAGCTGTCCTGGAGATACTGAAATCAAGACATCCCGACCTAATGCTTCTTCTTTAATTCTGTCTGTAACATCTTTCGCTACCTTGAAATTCACATCGGCATCAACCAATGCCCTGCGGATTTCTTTAACAGTAGTGGCTACGTTTACTTCTGTAATTTGCCCCTGACCTTTCAGGGTTTTAAAAGCGCGATCTAATTTATAACTGAGATTATCGAACATATCTGAATTGATAAAATTTTGGGCAAAAGTAAGGAATTTATTGTTCTATTCCGAAGAAATTAACTGCAGAGTTTTACAGATCGGTAACAGCCATAGGCTGTAAATATTTAACCACAAGAGAAATAGAAAGACAGCCATAGGCTGTGAATGATTAATCGCAAAGTGGCACAAAGTCTTTCACATAGTGGCACAGAGATTTACAAAAAAATAGTCAAGGTGAATTGTGAGATAAGAAATTTGGTTTTTAGGCGAATTTATAGAATAATTCAGTAATCAATCAACAGTTTTTGCTATCACTTTGTGTTCTTTGTGTAAAACTTCGTGCAACTCCGTGGTTAAAGTAATAGTAGCCTTTGGATACCTGTAGGTGTTTATTTGCAGAATTGTTGATAGGCTTTAATTCCTTTCTCTTCTTCTAATTCTTGAGATTTTTTGTAGGCTTCACATGCTTTATCCATTTCATCTGATAATCGGAACGCTTCTCCTCTATAGTAATTTAGTGAGGCTAAGTCACTTTTTCGCTTATAAGCATTTTCAAACTGACGGATGGCTTCTTCGTAATCCTTCTGCTTCAAAGCTAAAATCCCTAAATTTCTATAGACGTAAGGATTATTTTCATCCCTTACGATGCTTTTTCTTAAATCTTCATAAGCTTGTTCATACTTTCCCATGAAAGTTAAGATATATCCCTTATTATTGAGAAAATAAGGCTGGCCAGGTTGTAATTTCAGGGCTTTGTTGACCGATTCCAATGCAGACTCATATAATTCCTGTTCTGATTGGATCAATGCCAATAAATTCCATGCATTTGCTTCTTCTGGATTAAGCTTCAAGGCATTTTCCAAGTGGATAACTGCAGCTTCATTATTCTTTTGATAATAATCCACCGCTGCCAAATTTGTGTGGATTTCAGCATTTTCCGGATTTAAGGATAAAGCCTTATCAAAGGAGATTTTTGCTTCAGGATAATTTTCTAAACCCACTAAAGCCAAACCATGCGCCATATGAGCAAATGCTGAATCTTGATAATCTTCCAAAACAGGTTCTAAATCATCCAATGCCCTATAATATTCACCCGTTTGATAGAAGGCATTGCTTCTATTATAATATGCTCTTGTATAATCTGGTTTATACTGGACTGCTTTGTTAAAAGCTTGAACAGCTTCATAAGGATGACCATTTTGATAATGTGCTACACCCAATCCATTCCAGGCAGAGGCATTCTCTTCATTGATATCAATGGCACTTTCAAAATAATTAAATGCTTGTTTTTCTTGACCTTGCTCTAAAGACTGATAGCCTTTTTGAATTAGACTTTCTTGCCTCTGCTCTTTGTTTGAACAAGCAAAAATGATAGGAATAAGAAGCAATAGTATGTAGTTTTTCATTGGTATAGATTCGTATAATGTAACTTGACGGAAAATTGCAGTTTTTGGTTGAAACAAAAAAGCACGGATTTAAAAATCCGTGCTTTACTTAAAATTAAGCTAAACTAAACTAAACTAAATTATCTTTATTAATATTCATCTCCTCCGCCTTCATAATCACCGCCTTCTCTACCTTTTTCTTTATTTCTTTTATTGGAATTGATTCTGTAATCGAATGAAAGCGTTACAGTTGTAGTTCTCCACTGAAACTCTGATTCATAATAGAAATCTTCACCTGAGGTTGTGGTTCTCCATTTTCTGGAATTCAATAAATCTCTGACATTCAATGCCAATGTCCCCTTCTTATCCAACACATCCTTACTAAAACCCAAATCCACCATATAAAAAGCCTTTCTAGTTCCTTGAGTAGTCTGTTGCGGTGCTCGGTAAAATGCACTTAATTGAAAATTGAAATCATTATCAAAACTCATTTGAGAAGTAGCTCTTCCGGATGCTGTAAAGGTTTCTGCTTGAAAAACTTGTTCATCTACTACACCATAAGTCTCTGAATAGAAGACATTTAAATTTCCATTTAATCGCCACCAATCATTCAAGTCATGAGAGTAATTATTTTCGATACCTATTGAATTTCTTTCAGCTAAATTTTGCGGTTGCGCATAAGTTATTCCATCGATCACTGTATTGATGCGTTCGGTTACTCCAGTAGTTCTTCTATAATACAGACCACTGTAAAGCGTTGCATCGTTAAAATTATTTACCAATCCCACTTCATAGGAATCCGTAAACTCTGGGTTCAAATTAGGATTACCAATTCTTATGTTCCTATCATCATTAAAATTAGAAAATGGGTTTAGGGATCTGAAGCCTGGACGGTCAAACCTTCTGCTATAACTAGCCTGCAAAGAATGTAATTTAGTGAATTCATAAGTCATAAAAACACTAGGAAATAGATTTAAGTAATCTCTGGCATTAGTAGTGTCTACAGGAGATTTTAAACGAGTTGTGATATCAGTTAACTCTGCTCTTAGTCCGAGTTGGTAAGTAAACTTATTGAATTCACTATTATAAATGGCATATAAGGCATGCACATTCTCATTGTAAATAAAATCATTGGTAAAATCGCTTAAAACACTATCCGCTTCCTGTCCCTCAACATTCTGGGTTACTTCATATTCATTCGTGATGGTTCTGAGTGTACTTCTCCAACCAGTCTCAAATGATCTGTTTTCACCTATAGGCTTAACATAATTAGCCTGCATTAAGATGTTCTCTGAAAACTCGTCAATCAAAGATCGTTGTTGAATACTATCAACGAATTGATTCTGAGAAATTATAAATCTTTCATTTCTTAAATCTGAATCTTCAGTTTCTGTATTATTTCGGTATTGAAAATCAGCGGTAAATTTATGGTCATCATCACCTCCGAAAGTTTTGGTGAAATTTAATTCATATTCCAATACTTCCTCGTCTTCTTTTTCATCTTGAATTCTAACAGAACGTCTTACCAATTCTCGAGTATCCCTATTAATGCCGTTATAATCATCGTAATAATTATAGCTCAAATTGTTTTCATCAGAAATTCTATAAAGGAAGGAACCCGTTAAAGTAGTATTTTCATTGAAACTATAATCTAATCCAAATCTTGCATTTTGAGAAATACCACTTCTTTCTCTCTGTCTGTCAACATAGGTGGAATAGGTGGTGTCTTCAGGGGTAAATTCTTGATCAATGTAGCCACCTCCAAAATTCTCTCGGTAGGTTATCCCGTATGCACCAAAGAGGTTAATGTTTCCTTTTCTGTAGTTGACGTTGCTATTTACTCCACCAATTATAGGATACCCCAGGTTTGTACTTACACTTCCATTAAAACCACCTTTTTTCTCTTTCTTCATGATAATATTAATGATTCCTGCATTTCCTTCAGCCTCATAACGTGCAGATGGATTGGTAATGACCTCTACTCTTTCAATTTGATCAGCTTGTATCTGTCTTAATGCGGACCCACCACTGATACCTACTAAACCTGATGGACGACCATCTATTAAAATTCTTACATTTCCGCTTCCTCTTAAAGAAACATTTCCTTCGATATCTACCGTAACGCTAGGGAGATTATCTAATAAGGATTCCGCATTACTTCCAATGTTACTAAGATCTTCGCTGACATTAAAAACTCTTTTATCCAGCTTCATTTCCATTTGTGGTCTTTTAGCAACCACCTCTACTTCTGATAACTGATTGACATCTTCACTTAGCTCAATAGTACCTAAATCTATGCTATTTTGATTGGCATTTAATTTTCTATTGATCGTTTGATAAGATATAAACTGAATTCTTAAGGTGTACTCTCCTCTTTCCACTTGCAATTGAAAAACTCCTGATTCTGGTGTGACCGTTCCGGTCACCAGTTCATCATTATTATCAAAAACGCTTACATTGGCGTAGGCCAGTGGCGCTTCGGTTTTCCCATCAATCAGTTTACCGCTAATGGTTGTATTTTGTGCCCAAGAGGCTTGGGAACTGAAACCTAATACAGTCAGAATTAATACTTTCAGAAAAATTTTACTTGTATTGAACATGTTTTTGCTTTTCAATCTTTATTTTAACTCAAAATTAGCACCCAATTCTGAAGGAAATTTGAATTTCCCTCAGTTTGAATAAAAATTTAATGTATCTACAAGTATTTTTTGAAGTAAATTGTTTGAATAAAGAATAAAGTTGAAATAATTGGAAATATTTCTTTGATATAAATGGAAATACAATTGTGAACTAAGGCATCAAATTTTGCAATTTTGTCTACTGTCTACTGTCTTTCAATGGTAATTTGATGTAGCTGTTCTTTATTGATATAATTTATTTTTAAACCGCTAACTATACAGATTTTTTGAATAATTGCTAAACCAAGACCTAAAGATGAACTACTTTGGTTTCCTTTTTTAAATCGGGCAAAAAGTAGCTCTGGTTTATAGTTTAGGGGTTTTCCAGAATTTTCAATTATAAGTTGATTATTTTCTAAATAGACTTTTATGAAACCACCCTCAGATAGATTATGCTTTATTGCATTGTTTAAAAGGTTCGTAATCAAAATTTCTAGCAGCACTGGATGAATGTTCCATTCAATGTCAGCTTCTGTTTTTTTGCTTAACGTAATGCCTTTTAAATAAATCAGTTCTTCATACTCAGCTAGTAAATCTTCCAGCGTATGGCTAACATCAACACTTTCTTTTTGCTCAAATTCTTGATTATCAATTTTTGCCAAGAGTGTTAAGGTATTTCCTAATTTTGATAAATTAGATAAACTTTTAGAAGCCTCACTCACTAATTGCTTCTGTTCTTCATTTAAGTCTCCGTCTTGTAAAAGCTCCAATTTCCCTTTGGCAATACTTATGGGTGTTTGAATTTCATGACTGGCATTTTCGGTAAATTCTTTCAAAGATTGATAATCTGCCAATACTTTTCGTGACATTTGATCAATAAAAGCATTCAACCTTTTAAATTCCTTTGTTCCTGTTTCAGGCAATTCGAATGACTCATTTTCCTTTATATCAAACTTTCTGATTGCCGAAAGTGTATCTTCAAATGGCTTCAACAACCTTCTTGAAAGCAGCCAACTGCCTAACAGCACCACTACTAACAAAAGAATATAGGTTTTCACCAATGACTCAATTACGCCATCTACTATGTCGTCTTGCTCTATAATAATATCGTAAAGGGTAATCTTATAAAATCTTCCATTAATTTTTTTACCTACATCTAATTTATTGTGTTTCTCTGGCCTCTCTAATGTGCTGTGATAGACTATTGTGTCAGAAAAAATAATATTATCAGTTTCAATGGAATCTTCTTTGGGTAAAATGATGACTTTATCCCGAATTATATCTTTAGTAGGCTCTCTTTTTTCAATGTATTTTTCAGTGGATCTTAGCCTTTCTTGTAGAAACCATCGTTCTTCTTTTTTTACTTCATTGGAAATAATTTGTACTGTTACTAGCGCGCCAATTATAAATACAATCAATGACAGCCCAAGGAATATCAATACTATTTTGGTAATTAATCTCATATTATAATTTTTTGAGCTTATAGCCTACTCCATACACAGTCTCCAATAAATCTGATCCTGTTGCTTTTTGAATTTTCTTTCTTAAGTTTTTAATATGTTGATATACAAAATCAAAGGAATCGCTTTGATCAATAAAATCTCCCCAAAGGTGCTCTGCAATATTCTGTTTGGTTAACACTCTCTTGGCATTATTGGCAAAAAATAACAGCATTTCATATTCCTTTTTTGTCAAATCAAGAAATTGATTTCCAACTTTCACCTCCTTTTTATCTGTATCAATCAAAATTTTATCTAATTCAATTACGTTGCTGCTTTCTTGCTTTCTAGTTCTGTAAATCGCTTTTAATCTGGAGGCTAATTCGAGTAGGTGAAATGGTTTCCCCAAATAATCATCTGCACCTGCATCTAGTCCTCGAACTTTGTCATCAATAGAATTTTTAGCTGATAAGATTAATGTACCGATACTTTTTCTGTTGGCTCTTAATGAATAAAGTAAATCCATTCCATTTCCATCTGGTAACATTAAATCAATGATGACCACATCATATTCATAGGCCGCCAATTTATCGGTAGCCGTAAAGAAATCTGGGGCAACACTTGTTTGAAAGCCTTCTTTTTTAAGGTATTCTTCAATATTCTTTGCTAGTTCTATCTGGTCTTCTACAATTAATACTTTCATTTTCCTTTTTGTAGTCTTTAAAACTACTCTAATTTTTATAATTAGAATACGTAAAGTCTGTAAAATCTATATATAAATTACTTTTTTTTGACTTATTATATCCGTTTTAAATGTAAAATTAGGTCTGAATTCTGAAGCAAATTTGAAGATACTAATGTATTAAATATCACATAAGCAAATAGTTACAAAAAATTAAATGGTAAAACAATTGAATAAATCAAAATAAAGTAAGAATTTAATGCTAGAATAGGGAAAAATGAAAGCAAACGATTTATCCATTGCTCGTGAACTGGAGGAAAGCAACCAACGATTACTAAAAGCGCAGCAATTAGCTCAAATAGGAAATTGGGAAGCCAATGTAAACTCTGGTGACATCCACTGGTCTGCTGTTGTTTTTGATATTTTTGAATGTGATCCTACCTCCTATCAACCCACCATTACTTCGTTTAAAGAAATGGTTCATCCTGAAGATGAGGCTATCGTTTATGAAGAAGATGTAAAAGCTTTTAAAACTGGTTATTTTAATCTTGTTCATAGAATCATTACTAAAAAGGGAAATGTAAAATATGTTCATGAGATTGCTTCTAAGGTTGAAAGTGGTAATGAACTCATTTATAGAGGCACCATCCAAGATATAACTCAACTTAAAGAAACTGAAAATGCCCTAGCTAAAGAAAAAAAGAGGTTGGACCTGATTATTTCTAGTAGTAACCTCGGAACTTACGACTGGGACAACACTAAGGCGTCATATATCATAAATGAATATTATGCAAATGCGCTAGGATATAGCTATGATGAATTAAAGCAACTTAGTTTAACTAAGTGGTCTGATTTGGTACACCCTGAGGATATGGATGTAATGACTAATTTTTTTGATAATCAGAAAGATAAACCCGTTATCCATTATGAATTTGAAATCAGGCTAAAGCATAAAGAAGGACATTGGATTTGGGTTTTAAATAATGGAAGAGTAGAAGGTCTGAAACCGGGACTGATGCCAATCTATCAATCTGGTATCATACTGGAAATTTCTGAACGCAAAAAAGCCGAAAAAGAATTAGATAGAACCAAAGCTTTACTTTTACAAACCAATTCAATAACCAAAACCGGGGGCTGGAGTTGGAATTTAATCACAGGCGAAATCGAATGGACTGAAAATACAAGAAGTATTTGTGAAGTAGAAGAAAACTACCAGCCAAGCTATGAAGGTGTGTTCGATTTCGTAGTAGATAGTGCTAGGGTAGAAAATCTTAAATCAACGCTGGAGGAAAGTTTTCAGAAGCATCAACAGTTCGATTTAGAATTGCAAGTGCGCTCAGGAAAAGGAAATGTATTTTGGGCCCGAATAATCGGAATTCCAGAAATTTCTGATAATAAGGTTCAAAGACTTTATGGGACAATTCAAAATATTGATGACCAAAAGAAGAACGAATTTCAATTACAGGAGAAAACGAAGCAGTACAATGAACTAGTTGAGAATATTCCCATTGGGGTTTACAAACTCAATAGAAATGGGGAGCTGAACTATATGAGTCCACCCTTTAAGAAGATGATTGGAGTTGAAGGCAGAGATATAGATACCAATGATTTTGCCCACGATATAGTACACCCAGAGGACTTAGAATTATTTTTAAAAGCGAATAATTATGCTTTAGACAACTATCAATATTTCAATTTAGAGTTTCGCATTGTTGTAAAAGGTCAAACCAAGTGGGTAAAGGCAACTTCACAGCCTAGCAAAGACCTAGATGGAAACTGGTATTGGTTCGGAACGCTGTCTGATATTACTCAAAGGAAAAACACAGAACTCAAAGTTCAAGAAAATGAAAGGCAATTACAGAACATTATCAGTTCAATGAATGAAGCTTTGCTATTTTACGATAGCAAAGGAATTATTCGCTCCATGAATGACAGTGCAGCCAAGATTCTTGAACTAGACAAGTTTGAAGTGGTGGGCAAACGTCTAATGAGTACTCCAATTAAACTTTTAGATGTTAATGGAAATTTTATTTCAGCTGAACAGCATCCAGTAGCAATTGCATTAGAAGAAAAGAAATCACTTAATGATGTTACAGTTCAACTACTCAATACGAAAACTGAAAAAACAATATGGATAGCTGCAAACATCAAGATAATAGAAGAAGAAGATGCGCAGTGGGCTCTTGTTACTTTCAATGATATTAGCAATAGAGTAAAGTCTGAAAAACAACTTTTAGAAGCTAAAAAATCAGCAGAAGCTGCTAATCAAGCCAAATCTACATTCTTAGCCAATATGAGCCATGAAATCAGAACTCCCCTAAATGGCGTAATTGGTTTTTCTGATCTTTTGAGGAAGACTAATTTAAATATTCTCCAAACTGATTATACCCAACATATTTATAATTCAGCGCATTCGCTCCTCGGCATTATCAATGATATTCTGGATTTCTCAAAAATAGAGGCAGGAAAATTAAAACTGCAAATGGAGGAAATCAATGGCTTAGAGCTGGTAGAATCAGCCGTCAGTTTTATTACATTTCAAGCCTCACAAAAAAACCTGGAACTTTTGATTGAGTACGACCCTGATGTCCCAATCTATTTTGAAGCAGATGAATTGAGACTTAGACAAATTCTAATCAACTTATTGGGAAATGCTGTCAAATTTACAGAAAGTGGCAACATCGCGCTCAAAGTAACTAAGCTTCACAAAGAGGACAAACTGAAGTTTGAAGTAATAGATACAGGTATTGGCATTTCAGCGAAACAGCAGAAAAATATATTTCGCGCATTTGAGCAAGCAGATGTTTCCACTACGCGGAAATTTGGAGGTTCTGGTTTGGGGCTCACTATTTCAAATAAATTATTGAAAATGATGCAGAGCCGATTGCATCTTGAAAGTGAAGTGAACAAGGGAAGTAATTTTAGTTTTTCAATCGCTGTAACAAAATCAGCAAAAACCTTAGAGCAGAATAAAATTGAGAAGCCCCTTAGAAAGCTTCAAAAGCTACTAGTGGTAGATGATAACTTACTGCAAATTCGAGCTTTCAAGAAGATTTTGAATGCTTTAAATGTCAAAGTAGACTACTGTCAATCAGCAGTTGAGGCGCACAAAAAAATATCGGATAAAAAGGACTATGATCTGATTATTATTGATGAGGAGATGCCCAATATTAATGGTCTTGAATTACTTAGCATGTTGAAGGAGCGAAATTTGTTAGGAAACTGCTCTGTAATTTTTTTACATAAACATATTGAAAGTGAATTCTTCTATTCTAAATATGTAGATGAACCAGATATGTTTAAACTGCCTAAACCCGTGCTCCCATCTAAACTATTGGAATTAATATATCAGATAGATACAGGAGTTTTACGTGGAGATGCGTTGATAGAAGAAGATTCTACACCGGAATTAGGCTTTCATTTGAATAAAATTCTAATTGCAGAGGATAATGAAGTCAATAAATTTCTAATATTTAGAATACTGGAAAATGCTTTACCGGAGTCTGAATTAATCCATGCTGAAAATGGGGAGAAAGCTATTGAGGAATTCAAAAAGCACCGTCCCGACTTGGTGTTAATGGATATTCAAATGCCAGTTTTAAGTGGAATTGAAGCAAGCGAGATTATCAGAACGCTTGAAGATCCTGATACTAAAACACCTATAATAGCACTTTCAGCGGGCGTTCTGAAGGAAGAGAAAGAAAATGCTTTAGCAGCCGGGATAGACGATTTTCTAGAAAAACCTTTAATTCAGGATGATTTATTGAAAACATTAGAAAAACTCAAGCTAGGCGGAAGAATCAAAAGTAAACAGCCCGTGAAAGAACAATCTCATAAGCTGATGATTTTTAATAAGGAAGAGTTATTGAAACGCCTAAACCACAATGACGCCCATTATATTAGTTTCATCACCTTGGCTCAAGAAAATATGAAAACTTTTGAGCGACAGGTGAATGAAACTATTGAAATTGAAAATTTACAAGCTTTAAGAAATGTATTGCACAAACTAAAAGGTACTGCATTGGCAGCATGCTTTGAAAATCTAGCGCTATTGATTGACCAATTTGATAGGCCGAGCTTTTATAACAAGAAAGTAACCCAATATATGAAGTCCAAAATAATTCCTGAGCTGCACAAATTGATCAAGATTTTGCAAGAGGAGAAATGAGCTTAAAATGGAATCTATTTATTTGCAAGATCGAAAGCTGCAGCATAGAGAATTTAACTAAATAGCTAACTACAATACACTTTCATGTAGATCTTAGTCTACCAAAACATTCGAAATATAAGTGGTCTTGGTCAGCATCCATAACAGAAAAAAAACAATCGCCCATTTCAGGTAAACATCATAATAATCTTTAGTGTTTTTGTATCGAGTTTCTTTGATTTCTGCTTTTTCGTATTGGTCAATTATACTGAATACTTCTTCCAAAGCTTGATTATCTGTTGCTCTATAAAATTGCCCCTCACCTATCTTGGCTATATTTTTAAGTCCTGTTACATCCATTGAATTTTCAATGTAACGGGTTCTCCCGAAGAAATCTTTTCCATAAGGCACTTTACCCTCCTTGCCAATTGCAATGGTATAAATTTTAATACCATAAGCATTGGCCAGTTTTGCAGAAGTTTCAGGATCAATATTTCCTGCATTGTTATCGCCATCACTTAATAAAATCAAGACTTTGGATTTTGAATCAGATTCACGCATTCTGTTTGTTCCCACAGCCAGCGCACTTCCAATTGCAGTGCCTGAAGCTTCCATCATTTTAAAATCAATATCCGTAATCTGATTTTTCAACATTTTATAGTCAGTAGTTAATGGAGATAAGGAGTAAGCTTCACCACTGAAAATGGTCAATCCTATTCTATCTTGAAACCTACCATCTATAAAATCATTGGCTACTTGCTTAGCTGCCTCCAAGCGATTAGGCGTGAAATCCTGAATCTTCATAGACTCTGAGATATCCAATACCAACATAATATCAATACCTTCAGTCCATTGCTCTACACGCTCGTTGGTTTGTTGCGGGCGTGCTAAGGCTAACAACATTAAAAGTGCTGAAAATAATAGTAGAATTAAGGGAATAAATCGGAGAATAGAAGAAAATTGAAAGCCTATTCCTTCACCTCTAAAGGCAACCGGTACTTTGGGACTGAATCTACTTTTTAACCATTCTACCAATAAATATATAATGGGTAGAGCAATCATGGCATAAAAAGCCATAGGAAATTCATATTCAAAAGCCTTAAGTCTTTCAGGAGAAAACCAATCTAAACTAAACCAATTATTACTTTCCATCTGCTATAGCTTTAATTCTTTCTTCTAAAATTACATCAGCATAACTCAATAGGAATTGGAAAGCTTCTGTAGCATTCTCCCTTCCTTTTGAAGAATAAATCGTTCTGTCAATGGACTTTAAATTCTCATATAACTCTTCATTTTGTTTCATTTGGTTGATTTCTTTACTAGTAAGCTTAGCATAAGGCGATTTGGAAATAAATTCAGCATGCTTTTTCCAGGTATAAAGCAATTTTTCGATTTTCCCTACAGGCATTTCTCCTACCGCGGTTAATTTGCTTTCAAATGAAATCCTAAACTTTTTATGTCGTTTATTCAATCGCCAGACTTGCCATTTCTTTCTTAATTTTTTACCAAAGATTATAATTACTAGTAGAATTATAATACCAAGTGCAATTAGAAAAGCAATTAAATAAGGATAATTGAAGTCTTTATCTAGCCGAGTGATGATCGCATCAGTTTTCATTTGCAGAGTGTCGCTCACTGCTTGAATCTGCTCTTGCAAATAGATGGAATCCATTTTGGCATAAACTGCAGTGCTATCATTGCCTTCAACAATAAATACGGGCAGTTTGAGGTTTTGTACTTTATCAATTTCAAATGAGGTTAAAATATAAACTACACTATCAAAGCTTTGAATGCTATCAGATTTCGTTGGAAAAAACTTCTTGCTTGTATACTCGAAAGGAGCATAATCATATAGAGAATCAGGCATTAAAACCTGAAAGTTCGCTGGGTAACGAATACTCAAACTATATTTTACTGGCTCTCCAATCGCCATACTGTCTTGAAGGAATTTTCCTTTCGGCTCGATTTGTTGCCCGAGTAAATTTATGATAAATGCAAGACTGAAAATTAAGCTCAACCCGTATTTCTTCATGCTTTTTTCTTGCTTAAATTCCTGATTTTAAATAGTTTAATTAATTTGGATGTATAGTCTTCCTGCGTGTCAATAAGCAAATAATCTGCTTGATTTCTTTTACAAATATCCTTTAATTCCGCAGAATGATCTTTATTTTTTTGCTGAAAATGCTTTTTAAATGTTGCACTTGAAGTATTCACCCATCGGGTCTTGCCTGTTTCTTTATCTTTGATAGGCACGATGCCCAACATAGGCAAATCAGTTTCCAATTTATCTTTGATATGAATGACAATTAAGTCATGCTTACGAGCCAACGCTTTTAAATGATGCTCATATCCTTCATCTACAAAATCACTGATCAAAAATATAACGCTTCTTCTTTTAACCAATCCCAATAAATAGGAAAGACCTTTATCTAAACTGGTCTTTAAGGACTGTGGTTTTAAGTCAAAAAGTCTTGTTATGGCATAATAACCATGCTTTTGACCTTTACCAGGTTTCACATAAAGCTCCCTTTGATCGGAGAAGCCTACCATCCCAACCTGACTCCCTTCTTTTAAAGCAGAAATGCATAAAATACCAGCTATTTCTTTAGCGATATCAGATTTCTGCTTTCCCTCAAGGCCAATTTCCTGTGATGCACTTACATCTATCAGGAAATAGACATTCTGTTCTTTATCTTCCTTAAAAGTTTTTACAAAGGTCCCATGTCCCTTAGCAGAAACATTCCAATCGATGGTTCGCACATCATCTCCATATTGATATGGACGTACATCATCAAATTCCAAACCTGAACCTTTAAATACAGAATGAAAATCTCCCTGCATTTGGTTGTTTACGGCTTTTCGAATTTTTATTTCATATTTTCGAAGCTTTTTAAAGAGCTCCCTCATAATAGGTCTTTTAAATTGTTAATTTTGCAATCCATAAAACTCAAACGAAAAAGATAACGATAATTGTCATTATCAGTTTACAAAAATATAATTGGCAACGAATTTGATGAAGCCAATTGTAATATTAAGTATAAAAATGAGAAAACTTAGCTACATCATCGCAATATTAATAATAGTTTCCTGTAGTGGAAAAGAAGAGCGGCCAAAAGGCGTAATTCCACCAGAAAAAATGGCCATAATTCTTTCAGATATTTATTTGGCTGAACATAAAGCAAGCAATATTGCTGTGAGACAGGATTCTTCAAGAATAATTTTACGACACTATGAATTGAAAATATTTGAAGATCACGATACCAATGATTCTATCTACAAAGAGAGCTTTAAATACTATTTAGAGCATCCTGAGCAACTGGAAACAATTTACGATATCGTAATTGATACTGTTAGCTTACGGAATCAAGTTAATGAAGCTAATAACTTGAGAAAAGACAGTAATAAAAAATAAACCTCCAATGATTTTATGATATTACCCCTTGATTTTGAACAAAGGATTGGATTTGATAAAGTAAGAGATTTGATTTCTGCTGAGTGTAGCAGTAACTTGGGGCAAGAAATCGTGGAGAAAATGGGCTATATTCGAAAATTCGATAAGCTAGAACCGCTCCTACTTCAAACCGATGAATTTCTTAAAATCTTTCATTCTGGAGAATATTTTCCTTCAGGGAATTTCATTGATGTTAGCCATTTTATAAAAAGGGCTAAAGTCAACGGGGCTTTTCTAACTGAAGAGGAATTTTTTGATTTAAAGTTAAGCCTTAAAACCATCTTGGATTGTATTTCTTTCTTCGATGAATTTGAAGAGGAATATCCTTATCTTTTTAACTTGCGAAAGGCGGTAAATCTAGAGCCTGATTTATACAAAGCCATAGATGCTAAAATAGATGAAAGAGGCAGTTTAAGAAATAATGCTAGTTCAGCTTTACAGCAGATTAGAAGCGATATTTTCAGAGCTCAAGCCCAACTTAGAAGACAAGTTGAGAAGATCTATAAACAAGCATCTGCCAACAAATATACCCCAGAAGATGCTTCTATCACTGTTCGTGACGGGAGGATTGTAATCCCCGTTTTAGCGGAATATAAAAGAAGGGTGAAAGGATTTATCCATGATCAATCTGGTACAGGTCAGACAGTTTATATTGAACCTACAGAAGCCTTAGAATTAAATAATGAGGTAAGAGAGCTGCAATATGCAGAACGTAGAGAAATCGTTAAGATTTTGACCCAATTGACTGCTCTCGTAAAACCTGAACTGGAAAACCTGGAAAAAGCTTATAAATTCTTAGCCATCGTGGATTTCATAAGAGCCAAGGCTCGGTTTGCTCAGAAAATTGGAGCTGTTTTTCCACAACTGGAAAATTCAAGAATAATTGAATTTAGAAATGCAGAACACCCTTTATTAAAACTTAGCCTTGCTGAACAAAATAAAAAAGTGATCCCGCTTTCCATCCAATTGAAAGGGGATAAAAGGATATTGATCATTTCTGGGCCCAATGCAGGTGGTAAATCAGTAGCATTGAAAACGGTGGGACTTTTGCAATTTATGCTGCAATGCGGATTACTCATTCCTGTCCACCCTGACAGTAAATGTGGAATTTTTGCCAATCTATTTATTGATATTGGCGATCAACAAAGTATTGAAAATGATTTGAGTACGTACAGTTCTCATCTCCAGAATATGAAAAACTTCCTTTTGAATTCTAATAAACAAACCTTGTTTTTGATTGATGAATTTGGAACAGGAACAGAACCTAGATTTGGTGGAGCTATTGCAGAATCTATTTTAGAGGAATTGTATAGCCAGAAAGCGTTTGGTGTGATTACCACTCATTATGACAATATCAAAAATTTTGCAGTAAAAAACCAGAATGTCATTAATGGTGCTATGAAATTTGATGAGCGAAATCTGGAGCCACTTTATGAATTGGAAATAGGTAAGCCAGGAAGTTCATTTGCTATTGAAGTAGCGGAGAAAATGGGCATCCCTCCCACTATTTTGAATAAGGCCAAAGGGAAAATTGGTACAGAGCGCGTGAATTATGACAAGCTTCTAAATCAGCTAGGAAAGGAAAAACGAGAACTAGAAGCCAAGATTAAGGAAATTCAGAAAAGAGAAGAGCATCTAGAAAAAAGTGCTCAGGATTATGATGAACTCAATGAGTTTCTAAAAACCCAAAAGAAACAAATCATCACAGAAGCAAAGCAAGAAGCGAAATCTATCATTAAAGAGGCCAATAAAAGAGTTGAGCAAGCGATCAGGGAAATAAAAGAATCTCAAGCAGAAAAGGAACGGACCAAAAAGGCTCGTAAACAGTTGAGTGATTACGATCAAAAGATGGAGCCCCTTGTCGAGAATAAACCCGCTAAATCATCAAAACCAGTCTTCAAAACTGCTGAAGGGGAAATCAAAGTGGGTGATTATGTGAAAATTAAGGGCCAGGATACTATCGGTGAAGTTTTATCATTGGGACAAAAAGAAGCCGAAATCATGCTGGGAGAGCTTAAATCAAAAATTAAGTTAAACCGACTGGAAAGAATGTCTAAAACAGCTATTAAGAAAGAGAAAAAGAAAAGTTTTTCTGGGACTTCCACTGGCATGATAGAACGCAGCACCAATTTCAAGCATCAGATTGATGTAAGAGGAATGCGAGCAGAAGAAGCCATTCAGGCAGTAGACAGATTTATAGATGATGCTATGGTGTTAGGCTATAATGAAGTCAGCATTTTGCACGGAAGAGGCGATGGCATCCTTAGGAAATTTATCAGAGACTACTTAAAGCAGTATAATTATGTGAAGTCATTAAAAAACGAACATGAGGAAAGAGGTGGTGATGGGATTACTTTGGTGGGATTGAGTTGATATGTCAAGTCCTAAAATAGGGTTGCAGTTTTACAATACAAAAATAATTAAATAGCATCAGGAATTTTCTTGATGCTATTTTTCATATTTATCTCTATACTTTAAAGAGATATAAATTACCGTATTAAGCTTTGAATATATACAGGCGGTCTTCCACACAAAATAAGCCTCCTCTTTTTTACTCAGACATGGTAGATAATTGAATCCAGAATTCCTCTATCTGAAGTATTGCTTTTAAAAAATCATCCATATCTAAGGGCTTTTTGACATAACTATTAGCATGGCTTTCATAAGCCTTATCTATATCCTTGGGATTGGAAGAAGTAGTTAACATTACCACAGGTATCTTTTTCAAGACTTTATCCTCTTTTATGCTCTTTAAAACCTCATGGCCATTATAAATAGGAATATTAATATCAAGAAGAATTAGGTCGGGCCTTACTGCATGGGAGTATTCTCCTCTTTGAAAAACATAATCTAAAGCTTGCTCTCCATTTTTAACAACATTAATTTCTGTTTTTATTTTGCTTTCTTCAAATGCTTCTAATGTAAGAATTATATCCCCCTCATTATCTTCTACTAACAAAATATTGGCTTGCTTCATTTTGATTGGAATTATTACGATTCATAAAATATCAAAGCTGTATCAATAAAAAAATTGATTCAAGCAACATAGTTGCGATTTGCATTTCGCGACCTAGTCTATTTCTTATGCTCGTTTAATGTTTACTATTTACTATTCGCAAAATTAAACAATTTATATCATTTAGGGATAGTAAAATAAAATATTGAGCCGTTTTCTTTTTCAGATTTGACCCAAATTTCCCCTCCCCAAGACTTCACATGTTTCTTGGCAATGGGCAAGCCAACTCCCATACCTTCATATTCGTTTCGATTATGTAGTTGTTGAAATATGAGAAATATTTTATCGAAAAATTTAGGATCAATTCCAATGCCATTGTCTTTGATGGAAAAACACCATTCATCTCTATTTTCTATCGCTTCGATTTCTATCTGAGGTGCAATTCCTTCCTTTGAGTATTTAATGGCATTATCTAATAATGAGTGAAGTACCTGAGCCATTGCTACTTTATTGGCACTTAAGGTTGGCAGTTCCCCTGAGACAATAGTTACTGATTTTTCAGAGATAACACTTGCTCTTAAGTCTATAAAATCTGAGACTATTTGATTCACATCAACCATTTCAAGATCTTCAGTTGTTCTGCCTGCTCTTGAATAATCCAACAAATTCAGGATAATCTGCTTCATCCGCATTGCCCCTTCTGAAGCAAAATGGATATATTGGAGTGCCTTTTCATCCAATTGACCTCGGTAATTAGCGTTCAATTTATTCATAAAACTAGATACCAACCTTAAAGGCTCCTGCAGGTCGTGGGATGCCACAAATACATATTCCTCAAGTTCAGCATTCTTAAGCTGTAATGCATCCTGACTTTTCTCAAGTTCATTCCTTAGTCTGTTCTGCTCATTGATATGGTTTTCCAGTCCACTGAAAATTTTAGGAATGAGCGCTGAAGACAAGTAGCAAACGAAAATAACATTAGAACTAACGGCAACCCATTCATTGACAGAACTCATATCAACATTATATTCAAAATCCAGCAACTCGAAATGTATGGTAAGACCAAACATTACCGATATTAACAAAACGAGATGGCTCCACCAATAAGCATATTTATTGTCAAAGATAATGATAGAGAAAACACAAGCTGCATAGAAATAAATCAAAACTGAACCTGAAGAAGGTGAGGTAAAAACATTTAACATGGTGGCAAAAGCATATACGGTTAAAGAAAAAATTAATTTCCTCACCTTTACTTTAACGCTAGGGGCAAATGCAATAAAAAGCATCAGCCCAATAGTGATAAAATGCAGTATTGTTATATACTCTTTATTTTCAAATGTGATTAAAAACAAAGACGGGATTAACGCAATGAAACAAAGGGGCAACACAAAAATCATGGTGGTGGAAAACAGTGTGTTTCTCCAATAATTTACACTGTCTCCAGATTCTTCATTGCTTAGAGAACAGTTCCTTCTAATAGTATCCTTATATTTTTGCCAAATATTTCTCATCAAGCTTTTGGTATGGTAAAATAGAATGTAGAACCTTCTCCTATAGTTGATTCGATTCGAATAGTTCCTCCCCACGATTCTACATGTTTCTTAGCAATGGCCAAACCTATACCAGAACCGGAGAATTCATCTCTGTTGTGAAGCCTTTGAAAAATAATGAAGATCTTTTCAAAAAACTTAGGTTCAATTCCTATTCCGTTGTCTTCCACTTTAAATTGCCAAAAACCGTCAAGATCTTCGGCATCAATTTTTATAATTGGATGTACTCCCTTTCTTGAATATTTAATGGCATTATCAAGTAAGCAATGGATCGTTTGGGTCAAGGGTGCTGGATAAGATTTTACGGTAGGTAAATTATAAACCTCAAGCCTAACATTTTTTTCGCTGATTGCCTTTTTTCTTAATATTTTGTAGTCATCTACAATTTTTTTCGTGCTGACCTTCACTTGAGACATATTCAATTTCCCAGCCCTAGAGTAATCCAATAAGTCCAATATGATCGTTTTCATACGCTTAGCTCCATCAGTAGCAAAACCAATATATTGAAGTGCTTTATCATCTAGCTGATCTTCATATTTTCTCTTTAATAAATCCATGAAACTAGTTACCATTCTTAAAGGCTCCTGTAAATCATGAGAAGCTATATAAGCAAATTGCTCCAACTCCTGATTAGTCAATTCTAATTCATGAGTATGTTTTTTTAGAGAATCATTCAGTTCAATCAATTGCTTTTCAAAATTCTTCCTTTCAGTGATATCCGTCATGGCGCCTATCATTCTTATCGCTTCTCCTTGCTGATTTCTCACTATTAAAGCACGATCTCTTACATAAACTATTTCGTCTTTATTATTAAAAATGCGGTATTGCATTTCCCAGCGCTTGCAAGAAGAATCTTGTAGGGCTGACTGTAAACTCTCTTGCACATTTTTCATATCTTCCTGATGGAAGCTGTCTCGCCAGAATTCTTTTTCTTCTAACCTTTTAACAGTGCCTTCACCAAAGAAACGGTCGATGGCATCAGACCTATAAAAGCTGTCACTTAAAATATCCCAATCCCAGATGGCGTCTGATGTTGCTTCGGTAACTTTTTCAAATCTTTCATTGGCTTGAACTAGACGAAGATCAGCTTCCTTCTTGAATGTCACATCTTTGAAATAGATCGATAAACCCTCTGGAGAAGGATATGCAGATACAGTAAACCATTTATTAACTGTAGGATAATACTCCTCAAACTCTACGTCTTCGCCAGTCTCCATTGCTTTATGATAGTGGCGATAGAAATCAGAATCAATGGCATCAGCATATACATCCCATAAATTCTTCCCTACAATTTCCTCACGCTTTCTACCCAATACGTTTTCTGCTTCTTTATTCCAATAAGTAATCTCCCAATTTCTATCTACGGCAAAGAATGCATCACCTATACTTTCCAGTATATTATTCTTTTCTTGTAATGCAAGCTCAACTTGTTCTTTTGCAATTTTTTCCTTGGTAATGTCCCAATTGGTACCTACCATGCGAATTGCTTTTCCGTTTTTATCTCTTTCGATCAAGCCATTGGCTTGGAGATAATGTATAGAATTATCTTTCCAAATGATACGGAAATTGCTATCAAATTCAGACACTCCATCTATAGCATTTTGGACATCTTTGTTTGCTTGTTGAATATCATCAGGATGCACCATTACTTCAAAAGCCTCGTATGCACCTTTAAATTCAGAAGGATTTATATTGAAGATTTCGTACATTTTGTCATCCCATATCAATTTATTTCGTACAATATCCCAATCCCATATTCCTATACTAGCAGCCTCAGTAGCTAATTGAAGACGCTCAGTTACTGATTTCAATTCTTGTTCTGCAAATTTTTGTTCCGTTATATCCTGAATTGCGCCATATAGCCTTCTTGCTTTTCCGCCTATTACATCAACTTTACCAGAAGTCTTCACCCAAATTTTATTACCCTTTGCCGTGATAAATGGTAGTTCCAAATTATAGGGCGTATGGTTTTCTATGGCTTCTGTAACTGCTTTATTAATAATGGGCTGTGCTTCCTTCGCATAAAAATGGATACCTTTTTCTACTTTGGGAGCCTTGCCCGGAGGCAGCTCATAGATTTGGAAAGTTTGATCTGAAAAATAGGGTGTCATGGTCTTTAAATTTAAATCCCAGCCACCGATTTTCCCCATTTTTGAGACCTGCTCTAATAACTCCTCGTTTTTGGTTTCTGCTGTAATATCTAAAATTACCGAGTTGAACACGACTGTGCCATCAGTCAAATAAGCAGGTGAACCGTAACCTAAATGAGTTTTCAATTCTCCGTTAGGCATCACATACTTCCACTGGGCCGACCACTTTGATTTGCTTGTAACAGACTCATGAATACTATTTTGTACATATTCCATATCACCCCCCAATAGAATTTGATTCCAGACCAATTGATTATTATCCATTACTTCATCAGATGCAAATCCCCAAATCTCTTGTGCGCCTTTGGTTATAGCTTTTAAAGCATCTGTACCATCGGCATAAAGATGATATTGAAAAACCACCCCCGGTAGATTGTCCGCTAGGGTTTGTAATCGGCTTTCAGCTTCTTTACGATCGGTGATATCTTCACAAATTGTTACCGTTTTAAGGGGCTTCCCTTTTTCATCTCTAATGAAGGCTACGTGTAGACGGACCCAAACAATAGTCCCGTCTTTTTTTAGATAACGCTTTTCATTTCTATATTCCCCTTCTCCATGAGCTGCTTTACTGAATAATTCCCAATCCTTCTTCCTGTCATCTGGGTGCGTAAATTCCACAAAAGACATATTCAAGAGCTCATCAATGGTATAACCAGTGATAACTTCGTAATAGGAATTAGCTAAGCTGATTTTTCCTGTTAAAGGATCAACTTGTGCTATTCCCAAGGTAGCAATATCAAAAATAGTCCTGAACTTTTCTTCACTTCTAACTACTCCCAATTCTGCTTCCTTGCGATCAGTGATATCCTGAAAACTGCCAATCAACTTAACGCATTTTCCTTGAATGTACTCGGGACTAGCTATTACCCTGATCCATCGTTCTTTCTTGCTTCTAGAAACAATAATGGCTTCATAATCTAAATAAACTCCTTCATTGATACTTTTATAAATTTGATCTTTAACATATGATTTATGGTCTTCATTATAAAAGTCAATAGCTCTTTCGATAGTTGGCTCAAAAGAATTTGGGTCCGTCTCGTGTAAATGGTGCACCTTTTCCGACCAAAATAGATCGTCTTCAATCAGGTCATATTCCCAGCTTCCAACTTTGGCCAGATCACTTGCTTGCCTATTAAGCTGGCTCAATTTTTTCTCTTGGGTAATATCTTTAGCAGAACAATAAATCAACCCTTCATTGATGTTTACTTTGCAATACCAACTCAACCACAATATTTCACCTGATTTTGTCAAAAAGCGTACTTCAAATCCAAAGTTTCTCTCACCTGCTTCTAGACGCCCCAATTCTTTATAGGCGATATGCAAGTCATTCGGGTGAATAAATTTCTCAAATCCCTGATATAAGATCTCTTCTTCTTCATAGCCTAAAAGCTCACAACCTGCTTGGTTAATGCGCAAGAATCTGCCTTCAAAATCTCCTACGCTCACGATATCAGGAATTGCCTCATATAAATGGCTTAATTCATTTTCTAGCCTTTTACGGTTGATTTCTGATCCTATAAAATGTTCAAGTTCTTCAAAAAGCTGGACGTATGTTTTCAAATAATTCGCTTTGTTCTGAGTCCCTATCAGCAGCACTCCTACAATCTGATCATTGAAGCGTAGAGGAATGCCCAATGCAGTTTGAATTCCCGCCTTTTCTGCAGCCTTTTGCCGAACAAATTCAGATTTCTTGCTAATACCCTTCCAAAGCAATGTAGATTTTTTAGCCCATACATTACCCGATAGTCCTTCTCCAGGTTTGAAAGACCTTACATTTTCACAGGAGTCATAAAAATTTTTTGCCTGAGTAGAGGTAGCAATTTTTGCACTTAATTGAACAAGTGTATTTTCAATATTAGGCAGCCATAATTCCACAAAGTCAAACTGACCATACTCACACATGGTTTTGCATAAGGCTTTTGAAGCAGAAAACAGGTCACTTTCAGAGGAAAAATCCAAACTGATATCCGCCAATAATTCTTTTTGGAGTTCCTTCTGCTTTTGCTCTGTTACATCCTGACAAACCACTAGCATACATTGACGACCGTTGAAATCAACCTTGTGTCCGTTGACTTCCATTTGGATAAGAGTACCATCCTTTTTTTTATGGGTAAATATGCCGATATAGATATTTCCTTCTACTCTTTTTGTATTTAGAAGGGCCTTGATAAGCTTGGGAACTTCTTCTGGCGGTCGTAGGTCTTTTATAGTAAGTGCAAGGAATTCTTTTTGTGAATATCCATAGTGGTCAAGTGCTGCCTGATTAACATCAAAAATCCGAAGATCTTCCAGATCATAAACCCATGACGGGAGCGGGTTGAAATAGAAAAAATTACTATAATCAGGCTTTTTCATGATAAAATGGCAATTAATTCTGAAGTATTATCAAATATGTATATCTAATCAATGGTACCACAGATCAGTTGGAACTTTTAGTTCCTAAAATTTAAAATACGAAGTTTCAAGCAAAAATCTAAAATGTTTAAAGAACTTAAAATATACAGGCAGGAAATAATCATTATTTATGAAATATGACGTATTGAAAGTTTAAAGATATACTGGAGAGCCAGAATAAAAGCTTGACGGTATTAAAATTTGCCTCTAAATATTCTGAATTAAAAGCTCAAAAATAACTTGAACCTGCAAATAAGATTGATATCTTCTAACAACGATTAATAAATTTGATTTGCTTGCATTGCCAGCGTGTACTCAGTGAACACCTTAAAATATAAATCAAAAAAACCGGACACAATTAGTCCGGCCTTTCTGATTAATCAAAATAAGCATTACCACATACTTATGCCTGCTTTGTTGTAGTCAAACAACCTAATACCCAATACAACTTCGTGCGAGCCACTATTATATTGAGAAACTTCTCCCCATTTGTATTCAAAAGCATACCCTATTTTGTATTTTTCTTTAAAATGAATACCTAACATGCTAACCAAAGTATTGTCATTTCTGTACGAAAGTCCAGCCCAAAGATTTCCTTGGTATTGAGAACGAACTCCCAATTCATAAAAAGTTGGCCTTGCTTGATCAATCCTAATAAATGTATTGGGAATGATGTCAAAGTCCTGGTTGATTTGGAATCGATAACCTCCCATGATATGATGCCTCCCTCTACTGATATTATTATTGGTGTCTTCATTCCCTCTTAATTGCAATTCAGAGGCTTCCATTAAACTATAGGAAATATAATAATCAGACGAGTACAAAGAAATCCCAATATTGGTGTGTAAAAACGTGTTGGAATAACCGTTTTCCATCACCGATTGGTAAGTTTCGTCTGTTGACTCATCTTTCACCCATAAATCTGATAAATCAATTTTATTGTTGTAGAAACTTGGTGATAAACCCAGTGAAAAATAGGTCTCATTAAAAACTGGCACATGAACAGCATAAGTAAATGAAACTTCAGTTTGTCTGTAGTAGCCTTGATTTTGCAGAATGACAAAACCTCCAACACCATGCTTTAGGGATTGTGCAAAATCACTTCTCTCTTTATCTCCATCAAACTTAATGGTACTGTAAGCACTTACATAATTGGTTTGAGGTGCTTGTTGAAAACCAACCCATTGTTGACGGAAACCTGCATTAATATCCAGAAAGTCATTTACCCCCGCCAATGACGGATTGTATGCTGGTAAATTTTGAATATATTGGCCCAAAAGCGGGTTAGTTTGTGCCTTTATCAAACCAATTGATAAAGCATGTATTATGATTATTATGATGATCTTTTTCATATCCTTATTTTTTTATCTCTACTATTGATTTATGGATTATTTAATGATCATTACACTGCCTTTGTAAACTTTTCCAGTGTTGTCATTAAGCTGAATGATGTAGTAATAATTACCAATAGACATTAATTTTCCATTGTAGTAACCATCCCATTGTCGCGTATATCCAGTATTTCTGAATACTTCGATGCCATCACTGTTATAAATTCTGATGGTACTATTTGGATAATTACCCATTCTGTCAATTTCCCAGGTATCATTACTTCCGTCACCATTAGGTGTGAAAGCAGTTGGAATACTTAGTTCGACCTCCATATCAGCCGAAACAGTGATATTGAAACTAGCTTCAAATGCGTTTCCTCCACTATCTTCTGTTCTTACTAGAATTTTAAGCGAGCTATTATAGTCAAAATCTAAATTTTTAGTGGTGAATAATTCATCCCCAACAATTTCAAAGTAATCGTTGTCATCATGACCTTCTCCACTAACCAATTTATATGTGAAATGATCGATCAGGTCCGCATCATCCGTTGTAAAATATCCTACCGCTGTTCCGCTTTGATCCGCTTCATTTAGTTGCTTATTACTTAAGCTTAAAGATGTTGGTAGGTTATCATTCACATTTTGAATTGTAATATCAATCTCTCTGACGTCACTAGTGTTAGTACCATCCGAAACAGTAATACCCAAAGTGAACTGACTAATTGTTTCATAATCTAGCGCATCGGAATTATTTATTACAAGCAAACCAGAATTCTCATTTATGTTAAAGGCATTCTGATCATTGCCTGAAATAATTGCCCACTCAGTCAATTCAGTATTTCCGTCTAAATCACTAGCTGTAATAATCCCCAACTCAGTACCATTAGGTTTATTTTCTGGAATTGAAAAGCTAATATTATCCTCGATTGTAGGCGCTACATCGTTCAAATCAGTTAATTGAATGGTAATCTCTGTTTCCCGGCTTTCTAATTCACCATCTGTTACTTTCATAGTCAAAGTAAAACCAACTCTAGTCTCAAAATCCAAGGCAGCGCTATTTTTCACACTCAAGACACCCGTAGTTTGGTCTACTTTGAATGCTTCATCTGTATTGCCGCCCAATATTTCCCAGTTCCCAAGTACCGTAGCAGCATCTTGATCTGCAGCCAATATCTGACCAACAGAAGTGCCGTTTGATAAATTCTCATCAATCGTGAAGCTTTGATTTTCTGCAATTTCAGGTGCATTATCATTGATATTCAAAATATTGATTGTTACTCCCGCACTAAATTCATGCATCCCATCACTCGCTATTACTTCCACCATGAATTGCGTCTTCTTTTCTGCATCTAGCAAAGCAGAATCCAATACTTTGATAATTCCATTGCTCGAATCAATTTCAAAAGCCTCTTCACCTTCTTCGTTGGTCAAACTCCAGATAAGTTGGGTCATACCATCAGCATCTATGGCTTCAACAGTACCTACTAAGCTGTTTTTCACTGAATTCTCATTTATGCTGAAAATTTGATTAGCTGCTATAACTGGTACATTATCATTCAAGTTATTGATATTAACTAGCACATCATTTGTTGCTGAAGTGTTTGCACCATCCTGAACAGTTACAGTCAAGGTATAAGCACCTACTGCTTCATAATCCAAGTCTGTAGTTTTTACTGAAATCTCTCCTGTATTCGCATCAATTTGGAATGCTTCGTTTGTATTTCCAGCAGTGATGGTCCAGTTTTCATAGGTAGTCGCTCCGTCTGCATCGCTTACTGAAAGAATACCTACTATAGTGTTTTGAACACTGTTTTCATCAATATCGAAGGACTGATTTGTTGCGATTACTGGTGCATTGTCGTTTAGATTGTTAATATCAATTGTTAAATCAACAGATGCAGAAGTGTTTGCTTCGTCTTCAACTGTTAAAGTTAAAGTATAAGCACCTACTGCTTCATAATCCAAATCAGTAGTCTTTACTGAGATTTCCCCTGTATTTGCATCAATTTGGAATGCTTCGTTCGTATTTCCTGCTGTAATAGTCCAATTCTCATAAGTGGTTGCACCGTCTGCATCGCTTACTGCAACAAAACCTACTACTGCATTTTGCGCACTGTTCTCATCAATATCGAATGACTGATTAGCTGCAATCACTGGAGCATTGTCATTTAGATTATTGATATCGATTGTAACATCTAACTCATCGGAAGTATTGGCTCCATCTTCTACTTTTACTGTTAAAGTGTAGGCTGCCACTGCTTCAAAGTCTAAGTCTTCGGTTTTTATAGAGATCTCTCCTGAATTAGCATCAATCTGGAAAGCCTCATTGGTATTTCCAGCTGTTATCGCCCAGTTCTGATAAGTAGTAGCACCATCTGCATCGCTTACTGCAACAGTACCTACTGCTGCATTTTGCGCACTGTTTTCATCAATATTGAATGACTGATTCGCAGCGATTACAGGTGCATTGTCATTCAGATTGTTGATGGTTATGGTCAAGTCAACGGCTGAAGAAGTGTTAGCTCCATCTTGAACAGTTACAGTCAAAGTATAAGCACCTACTGCTTCATAGTCCAAGTCTGTAGTCTTTACTGAAATCTCTCCTGAATTGGCATCGATCTGAAATGCTTCGTTCGTATTTCCTGCTGTTATCGCCCAGTTCTGATAAGTAGTAGCACCATCTGCATCGCTTACTGCAACAGTACCTACTACTGTACTTTGAGAACTATTCTCATTAATATTGAATGATTGATTCGCAGCGATTACAGGTGCATTGTCATTCAGATTGTTGATGGCTATGGTCAAATCAACAGCGGAAGAAGTATTCGCTCCATCTTCAACACTTACAGTCAAAGTATAAGAACCTACTGCTTCATAGTCCAAATCAGTCGTTTGTACTGAAATCTCTCCAGTATTCGCATCGATCTGGAATGCTTCGTTTGTATTTCCGGCAGTGATAGCCCAGTTTTCAAAAGTGGTTGCACCGTCTGCATCGCTTACTGAAACGCTACCCACTACAGTATTTTGAGCACTGTTCTCATCTATATCAAAGGACTGATTTGCTGCAATTATTGGTGCATTATCATTTAGGTTGTTAACATCAATTGTCAAATCAACCGCAGAGGAAGTGTTCGCTCCATCTTGAACTGTCAAAGTTAAAGTATATGCATCTACAGTTTCATAGTCCAAATCAGTAGTTTGTACCGAAATCTCTCCTGTATTCGCATCAATCTGGAATGCTTCGTTCGTATTTCCATCCGTGATGCTCCAGTTTTCATAAGTAGTACTGCCATCTGCATCACTTACGGAAACACTGCCGACTACTGTGTTTTGACCACTATTTTCATCAGTATCGAAGGACTGATTTGTTGCGATTACTGGTGCATTGTCGTTTAGATTGTTAACATCAATGGTTAAATCAACAGATGCAGAAGCGTTTGCTCCGTCTTCAACTGTTAAAGTTAAAGTATAAGCACCTACTGCTTCATAATCCAAATCAGTAGTATTTACCAAAATCTCGCCAGTAGCAGCATCTATTTGGAAAGCCTCGTTGGTGTTTCCAGCAGTGATTGTCCAATTCCCATAAGTAGTTGCACCATCAGCATCACTTACTTCAACTATACCTACTACTGTACTTTGAGAACTATTCTCATTAATATTGAATGATTGATTTGCAGCAATTACTGGAGCATTGTCATTCAAATTATTGATAGTGATTGTCAAATCAACTGATGCTGAAGTGTTGGCTCCATCCTGAACTGTTACAGTTAAAGTATAAGCACCTACTGCTTCAAAGTCCAAGTCAGTAGTTTGTACTGAAATCTCTCCTGTATTCGCATTGATTTGGAATGCTTCGTTTGTATTTCCTGCCGTGATGGTCCAATTCTCATAAGTCGTGGCTCCGTCTGCATCGCTCACTGAAATAGTACCTACTACTGTGTTTTGAGTACTGTTCTCATCAATACTGAATGATTGGTCTGCAGCGATTACTGGCGCATTATCGTTAAGGTTATTTACGCCAATTACTAAAGCTTTTTCAAAACTTGCTCCATATTCATCTTCAGCACTAATTCTGACTGATAAACTGGACTTATTTTCATAATCTAAAATGCTTGCCGTAACTAATTTACTATCTACAATAGAAAACAAATTATTATCAGTATCACCATCACCATTTATCAATGTAAAACTAATATCCATTCCCTCCTCAATTCCACTTAATTCTAGTAAAAACAAGACAGTACCTGATGCACTATTTTCGTCAATACTGTTTACAGACATAGTGAGATCTGCCTCTTGATTGAATGAAATAACTCGGCTATGCTGAATAGTAGGTGAAACTTCATTATCGTAACCTCCATATTCTACAACAAAACCATTTAGAGAATATCCGCCCGGTAGATCATTCCACTTACCATTCTGAGTGGAATATAATTGCATATAATGCTCTCCAGAAGAATTATTAGGTTCATTAGGATTCCAATTCATAAGAGCACCATCCACTGCTACGGGCGAACCATTGCCACTTGAAATGGCCGTTCCCTTTTCAGGCCCTGTCACCCAGTACCAATTTCCTTCGGCACTTGCTTGATTTGCATAAAGGATAGATCCAGCAGCAGCATTGATATAGTTGTAGTCATCTGAACCACCAACCCATCCATCGCTTGCCAATTTCTCTTCAATGAAATCATTTTCTTCTTGAGAATTAACAGTTGCTAAATAACCTTGCATACCTAAAAATGTCATACCCTCAGCAGCTGTTTTCGCTTGAGCCCATGTTTTATTACCTGTTATGTATTGATAGAAATGATCCTTTCCATCCACTTTAAGGCTAATACCGTTCTCTAAAATGAAAGAGATTGTTCGATCATCGGTATTTGAAGATGTTGAAGAAAACATCACATTTCTAAATATCTCTTGCCATACTGCTGTGCTTGCGGTACCTGTGAAATTCAAACTACCGCTATTCGTATCGAAGCTAGCTGATATTCCTGATGGCAATTCAATACCTGTTTTAAGCTGATCACCTTGTTGATATCCTGCATCAATATAAACTTTTGGATTTGTTATTTCCCCACTACCTGCAATGGTGATTGTCTGATCAACTTTGCTATTAATAGCATAAAGACTACTTTTTGAATTGCTCGAACCTGCAACTTCATAAGGAAATTCCACAGTTACCGTGAGCTTCGCTCTGCCAGATTCACATCCATTCACAGTTTGACTAACCCAATATTCCGTTACTCCTACATTATTCGTTTGAGGAGTGATTTCATGTACTATACCGGCACCACCTGTTGCTGCATCATAATATGTTAAATTTTGACCAGTAATGTGTGTACTTAAAGCTGAGGCAGTTTCTTCCAGAATGTAAGTAACATCCGTAGTTAGAGGTGCATTTACAAAATTGATGCTTAAAGTTGCATTTTCAGAAGTTGAAGAAGTATTACATGAGGTAGAATTGATAACACATCTGTATAAGTAACCATCCATTCCAACGGTTGCACCCGTGATATTCAATGTGCTACTTGTCACATTATTGTAAATGTCATCATTTGCTAAATCCACAAATCCTGACCCTTCATTTACTTGCCATTGATAAGATAATCCTCCACCGGTTGCAGTCACACTAAAAGCTGTATTTTCTAAATCGCAGATGGTAGAATTGGAAGGCTGTGATTGAATTTCTGGATCATAACTCAAATCCTGAAAATCCTTTATGCCATCTTCATCACAATCGGGGTCTACAGTATTCTCACTATCAGTTACTCCATCATTATTAGAATCAAGATCTCGGTAATCAGGGGTTCCATCTCCATCAGTATCTTTACTAGCATCTGAAGTCGCTATTTCATCTCCATTAGTAATACCATCTCCATCACAATCTAAGTCGGGATCTAAAGGCATCGCAGAAATTAAAGGCGAATAAACGTAAAAATACGTACCCGATACATTTTGTAAGTAATAAGTTCTTACATAATGATCTTTGAATTCGTTTGCAGGGTCCACATTTACCGTATAATTGAAGGCCTCGTTTTCGAAATCTGTTGCATTACCGTTCCATAATGATTGTTTCGTAACATCTGCATCATCAACTGAAGGTAACTCATTAGTCAAAGAATAAACCAATCCATATTCTTCTACACAAGTTTGAGTTAAACTTGCATCAATTTCTAAAGTCTCCCCACAAGTGCTTTGCGTGGTAAGAGAACCAATGAAATTGGTTGGTGTGTAATTTAAATCAAAAGGATTAGTATATCCTATGGGACTTTCAACCATAGATGATGTAGAGGTTGAAGATTTGTATACCCCAGGAGAAAGAGGCTTGATGGGAGCGACTAATGCTTCATACCAAGTACTTGAATAACTACCAGCGTCAATCGCAACATCTATTGAATAGTTTTTCCCAAAGTTTTTATTGCTGTTAAGCCAATTCAAAACTTCAGCTTGAGTAGCTGCATTATTTGCAAATCCATTAGCCGACATTGACTTGTCCGTGAGGTTAATCCAATTAGTAAATCTTTGAAAGTCGCCATTAGAAGTGGTAAATCCTGCAGCATTAGTATAGGCGTAAGTTTGTCCATTTACATTGAATACTCCGTCTTGATCATAGTCGATATAAAGACCAGCTCTAGCCGAACTAGAAATGGAGCCTGCACTTCCATTATTGTGATAATGAAATACGATAGCGTACCAGTGGCCACATCCATCATTGGCAATCCATACACCACCAGAATGGGCTTGCACGCCTACCCAAGAAAGGATTAGAATAATTGTGAATAGTAATTTGTTTTTCATGGTATAATTATTTTGATCACCACAAAAAACTAGATTATATCAATATATAATGTATGTGTTACCCCTAATTTTTTAAATAGGTAATATACTTATAAAAACCACTAAAACATCCTTTAAACGGCTTTAATAGACTTTAAATTCCAGTAAATATCTGAAATATTACGTCTAAAAACGATCCGCTATTTGTATTATATTAATGTTAGTCTAGATCAAATATCCATGTATATGAAAAAAGATACTACTTATCGTTAATCAATACTTAGGTATAAGATAAACTAATCCTTCAACATAGACATTGCACCCAATAGGTGGATTTACTATATAATTATCTTTAGTCGATAGGTTCAAAATGAAAATTCATGAACGCAAAATAGATTTAAGCTACCTCCCCCCTAACAATTAAAAATCTCACACCCACGCGGGGATGAACTTTAAAGCAAATGACTCTTTTATAAATCTAGGGTGAGCTTGAGGTCAGACTAAAGCTTTTAGAAAAACAAAATGCAGCATTGGAGAACCAATTAGCCATCAGCAATAAAAAGGCTGTTTTATTTATACTATCATCAATATAGATGAAGAATAGTTTAAGATACCCATCCGAAAAAAGGACTACATCGAACAATTGAAGGATACAAAATCAAACAAAAAAGCCCTAAATCATAAGATTTAAGGCTTTTTGAAGCTAATTAAATTAGCTAAGTGATCCGTTCAGGATTACACCTTAATTTTATAAGTTACTGTTTTACAGTTATTTACTTCCAATCTTGTTTTAATGGACACTAATTGGACACCAAAATAATATTCTAAATTGCTGTCTTTTAATGACTTAATTTCCACTACATACTGCCAAAGAACGTTTCTTTGTTATACTAAATATACACAAAAAAGGGCAAATTTTATGAATAAAAGGCGGGAAATTTCTGGATTAGAACCTAATAAATTGGCTTAATCGGTGAGGTATTCTTGGACTGTTTCAGCATCTATTCCAGTGTAATCTGCGAACTCGGAAACTGTTATGAGCTGGTGTTTTTCTTTCCCTCTTCTTTCTCGAATCTTCTCTAATAACCTTCTTCCAGTGCGCTCGCTTTTACCTGTAATGCGCTGTATGTCCTTTGGATAGATAACGGTTCTTTTCAATATCATAATCTTATACTTTATCTATACTTTATCCATAAGGATGCTGTATACTAATATAGCCAATTTCTTGAAAGCTATAACGACAATAATTACCAATTAAGACAACACGACCTTTAACGGAAGTCAGTTTTTGACAAACGCTCATTTGAGGAATACTTTGCCTGCTCATCAAATATATTTTTCAATTATGGCAAGACAAAAAGGAATTATCAAATTGAAAGGAAAGATCGGGGATCTGTCTTTTTACAAAACCAAAGATGGCTATCTGGCCAGAGAAAAAGGCGGCATTGACAAAGAGCGTATGAAGAATGATCCTGCCTTCCAAAGAACTCGAGAAAATGGCGCTGAATTTGGAAGGGCTGGAAAAGCTGGTAGGCTTTTGAGAACTTCGGTTAGACCGTTGCTTTTGAAAGCTGCTGATGGTAGAGTGGCCAGCCGAATGACCCGAGAAATGGTGAAGGTTGTGAAAAGCGATACAGCCAACGATAGAGGGGAAAGAACGGTTTCTGATGGTGATATTGAATTGCTGAAGGGTTTCGAGTTCAATCAAAATGGAAAGCTTAATGCAACCATGTATGCACCTTTTACAGTAGCTATTGACCGTGCAGCTGGTGAAGCTACTGTGAATATTCCTAGCTTCATTCCTCAGAATACTTTTGCTGCTCCTGGAGGGGCAAGTCATATGCGACTGGTGGCTGCCACAAGTAAAGTGGATTTTGCAGAGGAAACTTTCAATCTTAATACAGATGAAAGCAGTGAAATTGCTATTGGTCCTCAAACTGAAGCTGCCATTACTTTAACAGCTACAGTTCCTTCTGGTGGAAAAGAACCTATCTTTTTGCTTTTTGGAGTAGAATTCCTTCAGGAGGTGAATGGGACTATGTACCCGCTTAAAAACGGTGCATTCAATGCCCTTGCATTGGTGGAGATTGACAATACCATTCCTGGACCTTTATAGAATTGGGTAATGAGTTTTGAACTTATTCGAAATTACAGGTCAGACGGAACTAATGGAACTCTTTGGTATGATGGATCTCTGATCTGTCATACCATTGAACTTCCTTGGAAGGAGAATCAGCCTTTTGTCAGTTGTATTCCTGAAGGGAGATATCTAATGGAAAAAAGAATAACTCACGAAAGGGGATTTCATCTGATATTGAAAAGTGTACCAGGAAGGAGTTGGATTTTAATCCATCCTGCGAATGATGCCCGAACAGAACTGGAAGGCTGCATTGCACCAGTCTCGGAGTTGACAGGAATAGGTAAAGGAATCCGATCGGGTGAAGCCATGGACAGGCTTTTGGAAGTCTTTGAAGAGGCTCAAGAGAAACAGAATCATATTTACATCACTATTAAAGAGAAATCAGCTATGAATATTTTAGAAAGAGTAAAAAAGCCCACTCCAAAGTTGTTTAGAAAATTGCGGACAGTCGGTTTGATATTAGCAGCTGCAGGAGGCGCTATTTTAGGAGCGCCCATCACATTGCCAGCTGGCTTGATCACAGTTGCAGGATATCTAACCGTTGGCGCTAGTGTCCTTACAGCAGTGAGTCAGGTAACCGTAGAGGACGAAGAAAAAATCCCTCCACTGCCAGAAGTTAAAAACAAGGGAGATGCAAGTCCACGGTAAGGCGGGCACAGCTGGAGGCACTATTCTCACAGTGCTCGTCAATTTGCAAAGTGCTGATATTGTCAAGACTTGCATTTTGGCAGCTGTTGGAGCATTAGTTAGTTTTTGTATGTCACTGGCCATGAAATGGGTGGTCAAGAAAATCAAGAAGAAAGGCCGTAGTTCATAGCTACGGTTTTTTTGTGTCCAGTCCACTGGGGAATGATCAAAAAAATAAAAACCTGGCAGGCAAAACCCACCAGGCAATAAAACTAAAATGGCAATGGAGAGAAATTAATCTCAAACCACAAAAACCGAAGGAAATAATAACCTTCAGACTGAACACGAAACCGCGTTAAACTAAACGCTGGACGAAGACGAACGTACGCCACCAACCACCGGCTGGCGATGCGCACTCTAAAAATTAATTTAAACATAGTGCGCATCCACACAGGAACGGTGAGATAGATGCCAGAGCGGCACATAAAAAATACAACCGCTTGCGGTGGAGATTTTTTTTGTAGCCGGCAAAGCGAACTCTTGCATCTTTCTCATCCGCATGCCTGTAAATTTCACTATGTTTGGATTGATTTTTCTACTGTCCTGACGCAGGAAAGCTGGTAAAGAGCTTTTTGCAAATTTTGCTTACACTGCAAAATCTAGCTATGAAATACTACCTTATCTCGTTTCAATTTCTTATCAGAAATCCTGATTATAATAATAATTTAAGCAAACAATTTTCTTAAAAAGAACTATCTGCGGAATCCCATTTGTTTGAATTGAGCTATGAAATGCAACCGCTCACTAACGCACACACCCAAGGGGAATATTTTCAAAAGAGAAAAGAAAAAAAACAAAAAAAGAAAAGAGAAAGCTTTTCTTTCAGGGGGAATTGCTTCGGGGGCAAGTCTTTTTTGAAAAATACTTCCGCTGGTGAGCGGAGGAGATTTTTACAAAAACCCGAAGGGCTTGGACTTGTGGCCGAAAAAGCAATTCATCCCTAATTTGCTTTCCTCTTTTATTTAATTTTTGAAGAAATATTTACCTGCGATACTTATTAAAATCTTCCATCCAAATTCCTGGGGCTAACTCAATGCGGCCAAAAGCCGCACCTTTAACGGGTGGTGGGGAATTTGGGAAAGGATGTGGAATGCTGTCCTATCGTATTAGCACAACAGTTTGATCAAGGCACCATGCGGGAAGATGTGGGAAGGTGAACGCAGGAAGAGCGGTTGCAAATAATGGAGTTTACGGAATGGTTTGCAATCCGCTGTGTGTCGAGCCGTCTGCGAGTGCGACCCTGGGTGGTAGACCGAGAGTGACCTAAGGGAACGGGGGCTAGCCACGAGCGGAGAGTAACGGAGCGAACAAGGCTTGGCGTGGTTTTTAGTTAAAAAAAGCTGTAGCCGATTTAATCATAAACTCTAACAGCTTTTTTTAAAAACCATGACAAGCCGCAGCCCAGGGGCGCCCGCAGGCGAGCCTAACTCTGGCAACCGGGGGCTGTTGCTTTTAAATGGAGTTTACGGAATTTTAAAGGAACAGACCAGGTAGGTTGCCGTGCTGCACTTGGGCTAAGCTGCAAGGGGCATGACAGCACTTGCCCCGAAGGGGTTGGCTTTTGGCTTTAAATACCTTAAAAATTAACACTTATTTAAAGCCTGAAGCCAATGCTGGCGAGACCCTTTGCCGCAGCCCAAGCGCAGCACACCATAGTGCCTGGCCGTGCGGCTGGTATATCAAATAACAGCTTTTTGGCTTGGGAGCCAAAAAGACCGCTTCCTTTTGCTTTTTTACCTCTTTAACTGCTTAACAAAAAAAAAGCAAAAGCTATGAGGGAAGGATTGTGCGGGTAAGTGCGGTTGGTTAGCCGAGTGCCTTTGAATTACCCTTTAGGGAAATTAAAGGCTTTCGGCTGAGGGAGCCATGGGCTTTGGCTAATTTTTGTGGATCGTGGAAGGGTTGTAACGAAATTAGGCAATGCGCATGGTGGGGCATTGTGAGAAAGAACGTTCAGTATATAAAAATAGAGGCGATTACGTAGCACTTATTTATCAAATTAAACAAAAGTTGAAGCGAGCTGGAGCACTTTTAACCCCTACTGTTTTGCCAATTTTTTTATATATTGTTAGGCTGACCTGCTTTATTTATCAATCTACTGTCGCAAGTCTATATTTAATTTTTGCTGCATTATCAATTTTCTCAATTATTTCAACTAGATATACAAGCTTGTCGCAAAACTCTTTAATATTTATCTGATGTTCTGAATTTAAAACATATTCACCAGTAAAATGCTGTAAAAACTTTTCATCTACAATTCCATTTCTGTGAGCGTATAAGTGGCGAATTTGTAAAATTTTCTCAATCTCTGTTTGTTCATGGTTATCAATAATATCCAAATCTTTAATTTGCTTATTATCCTTAATAAAACCTTTCACACTACCTTTTTGTAGTTTACTAATTTTCTGCTTACTCCAATAATGAACAAACTCCTGAATATCTGAACAATTCAATACTTCCTCAATTGTTACTTTTTGTTGAGATTTTAACGATTCAGGATTTGCAAGATAGATCTCATATAATAGGTCAGATAAATAGGCTTCAAAACTATCAACGTACGAGGAGAAAAGAATTCGAGATAAAATCTTTCCTTCTTGATTATCTGTTGGTTCTTCTACTCCTTGCGGATATAAAATAGTTCTTAAATCATCAATTAATTTTAATACACTTTGATAGTGTTCTATTAGCCTAAGTTTTGAACTTGTGCCATTTTGAGTGTAGCTAACAATTAAGTCATTTATTTCTGAAATTCTTGCATAACCGCTTGGATTAAACAATAGCTCCTGTGGTGTTTGCAGCTGGGTTGAAGCTCCAACTCTTATATAAGCATTGTTTTCTAATAGAATTACAGAATCGGACTTCTCAATTTTTATTACATAAAGCTTTTTCCCCTGGTGCATAAAGTACTGATAATGAACAGCGGGTTGTGGTGATAGTAAATCTAAAGCTTTATGCATTATAGAATTAGCACGAAAGTCTTCGCTTAAACCATTTATTTCTTTGTTATCAGACACGCCTAATATGACATATCCTCCAGATGTATTGGCAAAAGAACAAATTAATCTGGCAAGGCTTTTAGATGGTAATAAAACAGCCTTATACTCTAGCTTTTCATTTTCTTCTGAGCCTATTATATTTATTATCTCGTTTGATATATCCATTTTTTAAACTGGAATTTTATTAATACCTGTTGTCCTAAGAATTTTACCTAAAGTTAAGTGTCTGGGAGAATCACTGCCATTATCTATCCAGAGTTCAGTATTTGCCAAATCTAGTGTATCCTTTTCAGAGGAGTAGTACACTATAACTTCACCATAATCTGAAGGACGTACTACAACTTGTATTTCCAATCCTTCTTTCTTTATTCCACCGATTACAGTTGTTGCTAAGTCCTCCATTTCAGAACAGTCATATTTTGAAAGCGACTCAAGATGCTTTTTCACATTGGATTTTGCTCTTGAAATAAGCCTTTGTGCCTTTACAAACATTTCACTATTGGGCATTGAAGTGTGTTTAAATGCAGCTGACATATGTTTATCTTCAAGAAGTTCTTCTAATTCTTCAGGAGTCGTAATTGCTAGGTTCACCAATATATCAGGAGTAATTTCAATTTGTGCACGACTGCCTGCTGAATTTGTGTTTGTCAATAAATCCCGAAGTTCTGTAACAGTATCCACATTAAAGTCTGAAAGCAGAATATCAAGTTCCTCACCTTTCTTTATTTCAGTGATTAATGACGGATTTGTTTCAAGGGCTTCTGCAACTTCAGAAAGTTTTGATAATTCAGTTTTGCTTCGCATAACCTTATACAAACTCTCTTTATCGTTTATTGTGTTCATAAACAGTTCTGCCCGTTTTCTATACAAATCAGCAAATATCTCTTTAGATTCTTTAGAATTATTCTCAAACCATTCAGATAGTAAACTTATTGCTTTTACTATATTTCCATCTTTTTTTTGTGCTTTATTAAGCATTTGGGTTATTTCTCCTGCTATATCTTTTCGATGTTTAGCATAGAATTTACCTTTACCAACCCCAGTTATTAATAAGATTTCTTTCCAGTCTTCGCCCAATAATTGTAATATTTCAATCAATTCCTCATTGTCAATCTTATCAATAAAAAGCTCTCCATTTTTCTTGAAATGACCATTTTGATTTGGTGTGATTTCATTTCTTTCAAAAAGGGCAATATTAGAATCTTCTTCTAATAGAAAACTACATAAATTATTATACCATTTATAAGTTTCAAACTCCTCTTTTTTAAGAGCTTTTGATAATTCGGAGATACTTCCAATTTTTGATAGGTCAGAAACTAATTCTGAATATGTAAGTTCGTTCCAATTAGAATATGACTGTAAACTCCATTTATAAAAATGCTTTTTACAACACACGGAATCTGGGTAAAGGTCATAATTATATTGCCAAATACTTTGTTGAACTTCCTTTGTATATTTACTTGAAGGAAACCAAATATCATTAATTTTTCCTTTCTTTTTTTATTCTCTAATTCAACTATATTCTGATGGATAATAAAATCTCTCAGCACCTTTTGAATATTGTTGGAATACCAATCTGCATCAAGATATTTTTCACTTATAACGGGCAT
This sequence comes from Marivirga tractuosa DSM 4126, assembly GCF_000183425.1. Lineage (NCBI taxonomy): Bacteria > Pseudomonadati > Bacteroidota > Cytophagia > Cytophagales > Marivirgaceae > Marivirga > Marivirga tractuosa. The sequence goes on from NC_014759.1 coordinate 551,674, forward strand.
TTTAGTATTAACAATATTATAAAAACGGAAGTATTCTAATTCTGCAACTTCCGCAATCAGAGTCTTATATAATTCAGTTGCATTCAAAAGCAATTGTTTGTTTTCTTTAACTTCCTCGTCTGTATCACCTTTTAACCAGATACCATCCCTTTCGGTTAATGGATTAAAATAAAAACTATTTACGACCATAGGGAAATGGAAATTCTCTGTCCCAATTAAAGGGAAATCACAAAATAGCTTTGGAACTTTTGATATGTTTTTAAATTTATACCCATCTTCATCTTTTAACAATTCCGCGGCAATAGCTACCTTTTCATTGGAAGAGTTTAGTATGTATATTTTCTCTTTGTCATTATTTTCAGTTCTTTCAATATAGGTTACTTGCTCGAAAAAATCAGCATGTGATTTAGTATTATATGTAACTTCTGTCTCCTTTACCTTATTAATGATAGTGACATCTTCTATTGCAGGAATAAAAGTGAGGACATATGGTATTAATTGTGAGAACTCTTTAATGCCTTTTTCAGCAATTGCTTGTTGAAATTCAGAATCTAAAACATATGTAAAACTTGTATTAAAATCATTTCTATCATAGTCCTGAGTAATTTTAGTTACTGACTCATGGAAGCTACTCCATGCTTTTTCAATTTTGGGGACTAATTGAGTAGTTGTTTTTCCTTCTCTGTCTAATGGGAACTTAAATTTATAAAAATCACCATTTTCAGTTTCTAATATTCCTTGAATCGTTATAACCTTTGAGAGGATATGAGTTGTTAAAAAGCCTGTACCAAATCTTCCTGTTTGTTTGGTTTCTTCATCTTCTTCAATTTCTTTTGAAGATATTTGATTAATAATACCCCTAACATCTGTTTCAGTAAAACGCCTACCATTATGCTTGAAAACTATTTTTCCATCATAGAGCTTAATCTGCACTGATACTTTTCTATCATTTTCAGTTGCAACACTATCCTTTGCATTTTGTAAAAGTTCCCATGCCCATCTACCATGATTAGTTTCGACAGTTTTTTCTAAATCGTGTAGTCTTTTTATTATTTTATCAGCAATAGAACGATTACCATCTTCTTTTCTGCCTTTTTCTATTGATTCAATCATGTTCAATAATTATTTGTAGCATTGGGTATTTTTGCATGAAGCCAAACTGGTGGCTAAGTACACCTTTAGAGGTACTTTCTTTAGGATAAACTTATGAAAAATAATATAAATTAAAGGTAAATATTGGAATTTGGTACGTGAAATAAAATGATACTAGGCTTAAGAGATAATTTGGTTTGCTCCCGTGGTGCGGCAGGTTTGCCGAGGACCTTTGATTTACCCTTAAGGGAAAATAAAGGCTTTCGGCTGAGGGAGCCGAGGGCTTTGGCTAATTTTTTGGATTGCGTAAGGTATGTAGGGAAATTAGGCAATGCGCATGGTGGCTGTTATTTGTTTTTATAGATATCAAAAACATATCGTCTTAACATGTCTATCTTCGATTCATATTTTCGATTCCTATATTCTTTAATACAATTCGTTAGATATTCCTTGTCTGATGATAGGACGTATCTATGAGCTTGATAAATTTGAATCATATCCTGCCAAACTATATTATGATGGAAATGACCTAATTCTTTATTTATACGTATTATGGTTCTTGTTTTTCCAATTGGAATGATAGCACAACTTCGATAGTCTTCTACTACTTTCGGATGATTTTCGAATATTATAGGATTATCAGAGGTTAAGTTCGGCTTCTGAGTATTTTGGTCAATTAACCTCCATTCAAGTTTATCATTGATGGGATGACTTTTACCAAAAGAAGACATTGCTAAAGCAGGTCTGAGAGTTTGTGGCATATTGCTCTCTGATAATATTAATTTATGTAATTCTAAATCTGTTGAAGGCTGGTTACTATTTCCTTTGTAAACAGAAAGTCCAAATTCTTCTAATCGCTTAGCATTTTCTAGTTTTATTTGAAATTCGGCATCAGATGCAGGAGATCTCCAATATTGTAATGGAACAAATTCTTCGAGTGAACTAACTACCTCCATAGACCATATATTAGATTTTAAATCGCATTCATTTAAAAGATGAAAGGTTTTAGCATGACGGGTGTCAAAGTGACCATATGTATTAGTTTCTAGTACAGTTATTTCTTCGCCTTTGGGAAACTTCATCAGATACCTATTGTATTCGTAGCAGATTTGGTTAGGTGTTTTTTGTAGAATTTCTTTAGATCTATATCTTGCCTGCTTATCAAAAACGTATATTAGCCCTTCTTTATTTGTAAAGTGCTTTAAATACCAAACTGGGACGTAATGGTTTTTTCTATGACCTTTATCTATTCTCAATTGATTTGTTTTTATATTGTATTGTCCTAAAATACATTTATGAAGGTTTCGCTATTTATCAAACAATGGTAAAAATTGTATGTAAAGTTTAAAAATAAGTTCTACTAGAGCATTAAGTTTTATGACGCCATTCACATTTCTGAGTAAAAAGGTCAGGCTTAAAGTAATTTCTATTAATTATGTCCAAAAGTCTATTTGATTTTAAAAGACCACCGCAATGCTCTGGTTCGGTTGCAATCGTAAAGCCGCTAAGTCTCGAGAATATCCATTGAATAAGTGGATTTTTAACGGAAAGTAGATTTACAATTTCATTCCTAGTCATGTATGTAAAAGATTTGCCTTTCCCATTGTATGGATTATTGATAGTGAAAAAGTCAAGATCTATATCAAAATACACTTTAGTTTCAGATGTTGCCAATAGATGTTGTTCTAATCCTGATTGTGTCTTAAATTTTTTAATGTAATGAATGTTTCCATTTATATCAACAAACTCTTCATCTTGCCAGTCCCTTTCAAATGCACCTTGTCTGCAGTAAACATATATATTACCAATTAAATTGAGATAAGCCGCTGATAAAATTTGCCCATCATTATTGCCTGCTAGTTTTGACCAAGAAAACAAGGCGATTTCACCGTCATTTGATAGATCGAGTTGAGACAACCACTTCTTCTCAGTAGAACATGGAGAGCATAAATCTTGATGCCAGTCCAAAGTCACTAAACATGGAGGGTTGGTTGTTTTGTGTTTTATTGACCACTTTAACCAATAGAAAAAAGCATAACGGTGTTCTTGAAAAACAGCTAATTCAACTACACCATTTCGTTCTTTAGGGTGCGACAAAATTTGTTTGTTTGAGCCTGGAGGTATAATATAGTATGGATTTCTAAACTCGATCATAGTTTTTGTATAATGACTTATCAGAGTATTTATTGATTTGAAATATTTTGAACTAATTTCTTCATGATTGAATTAATCTGTTTTAATGGTATATGATTAAAGCCGACACTTGTTTATATCACTAAAAGATTGAATTATAAAATTCCGTTCTTTGTCAGTGAAATCGTCACTTACTCTGTTGTTAACTGAGAATTTATTTTTGTCAATGGCCATTTGATATTTTTCTTCAAGGGTTTTTGCAATACCATCTACATTATTGCCCAAATTATTCGCTATTTTTGTTAGAAATAGATTTGACTTTGAATTATTTGGTAGTTTAATAAATTCACCAGCAATTCTTAATTTAGTTTCATCTCGAATACCTAAAATCAAGTCATTTAAATCTTGACAGTAAGTAATATAAATATCAACTTCTTCTTCATTATAAAAAATATCATATATTAATTGCTTTACATCTTGTTTTTCTCTAAGTCCAGGCAGATATTGTTGACTTCCAATAATAAAAGGAATTGTAAATCCATTATTACCTTTTGCTCTCCAGTCTTTAAGTAATTTATGCCAGTATTTCATTGAATTATGATTATATAGATTGCTGTTTTAAAAGTCTAATTTATTCTGAGATGAATCAGTTTTTGAAGTATGTTCAAGAACTTTCTCTATTACATAAGAACTTTGATCAACTAGATATGTCCCTAATTCCTCATCAAAATGCCTTTTTCTTGTAAGAATAACTTTCATAGTGTCACCCTTCCTAAATGCTTCACTGCTTAGTTTTTGTAGAAATTCCTTATCCTTAACAATCGCTTTAATTGGATAGCCTCTATAAATAAAAGCCCATTTCGCATTTCCTTCAAAGTGGATTGTTTTTACTATTAGAATCGCCTCTTCAGTTAAATTATCCTCTTTAGCTGCCTTAGTTAAATCTATTGATGAAGTATCTGTAATATATTCTTTCATTTTATCCTTTGGGATGTCAATAATATTTAAACTATCCTGTTGGATTTTGAGACCTGTAATTTTCTCATCGCTATCAACAATCTGAAAAGTTTGATTGATAGTTTGATTGGCACCTGAATTATGGTAAATGTTGTATACGTTTTTAGAAATCTCTTTATCGGTAATTCCTTTCTCTTCTAATAACATTTCGATTTCATTTGTAGTAGCTGGCTTTATTGGTTTGGTCATATGATAAACTATTAATCCAGATAAAGTAGATGCCACAATTGTTCCAACAGTCTTTAATAATGCATTTTCGTATTTTGGAGAAAGGTTTATTTTAAAACTTCCATTTGCAGGTGGAGAGACTTCTATTAATAAATCTTCAGGAGTGTATCCTAATTTATTGTTTATTTGATACAATAGGTCCTCATACTTATTAAGAAAATCGGTTAAAGTTTGGATTTTTATATTTCCAGACCCGTTGAATTTAATTTTTATTTCATTTTCCATTAATGAGCTTGATAAATTTTGCTTTTAAGAGTACTAGCTATAGATCCTATTCATTTTTTATAATTTGGTATGAAATGATAATATTTTCATACCTGGTTATAAGCATATAAATACCATTTGGTAATTTCCTGATTTTATCTATTGCTTTTGCTCTTTTCAAATTTTTATATATCCCTAGTCCTTGTGAATTGACTATATTGAATTTAGAGCCTTCTGGTGCATCTATTGTGAAATTTGAAGTAACAGGATTTGGGTAAAATTTAAATTCGTTTTTGATTTTTTCATCGGAAGATAATATTTCTTCATCCTCCACATCGTCTGCTTTTTCTCCTCCCCAGATTAAGCCTACAAATGCGGGATGATCTATGAATGGATTGCGGTTTTCCTGAAAGGAATAGATGACATTATTTCTTTCTCTTTCTATTTCATCTACTGGATCTGCTTCGTGCCATTCGAGCAAGGCTGAAAGTCGAGCGTGGTAGGGTTCATTGCTATCATTACTTAATAGTTCTTCTCTTAATTCTAAATCAGGCTCACCGCTTGTTCCTTCATAGCGAGTAGCCATGTAGAAAAGGATTCGTGCTACATCTCCTTTTACTTTGTCTCTTGGTTCCCATATCCATTCTGAGGAGCTGGTATAGCTTTCTGTTTCTCCTTGGTATTGCCCTGATTCATCTATGTATTGAACAGTGGCTTCATCAAAATTGCGGTTATTGCGGGCTGAATTGGTTGATATGTCTGCAGCTCGTAGGTTATGAACGTCAGTTCCTGGGCCTCTATTTGTACCCAAACTTCCACGGCTTTTAGCCCAAACGTGTTCTCTGTTCCAGCCATCACCATTATTGTACTCCTCAGAGGCATCCATTTTGAAGCCTGAATAGAAGCCAATTACATAGGATTCGTCTTCTGGGTCTTTATCGGTTTGCTTTAGGATGTCCCAAGTATCAGTATTGGAACTGGTGTAGGTGAAAATTACGTGGTCATTAATGATTTCATGTAGTTCTGTTTTTAATTCTTCACCATCAAGACCAGCTGTGGTTTCATAATAGCCTTCGGGGATTTGAGCTGAAAGCGAAAATACAAGAAATGCTAAAAATAAGGTTAGTTGAGTTTTCATGTTGGTTGAATTTTAGTTAAGGTATAATTTTATGTCGTTTAATTCTAGGTTTATTTTATCTATGAAAATTGATTGAGTGGGTATTCTCTGATATTTCATTCTTTTATTTTAAAATATAGTTATGAAGTTAGGAAATTTAATTTAATATCTAAAGTAAGCTTTTGATTTCCATTCCTTATAAATACTAATTAAATTAGCTAATACTAATATATTTAGTATTATGAGAAGTTTAGGAAGTTTACTTAGAGGAGGGTTTGTACCCAATAGAGAACAGGTGTTTTTTCAGGCATATTCAGAAGTGCCAAGCTTGAAGTTTGTGGATATTGAAAAGCGCAAGCGCAGACCAGTGGATTATATATTTAAACCTCATGAGCATGATGATTTAGATAAGTATTATTTGTGGCCGTACTTTCCTGGAAAAAGAATTGAGGCCGTGATATTGACTAAACCTATACCGTTTTTCCCGCAAGGGAAAAAGCTTCAGTTAGTAGATGGAGCTTTGAGGTATAAGGATTTGATCATCTATAATGAGGAAATGATTTATATGTTTCCTACTTTTTTTAGGCCTGTTTATATAGGAGACTATTAGTGAAGGTAGTATTCCAAAACTTGAAATGAATAGATTAGATATAAGGAACAAGAGAACAATTATAATTAGTGCTGAATATATAGTTATAAGATTTTGAGCAAAAGAAATTGAGTATTATTTAATAAATTGCGTGAATTAAAATGAAAGCCAAATTAATGAAGCCAGAAGAAAGAATAAATCTAAAAGACTTTTTTGAAAAATCTTCTATCTCGAAAATAGTTGGTGAATCCGAATACGGAAATGCTGTATTAACTCATTACTTACATAATAATAAAAATGGAGTTTCAAGTTTTTACAAAAACGATGCAAGAAAATATCTAGAAACAATATTGCGACACCTTAAACCATCAAATGTGATGGATCCCATAGATTTTAAGGAGATTGAAGATATATTGAATATTGATGATATTGCTCGAATTCCATTTCCAAGTCCTAATAAGCCAAAATTTAAATTTATTGATTTATTTGCTGGAATTGGGGGTTTTAGGATTGCAATGCAAAACTTGGGAGGAAAATGTATATTCACCAGTGAATGGGATAGTAAAGCAAAAGTAACATATAGGGCTAATTTTGGTGAAGAACCATTTGGAGATATTACTAAGGAAGAAACTAAATCATATATCCCTGATAATTTTGATTTGTTATGCGCAGGATTCCCGTGTCAGGCGTTTTCAATTGCTGGAAGAAGAGGTGGATTTGAAGATACTAGAGGTACTTTATTTTTTGATGTGGCTGAAATAATAAGAAGGAAAAAGCCAAAAGCTATATTTCTTGAAAACGTTAAAGGATTGAGGGGACATGATAAAGGCAAAACGCTTGCTACTATATTAAACGTTTTGAGGAATGAACTTGGGTACTATGTCCCTGAACCAGAAATTATCAATGCAAAGGATTACGGTGTGCCTCAAAAAAGGGAGAGGATTTTTATCGTTGGATTTAGGAAAGATTTAAAAATTGAGACTTTCGAGTATCCTGAACCATCGAAATCGCCTGTATCATTCGAAGATGTGAAGGAAGAAGAGCCTGTATCTGTAAAGTACTATCTTTCAAATACTTATTTAAACACATTGAAAAAACATAAGGCTAGACATTTGGGGAAAGGAAATGGTTTTGGTTATGCCGTGATTGCAGATGATGAAATTGCAAATTCCGTTGTTTGTGGCGGTATGGGTAGGGAAAGAAATCTTGTTTTAGATCACAGGATTACAGATTATACCCCTGTAACACATATCAAAGGAGAAGTCAATAGAGAAGGTATAAGAAAAATGACACCTAGAGAATGGGCAAGATTACAAGGTTTCCCCGATAATTTTTTAATACCAGTTGCCGATGCGTCCGCTTATAAACAATTTGGTAATTCAGTTGCCGTTCCTGCAATTCAGGCTACCGCTGAGAAAATCATTGAAATAATTACTTGAGATGTTCTTTAAAAATATTGCTGACATTCAGCTTAAGAATAATACTATAGTAACTGGGAGAAAATTTGAAAAAACAGCTGGAGATTTTGAGGATGAAATTCGAGATTTAGATTACAACGGCAACGGCCTTAAAAAAGATAAAGCTGTAGAAAATGCTAACATCCCGAATTTTGCTCAGGTTTTTTACTACAAGATTTATTCAAGATTAGCAATTCCAACACAGGAGGAATTCTTAAAGACATATTTTGATTCTTTTGTAATGGAAAGGAATAATGGAAATATACTTATAGAGAATAAATGGTATTCTGAGGAGGGGGTAAAAAGTAGAATGCTGAGAACTTACCCATCATTAATAAGGGATTTTCATTTTTATTTATTAGCTGAAAATTCGGAGAAGTTTGATCAAGTTAGGTTTTCACTTTTTAGAGATGTTGCTAAAGGGCTTGATTTGGAGGTTAAATATAAGGGGTATTTTTTTTACATTTCCCTATATATAGATACGAAAAGAAGTAGAGAATTCAAGATAAAGAAAGGTGATAGACATGATTACAGCCAAGTAGTTGAAATAGAAATGCCTGTGAAATTTAGAGAGCTAAGGGAAGTTGGTCGTTTTTATTTATTAGGAAAAGAGCATGTCAAATTATTAATAGAAAGAATTGATAAGTATGTACAAGGGCAATAAAGGAGAATGGAGTGAGCTTTATGTTTTTTTTCAATTATTAAGTGAGGGGAAACTATATTCAGCAGATGAAAAATTGGAAAGAAATGGAAATTTTGTAGAAGTACAATCTATTAAGAGAAATGATTTTGGGAAACCAAAGGACTACAAAATTGAGACTTCAGGAAATGTCAACATTGTAGATTCTGAAACTGGCAACATTTTAAGAGCAATACCACGAGCTGAAATTGTTGATATAACAAGAAATCTGATACGTGAATTAAAACAAGGAAAAGGGAAAGCATTTGGAGTTTCAAGTAGCTTGGAAGCAAACATAAATAGTTTCATGATCGAAAAGGTTAGTGAAAGTTATGGGTTAAAAGGGGATATAAATTTATATATCTATGATCCTGTAAATTCAATATTGACTGATCAAAAATTCAGTATAAAATCTTTACTTGGGAGCAATCCTACAGCATTTAATGCAAATCCAACTACTAACATAATTTATGAAATATTAACTAAGGACGGCAAACCTTTAGAAGAGAATGAAATTATTGAGATCAATGAAATTGATACTAGACATAAATACATAGATAGAGTTAGATTTATCTTAGATAATTATAGTATTCATTACAGGGATTACCAAGGTGAAGTATTTAAGTTGAACTTACAATTAATTGATAGTTCGCTACCAGAGATCATTGCAAGTGCAGTGTTAAACAAATATGCTTTTGGGATTACAAAGTTTAATGAAGTTATAGAAAAACTTAATGATGCAAACCCTTGTAATTACAATCTTAAACACGGGCATTCATTTTACGAGTATAGATTGATCAACTTTATGGTTGAATCATCTTTGGGAATGACATCAGCAACTGTGTGGTCAGGAGAATATGATGTTATTGGAGGGATTATAATTGTAAAAGGTAATGAGGAGGTGGTTTCTTATCATTTAATCGATTTTAATAAATTCAAAAAGTACTTATTGGATAATTGTAGGTTGGATAATCCTTCTGGATCTAAAATGGGATATGGAACAGCATATATTGAGGAAGGTAAGTCTTATATAAAATTAAATTTTCAGGTTAAAGTATAATTTACCGTAGTATGTGAATCTTTCTTCGTTCAAAGATTTGATTGGGATTTCATTGGCATTAAGCGTATTCTAGAAATGAAGCTGTTCCTTTAACGATTTCCATTAAAAAGGGATCCAACCTTCAACCAAATGCTATTAATTTCATCTACAGCTTGCTTCGTAGATAACTTGTTAATTAGCAGTTATTTAATTAAATTTATTATTGTAAAATTATATATCTATGAAGGTGAATAAAAATCTTGAAAACGACAAAATTGATTATAATGTGCATTTTGAGGCGAAAGAAGTAGTTGGGAAAGGAGCATATGAGGTGTTTTATCAAACAAATAAATTTAAATCATTTATCGAAATTACTGGACATTTAATTCAATTCCATAGCGGTAAATCTGAAGATTATAAATTTGAGCCAGATGAAATTGAGAAGGAATATGAAAAAGTTTATGATCAAAACTGGGAACAGATCGAAGAAGATATATTGAACGGGTTTGCTGAATACGCACTTACCAAGGGGGGTATTGATAGAATTTATTAAAGAAAACAGTATTATTCAACCTTATAGCCTTACTTACTCATGAACCAGGTAATTAAGCGAAAAATCAAGGATGAAATCCATGATTCTTTTGCAGTGACTATCGGCAAAAAATAAGACAAATTAATCTTGTGCAATTATCATGGAAAAACCGTGCGGGTTTAGAGAGTGAACTATTTGATTCAAATAGTACTTTTATTCGTCCGATAATAGGCTAATAATAGCTATTGCCGCTACACCACCAAGAATCCATCCTAAAGCATTTTCATTATTTTTTCTGTCGTATAAATTATTAGCATTTTTTATTTGATTTCTTACCTTATTCAACCCTGATTGTGGGTAATGTCGATTGAAAATTAAAACGTTCGGGTGATTGGATAATTGTTGATTAATTGTAACAGTGTCTTCTACTAACAAAAGACTTGGTATTTTCTTTTCAACAGCTAAATTCCACTCACTAAGTACATTCGTGTTTCTATTTCCGTATTCCGTAATTAATCCAATGAATAAAGAAGACTCGTTGATTTTCTTAAATGCAGATTGACTGACAATATTGCTATAGTCATCAAAGCTTGAGTCGATTTGAAAGTTTTCAGTTCTTAACAAATCAGCAATAAGAGTTAGGACATACTGCTCAGTGTCCTGCATTGCGTATGATATAAATGCTTTCCTTTTCATTGCTTTGCTTTAATTTGAGTCATTTTTGCTTCCATCTCTTTTGTGTAAACATAGTACTTAGGAAAAAATTGTTGGTGTAAATTACCTACAAAAATAAGCTTATTTATAAAATGATTGCCGTTCCAAACTTCATATTGGTAACCATCCCTACAATTGTTTCTTAAATTTTCAAATGTTTGTGTTACTCCAGCCTGAACAGAATTTTTAGCAATTAGAAGATACCCACTTGCATCATATTCCCGAATTAATGTAGGTATATTTATCTTATCAAGATTACTCTTATAAAGAGTATCATAAAATTTGCATTGTATAACCCATTTTCTTTCAAATGTTACTATGGAATCATCAACTAATGAAGTAACTAAAATGTCTCGCCCACCATCAGGACCTTCGCCCGATGATTCAACTTTTACACTAACAATCTGGTTGTCGTCAAGATTGATACATTCTCGAAAATAGGCAGCTGCCAGGTCTTCAAACTCAGCCCAATGATCTATTTCAGAGAAGTCTATTTTCATTATTTTATATTTAGCTAACGCTCTTTCTGATATAAATTATTAACATATTAATGATAGCCAGAAAATACTAAGGCTAGCAAGAACTCTGATTTTCAACACTACAAATTAATGGATTATTTTGGTGAACAAAAGCCTTAACCCTGAAATAAGTTAACTTCTTTTATCCTGTGAAGAAAATGCAATCAAATTAAACATTTCCCTCATTCTTGACCTCACTCTGTTTCCGTATAGATTTTCCAATTCATCAGGATTCAGGTTAGTGGTTGCATGAGTTATCATGCCTCTATTGGTGAAAAGGCTATAGCGATTAAGGAGTATTTCAGCTATTGTATTGGTTTCATTTCCGAAGTGTTTGATGGTTGATTCTAGGCCGAGGTCATCGAGGCATAGGGTGCGTGGCACCATTTGGACTTGATAGCGTTGGAAATGGGCTTTTGAGTATTTGTTAATAATGGAAAAGCCGTGGTCTAGAAATTCGTAAGAAATTTCTCTGGTGGATTTAACTGGATATTTGTGGACTGTGTGGAGGAAGTGGCGGAATAACATCATTAGGGTTGTTTTGCCACAACCTACAGGACCGGTTAACAAAAGCCCTTTTCTTATGGAAAGTTTGTATTGCTCACAAAGCTTTTCATCCTCGAAAAAATACGCTAGTATTTTGAAGATAATTTCGTAGTCTGCAGGGTAAACCTTAAAGTGATTTCCGAATTCTGATTGACCTGCCTTTTGCAAGAAATCAATGCATCTTGCGAATTGGAATTTGTTGCTTGAGTAGTTTTTTGGTTGCATTTTGTTTGAGATTTTGATTAAACAAGTGGAGGTCGGAGACCTCCAGCGTTGAAGCTTTGGAGGTCAAAGCGGAATGTCATAGCTTTTATCCTCTTGATTGTGGAGTTTGCCAGCTTCATTTTTTTTATCCTCAATGCCATTGAATTTTTTAAAATTCAGGAGCCAGTTTCGGACAGCTGCTTTCCAATCTATCATGGGCGATTTTGAGCCTACTTTCCAGCCTTTGGCGGAATAGTAATTGAAAAATTTTTCAGCCTCCACGGGAGCGAAGCGAACCGGAATTGAATATTTTTCGGTTTGCTGTTCAAAAAATGCTTTTAGCTCTTTTTTTGATGGTGGTGTGAAACGTGAACCTTTTGGTGATGCGTTTTTGCCAGTATCCGAGACTGGAGCTGAAGCTCTTGAATTTGTGCTGCTTTTAGTTTTTCCTTTTTTCTTCTTTTTAAATTTTTCTTTTTCATCATATATATTGTTTTTAATGTTTGTATAGTTTGTATTGTTTAATGAAGGGTGCAGTACTTGCCTACTACTTGGCTCACTACTATGCCCACTTTTGCACCTCTTATTTTGGCTAAGTGGTGCAGTACTTGGGTCACTACTTGTCCCGAAATTGCACATGTAAATCAGGCTTCCACGGACTGGATTTTTAGAAGGATGGTATTCAATGAAGCCCAATCTTTCTAGGTCTTTCAAACATTTCAAATACGTATGTTTTGAACCTATTTTTGAGACTCTTAACATCTGTGCTCTGTTGATTGAAATAGGGTTTTTGAAATGGTTAAGATTCCACATGATGAAAAGCCCAAGGAATAAGCTTACATGCGTTGGATTCAATCCATCCTCTTCTTGAATTTTGTCCACGGCCAAGAGGAACTGGTGAATGAAATTCACCGGTTCCTTTGCTGAGTTTTCATGAGTATCCATCAGCTTATTTTGTTTTGTTCCAAAATGCTGTGAATGTCCTGAGAATCGTAGTATAAAACCCCGCCCATTTTGGTGAATGGCAAGGTGCCGTTTACTCTGAGGTTTTGCAGTGTTCCTGGACTAATGCCCAGGAGTTTTCTAACCTCATCTGATTTCAACCATTTTTTGGTTGAAACTCCCTTTTGCTCCGAAAGGAGCTTTCTGAATTCGTCCATAAGTTCAAGTTTGAACTCGTGTAAGTCGTCTGTTGTGATTACTTCTGCTGCCATAAATTTTAGTTGTTTTTGTTGTCAGGACAAAGCTGGGGAAATGATGAAAGTGAAAACAGTTGCAATGGGGGTTGCAACCCCTTGCAACCCCCATTAATTTTCGTTAAATGAGGTTTTTAGTATGAAAAAAAATCAAAATTGTTTTAAAGTGAAATTTTAGATTGAGATGAAAAGATTTTAATTAACTATATTTGAGGCAGAAAATAATGAACGAAAAATATTAAAGCGAGAGCTTTAGAAGTGTACTAGAAAACCGCCAAAATTAAACTAATCACACTACTAAAAGCTGGTCGCCTGCGCAACGCGTAGGCCCGGCATAGTAGTGTGATGGGCACTTGGCGGTGCCTCTAGTGCGCTTTGTCGGTGTCCTGCGCTATTTTATAGCGGGGATGAAAAGAAATTATGAAGGAATCCCCGTTAAATATATTGAACACCCCTTTAGAGGAACTGCAAATGAGTAGTGAACTCTTAAGGTTTGCAGAAGCTCACAAACTCCATTCACTATCGGACATGATTTCAATAGGCACCAGAAATCTCGAAGGATTACCTGGCTTTAATAAGAGACTACTATTTGAATATCTTCAATTACTTGAAAAGCATGGACTGGATGAATTTATGGAAAGTTGACAGCCCCATCCTGAATCCTTCCCCAAAAGGGAAGGGAATTTTATAATTTAGTTTTATCAACCTCGGCATTACTTATCAAATCACTCATTACGTCTTGGACATGCTCAATAGTGGAATGCTCAGCCATGTAGAATTTGTTTTTTAAGCTTGCTTTGGAAATTTGTTTTTGGTTTACAGTTGAGAAATTTTTGGTAATGAAATCTAGTAAATCTTCCGTTGAGGAGGCATTGATAAGTTTTGATTTCACCAATAATTTCATGGAATAGGCTAGTTGAGCTACTGAAAGTTCACAATGGATTTTATCAGATTTGCTTATTTGTCGGTCTGCATTATTATCATTGAAATCAAAATGTATTTCTATTTGTTTTTGCTTTGTAAAATATTCAATTTCTTCAGTTATCCATTTTATTAATTGATCCTTGATACTTTCTGCTCTAGGGATATATTCAAAATCGGGCTTGACTTGACATTGGTTGAGCAACTTTTTGAAAAGTTGAAGACATCCCAATTGTTTCTGGATTGTGGGCTTTGTTTGATAATGTGCTGTGATTTTTTTTGCTACATAATTGTAGAAGGGATAGGTATTAAAATTGATATAGATCAATGAAAGTATCAGTTCCCTTTCCATTTTTATCCCAGAAACCTCAGTATTCAATGTGTTTTTAATCTCCCTTAGATAGGATTTGCAATAAATTAATTCCTTAAATGTTGTGCCTTTAGGCGCAATTAGAAAATTTTCTAAAGGCATCATTAAAACGGTGATAAACGACTTATCAATATTTTTACTATTGCAAACTTGTTGAAAATCCTGAATTTGTTGAGATACAAAAGCTTTCGAATTGTAGAAGTAAGCTGATGGAATGATTTCACTCTCAGCAAAATATTTAGAGAAGTGTTTTTCTATAAATGTTAGCAAATCCATCAAAGTATTCAATAGCAAAACTTTAAATCGAAGCAATTGATTATCTCTTTCGATTTCATCTAGTTTAGGGATATCCTTGCCCTCAATTTTTTTGGTAAGATCATTTGATAGGAAAATGAGTTTACTTTGATAAGTCTGTATGATTCTTTCTACTACCTTTTCTTTCAAGTCACTAAAAACTAGTTTCATTAGAGCTTTTTTAATCCTTTGTTCCTCCTTCGGAATAGCTCTTAATAAATCTGAAATTTCTGTAGTATTAAAATTTAGGTTGTTGTTTTTCAATTTGTTTGAGACAAAGTCTTCAAACATTTCAAGTTCATATTTCACTTTAAGCCTAAGGTTTCAGTTTTTAAATTTAAAAAAGCACTCTAATTACTGGGGAGTATTGGTTCAATTTGGCTAAAATATTTTTTGTTTTTAATTGATTTAAAATGGTACTATTTCAACGCAATATTATACAAATGATTATAATTGACAATAAATTAATGTAACTATTTAGCTGTATGCACATGCAATATATATTATAGGTTCAATGTGAAGAAAAGGCAGATTAGTCTGCCTTTCTCATCTGTTCTGAGCTTGAAAGCTTTTCCTTGAGTGCTGCCATGTCAGTACCGATTTTATTCTCTACTACCTTGGCATAGATTTGAGTGGTTGATAATTTGGTATGACCTAACATTTTGCTAACTGTTTCCATTGGGACACCATTAGTTAAAGTAACTGTAGTAGCGAATGTATGCCTTGCAATGTGAAATGTTAGCTGCTTTTTGATTCCGCAAAGGTCTGCTATTTCCTTTAAATAGGCGTTTGTTTTTTGGTTGGAAACCACTGGTAATAATTGGTTTTCTTTAGCCTTGGGATGATCTTCGTATTTTTCGATCAATTCAAGTGCTTTTGGTAACAAAGGGACTGAAAAGGGGGTGGAGGTTTTCTGACGTTTATATTGGATCCATTTTTCGCCATTAATTCCAATTACAATATGATCTTTGCTTAAATTGAATAGGTCAATATAAGAAAGCCCTGTATAGCAGCTGAAAATAAATATATCCCTGATTTGTTCTAGTCTGGCAATGTCTAATTCCTTTACCTCAATTGCTGACAGTTCTTCTACTGTTAGATAAGTTCTAGTAGATTTTTCATAAGAGATATGATACTTCTTAAAAGGGGTATCGGTTATCCAGTCCATTTTGTAAGCATAATTCAACACTTTTCTAAACCGGCACATGTGTTTCATTATCCCATTATGACCTATTGGTTTTTGATGGTCTTTTGGTTTCCATGCTCTCAAAAACGCTTCGAAATCAAGTAGAAACTTATAATCTACTTTTTCAATGGCTATATCTGAAAGGTTCTTTTTTGTACTTAAGAACCTTTCAAAGTAGCGCTCAGTCACTTTATAGTGCTGTAAGGTTCCTGTTGAGAAATTATGGATGTTTTGATCATAGTGATACTTTGAGGCTGACAGAAGTGTAATTTGCTGTTCTTCCTCGAGGTTGAATAGTTTGTTTCGGATAATTTCTGCTGAGATCAATTCTTCATCAAGGATTAAATCTTCAAAGATCTTATGAACCTTATTTAATAATTGATCAAGAAAACGGTTGAGTTGCTTTACATCTTGTGCTGTTCCGTTTAATCTCTGCCTTTTTGAATTCCATTTTTTGAATTCTACTTTCTTACTCAGGGAGGATTCTACTTTTGAATTTCCTGTAGAAATTCTTAAATACAAAGGAGCTAAGCCGTTTTTGATTCGGTGTTTCTTTACGTAAAGTAAAGTGGTTAATGAATAGTTTTTTGAATTGCTCATGATTGAAACTGTTTAGATTAACTATACAGCATGAGCAGAAATATGACACAACAGACAACAATGCAAATCTGGTAATTATGGTTACCAGAATTAGTGTCCAAAAATATACATTTTCAAAATGGACACCAAATGGACACTTTTTAATTGTATTAGTTTGATATCCTTTGAATAAAGGAACATAAAAAAAGCCTTAAACAGTTAAATTTAAGGCTTTTTGAAGCTAATTAAATTAGCTAAGTGATCCGTTCAGGATTCGAACCTGAGACCTACTGCTTAGAAGGCAGTTGCTCTATCCAGCTGAGCTAACGGACCTAGACAACCCTTTTATTTGCAGGTTAGGGATAACAACCTGAGGCCTTCCCCACTTTGAAAGTCGGAATGCTCAATCAACTTGAGCGAAAGGACTAAATCTATATCAAAGTTGGGAAAATTAACCGCTTTTCCCTTAAGCGAGTGCAAAGAAAAGCAATTCTATTTTTTTATACAAAGCTTTTCCTATGAATTATTTTAAAAATATTCCAATATATTGTTTAAGTACTGATAATGAATAAGTTCTATTCACCCGTCAGTTCCCTTACTATTCATGCTCCTCACCGCTCTTTCTATTCCTGCTGGAGTTAATGGAAACATAGGTATTAGTTGCTTTATAAGCTGAATGGTATAAGTATGCGGCCAATATTTGATAGGTTCTGGATTTAACCAAACGCATTTCTTGAATTTCTGTGGGATGGCTTTCAAGCTTTCTATACTTAATGAATTGATTTCATAAGGGGCCATGGCGGCATCACCCATTATAAAGACTCGATAATCTTTGTTGTGACTTAATAGCTTTTCAATAGAAATGGGTTTCGTTCTTCTTTCATCAGTATAAACCCTATCGTAAATAGTATTGTGGAAATAATACACTTCCAAGTCGTGGGCGAAGCGCGTTCGCATTTTCCTGAAAAGGTTTTGTACTGAGCGTACATAAGGTGCCATTGAATAACCACCATTATCAATCAAAACTATGATTTTCAATTCCTCATTTTTTTCGCTCGACATTTCCGGAATAAACAATCCACCACGCTTTAAACCTGATTTAATGGTTTGAGGAACATCTAATTTTTCGGTGGCGCTTTCCTCTATAACACCTTTAATGGAAGCTAAAGCCGCATCAATATTATTATCGTTTAAAGTGGAGTCTCGATCAATTGGGAAATAATTTTTATCGCCCATTACTTTCTGGGCCATCTTCCCTCCTCCTTGACCGCCAACACGAATACCATTTTTAGCAGCTCCTCCATGTCCATAAGGAGAAATTCCACCGGTTCCAATCCAGTGACTACCGCCACCATGTCGAGTTTTTTGCTGTTCACGAACCTTTTCCATACGCTCCAGCAATTCTTCCAATGACAATTCAGAATAATCAGCCATTTTATCCAGTTTTCGTTCTGCAATCTCATCATCCTCATTAATTGGGTCAGTATCTTGCTGATCTGGATTATCCTTATCCCATATTTCTTTACCGGAAACCACTTCTTTTATATCATAACTAGTCAAGTGGACTTCATCCAGAAAAGTATTGACCAATTCCTCATCCGTAATATCTCGATCTGCTTCTTCCACATAATCGGTTTTCCATTTTTGAAAGGTTTCAGATCGCTTTATGGCATCTTCTAGGGTTTGGCCTGGCTTGATAGGTATATGTAGAAAATAAGCATAATAAGCTTTTGTGAAAGGCCCCATATCCTCAGAATCCTTCACAATAATACCTTTTAAAACATTGTAAATATCTCCTAAGGTTTTCACCAGCCCTTTTTGCATAGCTTTTCTGAGTAAAAGCAAAGTGCGGACATCGGCTTTTAAGCCATGTGATCGGAAGTGTTCTGGTAATGTGCTGAGCATAGTAAATCAATTCAAATTAGCACCAAAGCTTTCATCTGCACCAATCATTCTGCTGACTCTTTCCATATCAGCTTGAGTTTTGATTAAAGCACCTATTCCTTCCAAACCAGCAATTTTCTTTACAGCTTCATTTGGTGCAATTTCACTCATATATTTAAGCCAATTCAGGATTTCCCGAGTTGTTGGTGCTCTTTCCAAACCTAATCTTCTCAAATGATAAAATACATCTAAAGCCACCCTTACAACTTTCTCGTCCATTTTAGGATGGTGTTTACTAATGATATTATTCATCGTATCCTGATCAGGAAAGTCGATATAGTGATAAATACATCTGCCTTTAAAAGCGGTTGGCAATTCCTGCTCACGATTAGACGTGATCACGATAGCGGGCATATCTTCTTCTGAAACTTCAATTACCTCTCCAGATTCAGGCATAATGAACTTTCTATGACTTAAGGCATACAATAAATCATTTGGGAATTCTCTTGGTGCTTTATCAATTTCGTCAATCAATAAAACCGAATTAGGTTTGCTGTAAGCCACTGCAGCTGGCCCTTTCACCACATAATCATTTAATGATTCTGGATTTCTATCACCTGTGGTTAATTTGCTATCTAAACCTTTTTCTTCTCTTTGAGCATTCAAGATTTCAATTTGAGAGTCACGCAAATATTTAACATGATCAAAGCGAGCCACAAATTGCTCCACATTACTTTTTGAACCAACAGGATAGACTTCTAAATCTAATCCTCTATCTTTTGCATAGTGAATGGGTAATTCTGTTTTACCTGTTCCTGGTTCGCCTTCAATAAGAAGCGGCATTCCTAAAGTTCTTGCCATGTGAAAAGCTTGCGCCAATGCTGGGTCGCATAAATATTTTTCGGATCCTGTCCAATGAGATGTTTCTGCCATAATGTTTAAAACTGACTGAAGTGATTATAGTTCCAAAATGAATCGGCAAAATTGAAATTAAATGTTTGGACTTGCAAGTTTGCAGGTGTTGAGGTGTTGAGGTTTTTATGTGTTTAGGTGGCTATTTTTTCAGACCGATTCTTATGAAGCCCAGTTCATCTTCCATGTTTAAATGAAAATGGACTTTGCTATCCTTTACAAACAAAGGTTCGGCATAATTATCGAATGTCATGATTTCCTTTTCACCGATTAGATCGAGCTCTTGATCATAAACCATCATAGAGACCTCCCAAGTTGGCTCATCACTACCTTCAGCATATTTTGCTTGATTGGAAAAACGATAAAATTTATTCTTCTTTTCATCAAATAAAAATCGAGTAAAGGATACCTCTTCATTCATGTCAAATACCGTTTGAACCACTTCCTCCCGCGATTCAGACCTTTTTTTGTAAATCTTCTCCTTTCCTTCTGGAATTAATCTATGTTCGAATGATTTATGCGTTAGTTGATCTGATTTGTAAATATATGTACCATTAAAATGGTTATTTGAAATCAGCATGCTATCCCCCAGAAAATCAATGAAAATTTTTGGGTTCACACTAGTCAAATAAGTTTCATTTCTATGCAACACAATTTTGTAGTTTTCCAGCCTTTGAAATTTAGGCAATGGAATACTTTTCTTTTTTTGTTCCTCTATATCCAAAATAAACATCATGGCTTTATATTGATCAAAACCAAAATGTATACCGGCAAGTGCTGTACCTTCATCATTTACATTTACCAGTTCAAAGCTTTCCAATTCTTGTAAACCATTCTTTATCCATTCTTCTTCAAAAACTACTTTTTTGAATAAATTCCCTTGCACATCATGAATTTTAAATGAGGAATTATCTTCAAAACCAAATCGATTATTTGGTAAAGATTTGGTTGAAAACAAATAATCCGATTGCAATCCTTTTGGTCCGTCCTTCTCAAAATAGATTTTGTCCTTTAGCCTATACTTTTCAATATCAATAACTTCTAAAGCATAATTATTTCTGTCCCAATTATAGAATTTGGTTTTATCAGTTGATACAGCAGAATTATTGGTATAGGCTCCTGCCATCAAAATTTCCTTCCCCGGGTCAACTTGAACCGTATCAATTTCTAATTCAAAGTCATAATAAGCTGATTTGCTTTCTTTGCTTTCTGACGATTCGCAAGACCAAAACACCATGCTGGAAATCAGTAACATCAATAGATTCTTCATTGGAATAGATTTAATTTGATCCTTAACGGCTGAAAGAAATGAAAATTTGATTTTAATTGCTGAATATATTAATAAAAGGCCATCATTAAAGCTTGAACTCTAATTTTTCATATTAGGCAATATAAAACTAACAGTAGTTCCTTCCTTCGGTTTGGATTCAATTTGAACTTCTCCTTTTAACTTGCTTACAGTTTCTTTTACAATGTAAAGCCCCAGACCTGAACCAGCATTGTCATCCGTTGCTCTATAAAACATCTGAAACACTTTGCTAATATGCTCTTCTCCTATTCCTCGACCATTGTCCTTGATATTAATTATAGCCTGTTCCTTTTTAGTAGAGATATCAATATCAATTTTAGGTGATTTTCCATTTCGGTAGCGAATAGAGTTTGAGATTACATTATTCATAATCACTTTTAATCTCCATGGGTCAGAGTAAAAAGGATGCTTCAAATCAATATTTAAGCTTTTTTCTACGCCATCATTGGTATTCGAATATTTCAACTGTTCAAACGATTCATTTATTATTTTCTCAAAATCTATAGGCTCCTTTCGAACCTCTAAACGGGCATTTCTAGATTGATCTAATATTTCAGTAATGAAGGTGTCTTGCAGTTTAGCACTTTGCTCAATTTTGTTTAAATAGGTAGCTTTTAATTCAGAATCAGCATCAGATTTTGCAAGATTTAACAATCCTAGCATACTGGCAATTGGAGCTCTTAAGTCGTGTGACACCCTGTAGACAAAATTATCTAATTCAGCATTAATTTTCCTTAACTCTAAATTGGAAGATTTCAATTCTTCTTCCGCCTTCTTTCGTGTAGCATTTTCTTTTTCAAGCTCTTTCGTTCTTTTTTGTACTATTTCCTCCAGGTTTGTATTTAGACTCTTCAACTCATCTTGCGCTTCAGTCCTTTCTCTTTGCGTTGCGGATAAAATGATGGTGGAAACGCTGATTACCCCTAAAAAAGTCTGTAAAATCAACATGGCATTATTGGAAGTTTCCATCACAAAAGGACCAATATCCTGGGTGGTCATATAAACAGAAATCAATCCAATAATGATTGTTCCTGTCATAGCAACAGCTAAATGAAATCGAAAGGCTAACCATAGCAACATCGGCAAGACTAAAAATGGGATTGACTGCTGTACGGGATATCTTAGGCTTTCTTGATTGAGAAGGATAAATACAATCAGGATAGCAATACTAAAAAATATCACTTCCATTAAATGCCCTTTCTTAAAGTTTTTGGTAATAGGCTCTTTAAAGGATAAAATAAACGGAGTAAAAAGAAGAATTCCTACTAAGTTTCCCACCCACCAGGTAACAAAGCGAGTCAAAAATTCATCTGTGGATACCAATTCCTGGTAATAAAGTGCTCCCGTTCCAATGATGGCACTGACTAAGGCAATAATAAACCCTATTCCTAAAAATCTAAAAACATGAATAGACTTATTGAAAAGCTGATCTCTATGAATCCATTTCTCAATCAAAAAATTCCCTAAGAGTGCCTCCAAAGTATGTCCAGCTGCAATAACAGAAGATAGTAAGATCACTGAATCAGAGGATAAGTCACCAGTATTCCAATAGGCCAAAATATTAGCTAAAAGTGCTCCTATGGTGATGCCTGGCCAAGCTTTTCGCCCCAGTAAAATTAGAAAAGCCAATGCTAAACCTGATGGAGGCCATGTAGGTAAAATGTAGATATCCTCAAACACTAGAAAGTAGCCTAAACGGGCAAAAAAGAAATAGCCTAAGGCTACGAATAGTATTATTAAATCTTGTTTATATTTAACTATAGCTTTTAGCTCCATCACTTAAGTCGCTTATTATTAGTTAAATATGATACTTTTTTCTGAATTTATTTCTATGAAACATGATTTTTTGTCGATTAAAAACATAAAAAAGGCGATATAAGTGTGATTGCTAAACATATACCGCCATTAAATGAAAATAAATAATATTACTTTGCGGCCTTTATGGCATCAGACAATTCTTGAGCTATTTGTCTTATTCCTTCTTCAGAATTCAAATAGGTTACAGATTCTGGATTAGAGATATAGCCCATATTAAACAATATGGCAGGACATTTTGAATTCTTAAGGACATAAAAACCATTATTATAACCTAATTTGAACTTTCTGTTAATTTCATAAAATTCATTAGATAATAAATCAGCAAAATATTGAGATGCATTGGCATTTTCGTTTTGGTCATTGTAAATAGCCACCATTATATCTTTATTTTCATCTTCATGAGATTCTATGTGCAGAGAAATAAACAAATCCGCAGTTTCTGTTTTTTTCACCCTATCTTTTAATGTAATAAAATCATCTTTATTTCTAGTTAATATAATTTCTATCTGATTTGAATTTTTGAAGTATTCGGCTACTTGATTGGCCACATTTAAAGCGATTTCATTTTCTGACAGTCCGGACGATTTAATACCTGGATCTTTTCCACCATGTCCAGGATCAATAACTACCTGAAGTTTTCCAGTGGGCTTTCCTAATTTTATATTATCCATTTTATCAATTGTAGTATTCCTTTTAAAATCAAAGTCATTAATAAAATTGACAGGATTCAAAAATCCATTAGTAGGTTCTTTAACTTCATAATGGAGGTGAGGGCCAGTAGATTTGCCAGTGGTTCCAGCATTTCCAATGATGTCTCCTCTTTTGACTTTATCACCAGATTTCACTTTAATATCAGACAAATGAGCATAAACTGTTTCATAAATACCATTATGGCTAATTCTAATCAATTTACCCCAAGAATTGGCATGAATCGAACCTGCCTCTGTAATGATTCCATCAGCAGTGGCTAACACAGGATTTCCTTGATAAGTCTTTAAATCTATTCCCTCATGTATACTTTCTACTTTTAAAATGGGATGCATTCGTTTACCAAAGCTTGCAGTAAGCTTTACCCCTTCTGTATCCTTAAGTGGAAAAATAGATGGTGTATAATTATCAGATGGCATTTTCACATAGTCAAAAACATCTGATATATCGTTTTTTAAAGGCGGAATGAATTCACTACGATCTTTGGAGGCAAAAGAAAATGTAACTAGAGCAAATACGGGCAATATCATAAGATAGTACCAAGTCGATAGTTTTGGGTTTTTGTTGATCATTTTAATTCTTGTTTTTATGGTGTTCAATTTGAAATAATTAGCTGAAGCGATTGCCTTTTGGGTTTTGATTTGTTGAAAAAGTATTTCTTGATATCCAATAGGATTTTTCTTTAAGGCTATAACCTCTGCATCAGCCTGAAATTCATGGATTTCTATTAATCTGTTCCTGAATAAATAGAGCAATGGATTGAACCAGAATATGGACAGTATAATTTCCATCAACACCCTATCAACAGAATGCTTCTTCCTTAAGTGTACCAATTCATGTTCTAAGACTGTGTCAAATGAAGGTTCACTCAAAAGATCATTAGGAACAAATACTGCATTGAAATAGCTGAAAGGACTTTCAAATTCACCACAATAAATCCTATAGCCGTTTTCTATAATCTCTTCTGATTGCTTTTTTAATCTAATGATTTGAAAATGGCTATAAATCAATTTGATTAAAAATAGAATACTGATCAATGAAATTCCCAAAACAATCACTTCTATTGTAAAATCTGATCGATTTGATCTTTCTACCGGTATTAATTCAATGTTCGTCTTTGAATATTCAGTTATATCCCCTAATTCATACCAAATAGGCGTATCAGTTCCCACTAATTCGTCACTAGGTTGGAAGTCGGGAAGCGTTACAAAAGGAATTGTAAAACTAAATATTAACGCTACGATTATATAAAACCTATTAATCGTATGTCTTCCGCTTTTATGAAATACCAAGTTGTATATCAAGTATAAAATTGCCTGAATACCAACTACCTTAAGAAAATATATCAATAGAGCATTCATTTGCCTTTCTTTTTAATTTCGTCATCAATCATTTTTCTAATTTCCTTTAATTCATCAACTGATAATTCTTTTCTGGAAGTAAAAAAGGAAGCAAACTGTTGGTATGAGTTATTGAAAAAATTACTGACCAATCCCTTTATGGATTGATTAGAATAATCTTCTTTGCTAATAAGCGGATAATAATGTTTGGCTTTTCCATGCAAATCAAATCCAATAATCCCTTTTCTCACCAAAACATTCACTACAGTACTGATGGTAGTGTATGCTGGCTTGGGTTCATCATATTCATCTACTATATCTTTTAGATAGGCTTTTTCAAGCTTCCATAGATGTCTCATGAGCTGCTCTTCTGCTTTGGTTAATTCTTTCATGTCACAATTATATTACTATTAAGGTAGTAATACAACTATTTATTAAATTACTTTACTATTTATATAGTAATAAACCAGTTCTACGGTGACATAACACTCAAAAATAGGTTGATAGGGATCCAAAATCGTCCGTAACACTGTTTGTTAAGAGGTTGGTAAGCCAAAAAATTATCCCTAGTTTTGAACAATTTTGTTGTAAAGCAGTTGCTTTTGTAACTATTTACCTATCAAATCGCTATTTAAGACTTAATTAAGTTCTTAACTACGTACAACAAGTTTAAAATCAGTTTTTAATTAACTTTCAAGTTATCTATGAACAAAATTTTAAGATTAGTACTCATTCCATTTTTTTTACCAGCATTACTTCAATCAAATTTACAAGCCAATTCTTCACCCACTAATGATTCTCTACAAGTAGAAGTAGAAGTCATTAACCCTTCTTCTACAATCAATAATGGAGAAATCAGGTTGAAGGTGACTGGTGGAAAAGAACCCTATCAATATAAATGGTCAAATCAAAATACGGCTTTAACAGCTTCTAAAGCATCCGGTCTGATCGAAGGAAAGGAATACACGGTAAGAATTTCTGATGCAAATAATCAAGTCCTAGATAAAAAAATTACTATTGAAGCAGAATCTATCACTGAAAATTTTAATGCGGTTTTTGATCCCGTGGTTGAAGTCATGGGAAATGTCCTGTTTTGGGATCCATTTGCTGCTATTGGATTGTATGATCCAGTAGTGATGACGGACCAGGAAATGATTAGAACTCCAGATTGGAATGCAAGAACGGATAAAATTTTCATCTTGAAAGAAAAACTTGTAGCCGATGGTGAGCAAGTAAAAGAAGGAGATCCACTTGCTATTGTTTCAATAGATAAGCAAGATGCTGACACTGTGAAAGCTACAGCAAATGGAGAAATCAACTTTAATGTAGAAGAAGGTGCCGTAATTTTTAGCCCTGACAATACAAAAGATTTAATCGAACAAGGAGCTCAATATTTCGCAAGCATCAAATTTGATGAGGAACAACCATTGCTTTACGCAAACGGAGATATTAGGAAAAATAGCATTCCTTTCATTGTAGTTTGGTTGATTGCAGGTGCTGCTTTCTTTACTGTCAGAATGGGCTTCATTAATGTCAGAGGGTTTAAACATTCCATTGATCTGGCTAGAGGAAAACACAGTGATCCAAATGCTCCTGGTAAAGTAACCCACTTTCAAGCTTTAGCAACAGCAGTTTCAGCCACTGTAGGATTAGGAAATATAGCAGGTGTGGCTGTGGCAGTGTCCATTGGTGGTGCTGGTGCTACTTTCTGGATGATATTGGCAGGTCTATTGGGTATGTCCTCGAAATTTGTCGAATGTACACTAGGTGTAAAATACAGAGAGATAAAAGCCGATGGGAAAATATTTGGTGGCCCAATGAATTATTTGCGATACGGACTTGAAAAGCGAAATATCAAAGGGGTCGGAAAAGTGTTGGCAGGAATATTTGCTGTACTTTGCATAGGAGCATCTTTTGGAGCTGGAAACATGTTCCAATCCAATCAATCATTCCAAATTATGGCGTCTCAGTTTACCGTCTTAGAAGGTTGGGGCTTTTGGTTCGGAATTGGATTAGCTGTTTTAGTTGGTATCGTCATTATCGGTGGTATCGAAAGTATTGCCAAAGTAACAGAGAAAGTAGTTCCAATTATGGCCATTGTTTATGTAGTGGCCGCCTTAGTTATAATTGGAATTAATTATGAAAATATAGGTCCTGCATTTTCTGCAATTTATAATGGTGCATTAAACTCAAGTGCTCTTAAAGGTGGATTTTTGGGAGTATTAATCATCGGATTCCAA
This sequence comes from Marivirga tractuosa DSM 4126, assembly GCF_000183425.1. Lineage (NCBI taxonomy): Bacteria > Pseudomonadati > Bacteroidota > Cytophagia > Cytophagales > Marivirgaceae > Marivirga > Marivirga tractuosa. Next base: position 578,500 of record NC_014759.1, read on the forward strand.
AGAGCCGCCTTTTCAAATGAAGCGGGAGTAGGTTCTGCTGCGATTGCCCATAGTGCCACTAAAACCCATAACGCGCCTTCAGAAGGATTTGTCGGCTTAATGGAGCCATTTATTGATACAGTGGTTGTTTGTACCTTGACGGCATTAGTTTTGATCTTTACAGGAATGCACGAAGTACCAGATGTAACCGGTGTGAAATTAACGGCTCAGGCCTTCGGTTCTGTGATCGGTTGGTTCCCTTATGTATTGGCTATTGCCGTATTCCTTTTTGCTTTTTCTACTATGATCTCTTGGTCATATTATGGAATGAGGGGTTGGACTTATCTTTTCGGAAAAACAAACAAATCAGAATTAGCTTATAAAATTACTTTCTTGGTATTTGTTGTGGTGGGTGCATCGGTGAGTTTAGGTGCTGTTCTCAGCTTTTCCGATATGATGATATTGGCTATGTCGGTCCCGAATATGATTGGACTTTACATAATGTCAGGTGAGGTAAGAAAAGATTTGGCCCATTACTTTGAGAAAATGAAAGCAGGTAAACTTGGGCAACCTGATGATGATTTAAAAGCAGATGTATCTGCCATAAAAGGTGACGACTGATTATCTAATTATTCTATTCAAGACCTCATGCTTATTTTGTCTTGAAATGGGCAACTGTTTGGATTTCACATTCAGACAGTTGCCTTCAATTGATTCCACTTTACTAATATTGACAATGTAGCTTTTGTGTGATCTTATAAAATGATTTGGAGGCAATTTTTCTTCCATACTTTTCATCGTCATTAATGAGATGATTTTCTGAGAATCAGTATGAATAATGACGTAATTCTCCATTGCTTCAACATAGCATAGTTCATTGATCACCACTTTTTCCAGTCTCTGCTCTGATTTCACAAAAAAGTAATCTAACTCCCTATCTTGTACAGTTTCCTGATTGCTTGAATTCTCCAAAACAAATCGATCTTTAGCTTTATTGACTGCTTTTAAAAAGCGATCGAAAGGATAAGGCTTTACCAGGTAATCAATCACATCTAGTTCGTAACCCTGTAAGGCATAATTAGGATATGCTGTGGTAAAAATCACCATTGGAGGTTTAGAGAGTGATTTTAAAAATTCAATTCCTGTAATTTTTGGCATTTGTATATCTAGAAATATCAAATCGATTAATTGTTCGGATAGTATTTTATTCGCTTCTAACGCATTTTCACAATAGGCAACCAAATCCAAAAACTCAATCTCAGCAACGTAAGACTTTAAGCCTTCTGCTGCCAGATGTTCATCTTCCACAATTAAAACTTTCAAGTTCTTACGCATAGTCAGATAATTCTAATTCAAGATTTACGATAAATAATTCATCTGTTCTACTGATCTCTAATTGGTGTTTGTCTGGGAAAAGCAGTGCCAATCTTCTTCTCACGTTGGCAAGACCAATTCCTCCCTCCTTTCGTGGTGCTGATTGCTGATCAAAAGTATTCGAGAATTCTACTTTTAGTTTATTTTTATCTTTGGCCATATTAATTCTAACTTGATTGGGCTGATCCGTATTGGAAGAAAGGTGTTTGAAACAGTTTTCTAAAAATGGAATCATCAATAATGGAGGCAAAGAAAAATCATGCAGCGCTCCCTGTTTTTCAAAATCAACTTCCACTCGATGTGCTCTTCTTAGTTTTTCTAATTCAATATAGTTCTCTAAATATTTGATTTCTTCTTCTATAGTAATTTTATCACTACTGAAATCGTACAACTGAGACCTTAACAAATCTGATAATTTAATTAGCATATCAGCCGCTTTATCAGGATTCATTTTGATTAAAACATATACGCTATTGATGGTGTTAAACAAAAAATGAGGATTTACTTGGGCTTTTAAATAGCTAAGCTCTGACAATAGACTCTCCTGTTTTCGTTCCTTCTCAAACTTTTGCTGACGGGATTTGTCTATCATAGATTTGACCCCAATCAGAACGCCTCCCATAAAGAGATTAGAAATCAAAAACACAGAGAATATGGTAAGAAACTCTTTTCCGAAATAGAGCGGCATTTGATCCCCTAAAATCAAATAGATTACTCCATACATCACCAACGAAAGAAAAACTGCAAGAACGACATAGCCGAGGAAAAACAACCACGGCTTGCCTTTTTTAAAACTGAAAGCTGTCAATACATATTGCGATATGTAATACATCAGCGCATGCGAAAAAACATAGACTGAAGTGACTAATAGTAAATCAAGTTTATTTTCATAAAAACGGTTGTAGCCAGCCGCTGCTATGATTAAGTAAAGTAGCCATCCAATTAGATGATGAATTTTGTACTGAGTCAATCTTTTTAAAATCATTCCCTAAAGATATTAAAGAAGATGCTATTCACAACTTGGCTTGACGAATTGCTTGTATCAATTGACGAATGGTATTTTAGAGGAATATTACATAAAGCTTCTAGCGTTTTGTGTAGGAATGCAGTTGGTCAATATAATCAAGCCAATGGTCAATCAAATTTAATTAACTCAAAATTCAGTGCTTGATTTGAGCAAACAAAAACTAAAAAGTCATGAAAAATTTATTCTTAAAATTATCAGCAGCACTATTGAGCATTGCTCTTATAATGATGGCTGCGAAAGCAAAATCCGAAAATATACTCAGCACCACCATTGTTGGAAAAGGACAGCCCATGATTCTTATACATGGTATGTCATGTTCAGCTGATGTTTGGAATGAAGTAACCGAGCACTACAAAAATGATTACGAAATTCACCTGGTTACTTTAAAAGGATTTGGAAATAAGGAAAGCGTAGAAAGTGAGCATTTCTTAAAAGAAGTAAGAGATGAGTTGATTGACTATGTAAAAACCAATCAATTAAAGAATACAATATTAATGGGACATAGCATGGGTGGGTTTTTATCACTTTGGGCAGCTTCAGAAGAACCTAATCTTTTTGCCAAGATCATTTCAGTTGATGGAATTCCCTACTTCCCTGCTATTCAAATGCCAGGGCTCACGCCTGAAAGAGCACAAAACATGGCTCAACAGATGCAAGCAAATATGAAAAATGTGAGTGAAGATGCTTTTGCGCAACAGCAGAAGATGATTATCGCTGGAATGATTGCAACTCCAGACAAAAGAGAACAAGTGGTTGAAATGGGGATTAATAGCAATAGAACTGTTACTACTCAAGCTTATGGAGAAATGTACACCACCGATATTCGTTCGGAAATGAGTAAAGTAAAAACACCTGTTCTAGTATTGGGCGCATGGGCTGCTTATGAACAGTATGGAAGTACAAAACAAGCTGTTGAAAGTAATTATGAAGCGCAGTGTAAGGACATCGAGAATGTAAAAGTAGCGGTAGCGGATGAAGCTTACCACTTTATTTTCTACGATGAGCCTAAATGGTTTTTTAATCAGGTGGACAGTTTTTTAGCTTCAAAATAATTGAAATCTAGAGTGTGATATCGAATCACACTCTCTTCTTATTCACCAAAAAATATTAAAATCATGATGATCATGTCCGTATTATTAAGTGTGGCAATTACATTCTACATCCTCATAGTAACAGGAAAAATCAAAAGAATAGAAAAGTGAAAAAGCCTCCTACGATCTTTTTCTAATTGGCTCTAAAATAATCCTAAGCAGTAGCACTGCAATCAGAATCGTTACTAAGGCTAAGGATTTCTCAAATATTGATGCCGCCAATATATTTCCTAGCGTATTTAGCAGAAACATGAAAAAGAATAAGCTCAAGCCTATTCTTGATATGATTAACCATATTTTAGACTTAGCCCTATTTCTTAATAAAATCAATGAAAAACAGAAGCTTGAAGCCAGGATTGAAACCATCTCCAATTTTATAAATTCATCTGAACTTTTAATTTCCCCACCCCAAGTATATTTCATAAAAAAATCGATCTCAAAAAGAGTGAGGGATACAATCAAGATGTGAAACGCAATTAAAAAGCCAATCAATAACTGACTAACTGTTAAGGCCTTTTGAAAAGTAATAATTTGTGACATGGCAGTTCTTCCAAAGATTTATTTCAATAGTAAAAATTCAATATAACGGAAGGCTGATGCTAAAAGATTTGATCTTTCTGCTGCTTTCACCTCAAATGTATTGAGGGTAGCTCGATTGATCATTCTACCCCCAGAAAAGACAATCTGAGGTTGTTCTAGAGTTGCTAAATTATCAAGAGGATTATCATCGACAAGTAACAAATTTGCCACTTTACCCCTTTCAATGGTACCAAAGTCATTTAAGAATTCATGTGTTTTCGATGGATTTATGGTAGCTGTTTTTAAAACTTGATAATTGCTTAGTCCAGCTTTCTTGTAAAATGCCAGTTCCTGATGAATGGATTTTCCTGGAATGGTCACCCCTATTCCAGCATCAGTACCGCAAACTATGTTTACACCAGCTTCGTGCAATTTTTTAATAGCCAATAAATGAAATTCATGTTGATTTTTAATACTGCTTTCAATCGTACTGTCATTTCTTTTTGCACTATTCCATCGACTAAATTGTGCTTCACTATCCACCATCCTTATTAATGGATTCATATAATTCAAATCCGATGAATGTAGGATAGAATCATTGATAATCATTTTATAAATATTGTGATAGACAGTAAGTGTGGGACAAAAGGAAGTTCCTTCAGCTTTTGAGAAATCTATCACTACTTCTTCTAATTTCGCTGAATCCAATTTGTATTCTAATGGTTGCTGTACTATATCTTCTGCATGCTCAATAGTTTTAATCTGCGAATTAAAATGATAATCATAAGCAACTTTATTACTCGGATGCGCTGCAATATCCAATCTGCTCAACTTAGCTTGATCTATAACCACGTCAAAATACTCCTGAGGTAATCCATAATAGGTTTTGATGAAATCATAGCCTTTTTCCTTCGTATCGATAACCACCTCTTTAGCTTCCTCTTCGCTGAAAATTTGCAAATTATCATCCCCCATGAATTCTGAACCCGTCAACTTGGGACCACTAGTAAAAAAATTAGGACTTAAAATCTCTCCAGATTCAATCAGTTCCTTCATTCTTAAATGCATGGGTTGCCCCCATAGGTTTCGTACTGTGGTGACTCCATTGGCCAAATACAAACCTAATTCATATTCATCCCAAACATGCACATGCATATCGATCAAGCCAGGCATCAAGTATTGATCTTTACCATCAATGATGGTGTGTTGCTCTACGCTAATATCACTTGAAATTTCAGTTATCACTCCATCTTCGATTAGCACCATTTTATCAACTAAAATAGTGTCGGAGGACATGGGCACAATATTTACATTTTTTATCAGATAAGAATTTCTTTCCCCTTCAGGATGGTTTGTAATTTTAAGATAACGGGTGTTTCGGTTATCCAATATGAATACAGTCAAAATGAAAATTACGATAACTGTAATAAGTACTATAATAGCTTTAGCCGCTATTTTTAAGAGTTTCATTTCTTTAAAAAGTAAAGTCTACTAGAGTTAATACACCAGTAAATATAGCAGTTTCGGAATAATTTCACTAGAAATCTAAGTGATGTTATTCCATCTTGACCAATTCACTTTATTTAAGCAGAATTTAAATTGTATCACTTTTTAAATGATACTTCCCTCCCTTTCCAAAATTCATCTTCATCCTGATTAGGCTTACGTACAAATTCATGCTGCCACACTCCCTCTAGATTGTCATTGGAATCTATTCTTAAACGAAAATCGGCAAACATGGGCGTCACGGCTATTAGGTGGAGGGAATCCTTTGTACTTGATTTTACAACAACCGGATAGGTTTCTCTTTTACGACTTCTTGTAAACTCAATTTCTCCTTCAAACATACCATTTCTAGTGCTTTTTAATGTGAGTTCGGCTTTTTTTCTTTTATCATACAAAGAAGTGACTATACCTGTCCATACTCCAGTCAAATACTCACTGTTTGAATTAAGACCTGCTTTTGCGCTTTTGGCATCCAGAAAAATTTGGGCGATGGCGTGTGCTTCTGCGTCATTAAAGAATACATGTTCACCTGTATTACTCATATAAGCCAATACTATCTCCTCTTCTGGCAAAAGAAGCCAATGCGTTCTGGCGGTGGGCATGCTTCCATTATGATACCAGACTTCAGTATCAATTTTGCTTGAACTTAGCTCCCAGCCCAATCCATAATAGGTCAACGCTCCATTTTTAAGATGCAATGATTGGGTCAATGTATCTACTGTTGATTTTTTGAGAAAATCGAAATTGATAAACTGAAGCCCAATTCTGACCAAATCTTCCGCAGTTGACAAATAACCGCCACCAGCATACATGAATGACCTATTTTCAAAAGGTGCCAATTCTCGGCTTTTTCTTCCTTTAATATAAAATTTACTGATGTCCTCAGAATCATGATTAGGAGAATCAAATGAAGTATTGTCAGCTCCAAGCTGATTCCAACTGTTATTCATTATTTTTTCAAAAGAAACACCAGCAGCTTTCTCCATTATAGCGCTCAAGAGTACCCAGCCATAGCTTGAATAGCCATATTCAGTAGCTGGCTCAAAATCCAGTGGATCATCTCGAAAAATGGTTATCGCATCTTGAACTGTTTTGTAGTTTTCAGTTCTGAACTTAGGATCTGCTTCATTATAATGTCGGATTCCTGAAATGGATCCGGCTAATTGCCGTACTGTAATTTGCTTTGCGGGAGCAGGATAATCAGGAAAGAAATCCTCAACAGTATTGTCTAAACTTATCAGATTCTCTTCCAGCATCTTTCCTAGGGCTATGGAGGTCAATGGTTTTGCAAGACTAGCCGTTCTAAACTGAGTTTGGCTCGTAACTGGAACAGCATTTTCCAGATCAGCATAGCCCATTTCTTCATTCCAAATCATTTCACCATCAATCATTACGGCTACTTGCAGCCCAGGAATCTTAGTTTGCTTTTGATGTTCCTGAATGAGGAATCTCGCTTTGGCAATTGCTTGTTCATATTCTTGTGCTACCAAAGAATAGCTCAATAAGAAATATGAAATTAATACTGTGATTCTTCTGACCATCACTTCGAAACAGATTTATTCTTAATAATGAATTCTTCTCCGTTTCCTTTTAACACTTTTAAGCTATCAGTACTTATTAGTTCACCAACATGCTTTAGATAGTCACAGTAATTATCAAATAATTCTCTTGGTGTTTTGCCATTTACTGAAGTTAATGTGTCCCCCAAAACAAAAGGTAAATCTTCAGTAGTTCTATCAACCACCCATTGATTATCATTCAAAACACCTGGAATGAATGGAGCATTAGGATCAATACTGACAGTCTTTCTTTCAATCAACTGAATTATATTCTTATCATAATTAATAATTACCTCAAAGTGCTTCAAAAACTCATTGCCCAAGAGCGCTTTTCCGTTTGCGGAGAAATTAACAGGAATACTAGTCTGAAATCCATCAATTTCAACTTCCAACTGTTTTTCAATAAGTGTATCCGCTTTGGCTCCGTAAATTCCAGTAGTTGATCTGTCGAAAAATAGCTTATCACTTCCTTCAAATTCTTTGGCTAAGGCAATGGGTAATACTAAACCACCATTATAGCCTACATCAAATAGGATATTCTGCGCTTCCTTTCCACCTATTTTCATACTAATCAATGGCGTTCCAGAAAGCAATGGGTTATCAAATTCAATATTGTAAGCTGATTCTTTAACTTCAAAGGGTTGATCTGAAAAATAGATCATCTGATGTTCGTAATCAATTTTCCAGTGGGCTAGCTTCATAATATTAGCTCCAATGATGCCATGCTGCGCTATGCAAGGACTAGCAGACTGCTCATCATACTCAACTTTTCCAGCTCCGACATTATAAAAAGCCGTTTCTCCAAAAACTAAGGAGTCTATTCTAGTGACCTCAATTTTTCTAGTTACTCCAGCTGCGGTAGAATTGGATTTGGTAGTGATGGTTTTCAAGCTGAGCGACTCTGCCAATCCTTTTTCAATTTTGCTATTGAAAGCGCCCGTATCAAAAATAAATTCTCGCTCGGTGCTATCATCATTTACTTTTGCTTTTACCACAATCAAATCCTTTCTCATTTCAAAAGGGATGGCTTGTACAAACTGCTGACGCTTTAATTCTCCGCCACTCAATAGCTGTACATTTTTCAAATAACTACAGCTTGTCAACGTACTGGAAAGGATGATGAATACTACGTAAAAAATATTTTTCATTTTGTGTTAAATTTTAATTCTGTTTTGTTGGTCCAGTATATTATAAATGGGATTCCGATTAGTGAAGGTAATGCAAAAGCTATAAATGGATTCATGAATTCAAATCGCGTTACCATAGTGGAGAAAAAGGCGGTGAAGGTTGCTATGTAGCCTCCCATCATATTTCCTAAATGATAAGTGTACCAATGATAGGCTTTTTCAGGTTTGGAAATAAATGGTTTCATATTGATGTAACTGAGGTACATTCCCCCTATACCAAAACCTGCAGAAAGCAATACGCCAGGCACATTTACATCTGGTGTAACCGCATAATAAACGGCCATGCAAACAAATGAAAAGTTGGCTATGAAATTTATTGATCCTGCCAACCAATCAAACCATCTGGCTTCCTGCCCTTTGTGAAGCTTCTTCAATTTTAATATGCGAACTCCAGCAAAAACACTGTAGTAGCTGATGAAAGCGATTAAAAATAAGAACTTATTGAATTTATAAGAAGCTATTGTGATTCCAGTGATAAAGACCACTAACATTGCCACTGAGTATATTTTCCCAGCTTTTTGATGCGTTCCCTTCCCTTTGGTGGAACTTATGGCCACTGCGCCACTCAATAAAGCAATTGCCCCTGCGCAAATATGCACGAATAATATATTTTGAACTATGTAATTCATATGATTAACGAGTATTTATGATTCTATTCGGATAAATAACCAATTGAATGATATTGAATTCAAATTGATCGACTCTTGATATTTCTCCAGTAGGATTTTTGACTTTTTGTAGAGGATAATATCGAAGGTTTGTGCGTAAGACCCAGGTCTCCAATGGAGATGGAACTATGTCCCAGCCGAAAATTATCCCTGGCGAAATCATTTTTGTTCTGGCTACTTCACTTGTCATCACATCATCTTCAAATTCAGCCGCACCCCATCTTTCATAGCTAATACTTGGTCCAATGAAAGGGACAAATCCATTATAATCCCAGAAGAATTTTAACGCTTCTAATGCCACAGATCGTCTTCGAATTACGTGCTCTAGACCGTAGCTATTTGAATTTGAGCTGTAATCTCTATAGCTAAAACCAATATGAAGCCCCGCATCATGAAATAAGTAGCCTAGCCCAAAATCCCAATTAAACTCGCCTTTATGCCGTGGTAAAGACTGCTGCTCACCTTGAGAGAATTGTGGGGCTTGCAAGAAATATGCTGCACTCGGTGCGAGACCAACAGAAAAGCTATTTAATTTCCCTTTCCTTCTCAATTCGTCTTCCTTCTTCTTGGTAGATCCATTTTTATAGCCTTTCTCTTCCTTTAGTGTGGTATCGAAAAACTTTACAATCCCAATTGAAAAGTAATTTTGTGGTAAATGAAATATTTCTCTTTGATTTCGGCTCGTATAGAACTCTTTTTTGTTCGTGGGTACCCACATAAGTTCCGCATTGAGTTGCCACCCCTTATAAGCATAGGAAACGCCTGCTAAAGGCGATGCAGTGAAAAATAAATCATCTCTGCTCCCCAATTCTTCATGATCCAACTTGAAAACCATCTGGTTAAATGAAACACCAGCATAAGGTCTCAATTTACCAAATTCCATTCTCCATGGATAGTACCGAGCACTTAAATCTGCTCCTGGTTTAAAAAGGTACTCGGTTTCTTCTGCCACTTTTTTATCCCCCAAATGACCAAGAGGAAGGTTTACATTGAAATCCCATTTTCCCCAGAAATGCAAGCCTCCTATATTAAACCTAGGAGAAATAAGCGTTGGAAATTTATTGCTCAAACCGTCTGATACAAATTGACCTTGTGCTGGTACTATCTGTGTATTAAATCCGACATAGGTCTGGGCAAATCTATGCTTGCTTTTTTCCTCCATGTACACTTGTGCATGGAGTAATTCAGTAGTGAATAAAATAGTAAATGCTAATAGAACCTGCTTCATTTTTGACTTTTGTGTTTATGAATGATGAAGCAAATATGAATGGTCAAATCAGCATTTGAGCAGTCTTCAGTACTGTTTGGTATTAATGGGAACGATTAGGTATAAAAGGGATGCACCTATATATGACGATTGATTTTTTCCTTCAATTCAGAAGATTTTGATCTTGCTACAGGTATGGGATTATTGCTATATCTTAGTATAACTTCAAAGTTTCTAGCGTTACCCTGGACTTTCTGCACCTGAAGGAGATTAATAAGAAAACTTTTGTGACAATGAAAAAAGGTGTCATTCGGAAGTTGATCTGCTAAGTTCTTTAATCTATTGCGAATGAGCTCTTTCTTGATTTCCTTAGCTTCATTCAAATAAAATAATTCCAGGTAATTACCATCTGACTGCGCCCAAAGGATTTCGTTAGTTTTTAACTGCAAAACAAGTTGGCCATTTTCTGCAGTAACGGAATGAATAACATCCAAATCTCCATTTTCTGCTTTTACTTTTTGATTCAACTTTTCAGCTTCCTTCAACTGTTTCCTTTGGTAATTGTATTGTTCAAATAATACCATAAAAAGAATAGGGAAAGCACTAAATAAAAGTGTTTTGACGAAAACCGTTCTAAATAGCTCCCAGGGACTATGCTCTGTAACATTGATACTGAAAAAGATAAAGAAGATAGTTAATACGATAAAAACCAGCACCGTAAAGATCAAAAGGATCTCTTTGCCCAAAGTCCAACTATCTTCATCCATCCATTGAGGTGCAATAAATTTCAATAGCTTGACTGTAAACCAAACCAATATTGAAGCAATCAAGCCAAAGCCTAATGCAAAAGCTACAACATAATTGAGCGGTAGACTATTAAATCCCAGCGGTCTAAAAAGCAAAATCAAAAGGAAAGTGAAAATACCAGGAATAAGAATACTTCCCGAATTGAAAATAAAAGGATGCGGTTTTTTAAAGATTGAAAGCATAAGGCAAAATTAACATTTGCTTACAAAATGCTTTCAAAAAGATAATATTCTTGAAGATTTATTTATTCCAAAATCTCGAATTAGAAGGAATATCAGATTTTACCTACATTTGTTTCTAAGCAATTACTTATATTTCACTATGGATTGGATTTACGAGACTGATAAAACTGGTGAGTACCGCTATTCTTTAGGTAAAAAAGGAAAAAAGACCTTGATATGTATTGGCGTAAATCCAAGTCAGGCCAAACCTGAACAATATGATGGAACAGTATCTTCAGTGGAAAGAATAGCAAGTCACAATCAATTTGATAGTTGGATTATGCTGAATATCTATCCTCAAAGAAGTGCGGATCCAAAACTGCTTCATTACAAAATTGAAAAGAAATACCATGAAGAGAATTTGGAGGTAATTGAGTCTTTTCTTGAGGAGGACGAAGTAGTTATATGGGCTGCTTGGGGAAATCTGATTGACACAAGACCATTTTTAAAGCACTGTTTATCAGATATTTTTAACATGAGCCAATTTTATGAATGTCAATGGCTATCTGCTGGTAAACCATTGAAAGCAGGACACCCAAGGCATCCTTTGTATCTAAAAAAGACTACCATCTTATCCGAATTCGATATGGAGCACTATATGGAAACGGTCATTCAACCTGAGGATGATATATCTTAGCCGCATTTTTATAAATTTCCTCTTTATCTAAAGTCATAGGCTTTAGTTCCTTATTGACAAACATTTCCATTTGATCCGTATAATGAGGACTTTCAGCTTTTGAGGAAGCCCCGTAAGGCATAATAGATTCCAATTTTGGCAAACCTTCCCCAAATCGAGCCAGTAAAATATACGATTCTCCTACATAAGTCTTTTCCTTCAAGCCCCCTGCCAATTTCTGAGTGTACATTGGGGCAATTACATCTGGCAGTCCATCGATAGCCATTTCTTTCTCCCCTCGCTTATGTACCTGTAACTTACTGAGCGGTACTACAATTGTCCCAAATTCGTCTATCAGTTGAGCTTGGGATCTTTTAACAATTTCGATTGCTGTAGTCCTATCAATTTCTTTTCCTTCGGCATTACTAATCAGCACTTTCATCAATCCTGCTCCAACACTTTCCTTCTCTGCTTTTCTGTCCCAGTTCTGAAGGATTTCTAGGAACTTCTGAATTTCAGGATAATCCTTAGGGTTTAACTCGAAAATAATATTCACATCCTCCCTGAATTGAAATTGATCAGGATATTGAATATCGAATTTTAGCCTTTTAAAATCTTCATAACTTAATTTCTCTTCTTTGCTCATGAGGTTTTGAAATCGAATGCTTCTATTGTTATCCGTTAGAGAAAAGCCCATTTCAGCAGGAAAATCCAAAGAATCAAGATTTTCAGCATGATCTGTAGCATTAAAAGGGCTATTATTCATATTAAATAAGTAGCCTGCTTTTGGATCTGTATATTGAGGTAATTCTTCAAAAGAATGATACTTGCTCCAAAGGGTAGCGGAGGTATCACCTTGTAAAACCTTTCTCCAGTTATATGCTGGGTTCCGTACGGGTAATTTAGCATTGCTTACATAGAAAATATGATGGTATTTGTCTGCATATACTATATTAAAATCAGGCAAATAGAGTTGAGAAACTACGCTTTTAAATTCCTCAAGATCTTTCGTTTTTGTCATTTCATACCATTGCTGGATTGCTTTCAAATCCTGATTTGCTGCAAAAGTTAAAGCAAAAAAACCATGATCATTTTTTAAGGTCGGACCATAAACACTTTGATAATAGGTTTTTGACAAAGGAATCGGAATTCCTAAAATCTTAACTTTTAGTTTAGCTTTTCGCTTTTCAAGAGCTAAGATTTCTCCATCGAAATAGTAATGCTCCTTTTTATCAGGATGCATTCGTAATTGATAAATATCCATTTTATCTGGGTGATTGACTGTATGCGCCCATCCTAAATTTTCATTTACTCCATGAAATATTGTTGGGCTAGCTGGGAATAAAGAACCCAACATATTCCAGCCTTCTTCACTAGTCAAATGAACCTCATACCAGCTGGCTGGACCCTCGAAAGGTTGATGAGAATTTACGGCCAAAAAACTTTCTCCAGTGGTTGTTTTAGACTTGCTAATGGCAATTCCATTTGAGCCTATTCCTTTATATGGATTATTGAACTGTTTATCCGCAACAATATCGCCTACAATTTTATCTGCACCACTCATGGCAGAAAGCGAAAGGACAAAAGCAGTCAACATATCATCATCTGTAACTGGAAATAGTTTTCTATGCACTACTTCTTGCTTATGATGAAGTGCATAAGAATTAATTCCCTGTACATATCCATCCAAAAGCGCCAGAAACTCAAGGGATAGTTGATGCTTCTTTTCACGCACTAAGTCGGGAGCACCGATAAATTGAGTAAAGAAATCTATTCCTGCTCCATCTTTTCCGAATTGCCTTCCAGCCATAAGTTTCCCAGCTATCAATGTGGATTGAATGGTTTTAAAATCGTCTTCAGCATGCGCCCAAGCTAATCCATAAGCTACTTCTGCATCTTTCTCTGCGTAAATATGTGCAACTCCCCATCGATCACGAACTATATCAATATTTTCTGGTGAGATTTGAGAATAAAGTGTGACGGCATTGAAAATAAAGAAAAATAGAAGGACGTTTTTCATGCGATGAATAGATATACTAGAGGTTAAAACAATAAAATTATTAAGGAAAATTTAATCTGAGCATAAATTGCTATATTATTGCATTCATTATATCACTTTTTCCTTGAATTTGTTTAGAACATGATTAAATATAATCCAAAAAACTGGTTCGGCCTTATTTTTCATTCCTATAGCCGACAGGTCGTCAGAACCCTATTTCCATTTTTAACAATAATGGCAATATATACTGCTGCTGTTACTTTTTTAATTGAAGATTATTTTGAGTTAGAATTTAACAGCACTACGGTTGTTCATTCACTTTTAGGGATTGTATTGGGTTTATTTTTGGTTTTTAGAGTAAATTCTGCTTACGACAGATGGTATGAAGGCCGAAAATTATGGGGTTTGTTGCTGAACAACTCAAGGAATTTAGCCTCAAAGTTAAATGCCATGCTTTCTTTAGAAAATAAAGAAGACAGAAGTTTTTTCGAGGAAATGATCCCAGCATTTGCTTTTGCCTTGAAAGACCACTTAAGGAAAGGTGCGAAAATCAAACATTTAAAAATTAAAGATAAATCAATCGTAAAATATCTTGAGAATAAAGAGCACATACCAAATGCTATAACAGGCTTGATTTATAAAAGACTAAATCAACTTTTGAAAGATGGGAATTTAACACCTAATCAATTTCTGGTCCTCGATAAAGAAATGAAAGAATTTTCTGACATTTTAGGTGGTTGCGAAAGAATTAAAAATACACCTATTCCCTATTCTTACAGTATGTTTATCAAAAAATTCGTGTTCACCTATACTATTACACTCCCTTTAGCTTTCATTACTGAGTTTCATTATATCACAATTCCTATCGTCATATTTATATTCTTTATTTTAGTCAGCGTGGAATTGATAGCTGAAGAAATAGAAGAACCTTTTGGAGGAGATGTGAATGATTTACCGACTCAAGAGTTATCCGAGAAAATTGAAAAAAACGTTAAGGAATTATTCAATTCATAAGAGCTATTATCAAATTTCTTTGAATCCCTAAGCATTCTAAATTTGTTATACTAAGTTTGCAATTTGCTATAATTAATCAAAGCTTGAATATGCAAATAGACCAGAAAAATATATTTCCTATCATGGGAGAATGGCTTAATCAAGAAAACAGTATACAACTAGATTTCTCTAATCAAAATGCTGATTTATTAAAGCTTGATCTACAATCGACCCCGATTTTCAATGATTACGTATTTGGTTTTTTGCAGAAAAAAAACAAAAAATTTGGTCATGGTGGCTATTTGGAAAACCGTATGATCTATCAAAGAAGTACCCATTTTCAACAGGGGGAATCACGCTGCATGCATCTTGGTGTTGATGTTTGGTGTGAAGCTTTGCATTCGCTCTATGCTCCGCTAGATTCAAAAGTCCACAGCTTTGCCGATAATAATAATTTTGGAGATTACGGCCCCACTATTATACTTCAACATGAACTAGAAGGGGAAGAATTTTATACGCTTTATGGCCATTTAAGCCTCGTAAGTTTAAAAAACATAGCCATCGGGGATTTCATCCAGAAAGGTAAGGAATTCAGTGAATTAGGTCCATTTCCTGAGAACGGAGACTGGCCGCCTCATTTACATTTTCAATTGATTTCGGATATGAAGAATTTGAAAGGTGATTTCCCTGGAGTTTGTGCTCCTTCGGAATTAGAGACTTTTAAGCAGCTATGCCCTGATCCTAATAATTTCTTGCTATCAGATTCTTAGAAAATGAGCTAAAAATTCCCGCTCAGCAAGCGGGAATTTACACTACTTCATATTCAGTACGACTTTTCCCTTAGCATGTCCCTTCTGTACATATTCTAAAGCACTTACAGCTTCAGAAAAAGGGAATTCTTTATCGACCACTGCTGCAATATTCTTATTTTCAATAAGGTCTTTAATGTCATTGAGCTGAGATCCATCCGCGTGCATCATTACGAACTTATAGAGTGCATTTTTTTCCTTAGCCAACTGATCTATTTTAAAGCGCTTAAGCTTTAGTAAGAACCTAATCAATCCGTTTAAACCTAATTCTTTAGCCGTTTCATTATCCGGATCTCCGGCTATACTAATTACTTTGCCGCCCTTTTTCAGAATCTTAAATGCGTCCTTTGTATAATCGCCTCCAAGGGTATCATAAACGACATCTACATCTTCAATGATGTTAAGATAATCCTCTTTTTTGTAATCAATGACTTGATCCGCACCAAGGTCTTTGACCCAATCCACATTTTTTGTGCTGGTAGTGGTGTAAACATAAGCACCTTGTGCTTTAGCATATTGAATGGCGAAACTTCCTACTCCACCAGAACCCGCATGAATTAATACTTTATCTCCTGACTTAAGATCGGATTTTTGAAATACTTGCACTGTTGTCAAGCCCACTAGCGGAATACTAGCAGCTTCCACAAAAGTCATTGCAGCAGGTTTCTGACAAACGGCTTTCTGGTCTACCGCTATCATTTCCGCAAAAGTCCCAGGCGAATCTGTAGGAACTCTTGCAAAAACCTCATCTCCGAGATTGAAATCGTTTACCTTCTCCCCTTTATCTACCACTTTGCCGGCAACGTCAAAACCAATTGGAGCTGGAAAAGACAACGACCTGATATTTTTCATGGCTCCTTCAATGATTTTATAATCTATAGGATTGATACTTGCAGCATATACCTCTATTAAAACCTGATTATCGCCTACTTTCGGATTTTCTATTTCCTTTATATCTACGTTTTTAGCTATTTCACCATAGCCAGTAATTTTTAATGCCTTCATTTAAATTCGCTTTTTTCTATTCAACTAGGCATCGCTAACGGAGAGGAGTAAAAAAGTTGGTGGAAATACAGTGAATTAAGTCTATTTTCTCAAAATGTGGATTGACCTTCTCGTTAAAATATTCAATTTATTTCGGATATATAAAATTCAAAAGATAATTTTCTTTTGGTTTATGTAGCTTCAAAACTACAACAATTCATAAAATAATATCCTGAATCTGATGAAATCACTGTAAAAAGTTCTTGGTGATATTCTATGGATTTAGAATTGTTATCTATCTCTTCCGCTTTCCTAAAATGAAGTACAGATTTAATCCGATTGATAGAATTGCTATAAAAACCAAGACCACAATAAATGAATTTTGTTTTTTAGATACAGATTCTATTGGGGAATCAATTGTATCTAGCTTAGTATTATTTTGCGTGGAAATCTGACTGAGTTCCTCTAATTCTTGCCACTTATGAAATGAAGAGGCCGCTTTCACACTACATCCATCAATAAATAGTATGTTTTTACTAGATACAAATTCACCAAAGATGATATACTCTTTATCCAGTTCAAATGTATAAGGACAAGCACTTGATACAATTACTGATATTCTATTCCCTATTGCCTCATCAGGAACATTTTTATAGTTAGATTTTATTTCAAGTGTAACAAAATTATCTCCAAAATTATAGGTAGGGTAAAAATGATTATCATTTTCAATCCAGAGAACTTTTGCTGAAAACACCTGATCACTTTGACTAAAATGTTCTTCCAATTCAGGAATGAAACATACACATGAATGAGCACAATTGAATGACAACATTGTAATTACCATAGCAATTGGAATGATTCCTGCCTTTAAGACCTTCCTCATGATAGTCAAGAATTATTTCACTTCTTCCAATATCCAGCTACTCATCAATTCCAAAGCTTGAGGTGCAATAGTTTGTTGAATTTGAGCATATTCACTTGGAGCCCCAGTTTCGGCTTCTTGAAACAGATGGTTTAATCCTTCTAACTCTTTGACAGTATACTGTGTATTTCCACCTTTTTTTAAGGCGGTCTCAATCGCGTGTAAATTCACTTCAGCAGGAACTTGTAAATCTTTTTCTCCAATTATCGCCAATACTGGACAATCCACTTTTTCTAAAGCTTCTGCAGGATCATATTTTAAGAAATACATCATCCAAGGGCTTGTCAATTGACCCAAAACCTGATCCACAAAGACTTGTTCCTTCAGTCCATTTGCTGTTGCTAACTCAGGACTTTTAGCAACTGATGCTTCCAGATATTCTTTAAGCTCGGCTCTGACTTTTTCTTGACTGACACTATTGACCACTATATCATAAGCACCCTGATTGAATGCTCTTGCTGTTTTAAGTTCTTCCTCTTTCATTCCAGATGCTCTGCCAATCAATTCACTTTGTCTTAAAAGCAATTCATCTCCTCTAATTCCAGTCCCTGCCATCAAAACAATGAATTCCACATCCTTTGACTCTGCTGCCAACATTGGCGCAATAATTCCGCCCTCGCTATGACCAATTAATCCAATGCTTCCAATTTCCTTTTGGGTTTTTAAATAGTCAACTGCCGCAGCCACATCAGTTTTAAAATCTGCAGAAGTAGCGGTATTAAAATTTCCCTCTGATTCGGCTGTGCCTCTATCATCAAATCGTAATACAGCTATTCCTTGCCTGGTCAAATGATCAGACAAAACCAAAAAGGGCTTATGTCCTAACAATGCTTCGTCTCTATCTTGTGGACCACTTCCGCTAATTAAAACAACTGCAGGAAAATTGCTTCCTTCAGAAGGCATCGTTAATGTTCCAGCTAGCTTAATTCCAGCAGTCTTATTTTCAAAGAATATATCTGTACTTAGGTAAGGAAAAGGTTCTATTGGATCCTGAGGCTTCTTTTTATTAGACTTCTTCACTTCATTTTGGCTGAGTACCAAGGGAATTTCAGCTCCTCCTTGTTTAAAAACTCCCGTAATTTCACCATCTGAATTAAGGGTTCCTTCATATTGAATTGGGGGCATATTCATTCCCAAAATCAATTGATCATCTTCAAAAGAAACTTCTTGAACAGCCAAGCCGAAAGCTCCTTGGTCAGGACTGTCCATAGTGGCAACTAAGGAATCCTCTTGTTGGGAAATATTGAAGACAATAGTGAGTTCCATACCTTGCACCTTAAGTAATCCTTGCCATTTTCCTTCGATATTCTGTGCAAAAAGACTGAAACTAAATAAGAATAGAATTACTGTGGTAGCTAGTTTTTTCATGATTTCATCGTTTTTATAACAATATAAAAAACAAAAATAGAAATCAGTTACAGATCGTGCATCTTTATAGAGCAGTAAGACCTAAACTACTATAACTTCCACCTAGAATCATCAATATTCTTGGATATATCTTTTTAAAGATATTCCGTTAGCTTGAGGAAGCTAGCAATTACGTTAATTACTCTACTAGTGCTCCAGCAATTGTTGCCGTCATCATACAAGCCAAAGTAGCTGCCAAAAGTGCTCGCATTCCTAATTTGGAAAGGTTTCCTTGTTGGTTGGGTGCCATGCCTCCAATTCCACCAACTTGTATGGCAATAGAACTAAAATTAGAAAATCCGCAAAGAGCGTAAGTGGCTATGATAATCGATTTTTCACTTAAAATACCCGCAGTCTTCATTTCTGACAATCCTAAATATGCCACAAATTCATTAATAGCTGTTTTTTGCCCAAGTAAACTACCCACTGCTAAAGTATCATTCCATTCGACTCCCATGGCAAATGCAAAGAGTCTGAATGCTTGGCCCAAAATATATTCCAAACTAAAACTATCAAATGTTCCATTAGTAGAACTTGCCACAAAAGCATTCAAACCAGTCCATTCGCCAATTAAATTACCAAGAAAGTAATTTATCGCTGCTATCACTGCAATAAAGGCTAATAGCATCCCACCAATATTTAAAGCTAACTTTAAACCCTCTGCAGCACCATTAGAAAGAGCATCTATCAAATTGACACCTAATTTATCTTGGCTTACGTGTAAAGTATCGTCAATTGCATCAGGGTTTGTTTCAGGAATTAATATTTTTGAAATAACAATAGCTGCTGGAGCATTCATTATGGAGGCACTTAGCAAGTAGGAAGCAAAACGTGCTTTTTCAACGGGATCATCTCCACCTAAAAAGGCAACATAACCTGCCAAAACTCCTCCTGCTATGGTAGCCATTCCACCTGTCATCAAACACATTAGCTCGGAGCGTGTCATATTCGGAACAAAAGGGCGAACAAGCAAAGGTGCTTCGGTTTGCCCTAGAAAAATATTGCCGGCTGCAGATAAACTTTCCGCTCCCGATAAACGCATCGTTCTGGACATCACCCATGCAATTCCATAAACTAGCTTTTGCAAAACTCCTAAATAATATAAATGCAGTTACCGTGGAAAAGAATATAACTGTAGGGAGTACCTGAAAGGCGAAAATAAAGCCGTAAGAATCTCCAGCTAAATCTCCAAAAAGAAAACGAGCACCATCACCGGAAAAACTTAAAAACACCACAAAAGCCTCTGACACTTTCTTGAACATCAATTCTACAAATTCCACTTGTGTAATTAGAAGTCCAAAAATGATTTGTAGAAGTAATCCTGTACCGACCAAACGCCAGTCAATTTTCTTTTTATTTACTGAAAATAGCCAGGCAAAACCAACTAAAACTACTAATCCAATAAGGCCTCTAAGATAATCCATAGAATGTTTTAAGTAAAGCCTGATAGGCTTTTGCACATGATAATTGTATTAATTAACTGATAATCAGCATAAAACAACTATATGCAGCATGTTAAATATTTAAATCGACATTAAGCAGCGACAAAATTAAAGGAATGTATCTAATTAAAAAATCTATGGACATATTCAATTGACCTATTATGTAATATCTATTTTTTAAGTAGTTGTTACCATAAAATGCTTAAAACAAGAAACATAATAAATACAGGCCGTTTTGATTTTATCTAGTAGAGCCCATTCATTAAAAATAATTGAAAAATAGTTAGCTTTGTGCATGCAACTATTTTATCAAAATCTTCTCCCAGAAATCAACTATTTAGACCAAGATGAGTCGAAGCATTGTATAAAAGTATTGCGGAAACAGCAGGGTGATGAACTCGATATTATTGATGGAAAGGGCACTTTCTATAAAGCTAAAATCACAGATGCAAGCGCAAAAAAATGCAGATTTGAAATTATATCGACCACCCAAGAAAGGAAAGTAGCTTTCCACCGCCATTTAGCCATTGCTCCCACTAAAAATATGGATAAAATGGAGTGGTTGGTAGAAAAGGCAACTGAAATGGGGATAGATGAAATAAGCTTTTTTCAGAGTTTCCATTCAGAAAGAAAAGTCATTAAAATCGAACGCTTAGAGAAGAAAGCCATTAGCGCTATGAAACAATCCTTGAAGGCCAAAAAACCGTTGCTAAATGAAATAATACCATATAAGCAATTTTTGAAAGAAACTGATGTTAGCAATAAGTTAATTGCTTATGTTGATTTCAAAAATAAGATACACATGAAAAATGAGTTAAGCCATCAACAAGACACCTTAGTTTTAATTGGTCCAGAAGGAGATTTCACACCTGAAGAAGTTAGTCTTGCAATAGAAAATAGATATAAGAAAGTAAGCCTTGGAAACAGTAGATTAAGAACTGAAACAGCAGCATTAGCTGCAGTGCATTTGATGAATTTAGCGATGGAATAAATGTGTTACTTCAAAATAGGAAAACTTAACTCAATTTTTGTACCCTCTCCTTCTTTTGAGTACAGATCAAATTCCCCCTTTAATTTGACCAGCATATTTTTTACTATATAAAGTCCTAAACCTGAGCCTTCTTTGCTCTGTGCTCCTCTGTAAAACATATCGAATACCTTTTCTTGTTGATCCTCAGGAATTCCAATGCCGTTATCTTCGATAGAAATTTTGAATTCCTTTTTACTTTTTTCAGCCCTAATATCTACTTTGCAATCCCCCTTTCCAGGATCAGAGTACTTGATGGAATTGGAAATCAAATTATTCAATATCACTTCCAATCTAGCTTTATCAGAAAATAGTGGCGCATCAAAATTAATATCTTTATTGAACTCAATTTTCTCCATCCCTTCTATATAATTATTGTTCTCAATTATTTCATCCAGCATTTTGTCGAGGTCAATTGCTTCTGTTTGTATTTCTGTTCTTGTGTTCCGTGAAATCTCAATAACTTCTTTAATAAAATTTGTCAAGCGTTCAATTCTATTCTCAATCCTGACAAAGTAATCTATCACATTATCGTCCTTCACCTCATATTTTGCTATATTGATAAGTCCTAGAATAGAAGATAAAGGTGCTTTTAAATCATGAGAGGCACTATAAACAAAATGATCCAATTCATCATTTGCCAATTCCAACTCCTTATTTTTTTGTTCTAGTTCCTTCAATGTTTCCAAGCGAACCTGATCAATTTGCTTATTAATAACATCAATATTATACATAGAAAAAACCACGACAAATAGAGAAATGAACATATTAACATAGAAAGAAGTGCTTTCGGATTTACCTTCGGTCAGATTGATTTCTCCAAAAGGCTGATATTCGGTGATCTCTAATATGAATAATAAAATCAGTACATAAACAACAGAATAATACTTATATCTTCTTTCTTCATTACTAAATACTAAAAAAATGATGGCTAATATTGGAAAAAAGATAAGGTAGACTCCTATTGATTTTGGAATGATTGCTCCATAGACAAAAATGTAACCTGTGCCTAGAACTATAAAAATAAACTTTGCGATTACATGATTCCGATTCTCATTCACTAGGAAAGTAGCAATTGCTATACCCACAATCACCAAATCAAATCCAACTGCAACATAATTTATATTGAGTAAATCATTAATTACTTGAATTAATGATGCAATAACCGCTATAATTGAAAACTGTGATAAAAGTATATTGGGTTTTTGTTCTAAACTCTTCTCTAACTTTGACCACTTATTAAGATTAAAAAATCTGAACACTGAATTTGATTTTGAGTTCTAATTTATTAAAATATAAAATTTATATTGAAGTTTATCAATAAACCCGACAATTGAGCTATATTATTCGAAAAAACTTATCCACATACCAGTCAAATAAAATAATTTCATATTCTCATTGTCATAAAATAGCTTTACAACTTCTTAAAATAAAAAATTACATATGAAACAACTACTATTCACTATTACACTAAGTTTTTTCTTGATCCAAGCTGATGCTACCGCACAACTGTTTGGGAAAAAGAAAGACAAGGAAGATAAAAGCAAAACAGAAAAACCATCATCAGAGCTGAAAAATTATGACAAGATTATTAAGGGTGATGTAAAATCTGATGAAGGCTTATTTACCACCCATGAATTAGATGGAAAACTTTATTATGAAATTCCATTTGATAAACTAGAAAAAGATATGCTCTTGGTGACCCGTATAGTAAAATTACCGGATAATTTTGGTGGTGGATATATCAATGCGGGGTCAAAAATGAATGAGCAAGTGGTTCGTTGGTATAAAAGAGACCAAAACATTGACTTAAAAGTAATTAGCTTTCAAAATGTTAGTGACGAAGAATCTCCTATTTATAAATCTGTAGAAGCCAATAACTTCTTCCCAATTCTTTACAGCAGTAAAATTGAAGCAATTAATCCAGATTCCACAGCATATTTAGTTGATGTAAGCAGTCTTTTCACTGATGAGGTAAGTGCAATTAATGCTATGTCAGACCGATTAAGAAAAGCTTATAAAGTGAAGCGATTAGATAAAAGCAGATCATATATTGCATCAGCGAAATCATTTCCTGAAAATATTGAAGTGCAGCATTTAATGACTTACGATGCAGGAGATCCTCCAAGTAGAGACCAAGCTGGGACTATCAGCATGTTATTGAATCAATCCATGATTCTTTTACCAGATGAAAAAATGCAACCTAGGCTGGCAGATGAAAGAGTTGGATGGTTCACCATTCAAAAATATGATTACAACTCAGATAAATTGAAATCTGATGATTATGAACTGATTAGAAGATGGAGATTGGTACCGAAAGACATAGAAGCATATAAAAGAGGCGAGCTGGTTGAGCCTGTCAAACCAATTGTTTATTATTTGGATCCAGCAACACCTGAAAAATGGAGGCCTTATTTTATTCAGGGAATAGAAGACTGGAATGCAGCTTTTGAAGAAGCAGGGTTCAAAAATGCTATAATTGCAAAGGAAGCACCTACTAAAGAAGAGGATCCTGATTTTAGCCCCGAAGATATTCGCTATTCAGTGGTGAGATATGTCGCAACTACTACCAGAAATGCAGTAGGGCCATCTGTTTCTGATCCCCGAACAGGAGAAATTATCGAAAGTGACATTATATGGTATCATAATCACTTAAGGTCATACAGAAACCGATATATGATCGAAGCCGGTGCTCAAAAGGAATCTGCCAGAACCCTTGAAACCCCTGAGGCAGAAATTGGTGAAATGATGCGCATGGTAATAGCACATGAAGTGGGGCATGCTTTGGGATTACCTCATAATATGAAAGCTAGTTCTGCCTACCCTACTGATTCCTTAAGGTCAGCTTCGTTTACGCAAGAATATGGCCTCACTCCTTCTATTATGGATTATGCAAGGGTCAATTATGTAGCTCAGCCAGAAGATGAAGGGGTTCGCTACATTAGAATGATGGGACCTTATGATAAGTATGCTATCAATTGGGGGTATAGATTTATTCCTGATGCCAATAGCAAAGAAGAAGAAAAGCCAATCTTAGATGATTGGATATTGGAAAAAGCAGGAAATCCATGGTATGAATTCGGAAGCGGATATGGAGCTGCAGATCCAAGAGCAAACAGAGAAAGTTTGGGAGATGACCATGTGAAATCTAGTGAATATGGCTTGGCAAATTTAAAAAAGGTGGTGCCAAATTTAGTAGAATGGACTGCAGAAGAAGGTCAAGGCTATAGCGAATTGGCAGAAGTTTACAGGGAATTAGGCTATATGTGGAGTGGATATATTAGACACGTAACTGCAAATGTTGGTGGTATTTACGAAACTCTTAAAACATCTAACCAAGAAGGAGTTGTATATGAACATGTTCCAGCTTCAATTCAACGCAAGGCTGTAGCTTTCCTTAATGATCATGCCTTCACAAATCATGATTGGTTACTCAATAAAGAAATTATTCAAAGAATAGAAGATGATGGAGCAATTGATAGAGTGAAATCATTGCAAGTAAGAGCTTTAAGTAGCTTACTGGATGAAGATAGACTGTTAAGAATGGTGGAAAATGAAAGTTTAAACGGTAATGATGCCTATTCACCATTAGAAATGCTGGAAGATGTTCGAACGGGGATTTTCTCCGAGTTATATCGAGGTCAAGCAGTGGATGCCTACAGACGAAATCTACAAAGAACTTATATAGAATTGGCTTCCAATACGATTGCAGAATTAGAGGCAGAAGAAAATAGAAATGGTGATGTGATTATATCAGATATAATTCCACTGATGCGTGCTGAACTAGAGCAGTTAAAATCAGATATTAGTAGCAGAAAATACAGAACTTCTGATAAAATGAGCAGAATTCATTGGAATGACTTATTGGCTAGAATCAATAAAAGTTTTGCTCAATAAAATTTAGAATAAATAGCTTTTCCGAAGTTCTAAACTTTGGAAAAGCTTATTTCCATTCCCTTTCAAGCCAGGCAAATTTTCCTTTAATTTGCATCAAAATTTACAAAATGGCATTAAAAACATTCGTTAAGATATCTGAAGTTAATAATTTGAGTGATGCACGCTATTGTGCGGGTATGACCGTAAACCTGATGGGTTTTGATTTGTATAAAGATAATCCTGCATACGTTAGCCCTGAAAATTTCATGGAGCTTACGGGTTGGTTGTCAGGAGTGGATTTCGTAGGCGAATACGGCAATGCTTCCGAAGATGCCATCAAAGCATCCATCAAAGATTATGAAATTCACTACCTACAAACCGATAATCCAGCCATTATCCCTCTTTTCCCAGAATTCAAAAGAATATTAAGATTTGACATGGATAAAGTGTCTAATGCAGAGGAAGTAAAAAGCATTATGCATAAAGCCGCAGATGATGTCCAGTTTTTCCTATTTGAATCCGGAAACGGTAATCATTATAAAGAAAATGTAGTCAATCAAGTATTAGATTTAGCAAAAGACTACCCTGTTGTCTTAGGCTTTAATATTGACGACAAAAATGTAATGGAATTAGTTGAAAAGACTTCTATAAAAGGTATTTCACTCAAAGGTGGAGAAGAGATTCGACCAGGTTATAAAGATTTTGATGAGCTGGCTGATATTTTGGAGACCTTGGAGATTGATGATACAGTAGAAGGCTGATTGAAGCTTGGTAGAAAGCTCACACGCTGAAAAGCATGCGCCAACGTGAGCTCGATTGGATTAGCACAGAACGGAACTCTATTGGATAGTTGATATTTACAAAATAATCACCGCTTCAACTTCTCATCCAAAGTCTCAACTAACTGCTTTAAAGTATCTCTGAAATGAATTATTTCGGTTTCAGAGGTGGTCTGATCCTGAAAAGAGCCAATGATCTTTTCAGGAATCTTAACTGCTTTTTCCTTTAGCTTCTCTCCTTCTGCTGTTAAGGATACTTGAACTGTACGTTCATCTTCTCTCGAACGTTCTCTTTTTAATAGCCCTTTGTTTTCTAGTCTTTTCAGCAATGGGGTTACAGTATTAGTTTCTAATAAGAGGCGTTCGCTTATTTTATTAACCGTTTGGGCATTATGCTGCCACAACACCAATAAGACTAAGTATTGAGGGTAAGTAATATCCAACTCCTTTAAAAATGGAGTATATAATTTAGTCGTAAGCCTTGAAGCAGCATAAAGTGGAAAACAGATTTGATTTTCCAGATATAAAGATGCGAAATGATCATCCATATTATAGCAAATTTTTAATGGTCTCTTCCATTTCTTCAGGTTTGGTTTTAGGCGAAAATCGCTTGACCGGATTAGCCTCCTTATCAATAACGAATTTAGTAAAATTCCATTTAACACGACTGCCCAAAATCCCTCCTTTTAGTTTAGACTTCAAGTATTTGAAGATGGGATGCGCATTCTTTCCATTCACCTCAACTTTTTCAAACATCGGAAAACTTACTCCATAATTGACTTGACAAAACTCTTGAATTTCTTCGGAGTTGCCTTTTTCCTGATTAGCAAATTGATTACAGGGAAATCCCAGAATAACCAGCCCATCATCCTTGTATTTTTTATAGAGCTTCTCTAAGCCTTCATATTGAGGCGTAAGTCCACACTTACTAGCCGTATTGACTACCACCACCGTTTTATTCTCAAATATTTTCATGGAGATCTTCTCTCCTGTCAATAAATTAGCATCAAAATCGTAAAAACTCATATTTCTATTTTTTAATAACTGTTTTCAAATATTTCCATCCAGCAGTTGACCATAAAGCCCATAAAACCAAAACCGGTTGAAAAAACAATCTGATCAATCGTTTTTGATCGGTATCTAAACCAAAGGCATCAATGCCATTGGTGTATTGCGAAATATTACCAGGGAAAATAAGGATGTAGAAAATCGCTAATGCTATCCCTACTTTAGCCTTATGCTTAGCCAAAAAGATCATTAACAGCCCTAACGTAATCTCTACTATACCTGAAGAAAGTACAACAAAATCCATAAAACCGGGATCTGTTGGCAACCATCTGGGAACCTGAGCTAAAAATTCTTCTCTTTGAAAAGTTAAATGACCTATACCTGCCAAAGTCATAATGGCTCCTAAAAGAACTCTAAAAATCGTTTGAACTAGATTTGTTTTCATAATATAATTATTAATCGTTAACGTTTATATCGTGTGCGATACAAAGTAAAGCAAGTTTATTGATTTAACAAAATCTCTGTTCTATAAGCTTTAAAAAGGGTTGAACTGGCAAGCAGAATTTTCAAATAATAGAAAGAAAATATAAACTAGTTTTAGGAGGATCCATTAAGAACAATCAGCACGTGTCTTGCTCCGTAGCGCACGCTAGAGGGTAGAAACGATGACTAGCGAAAGTTTAAATAATTTTTTTGTACCTTCAATAAAGATGTAATTCGTGTGAAGTATTTCCTAATTCTCATATTATCGATCACTCCATTGCAACTGTTCTCGCAGGATGATCCCAGCGCTCAGAATGAATCGGAACTCAAAAAAAATTCAATCCATGCTTCAATTGGGACAGTCATCCTTTATTCTACTATCAATTGTTACTATGATCGAGTGATTTTTGAAATGGGCAGAAATAAAAAAACCTTAGGACTCCTCAGATTAGGATATGGGTGGTTTGGCGGAATAGAAAATGATGGTCAGCAATATATGTTGCAATCCGGTATACAGCGAGAATATTTTGAAGGATTACTAGGATTTTCTATTCGACCTCAAGATGGAGACGAAGCCTTAAAACCCGCTATTTCAGTTGGGTTTAGGTGGCAAAAACCTAACAAGAGTTTCTTATTTAGAACTGGAATAGCCTACCCTGAATCTTTATATTTAGGTGTAGGGTTTGCTTTCTAAGCAAAATGAAATACATTATTATAACCCAAGCCTACTTGTAATATCTACTTATTAAATATTCTTTGCCCTCTTCTATAATCATTAACAAAATTATACTATTCCGTTATTCTCACTGTGCAACTATAGTCTACACATAACTAAAATTATATTTTTTCGCAATCGAAACCGCAATCGTTTTCGGAATTATGATCTGCTAAATTCTTTTTTTAAAGATATATATTACTGTAATTAGGCTTTCAACCAAATATTATACTTTATGAAACGATTAATTGCACAAATTTTTTTTCCTTTATTGCTGATAGCAATAATTGTATCTTGCTCAGAAGATACAAAGCTGGAAGAACAGCGAAAACACTCTAACAAAAAAGCAACTGATCCATTTGAAACTACTCAATCAAATGATGATCTTGCACAGCGAAATCCTGGGCCAGGTGGCGGAATTATCATGCAGGCATTCTATTGGGACGTTCCTGCTGGTGGTACTTGGTATCAAACCATTGAAAGTAAAATCCCTGATTGGGACGCAGCCGGTGTCAGTGCTATTTGGCTACCACCAGTTTCCAAGGCTATGAATGGAGGTTTTTCTATGGGATATGACCCTTATGATTACTTTGATTTTGGTGATTACAATCAACAAGGTTCTATTGAAACGCGTTTTGGATCACGCTCTGAATTAGAAAGTCTAATTAACACTGCTCACCAATATGATATTGACGTTTATGCTGACATTGTATTAAACCACAATAGTGGTGGTGATTCAGAAGCCAATCCTTACACTGGAACTAACACCTATACTGACTTTAACCCTGCATCCGGTAAATTTTATAGATCAGCCAGTGATTTTCACCCTAATGCCGTTGTAGGAAGTGATGAAGGAGTTTTCGGTGGTTTTCCTGATTTAAGTCATTCCGTTACTTATGTTCAAGATTGGCTTTGGAACCGAAGCGATGGCGTAGGTAAATATTATAGAGATGAATTAGGATTCGATGGCTGGAGATTCGACTATGTGAAAGGTTTTGGTGGCTGGGTTGTTCGAGAATGGATGAATAATGTAGGAGGATTTGCTGTAGGTGAATATTGGGATGGAAATGCTCAATTACTACAGGATTGGGTAAACAGCACTAATAGAACAGCTTCCGCTTTCGACTTCGCCTGTTATTACCGAATGGATGAAGCTTTTGATAGTAACGATTTAACAAAACTACAAGGTGATATGCTTTGGAAAAGAGATGCCGCAAAAGCTGTCACTTTTGTAACGAATCATGATACTGATGAAATCTGGGACAAAATGCATGCCTATGCTTATATCTTCACCCATGAAGGCTATCCTACCCTATTCTATCAAGATTACGAAGAATGGTTAGACCAAGACAAGCTGGATAATCTTATGTGGATTCATAGAAATTTAGCAACAGGCGGTACGGATATTTTGTATGCTGACAATGACGAATATGTGGCAAGAAGAAATGGAAACCCAGGAATTGTAGTTTACCTGAACAGTTCAAATCAATGGTTAGAGAGATGGGTACCTACAAACTGGGGCAATTCAGTCATCAAAGATTACACAGGAAATTCAAATTGGGAACCAACAACTCAAAATGACCAGTGGGTAAAAATACAATGCCCTCCTAATAGCTACACTGTTTGGTCGTTAAAATAAGTTTTATTTTTAGTCGTCTAAAAAGTCACCTTCTTTAAAAGTTGGTGGCTTTTTTATTTCCTGCTTGTCCCGTCCTGAGATAGTCTTTTACAAAAACTAACTTTAGAGAAAATAAACTATAGCTTAACTACTATTTTTGTACTTTTGAAAAGCATGAAATCGCTTCAAGACTAAAAACTAAAATATGACTAAGGTAAAATATTTAATAATCGATGATGATATTATATTCAGTAAGTGGCTAAAAGCTAGTATTGAAGACCAATATCCTAATTTTGATCATATTAGTTCTCGCAACAATACGCTTGGGGGTTTGCTTGATATCCATAGAAATCAACCAGATTTAGTCTTTCTTGATCAATATATAGATGGTTTAAGTGGTTTTGATGTATTGGACTTAATGAAACATGAACCTAAAATAATCATGATCTCATCGGAAAGTATTGATCAAAAGCAATTAGAAAACTATCCAAATGTTATCGGTTTTATAGACAAACCCATAGACTTGGATAAGCTGAAAGCTTTATTGCAAAACAATGGTCTTATCTAATAAGCTATTAACCTAAGGTCAGCACTACTTTTCCAACGGTTTTTCCAGATTGAAAAAGTCTCAATGCTTCATGCATATCGTCAAATTTAAATCGATGTCCGATATACGGTGAAGCCATATTGAATTCCTCTAATTCTTTTAATATTTGCTGCATTAATTCCTTTCGATCGTAAAGCCATATTAAATTGAATCCTAAAATTCCCTTATTGGTTTCAATCATTTTTTGTGGATCAATTTTAGGCCTAGTTAAGTAAAGCCAAGCAAGACGAGGCCAGTTTGGTGAATTTTTAGTATCTCCATAACGAGCAGAACCATAGTTTATGACACGACCTTGCGGTGCCAGCATATTATAACCAATTGTAAATATCTTCCCTCCTATGCATTCCATAATAAGATTTAAATCCCTTCCTTCTAGGGCTTGTTTCAAATCCTTTTTGAAATGCTTTGAACGCACTATATACTTTTGATACCCTTCTGCTTTAAGTAAATCAATTTTTGCGGCTGACCCTATGGTTCCAATAGTAAATGCTCCTGCTTTTTGAGCCATTCGGTTGGCTAAAAGACCTACACCGCCCGCTGCAGAATGAATTAAAACAGCATCTCCTTTTTGAAGATTTCCCAAATGAAAAAGTCCGTAATATGCAGTTAGTGCCTGCACTAAAAATGACGCTCCTTCTTCGAAGGTCCACGACTGAGGAATTTTACTAACATAAGCTGTATCAATATTGATTTGAGAAGTGTAAGCACCAAATCTCGTTACTCCCATCACACGATCACCAATTTCAAAATCGTTAACATCTTGACCTATGGAAACGATTTCACCAGAATATTCAAGTCCCGGGATAAAACTTCCTTCTGGAGTGGCGCTATACAAACCCAGAATGGCGAAAACATCTGCAAAATTTAACCCAACAGCTTTCACCTTAACCTGAACTTCATTTGCCTTTGGGTCTGGCAATTCTTCTTCTACTAGTTTCAAGCGACTTATTGATCCTGCTTTGTGAGTTCTGTAAGACTTTCTTATGGGCATTTACCAAAATTTACGGATAACAAATTAATAGACAGCAAAGAAGCAAATAATGGAATCTAAAAAAAAATTCTATTCGAAGGTTCTCATCATTCTAACAGTCTTGCCAAATTCTATCTCTTGAAGACCAAGACATTCTGTATCTCGACAAAATTCAATCTGAGAAGAAATTCTATAAATCAGGCCTACATTAGCGGCATATACTTCTATCCTTTGATCATAATTAGCAATTGAATCCTGATTATCCTCCTGAATGATTTGAACAGTGTTTTCAAAAGTCGAATCCGCCAGATCATAAGATTGAAAGGCTTGCTTGATTGTGAAAATATCCTCTTCTAATGCTGCTGGTATTCCATTCCAATTTTCACCCTCTGATATTGGAAAGCTTATTTTCACTTCCTCTGAATTACCTATTTTCACTTGAGCCAATTGAGAAGTACGGGTTTTGACAATGGTAGACGCAATCCTCTTCTCGCCATTCTGATCAATTCGATAACGATAACCTTCTAATTTAGTACCTCCATTTATGGGAATTGAATCAGTCCATTCATCTTGAAGAAAATAGCGACTAGTATCAATAGTACCGTCATTATTATAGTTGATTTCTTCAACTGCATACCTGTCAATATTTTCAAAATCAAGTGGAAAAAATTGTAGCCCCAAAATCTCTTCATTTGGAGCTACAGTTGAGTTTTCACAGGCCGTAAAGCCTATAATGAGACTAAATAGAATTAGATAATGCCTCATTTTTTAATTTTTGTTGATTAAAGGATGAATGTATCCAGCCACCGCCTATAACATCATCACCTTCATAAAAAACAGCGGCTTGCCCTGGAGCAATTGCCGGAACACCATTTCCAAAAAATACTTTCATGGTATCTCCTACTTGCTCGATTACAGCTGGAGCGCCATCATCATTATATCGGACTTTGGTTACGGTATCTAATCGGTCTTCTAAAGACGTATATTTACTCATCACCAAATTTTTGACGTACATTCCATCTCTAGATAATTCATCGAAAGTGCCTAAAACCACTCTGTTTTTATCTTTCTGAATTTCAGTTACATAAACTGGATATCCGAGTGCAATTCCTAAGCCTTTTCTTTGCCCTACAGTGTAGAATGGATATCCTTCGTGAGTCCCAACAACAGTACCATCTTCTAATACAAATTCACCGCCTTTAACCTCTTCTTCTAATCCTTCCACTCTTCTCTTTAAAAATCCTCTGTAGTCGTTATCCGGCACAAAACAGATTTCATAAGATTCTGATTTATTAACCAATTCATAGAATCCTTTATCTTCCGCCATTTTGCGAATTTCGGGTTTAGTTAAATCACCAAGTGGTAAAATGGTTCGGCTTAAGCTTTCCTGAGAAACACCCCAAAGCGCATAGGATTGATCTTTATTTAAGTCTTTACCTCTGGAAATGATATATCGTCCGTTTTCTTCACGCACTTTTGCATAATGACCAGTTGCTATGTAATCGCACCCCAGCTTATCTGCCCTACGCAATAATGAATCCCATTTAATGTGCGTATTGCATAAAACACATGGATTTGGTGTTCTTCCTGCCAAATATTCATCCGTAAAATGATCGATTACATAATCGCCAAATTCTTCCCGGATATCCAAAATGTAATGAGGAAAACCCAAATTTACTGCTAAGTTTCGGGCATCGTTAATGGAATCAAGGCTACAACAGCCTGTTTCCTTTTTGGAACTACCTGATGAGGCATAATCCCAGGTTTTCATAGTCATACCAATGACTTCATAACCTTGTTCATGTAACAGAACGGCTGCCAATGAGCTGTCAATTCCACCGCTCATGGCTACTAATACTCTTCCTTTTTTGCTCATAATTCACGTTTTCACAGGATTCACAGTCCTGCTTTGGTGACACATTTATTTCTTTTTTGCCAACAATTTTTGCTGGTATAAAGTGCAAAGTTAATGAGAAAATAAATAAATCGTTAAATGATTAAGATTTATCGATGAAAATAAAACCAAAGTGATGATTTACACCGTTTATGTAGGTACATTTAAAATATAATTATTTACATGACACTACGTTCCACAGCATTAGCTCCATTATTTAACAAAAAAGATATTTTTGGTAGACAAATAAACCTAGAGGACTATAAAGATAAGAAATTATTAATCGGGTTTTTCAGACATGCAGGATGTCCATTTTGTAATTTACGAGTACACGCCCTAACCAAAGTTCATGAAAAATTGAAAGCTAAAGGGCTTGAAATGATTTTCTTTTTTGAATCTAAAGAAAGTGTTCTATTAAGAAGCTCATTTCACCAGGAAGTTTCTCCTATTCCTTTAATATCTGATCCGGAGAAAGAGATTTATGCAAAATATGGATTGGAAGAATCAAAATCTATTTCTACAAAAAGCCATATCACAAGTTTTATACAAACCGCAATTAAAGCAAAGTTGAAAGGTGTTCCAATGAATATGCCAGAGGAGCAAGAATCACTTAATACGATTCCTGCTGAGTTTTTGGTTGATAAAGGTTTAAAGCTGAGAAAATTACACTATTCCAAAAGCTTAACTGACCGTCTAGATATCGATTTAATTGAAAAATTTGCTGACGATAGTAGTATTTTTGATAATCACGATAAGGAAGCAGCTTAGTATCCGGCTTCTATCCGTGTATAAATCGATTTTCAAGATATTTTGCTTTAGACTCATTGACGAGGATATGATGGTTCCACTTGTTGATTCGTTTTTCCGAAGACAAGATGAAACCGTCATGCTTTAAATAACACAGTAGCAGATTAGAAAGACCACCTGTGACCTTAATAATTATTCATTCCCAATATTTTCCTTAACTTTTGGCAAAAAACGAATGCTAAAGAAATTAAGGCAATTGGGACCTGGAATGATTGTGGCTGCAGCTTTCATAGGTCCAGGAACAGTTACTACTGCAAGTATGGCAGGCGCAGGTTACGGATACACCCTGCTATGGGCTATGCTGTTTTCAATTCTTGCTACGATTATTTTACAAGAAATGACGGCTCGTCTTGGCACACAAGCTAAAATGGGATTGGGTCAAGCTATTCGTTATAAATCAACCAACAAATTTTTAAAATATTTAAGCTTTGGCTTAGTTATAAGTGCCATTGTGATTGGGAATGCCGCATACGAATCAGGAAATTTGGCTGGAGCCGTAATGGGTTTTGAGGATTTCCCTCCAATTTTCGGAATCAATTCTCTACTTTTATTAATAGGGATTACGGCTTTTATTCTTCTCTTTCTAGGAAAGTATAAATATATAGAACGCTTTTTGATACTATTGGTAAGTATAATGGGTGTAGTTTTCATTCTCGCAGCAGTGCTTCTACATCCTTCAATAATTGAAATCTTAAAAGGACTTTTCATCCCTGTTATACCCGAAAAAGCTGGATTAATGGTGATGGGATTAATCGGTACTACGGTAGTTCCTTATAATTTATTTCTTCATGCATCAGCAACTAAAACCAAATGGAAAAATGGAGATTCATTAAATCTATCCAGACTAGATACTATTCTATCGGTTAGTTTAGGTGGATTGATTACAATGGCAATCATGATTACTTCAGCCGTTGCTTTTCAAGACAGTCCTCAAGAAATTGATGGAATTGAAGCTCTTGGAGAACAATTGAAGCCAATTTTAGGTGATTGGTCTACTTACTTCATTGCATTTGGATTCTTAGCAGCTGGATTTTCTTCTAGCATTACTGCTCCATTGGCTGCAGCTTTCGCAACATCGGAAATTTTAGATTGGAAAGATGGCTTAAGCAATAAGAAATTTAAAATGGTTTGGGCATTTGTTTTGTTAACGGGGATTATTATCGCTTCATTGGGAATAAGACCTACTTCCTTAATTCTTTTTGCTCAAGTGGCTAATGGTTTACTGCTACCTATTTTAGCGATCTATTTGATATGGATTGTTAATGACAAAGCATTAATGGGAAAACATGTTAATACAAAACTCATTAATGTAATAGGCGTTGTTGTGATTGTGGTCACTTTCTTATTAGGTTTAAAGAGTATAATTTCAGCATTCGAAATCATTTAATCTAAACGATGGATTCAATAGACATTAATTGCGATTTAGGGGAAAGTTTTGGTCAATTTATAATGGGAAATGACGATTCGGTTTTTCCTTATATAAGCTCCTGTAATATAGCCTGCGGTTTTCATGGTGGTGATCCTTTGCATATGGAAAATACTATTAAAAAAGCGCTTAATCATGATGTTCAAATTGGAGCTCATCCCTCCTATCCTGATTTAGCTGGCTTTGGTAGGAGAAAAATCATCTTATCGACTGATGAACTCAAAGCAGCAGTTAAATATCAAATTGCAGCTTTGCAGGGAATGGTTAAAAGTCTAGGCGGAGAATTAAAGTATGTAAAAGCACATGGTGCTTTATATAATACCATTGCCCATGATATGACTGAGGCCGAAGTATTTTTAACTGCAGTTAATGAAATAAACCCCAACCTAGCCATAATGGGATTGGCTGGAAGTCCCTTTGAAGAATTCACACGAAAATTTGGTTTTAATTTTATAAAAGAAGGGTTTTTAGATCGAAAATACCAAGATGATGGTAGTTTAATGCCCAGAAAGGAAGAAGGTGCAGTTTTGCAATCAGTGCAGGAAAGCTTAAATCAGTTTAAAATGATTTCTGAAAATGAAAAAGTTGGAACAGCCAGTGGAAAGTTAATACCTATGAAAGTTGATAGCTTATGTATTCATGGGGATAATCCCCTTGCCGAGGAAATCTTAAGAAAAATTAAGCATTCAAATGATTTTATCAATGTTAAATCTTTTCAACTATGATGGATATTCGACCTTATGGTGATTCTGCTTTGCTTATTAATTTTGAGCAAAAAATAGATCATGATATTCATGAATTAGTAAAGGCATACTTTAATTCAATTGCTGAAATTGACGGAGTAATTTATCAAATCCCTGCATATTGCTCCATTACTGTAGTGTTTGATAAAAAAAATATTGAATACTACAATTTGAAATCAAAGATTGAAAATACCACAATTCAGTCTGGAACTATTGAACAAAATATTGCACCAATTGAAATTCCTGTTTGCTATGAGTCAGAATTTGCACCAGATTTAGAGTCTCTTGCCAAGGATATTGATTTAAGTCCTGATCAAATTATTTCACTTCACACATCAACAACTTACGATGTATTTATGATGGGCTTTCTTCCAGGATTTCCATATTTAGGTCAACTTCCAGCGCAATTAGAATGTAAAAGAAAAGCTGTTCCAAGAAAGCTGGTTTCAGCTGGAAGTGTGGGCATAGCAGGTAAACAAACTGGGATTTATCCCTTAGATGCTCCAGGAGGATGGCAATTAATTGGCCAAACTCCACTTAAAATCTTTGATGCACTTGCAGAAGAAAGCTTCCTAATGAAAATGGGGGACAAAGTGAAGTTTAAATCAATAAGTGCCGAAACCTTTAACAAAATACAGAAAGATGGCAAATGAATTGATTTTAACGTTTCTTAAAGCAGGGCTGCATACGACCCTACAAGATGAAGGAAGAGTGGGCTCCCAAAACTTAGGCGTTCCTGTTGGGGGTGCGCTGGACAGCACTTCGGCTAAAATGGCAAATCATTTAGTGGGGAATAAGGGAAACACACCGCTATTAGAAATCACCATGACTGGCCCTGAGATTTTGTTTGATTCTGATGCATTAATTGCCCTTACTGGTGCCCCATTCGAGCTGTATTGTGATGAAAAGGTAATTGAAAACAATACTCCCATTTATATCAAAGGTGGTTCAGTCATTAAGTTTGGGAAAATAAAATCTGGATGTCGAGCTTATTTAGCAGTAGCAGGAAACTGGAAAGCAACAAAATGGCAAGGGAGTGTCAGTCCCATATTGCAACTAAATGAAGCAACCCCAGATAGCTTAATAAAAAAAGGTTCTAAAATACAAATTGAATCTTCATTATTAAACAAAACAGGAAGTTGGGATAAAAATAGACATACACCCATCATTGCACATAGAGTAAGATTAAGAGTTAAACCAGGACCAGAGTTTGAGAGTATTTCTAGAACTGCAATAGCCAAGTTTTTTGGGCAAGGCCATAAAATTTCTCAAGATGCCAACAGAATGGGCTACAGATTAACTACAGAATTAATATCAGAGGAGGAAAGAGAAGAAATGATATCTTCGGGTATTGTCCCAGGAACTATCCAAATTACGGGAAGTGGTCAACCTATTATTCTTTTGAATGATGCCCAAACTACGGGAGGATACCCAAGAATTGCTAATATTCTATCTGAAGATATGGATCAGTTAGCTCAGCTTAAGCCTGGAGATGAGATTTGGTTTAGCATTGAATAGCCCCACAATTAAGCTCAGGAATGAATTAATTCCCTTCATCTCCTTAGAAATTTTGAACAAGAAAAAACCGCTTTAAAAGAATAAAGCGGTTTGATTAATCAAGTTTATAAAAAGCTCAATCAAGCACCAGTATCAGCTGGAGCAATTCTTTCCGTAATTTCCTGATATTTAGCTTTCATATCCGGATCTACTGAAAGTGTAGATTTAATTAATTTATATTTCTGAGCTCCTAACAATGCTTTTACAGTAGTGTTTAACACTTCCTTCATTGCATCTGTTTTTTCATTCTTTTCTTTGATTATAAGAGCCATAAATTCTACTTCAAAATCATTAGCACCTAATGCTCTTAATTTCGCTTCATCATCTCCAGCACTTTTCAATTCACTATATCTATTAGTGTCAAAACCTTCTTGCGCTTCAATTATTGCTTGGATAGCTGGGCTTACCTCAGCTTTCATTTGCTCAATAACCTGCATAATTAATGCAAAGTTGTACAGATCCTTATCTGTAACTTCTGAATCTTGCGCCATTACAGCAGTAGAATTTAATAATACTATCGCTGCCAATGCCAACATTCCTTGTCTCACTATTCTTTTCATAATTGTTTTGATATTTGATTATTTGAATTGATTACCTATTTTTAAAACCCGAATTAAAGCTTTTTGTTGTCATAAGGCAAATTTTTTCCTTATTTTATGACATAAAAGTAAGAAATATGAGAAAAGTAGTCTATTATTTAAGCACTTGTGATACCTGTAAAAAAATTATGGCACAATTAGAGTTAGACGATTTTGATAAAATCGACATTAAAAACAACCCACTTACTGAGCCTCAATTACTTGAGTTATATGTTATTACTGAATCTTACGAAGAATTATTTAATAAAAGAGCTATCAAGTTCCGACAAAGAGGACTAAATAAGAAGGAACTAAGTGAAAACGATTATAAAAAACTACTTCTGGAAGAATATACTTTTTTGAAAAGACCAGTATTCTTAATTAATGGTGATCTTTACGTAGGGAATGCTAAAAAGAATGTCGAACAGCTAAAAGAAAGGATTGGTAAATAGTATTTTTCAATCCTTAAGATATTTTTTAACAATTGTTTTATCTTCCCACAAGACATTTTTCTGGATATCGATCAGCTCAGCAACTATGATATAATCAATGTAATTATCATTTTCTGTTACAAATTCCTCTGCAGTGATTTTACCTCTCAACAAAAATTCAGGCATTTTCTCCGAACGGTTTTCTATTAATTCAACTGATGAGGCTGATTTAGCATATTGTTTAAAATACTTTTCTAGTTGTTCTCCCCCATTTCTAAAGTTGCCATCAAATTCCAAAATCTCTATTCTAGGCTTCAAGTCATTTTTAGCCTGATATTCTTTAAGCCAAGAGGAAGTAGTAAAACTATTAAACAACTCATTTGTAGCAATTTCAGCATCTGTGGTATTCCATCTTCCACTTAAATCGATGTCTTGTTGAGTATCTGTTTTCAAAACTTTCTGAGTGCTACATGAAATCATTAAAAAGCTAATCAGAAGGAGAAATATATTTTTCATTATTTTCTAAAATTTAACGATTCCTTTAAGGTTCAAAAACCTTGCCGACAAAG
This sequence comes from Marivirga tractuosa DSM 4126, assembly GCF_000183425.1. Classification (NCBI taxonomy): domain Bacteria; kingdom Pseudomonadati; phylum Bacteroidota; class Cytophagia; order Cytophagales; family Marivirgaceae; genus Marivirga; species Marivirga tractuosa. The sequence continues at coordinate 617,905 of NC_014759.1, forward strand.
AGTTAGGTACTGCAAAAGTCTGTGCATTTACATCTTCAATCCACGAATAAGAGATAGTATTTGTGACACCCAACACATTTAATACATCTAAACCAATCCAAAAAGAATCAATATACTCAAGATTTTGGATTTTATCACCCATAAATTGCTTAGAAAATCCAACATCCATTCTTCTATACCATTCTCCTGTGAAAATATTTCGACTTTCTAAACTGTTGGGTGGTCCAAACGGAAGCCCTGAACCTATTTGTAGCTTCAAATTTACTTTCAAACTGGGATCATTAATAAAGTTGTCTTGAAAGAAGATGGATCCTGTAACCATTTGATCGGTTGGTCGCCTTATGTAACCTCTGTTGTCTTCCTGCACATCCTCACGAGTAGAGAGCAGTCCCAAACTAAACCAAGACTCCATGTCTGGAATAAATTCTCCACTGAAGCGGAAATCAGCTCCATAAGCATAGCCATCTGCTGACAGTTCAGGGCGATAACGTATTCTAATATTATCCACATCAAAAGGAATGATGTTATATAAATGCTTATAATATAGTGATGAATTCAGCTGAAAAGGCCGTTCCCATAGTTCAACGTTTTTAGAATATGTTGCTACAAAATGTAAGGCTGATTGAGCCCTAACATCAGGCGTTATATTCCCCGAAAAGTCACGTAATTCTCTGTAAAAAGGAAACTGTCTGTAGATCCCGGTTGAAAAATTGAATTGCCCGCTTTTGTCGGAATGTAACTTTACTTGATACTGAACACGTGGACTCAACAACCATTCCTCCGTATTAGAACCGTAATTAAACCTTAAACCAGAATTTAAAGAATGCCGATTATTAATTTGCCATTCATGCTGAACATAAACATTTGCAAAAGTGGCTTCTAAATTATTGTCTTGGTTTATAACTCTATTCACCTGGGCAAAATCAGCAGAATCTCTAAATTCATACTCATCTAAATAATCATTAACAAATTGCTTTTTATACTCTAGGCCAAAAGCCAAAAGTTGATCATTTCTAATCTGCCAATCATTACGAATAATAGCTTGGGCAACCTGAGCATACAGGAAATTACGGGCATAATTGTAATTAGCTCCTATCCCTTGTAGACTGATGCATTGATCAAATGTATCAGAAGAAAGATCTCTGTCCACATCACATAATCTATAAAATCCTTCAGTATTTATATATTCATATTCGGAGGTAGAAAAAGCAGATAAAATAACTGACGTTCTAAAATTATCAGTAAACAAATGTCTTAACCTAGCACCACCTTGGAAACTTCTGTAGCTTAAAGATTCAGCTCCTTCATATACAACAAAAAATCTTAACTTCTCCTGAAAAGAACCAAAGTCTGTTTCTCTAGAAGCAGGCTCTACGCGATAATCATTTTGAGCAAAAACAGCTAATAAATCTAGGGTAGTTTTATCAGAAAATCGATAATTGTAAAATGCTTGAAAATCAAGAAACCTTGGTAAGTACTCGCCCGATGTTTCGAAAGTATTAAATAAATATTTAGCATTTTTATACCTTAACCCAAGTAATAAATTATCTTTTTCATTGAATTGAGCAGACAAATAACCAGAGGCTCCTAAAAGCCCAACATTTACATTCCCTTCAGTTTCCTCAGTTTTTTTATAGTCAATCAGCAAGTTACTGGACAATTTATCACCATATTTTGCTTCCCAACCACCCGCAGAAAATTCTATATTACCTACCAAGTCTGGATTGATAAAACTTAAGCCTTCCTGCTGCCCGGCTCGCACCAAAAATGGCCGGTAAATTTCCATACCATTGACATATACCAAATTCTCATCAAAATTTCCTCCCCTCACAGCATAGGAACTACTGAGCTCATTATTAGAGACAACCCCTGGAAGTGTAGTAAGCAGCTGGTTAAATTCATTAAAAGGGGTAGCCGTTTCATTTACTGAGAGCGGCTCAATTTTTTGAAGCCCGTTTTTTGGTAAATAGTCGGTTTGCCCACTTACATCAACTTGTTGCAATAGTAGATTATCAACCTGTAGTTGAATCACGGTGTAATCATTAGATTCAATACTAACAACTTGATTAATAAAACTAACGTGAGATATTCTTACTTTATATTCTGATTGTTGAGGAACTTGAAAATCGAAAAAGCCCAAACTATCTGTTTGGGCGCTGATTTCTGTATCAATCAATTGTATACTTGCAGAGGCAATCCCTTCACTATTTCTGACATCAACCACCTTGCCTTTTAAGTTTTGGCTTTGACCTAAAGTGTAAAGAGGGATAATAAATACTAAAATGGCAATTAGAATTTGACGCATGTACTGCAGGCTATTTATCAATAAGAAACGTCTTTTAGTTCCTGTATCGTATGAATAGGGTTCTCAGATTTGAAAACAAAATTTCCAGCGACCAATACATCGGCTCCCGCTTCCAACAATTTAGGAGCATTATCAATATTAACACCCCCATCAATTTCAATTAAAGTCGAGGCATTTTGATCTGCTATCAATTCCTTAAGTTGTCGCACTTTGGCGTAGGTTTGTTCAATAAATTTTTGTCCACCAAAGCCAGGGTTTACAGACATCATGCAGACTAAATCGGTATTCTGGATGACGTTTTCTAATAATGACACATTTGTATGTGGATTTATAGCTACTCCGGCTCTCAAGCCTAAATCTCGTATAGCTTGCAAAGTTCTATGCAAGTGCGGACTTGCCTCATAATGCACTGAAATAGTGGCTGCTCCAGCATCATGGAATGCCTGAATATAATTTTCAGGTTTTTCAATCATCAAATGGACATCCAACGGCTTTTTGGCATGTTTATAAATTGCTTCACAAACGGGCAATCCAAATGAGATATTAGGAACGAATATACCATCCATGATGTCTACATGGATATAATCTGCTTGGCTTTCATTCAACATTTCCACATCTCTTTGCAAATTGGCAAAGTCTGCGGCTAAAACGGAAGGGGCTATTAAGTGACTCATTCGGCAAAGATATAAAATTTGGCATTACTGACCACTTAAGCGGTTAAAAATGCAGCTCCAAAAACTCCGGCACTATCTCCAAGCTTTGGTTTAACTATTGGTGTTTTCATATCAGGATTAAAAGTAAATTGTTTTACCGACTCTACTCCTTCATCATATAAATGAGGAATATTTCCAACACCACCTCCTATTATTATCACATCAGGGTCAAGAACATTTACTATTACGGATAAGCCTTTACCAAAATAATGAATTAATCGGTCATAAGTTTTTTGGGCAAAATCATCAACGTTTTTATCTGCTATAATGTCTTTTAGTTTTTTATCCTCACCGGAAATTCTTTTATAATACCGTTCTAAAGCTTTTCCGGCTAGAATGGTTTCTACACAACCACGTTTTCCGCAATAGCAATCTTCTCCATCTTCATCCAAGAAAATATGGCCCCACTCCCCTGCAATTCCATGTTTACCATTCCAAACTTTCCCATTAATGACCAGTCCACCACCAACACCTGAACCCATAATGACTCCGAAAACTACTTCTGCTTTAGGGAATTGTTCTTTAACTACTCCCATTTGTGTTTCAGCCACTGCAAAACAATTCGCATCATTTGCCATGAAAACAGGAATATTCAATAGTTTCTTGAGGTCTTGATGTAGCGGTTTATGATTCAAATTAGTTGAATTACTATTTTTTAGCAATCCGCTTTCTGGATCGGTCGAACCAGGAGTACCAATCCCGATTGATTTTGGCTGAAAACCTATTTCTTCAGCCATTTGGCTCACCAATAATTTAATTCGCTGAGTTATGTGCTCATATCCTTGATCAGCCTCAGTATCAATTCTTTTTCTTAATAGAACTTCAGGATTTTCTTTTGATTTTAAGATTACCCCTTCAATTTTGGTACCGCCCAAATCAATACCCCATAATGCATTTTGATTTTCCATCTTTAAAGAATTTTAAACAAATCTAATATGATAGTATCATCTGACTATTTGAAATGAAAGTAACTTTTAATTGAAAAATTTACAATCTGCTTTAACCAAAAGGAACTGGCTTGATCTTAATTCCCAATTCTTGTTGGATTTTTTTAATTTGAGTCACTTCATTTTTAGTACACAAAGCCATACTAATTCCCGTTTTTCCAGCTCTTGCTGTTCGTCCGCTTCTATGGACATAATAATCCACTTGTTTAGGGATTTCATAATGCACTACAAATGCTAAATTTGCTACATCTATCCCTCTGGCAGCAACATCTGTTGCTATTAATAAATCAAGCTTTTTGTTTTTGAAAGCTCTCATTTCTTTATCTCTATCCTTTTGGTGCATATCGCCTTCCAAAATTCCAGTTGAAATTTTCCTAGCATTAAGCTGCTCATGAAGTGCTCTTGCGGAGTTTTTGGTATTACAGAAAATAATGCCTCTCTCCTTTTTTTGCGTTTTTAGAAAGTAATCCAACACCATCATTTTCTCATCAGTATCACATGGAACATACTGATGCATAATCTTCTCATTTACCAATTCATTACCCGATGCTTTGATTTGTTTAGCATTTGGCTCTAAATATTGCTTAATGATGTATTTGATATCCGTAGGGATTGTTGCTGAAAAAAGCCAAATATCCTTTTTATGCTTCATGGTGTTCAAAATGAATTCCAAATCCTTCTTGAAACCCATGCTTAGCATCTCGTCTGCTTCATCCAACACCATCAATTTAGCGTCTCTGATATCAACTGCTTTTCTTCTTATCAAATCATTTAGCCTTCCTGGAGTAGCTACCAAAATTTGAGTTGGCCTTTTCAAGTTTTGAATTTGCTTTTCGATTTTCTCTCCACCAAAAACCACTTCCATGAATACTTTATCGGAGTATTTGGTAAACTTAAATAGTTGGTGTTTAATTTGCTGGGCTAATTCTCTTGTAGGAGATAAAATTACAGCTTGAATCTTATCGTCTTTGGGATTAATGCGTTCTAAAATGGGTAATCCAAATGCAGCCGTTTTGCCGGTACCGGTTTGCGCTTGCGCTACCAAATCTCCAGTATTTTGCATTAAATGACCAATCACCAATTCTTGGATCTTAGTCGGGTTTTGTATATTTAATTCTGATAGACCTTTGATAAGTTTATCGGAAATTCCTAATTCTTTAAATGTCATGAGTTGTATTACTGAAATTATCTATTCTTTTTTCTGAAAGGCTTCTTCTTTTTAAAACCCGAAGGCTTTCTTTTACGGGCATTTTCTTCATATTCAGGCCCTTGTCCAATTTGATTTGGCAAACTATTTGTTTTCATAATTGACTTCTCGATTAATGCCTCAATACGATTAAATTTCTCCATATCCATTTCATTGATAAAGGTGATGGCTTCCCCTTTTGTTGCTGCACGGGCAGTTCTACCAATCCTATGGACATAATCTTCTGGATCACCCGGAACGTCATAATTAACCACTAGACTTATATTTTCTACATCGATACCTCGTGAAATAATATCAGTACCAATTAAAACCTGAACCTTTTTAGCTCTAAAATCACGCATAATGATTTCTCTTTCCTTCTGATCTAAATCACTGGAAAAAGCTTTTACAGACATGCCGATATCTTTCAAGTCTCTTTCTAAAGATTTCACTTTATCTTTTTTGCCAGCAAAAACAATAGCCGTTTCATAGATACCTGATCCTAAAATGAATTTTAAAAGCTGTGTTTTATGGCCATCATAAGTTAAAAATGCCTTTTGAGAAATTCCAGCAGCTGGTTTGGAAATGGACAAACTGATTTCTTCAGGATTATTTAATATAGCTCCAGCTAATTTTTTAATCTTCGGTGGCATGGTAGCCGAAAATAAGAGCGTTTGTCTTTTCTGCGGTAGTTGCTTTACAATCCTCATGATGTCATCATGAAAGCCCATATCAAGCATTCTATCGGCTTCATCTAAAATAAGATGTTGGACATTATCCAATTGCGTTTCATTAGAATTTAGAAGTGCAATAAGCCTTCCAGGTGTAGCCACTAATATATCTACTCCAGCTCTAATCGCTTTTTTCTGTTGTTCCCATGCTGCACCGTCACCACCACCATAAATGGCGATGCTACTAGCATTGGTGAAGTATGAAAAACCTTCAATTTGTTGATCTATCTGCTGAACAAGTTCACGTGTGGGGGCGATTATCAAGGTGTTAACCCCTTTCGTTTCACCACTATTAGCTATTTTATGTAAAATAGGTAGCACAAATGCAGCCGTTTTTCCTGTTCCCGTTTGTGCACAGGCGATTAAGTCTTTACCTTCTAATATTTTAGGGATCGCTTCTGTTTGAATGGGGGTAGCTTTTTGGAAGCCCATCATTTCCAAGCCTTCGCTTAGCGTAGGATGAAAGTTTAATTCTTTAAATTCCAATTTCTTTATTTTTATTAATTAGAAACTTTGCAGTTTACATCAAAGGTAATGAATAGCAGCGATATATAGCTATAGATTGTTCAGATTCCCATTTCAATTAGGTATTCTCTGTTCTTTCTGTTCTACTTACAACATCTCGGATAATTACATCTAATTCCAGGGCACTATCTCTAATAGATCGAATAATTTTAATTTTATCATTTACATCAAAGTTGTCATATTTCTCGAAGTAATCCAACAATCCCAAAAGCCTAGCTAATGGAGCTCTTACTTCATGACTTTGAATCCAAGCAATTTCTTTAAGTTTAGCATTTTGATTTTGAATTGACTTTATATAGTTATTTCTAACCGTTATATCTCGAATTATACCTTGAATTTGTCCTTGGTAAGTGCTGTTACAACTAATTTCAACAGAGGTTTTTTTATTATCACCAGAAAAGAGGGTTGCTTCTTCTAACGCTTTTCCCTCTTGGTGAATAAGCTCTATTAATGATAGTCCATTGGCATCCTCTAACTTTATAATGGAATTTAAATTAAATGAATATACTTGATCAGCCGAAATCCCAGTCAATTCTAGCCCCTTTTGATTCAATTCCAGAAGATTACCCTTTTCATCAGCTAAGAAAATAGCATCAGAAGCTTGTGCTACTAAATTTCGATATTTTTCTTCGCTCTTTTCTAACTTTTGTTCAGATAATACTTTGTCGGTAATCTCACGTACTACAGCCAAAACCTTTTCTTTGTTGATGGCTACATATCGCGATTCAAAATATTTCTTTCCATCCTTAAAGTCTAAGCTATAAGAATGGTCTACCACCTCGTTACGCTTTATTGCTTTAAGTATTACTTCATGAACATCACTTGCAAAGGATTTATCAAATAAATCGAAAATTGATTTTCCGATAAATTCTTTTGGTTTGTAGTATAATAGAGATTGCTCATAAGCATGAAAATCAAGATAACGTCCTTCCTTGTCATAAATAAAAATTAAGTCAGGTATCGCTTGAACCATTGATTCCAAATATTCATTATTTTCCTCTATTTCCTTAGTCTTTACTGAAAGCAGCATCTCTAATTTTTCAGGTTTTTTCAAAATTTGATAAGTGTATAGACCACTACCCACAGAGGATGCGATAGTAAGCATGATTACTAATGCAAGCAGGAAATAGATTGTGACTTCTTGACTATAAACAGCAGTTATTTTCCAAGCAGATTCTTCAAATATATAGCTTAATGAAAGACTTTCCGACTTTTTATTATCGGTAAAATATTCGACTTTATTTGTATTTGGGTTGATTTTTGAGAATTCAAATGTAATATTTGTGTAGTCATTCTTTGCTATTCCAGAGGCCTTCAAAAAATCTTCAATTTTAATAAGGACTGCGGAAAAACCCCAGAATTCACTTTCCTGAAAAATTGGTAATCGACCTACTATTCCAAGTCCTCCTTGTTTTAATTCAAGAGGTCCTGCATAATAAATCTTTTTATCTTTAATCGCCTTTTCTGCTTCAAGTTTAGTTTCAGGGTTTTCAAGAATGTTATAACCTAATACATCCTTATGTTCTTCATAAGGATATACATATTGAATTTCACCACCCTTTAAAATCTGAACCCCATATAAATACGGATGTCTATCCATAATTTCTTTGGCAACGTAGTCAAAATTTTTGATAGTGTCTTCTAAAGGATCTATTGTTAGACCAATCGAAAATGCTGCTAAATTACTGTTTGTCAATATCTTGCGTGTATTTTCAGTAGCAAGATTTAAGGCTGTCTGTAATTGCTGAGTTTTTTGTTTTTGATAATATTGAAAACCAATCAAAATGGTTATAGTGAAGGTTAGTGCAGTTACTAAACCTATCCCTAGTGAAAACAATAAATATTTACCATTTCGCTTTGATTGATTTTTTTTCATTGGTTCATTTAATTCTTTGATAAGATATATCATTTAAATGGTATGAAATACCATTTAAATGATATATTTAAAAAAAAAGCTTTGGATAAATCCAAAGCTTTCCATTTAACGGTTTAAATAATTATACTGCATCTGATAAACTCGTAAACGTAAAGTCCCGAATTTTCATCACAGGCACTAAATTCCCATTAATTCTTTGTTGCTGTCCTAATTCCTCCAAATTATTCAGCATAATTATTGGGCTTTCATTAAAACGCATATTTTTGATTGGATGTTTTATTTTACCATTTTCGATGTAAAATGTTCCGTCCCTTGTTAAGCCAGTATAAAGCAAAGTTTGAGGATCAACAGTCCTAATATACCATAAGCGAGTGACAAGAATTCCTCTTTTGGTACTTTTAATCAAGTCTTCAGTAGTGGCATCTCCCCCAACCATAATTCCGTTTGCAGGCCCGGGAACAGGCTCAACACCTTGTTTTTGTGCCCAATACCTGCTGTAGGACATATTTTTTACAACACCATTTTCAATCCAGCTTGTTCGTTTTCTAGGTAATCCATCACCAGACCATCCATTAGCTGGAACTAACTCATTAAATGGATCAGAATAAATGTTGACTCTTTCATCGACTAGTTTTTCACCAATTTTAGTTCCACCACCTTTTTTGGAAAGAAAACTTCTACCCTCATCAGCTTGCCTTGCGCCCATGTTGAACAACATATTTCCTAAAAGCTGAACAGATGCTGCAGGTTCCATAATAACTGTATACTTACCAGGTTCAATTGCCTTTGCCTCTCTACTCATGATTGCTTTTTCCAAAGCTACAGCAGACGCCTCAGCTCCATTGAAAAGATTCACATCATTGAAATCTCTTGTAACCCACCCTGAACCAGTACCATCATTGGTTCGCATTGTCACGGTGAATTCCAACTCAGATGATTGTGAATAGGCGAATAAGCCTTTTGAATTCATAATACTCGAAAACCCAGATGAATCTTCTAAATATCCAGCAGCCGTAACTTCTTTTGCTTTCGCAGGCTCAATGCTATTTTTAGCAATTTCAGCTCTAAATTCTGGACTTATATCTGCCGTACTTTTAAAAAACGTTTTTGACTCTTTGTATTCTTGCGGCCCTAAGGGCTCCATAAATTCAGGGTTCTCAGGTGCTAGTTTTGCTAGTTCTTCTGCCCTTTTCACCACTTTTCTTAATGACTCATCGTCAAACTCGTTAATGGTAGATGAAGCTGATTTTTTTCCGAAATTAGCCGTCACACCCAAACTGATGTCATCATTAAAACCACTGGTGGTTACTGTATTTCTAGCATATCGGATATTGCCTCTTCCACTACCCGAAAGACCCGCTTCCAGGCTATCAGCAGTAGAAAAGCTCATCACTTTTTCCAATATTTGCTTTGCTTCTTCTTTAGATAATATTGCCATTGTTAAAGATTTTAGTTTTAGACTAATAGGATAAATAACTACTTAAAGTCATCACCTATTGAATTAAATATTTCTTGCAGTATTAATAACATTCACCCCATCAAAACGGGTGGTGGCACTGCCATGAGAAACTGAACTGATTTGTGAAGGCTGTCCTTTTCCATCAAAGAAAGACCCAAAGGTTTTATAATCACGCTTATCACAAATCTTAGAACATGAATTCCAAAACTCTTGCGTATTAGATTGATACGCCACATCATTTACCGGGCCTTTAATTTTTCCATTCTCAATTTCAAAAAATAAAGTTCCTCCAAATTGGAAATTATAGCGCTGCTGATCAATTGAATATGAACCACGACCTACTATGTAAATTCCTTTCTCAACATCCTTGATCATATCATCTGGACTATATTCTTCTTTACCAGGCTCTAATGATACATTTGGCATTCTTTGGAATTGAACATCATTCCAGCTTTGTGAATAACAACATCCGTGAGACTCATCTTCATTAATGATATGTGCTTGATCTCTAATCGCCTGGTAGTTCACCAAGACTCCATCTTTAATCAAATCCCATCTTTTGGTTTTTACTCCTTCATCATCATACCCAACTGCGCCTAAAGAACCTTCTTGCGTTTTATCAGCAAAAACATTAACGATATCACTACCGTATTTGAAATCTTTACTTTTCCACTTATCCAAAGTAGCAAAACTGGTTCCAGCATAATTTGCTTCATAACCTAAAACACGATCTAATTCAGTGGCATGCCCAATACTTTCGTGAATTGTTAAGCCTAGATGATTTGGATCTAATACTAGATCATACTTACCGGCTTTAATAGAATCTGCTTTTAGCATTTCTTTAGTTTGTTTACCTGCTAATCCTGCATCTTCGATCATATCATATCTATCATAATAATGCATCGTACCACCTGGGCCTTCCTTTTTGCTGGATGGTCTAGGATCCATATACTCAAAGCCCATTCCCATTGGAGAACTTAAAGCTTGTCTTGATTTATATTTTCCGCTGTCAGGATCAATAGCAGTAACATTAAAGTTTGGCCAGATTCTATGTACATCTTGATCGATATAAGAACCTTCTGTGCTAGCAAAATATTTTTGCTCATTAATCATGAATAGCGCACTATTCACATAATTAGCACCGTTATTAATGGCTTCTGCGTTAGCCGATAACAACAGATCCACTTTTTCTTTCAAAGGGACTGCTACTGCATTCTTTTCAAGTGGTGTTTTCCAGCTAACCTCTCCGTACGATTGGACTGGTGCTAATTGAACAGGTTCAGTTTGAATTTTCCCGTTAGCTTTTGCAATGGCAGTGGCCTTTTCAGCTGCTTTTTGAATACCTGCTTCACTAACATCTAAAGTTGAAGCAAAGCCCCAAGTCCCGTTTGCTATTACCCTTATTCCCACACCAAAAGATTCTGTATTAACTGCATTTTGCAGTTTATCTTCTCTTGTGAAAATATATTGATTCAAATATCTTCCGATACGAACATCGGCATAGGTAGCGCCATTCGCCTTAGCTGAATTTAAGCCTATATCGGCCAGCCTTTTTTTCTCTAAAACATCTAATGGGTTTTCTAAAAGTCTGTCCATATCAACAGCATTCCCAATTAAAGGAACTGTCAATAAAGCGCCTCCTATTCCCATTCCGGTCAGTTGTAAAAACTCTCTTCTCTTCATTTGGTTAATATTAAAAATGAATTGATTTATTTTATAGGAAATAATATCCGTTTTATTTCATTATTTAGCTAATACAAAAGGATAAACGGTAAGAGAAAACTTTAAGCGGATAAGCTTTGGAAAAAGAAAGAGAACGCAAAATTATTCATGTGGACATGGATGCCTTCTATGCATCCGTTGAGCAAATGGATTTTCCTGATCTCAAGGACAAACCTGTTGCTGTAGGGGGTAATCGTCAAAGAGGTGTTGTGGCAGCTGCCAGTTATGAGGCTAGGAAATATGGAATCCATTCTGCAATGCCTTCAAAACTAGCTGCTTCGAAGTGCAAAGATCTCGTTTTTGTAAAACCTCGATTTGATAGATATAGAGAATTGAGCCACCTAATACGCGAAATTTTCTATAGATACACTGACTTAGTCGAACCTTTATCTTTAGATGAGGCGTATTTAGATGTGACCGAAAATAAAATGGGGATATCAACAGCAACTGATATAGCTATTGAAATCAAAAAAGCCATTAAGAGTGAAATAGGACTAACGGCTTCTGCAGGCGTATCCATCAATAAATTTTTAGCTAAGATTGCTTCAGATTATCGCAAACCTGATGGTATATTCATTATAAAACCTCATCAAGTACTAAGCTTTATTGAACAGTTACCCATTGAAAAATTCTTTGGGGTTGGAAAAAAGACAGCTGAGAAAATGCATCGACTCAATATCAAGACTGGTGCTGATTTACAAGCCAAATCGTTAAAGGAACTTGTGAAGCATTTTGGCAAACAAGGACGCTATTTTTATTCAGTGAGCCGAGGTGAAGATTACCGAAAAGTGAACCCGAACAGAATCCGGAAATCAGTTGGTGCTGAAAATACCTTTTCAATTAGTTTAAAAACAAAATCCGCCATTTTGGAAGCCTTACAACCGATAGCGGAGAAATGTTGGAAAAGATATAAGCAAAGTGACGCCAATGCACACACTATTACCTTAAAAGTAAAATTTGACGATTTTAAACAAATAACTAGAAGCAAGTCATTTGAAGAAGCAATCTATTCGGCAGCTATATTTGACCAAGGCTTAGAAAGCCTTATGGATTCATTTGAATTATATCAATCAGTCCGTTTAGTTGGATGTTCACTCTCCAATTTCGAAATTGAAGAGAAGATTGCCGAAAACGGACAACTGACATTGAGGTTTTAAAGCAGCATATCGAAATATAAAAAAAGGGGAGATTAAAAAACTTCCCTTTTTTGGTCATAGAATATATTTTTGGATTTATTTCTTCTTAATAAAAATGAAATCTCCACCTTCATCTCCAGCACCTTGAATGACCCCAAACTGAGGAACAGAAGGGGCGTTATTCATAACAGGTTCATATATTCGTGAAAAAACAGTTGAAGCAGGTAAATAAGGAAATTCATTTTCATCTAATGTCTTAATTAACATATAAACAAAAAAGCTTTCATCCGGTACTTCAGTCAAACTCCCACTTGTAATAGCTTTTCTACTTCGGTCTTTATAAAGCTCATTTACTTTCATTTGGCTCATACCTGAAACGGCTCTGGTTTTAAAAATACTCCCACCGAAGCATGCATCTGTTATTAATAAAGTATGTTTAGAAGGTATGGCACCTATATAATCCTTGATAGTACTATTTGGAATCCAATTTGCCGTACTTTCTGCTCTGGCATCAGATGGCAACCAATAACCAAAGTCTTTTGGTTGATCATAATAACCATGGCCTGCATAAAATATCAATAAATTATCTCTATCAGATACTTTATCCGCTAACCCATGAAAAGTATCTATAAGGTTTGCCCTTGTTGGATCTTTCATTAAGGTGACATTTTCAGGCTTAAAATTATATTTAGTAGTTAATACAGTGTATAATTCAGCTGCATCCTTATTGGGTTTGTCAAGATTAGGCAGTTTAGCACCGGCAAACTCGTAATTAGAAACGCCAATTATCAAGGCATGATAAACAGGATCAGAAGGGGCACCTAGGGCTTCTCTCACTGTTTGCTCTGCTGTTGCTGGCTCTACTTCAGAACTAGCCGACCGTTTTTCAATGGAATAATCCACCGCCACACTGTTACTTCTACCCGAAAAAGTTTGGGCTAACCCCCAATGGCTCATTAAAGCCATGATGAGAATTAATATTTGAAATTTACTTTTCATTGTATTTAACTTATTATCTTATAATAATCTTTTTATTGATACTACTCACCCCGTTCCTTACTCTTAATAAATAGACACCTAGAAGTTCTTCTTCAGTGCCCAGATTTATATTCCAACTACTCGATTGGAAACCAGAATGCCCAATAGCAATTTGTTTTTGATTTACTAAACTGCCATTTAAATTGTATAGCTCCAGAGTCATTGTAGAATTCGCTTCACCTTTTGGAACAAAATAACTCAAATTCACAACTCCATTTGTTGGATTAGGATACGGATCATTAACATGAAAGCTTGAAAGATTAATGACACTATTTACATAATCCATTGAACCATAAATTATTTTCAAATCTCTACCTTTGCTATTTCTTAGCTGATATTGATTTGATTTCTTCATGTCAACTAAATTTTGAGATGATGGATCCCATAAAAACAACTCGCTGCTGTTGTTGAAAATGCTGGATGAAGGTAATTCCCAACTAAGTATTGTTTCCTTTACGTTGAGATTTGATTTAATATCAAAATTCCAATTATATTGATCCTGTAATCGTACAATATTTTTAGCTACATGATAACCATTTGTCTTTATTGGATGATTCAAATCTATATAATTTAAAAAATGAGGGAGGTTAAATTGGTCTTTACTATCTAATTCATTAGAAGCATTTTCATGCATTCCGATTCCCGTTAATTCATTTCTGACATTTCCATTCTCCAGCACCAAGTTCATTTCCCATCCCTGTCCTTTATCAAAACTCTTTCTATTGTCACTTCCTGTTGGAGGAGTTTTAGGAATTCTAAGGGTGAAGTCACTTGAATTCGGCCAGTTTACGAAGCCACCAGAAAATGCAGACAGTGTGTTTCCGTCAGAAAATGAACCATTGAAAATACGCAATTCAAAATCTTCATTATTAAATTCCTGAATATCACTCCATGAAACATCATATGGATAGGGATTGCCAATTTGATTCCAGCCAGGACTTAAGACAATCTCATATGGTTGATCTACACTTGCTGGAACATTTTTACCTGAGCCCGTATTAAAAGAAACGTCATTATCATTTACTATCAACCAGTAACCTCTACCTGGAATTAAATTGCTGCTTCCGGTCATTTCAGAAGTTGTTTCATTACTATATCTGAACATTCTCCATTTAGATAAATCACCATATTCACCCAATTGGCTTCCAAAAACCCCATTTACAGTACTATTATCTAAAGTGAGAGGAACCGATACAATTCTATAGTCTTCTTGAGTATTACCAAAAGAGTTATAGGGAATTGCCAATCCTTCATCCGGAAAAACAACTGTAACAGATTGAATAGCTGAAACATCGTCAAGCTGTGCGATATTTTTTGCGAAAATTCGGAATTCAAAACCTGCTGCACCGACAGCGGGTAATTGATAGGTATATTCATTTTCAGAGCCCTCCATAGCCTGAACTGTAGCATTTTCAAAATTAGTTGCTCCTGGTACAATATACTGAATAGCAACTTCTTCAACGCCAGATTCTTGGTCAGTAACGGTGACACTTATTGACACTGGGGCACCTAATTCTACTTCTTCTGAATATTGAATATTTTGAATACTAGGTGCGCTATTATCTACTAAGGTAGTAGCAGTACCAGTCAAAGGATTACTTATGTTGTAATTAATATGCTGTCCTTCGCCATTATATGAATAAATTGCATAAGAATAGGTATCACCAATGGTTAAAGCTGTTTCTTGAAATGTTTGCTCAGTCCCTATGGACACTACTTCTTCACCTTCCGCCAAAAGGTCTCCTTCCACATAGCTGATCCCTCCCATCGGCACAGAAGATGGAGGATTTTCTCCCTCCTTTCTGGCAATCAGATAACCTTCGGCTTCATCAAGATTACCAGAAAAACTAAATGTAAAGCTGTCAAAAGTCTGTTCTGTTACGCTAAAGTCAGAAGCCTGCGTACTTGGTGCATTAGTCAAAGTTACCAACTCTCCTAGAAGCGGAGAAGACTGCAAATAATTAATTTGATTTCCTGTTCCATTAAATGCAAATACTTTATAAAAATAATTTGTAAAAGAACTCAAATTGTTTTCACTCCAACTACTTTCAGTTCCAATGTAGGAAATAGTTGCATTGCCAACTCTACTATTTATTCCGTAAGTAATACCATCGGCTGGTGTAAAGAAAAAATTACTTAGACGAGACCTTACAATTAAATATCCAGAAGCATCACTTGATGTAAAACCTAAATTGGCTGTAGTTGTGGTTTTACTTAGTACTTCAAAACCATTCGGTTGAGCTTGAGGTTGTGCAGCTAAATTCGGTAAAGTTGAAGTGGTTAAGTTTCCCGCTAGAGGACTAGTAACAAGATAGTTTATTAAGTCACCTGAGCCATTATAAGCAAATATTGCATAGAAGTACTGAGTTTGCGGATTCAAATTATTGTCAATGATAGAAGTTGCAGATCCGCGGTAAACTACCACATCATTATCAATCTGATCCCCGTATTGATACCTTATGAAATCTTCTGGTGAACTAGAAGGGCTCTGGTTATCATTACGAAGGATTAGATATCCGGCCACATTTGGTGCCGCTGTAAAACTAAAACTAACAGAATTTGGCCCGAGACTATTTACCGTAAAATTAGTAGGCTGAGCAGCTGGTTCAGCAGAAGGGACATTAAAGCTGCCAGAAAGCGGAGCATTCTGCAAATAGTTAATGCTAGCTTCACTACCATTATAACTATAGACCAAATAATGGTAAGAACTATTAGAAACGATACCCGACTCTGTAAACTGAGTTGCAGACCCTACATAAACAATTGAATCAGCATTAAAACCATCACCCTGTTGATACACTTGCCCATCTGAAGGCACAAATACTGGCTTGGAATTCAATCTTCTCACCACTAAATAGCCATCAACGGAAGTAGCAGGTGCAGTGTAATTTACATTAAATAGCCTGTTAGTTTCGTCAAAATCTGTAACTGAAAAATCGGTAGGTTGATCAGTAGGTTCAGTTGATAAGCCGTCAATTACTAATGTCATCTCATCTCCAGTCAGAGGATTTGAAGTTAAGAAAGATGAAATATTACCTGAACCATTAAAGGCAAAAAGACTATAATAATATCTAGTATTTTGATTTAAAAGAGAATCGATAAAAGTGGTTCCTGCACCTACATACACAACTAGGTCATCTCCAACCAAATCACCTATTTGATAATTTTTACCATTTTCAGGTATAAATTCAGGTGTTGAACTAGAATTTCTCAAGACCAAGTATGAACCGTTATGATTTGCAGCAGCGTCATAACTAATTGTTATCTTACTTGAAGTCACATCAGAAAAGGCTAAATTGGTAGGTTGGTTTTCAGGCACATTTATTTCATCAGCACTTTGAAGGTTGTTTCTTAAAATAGCTATCCCCTGATCAAAGCCTGTGGTTAGTATATCTACTTTCCCATCGTTATTAAAGTCACCAACTTGCAGATCATAACCACCAAAACTAATCCCCATATCAAAACGACTTTCTAGAGAGAAATCCCCGGCCTGTGCAGTTGAGTTTCGATACAAAGAAATTGAACTTTCAACTAAATCAGTGCCTACTATATCTATTAATCCATCACCATCTAGATCCGCACTAGCAATTGCTGGAGGAGCTCCACCAGATTCGAAGGTCACAGGCTCAAGAAAATTAACAAGGCCAGAAAGGGGGTTTACGGTTGCATTCGAATATATCCCTATTACCCGACCACCATTGTCTTCAGTGAGGGCAAAGTCAATTTTATCATTGTTATTAAAATCGCCTGTGGTCAAATCAACTTGAGCACTTCCTATTGGCGTAAAATCAAAACTCGAAGAAAAGCCAAAGGTGTTTTCCTGAAAATTACCAGTGTTTAAAAGTATTTCCGGACCTGTGGAAATGTAATCTGGTTTGCCATCGTTATTTACATCCTTTAATTTAAATCCAAAGAAACCCAAAACCGATGTTCTATCAACTACCGAAAAATCTAATATTCCTTCCTCCGATATATTGGCGAAGGTAGTGACTGTAAAAGTATTAAAGAAACTAAACTCACTTTCAGGCGGGAACATCTCTTTCACTAATATATCCTTCCTGCCATCTCCATTCATATCTGCAATTTCTATATCTCTTATTGAAGTTGAACTTAAGGTGAATTCATAATCCTTAGTAAAATTAATATCACCTGCTCCTGTACTTTTATTTATAAAAACTGAAACTGTAAGTCCCTCAGCTACTGCCATATCCATTTTCCCATCACCATCTAGATCAGCCGTACTAATAAAGCCTATGTCAGAATTTACTGTAAATGAAATTGGTGTGTCAAACACAATTTCACCATCAATAGCACTGATATTACGAAAAATTGCTAATTGACTACCTTGAGATATGACACCTACATCGAGGTTCCCATCCTGATCAAAATCACCTGTGATCATAGACCCCTGAGCTAAACCTAACAAGCCCTCTACAGGACCGTCCTCAATAAAAGACAAAGTGTCAAAATTGAGACCATTGCCTTCAAAGGTTACACTAAAATCTTTTGTAGAACTAGCAGTTAATCCATTGGTTGCTATGTTGATAGGTCCGTACGAAGCCCCCAATGGCACTTCTACTTGAAGCTCATTGGCTGAGGCTGAGATTACATCAGCTCTTATACCATTGAAATCCACAATATTGCCACTTAAAGAAGAGGAAAAATGGTTACCAAAAACGGTAACAACATCACCAATCTCAGCCCTTGCTGGCGTAAATGAATTCAGTCTTGGCGGACTAACAATTGGCCACCCACCTTCAGTATAAAGTTGGGTCACTTCTTCAAGCGTCAAGACTTGGTTAAAGAATCGTATATCATCTTGAGCACCGTCAAAGAAAAGATTTAACCCAGCATTGTCTACACCTGCTGCAACTCCAATTAAAAGATCTTCTGTCATATCTGGGTTTATACCGTCAGTGGCAATTTCATTTTCAGAATCGACCTCACCATCTACCCAAATCTCCATCTTAGAGGCACGAGTAATTTGAATGACGTAATGATGCCAAGCGCCATCATTGTAAGTTCCATTTGTGGTGATCTCAGCAGTAGTTGTTGAACTACTCGTCTCCACCATAAAGAATCTAATTTCACCCGTTTCTTCTACTACTCCAAAGAAGCCAGAGGATCCATTTGATTTATCAAATAGCACTCCACCATTGGCAGTTCTAAACCAACCCGAAATTACTATATCCTGCGAAGTGCCCCAATTGAGTTCTGTTGCATCAGGAATATTGATATATCCATTTGTGCCATTAAAAAATGCTGCACTTCCTGTATTCCCAAATCTATCATCAATAAAAGTAACCGAATTACCTGTTCCGTTATTAATATTATCAGAAGTATCATCGAAAGATGAGCTAAAGTAGTACTCAGCTACAAGCGATTGATTTACAGAAGCTTCAGTAATTGTATAGCTTTTGTTTATCACGTCAACTGCAATGTCATATGTTCCTGCAGAAACGGCTATATTTGGTCCAAAATTAACAAGTACGCCAGGATCTTCTGGATTAGCTCCCCAATTAGCAAGCAGCCAGTCATCATTAGCCCGAATCTTCCATTCACCATCAAATAATTCAATATTCTTCAATTCGAATACACCGCCTCCAATATAGTCCATATCAGTGTCTGCACCATTCCAACCTGTATCATCTCCAGTTCTAGCGCTTCCTAAAAATCCCACTGTTGTAATAGGCTCAATTTGGTACGACCTGTTCGCTTCAACTAGCACCACATAATTTAATCCGCTTGGAGTGATTATCGGCTCACCAAATAAATCAATAATCCCATCGAGATTATCATCTCCATAGGGTGTATCAATGTTGCCATTCAAAATAAAATTTAAATTGCCATCACCCATTTCAAAAGCATTGCCATACTTGTCACTATCATCAGAAAAGTACAAACTTAAGCCCTCCGAGTTATTAGATTGATTTCTTACTATTTGCACCTGACCTATAGTTGGCCAAGGACCGAAACTGTATTGTCTTCCAATTTCATCTGCCGCCAACAATTGATTATAGACTTTGATATCATCAAGCTGACCATTAAAATAAGTGTTTAAGCCAGAATTCCCTACACCTCCTGCAACGCCAATTAAAAAGTCTTCAGCTGTATCTGGATTGAAACCATTTGACAAGGCGTTTACGTTTTCAGCTTCTAGCACGCCATCAATGTAAATCTGCATTCCCCCATCTCTGTCCATTTGAGTAACAAAATGATGCCAATTCCCATCATTGAAGCCGGATATGGAAACTTGACTTTCTGCAGTCCCCTGTGTTGCATAAAAAATCAAGGAATTATTACTGTAAAAAGCTAGGTACCCTGTATTACCATCTGATTTATCATACAGAACTCCGCTTGCTGCAGAAGTATTAAACCAACCAGATACAGCCAAATCGGTTGATTGACCTATTGAAAACACTTCATCGGTTGCCACGGCTATATAAGCACTTGTCCCATTAAAGCTATAGGCTTGGTCAGCCTCTCCAAACCTATTTTGTGATAATGTTGCATCAAATACTATCCCATTCAGGTTATTCCCACTGAGATCATTAGCATTACCAGTAAAGTCGTAAGCGGCTATTGGAGTTGTACTAGGCCAGCTATTCATTCCATATAATAAAGACACATCAGTCCTACTAATTCCGTAATTGTAATAGTTTATGTCATCAATGTCTCCATTGAAGAATCTACCCTCAGAAAAAATGAAGCCAACATCTAAAAATGTAGGGTTGTCAACCACGTTTATTGATCCAGAAAAATCAGTAAAAGAATCGACTAGTTGATTATCTAAATATAAATTAAAAACATTCCCATCAAAACTCATAACTGCGTGATGCCATACCCCATCATTTACCTCAACACTGCTACTAAGCACCACAAAATTCTCACCTAAAAACAATGTCCCTTCCAATCTATTATTTGCTCCAATTGCCACAGCACCAATACCTGTAATGTCTACAATTGGAACATAACCTGCCGAATAATCGGATGAGGTTTTAAACCAAACTGATAAGGATGTATTTTCAAAAGTAGGAACCGGGTAAATTTCAATTCTATCATCTACTCCGTCAAAACTAAATGCTGCGTCAGGAACACCAAATCTATCATTCGTAAGTACGGCTCCTATACTATTCCCACTAAATCCATTTCCAGACACATCAAGTGCATCACCAGAAAAATCATAAGAGGAAATCAATGCATCGTTTACATATGGCCATCCAAACTGATAATATCTTTCTAATATTTCTTGATCTGATACTTGACCAGTCACTAATTGAAGATCATCTATCTCACCTAAGAAATTGGATCCTATTTCCATACCCTCTGAAAAACTATTAGCGTTCCATGTAATTCCGTTTGAGTTTATAGGGAATTCACCATTAAATGCTCCATCGATATAAAAATAAATAAACCCATCTGTTTGATTTATATTAATAAGCAGATGTCTCCATTGATTATTTAGTAAATCACTTCTCTCAAGCGTAACCATACTCCCGGAAGGAGCATTACTTCCATCTGGAATTGCATAACGCATTTCAATACCCACACTTGTTACAGATATTTCATACCCAAATTGGAAAAAGAAATCTTCATCAAAACCCCAATTAAGTAAATTGCCACCATCACTTGTCTTAAACCAGAGAGAAATGCCATCAGGCTGGCTCTTAAGTACCGTTTGAATGGATCCATTTGTAAAATCATAAGCTGAACCGGGATTTCCAAATCTATCAGACACAGGCACCATATCGCCAACTAAAGTGCCATCAAAACCATTTGACGTGCTATCATTTGCATTGCCATTAAAATCATAGGATGCAATGAAAGTCTCAATTGGTCGGCTTGAATTATTTTGTTCCTTGCTCCTATTCAGGTTTTGTGAGTTACTATCATAACTCAATAAGACGATTATAAAAAGAACTATATACTGGTAATATTTTTTCATATCTTAATGGTTAGGTATTCAATTAATCAATTAGGCTCAGGTGCAATAGGTAAATCACTACTACTTCCTGGATTATCCAATAGCAAAATAACAGCTACTATCCCTCCTACTACCAATCCACCGCCTGCTATAAGCAAAGGAGAAATCCCAGATTTAATTTTGAACTGAGAACTTCCTACCGTTCCTGTTTCTCCATCCAATTGTATTCTGTAATTTGAGCTCTTATTTCCTTTAGGGATCTTAAAAAAATATTTACCAGAATTATCGACCTGTGCTATCCTTGATTTCTGCTGACCATCCTCATATAAGAGAATATCAATTTTTTCATTTGGCTTGCCTCCTTGCCATTGAATCCTATAGCTTTTTCCACTTTTAATCTCCGTCAAATTAAAATTCACAAATTCAAGAGGATCAAAAGCAGGTTCAGGTAAAAAGGCTCTAAGTTCAAATATCAGATTTCCCTTAAACTCACCCAGCTCACTTTTGGACAGCCACTCTATTCTCTTTCCCTTGCCAGGTTTAACATTTAAGCCAACATCACCCGTAACCAGTGTTAAAGGCGTTTCAAAATTATCTTTTGAAGAATATAGATTAACTGTAAATTCCTCTTCTAGATTGCCGTTTAAGTCGTAGGTAACTACGATGATATCATCTAATACTTTTGCTTCAACATTCTTTACTGATTGAGCATGAGCACTTTGTGCAAGCAGAATAAACCAGCTGATTGTCAAAAAAGACAGTAGTATATATTTCTTTATAAAGTTCAATAATCTATATCTCATAAAGCCAACTTTTACCTTCATATGTCTGATTAAAAAAAATTAAAAAACCTATTATATAAATATTATTATCAATAAATCTATATTAATATATAAATATATTAAATAATATCGGTATTATATTTACTTTTTTTTATACACAGTCGGTAAAAAATTAGCAAAAGATGTGGAAGGTGATTTGATGCAACAACTACTAACATATTAGGAATTTGTCTAAAGAATGGTGAATAAACTATTATACGGGTGATGTAATTTTAAATGCAACTACATTGAAAATATGTCTTGCATTAGTTATTCGAAAAAAAATTAAAGTCGCTTTTCCGTGAAAACATCTTTAGCCCTAATTGGAGAGGTGAAATTGGGTATTTTCAACCCACAATCATAATACTTTTTATTTAATTACTATACTTAAGCAGTCATATTTATCAATCTAAAAAACTGGCATGATTTGGATAAAATAACGCCTTTATAGACTAGTGCAAATCTTGACTTAATACTATTTCATACTCATCGCTTGACAGTTATTCCTATTAATTCAATTTATCAGCAAACAATCTCTTTAATTTATCCACTTTTGGCTTAATAACGAAAGTACAATAAGGCATGCCTTCATTTCGGTTGTAAAAGTCTTGATGAACTTCCTCGGCTGGATAAAATGCTTCAAATTTCTTTATCTCTGTAACTATAGGGTCTTCAAAAATACCAGATGAATCAATTTCACTTTTCATCTTTACAGCAGTGTCTTCTTGCTTCGGACTATGTGTTAAAATCATAGATCTATAGTGCGTACCAACATCTGCTCCTTGTCTATTTAAAGTGGTGGGATCATGAACTTGAAAAAAGATCTCTAGTAATTCTTGGTAGGAAATAATATCGGGATTAAAAGTTACTTGTGCCACTTCAGCATGTCCAGTTCGGCCTTGCACTACTTCTCTGTAAGGTGGATTCTTAATATGCCCACCAGAAAATCCTGACTCTACTTTTTCTACTCCTTTTAATTTTCGTAAGACGGCATCAATACACCAAAAACATCCTGCACCGAAGGTTGCTGTTTCAAATTCCATAACTTTCCTTTTCAAATACTACAACGTTTATTTTAAAAAAAGTTTGAATAAAGCCTTTAAGTTCCACTGTTGAATGCAAACAAAAAAAAGGCTACTCTGTTGAGTAACCTTTTTAGACTGTCAATGTTATATTTTTTACTTGTTTCCTTCCTTCAGCTCATCAGCCTTATTCATCATTTCTTCAGCTTTCTTATTCTCACCTAATTGAGTATAAAGCGTTTGAAGAGTTTCAATAATAGCTAATTCTTCTGGTGCTAGTTCTAAGGACTTTTCAAAGTAAGGCTTTGCCTTTTTCAAGTAACCTGTAGCTTCTTCCTCAATTTTCTTACCCTTCTTTCTATAGGTTTGCAAGTCCATATTCCTTGCTTTTGCAAAAAGATCCGCTGCTTTGTTATAGTAGTATACCGCATAGTTGTAATTGGCATCTAAATACTCAGGATCTATTTCTATAGCTTTTAAATATGCTTCCTCCGCTTTTTCAGGCTGCTCAAGCTGTTCATATAAATAGCCTAAGTTAAAATACAAATTAGCGTTTTCAGGTTCTCTTGCAATCGCCTCGTTTATTTTATCCTTTGCTTCATCTACCCTTTCAGCATTTATAAGTAAATTAATTTCCTGTTTATTAAACTCATCATTTTCAGGAAATTGCTTTTTAGCCATACGAACTGCTTCCAAGGCTTTATCAATATCCTCATTAGCATATCTTTCTATAGATATGATACTTCCATAAATGTCTGGTTCATGATAATCCA
This sequence comes from Marivirga tractuosa DSM 4126, assembly GCF_000183425.1. NCBI lineage: Bacteria > Pseudomonadati > Bacteroidota > Cytophagia > Cytophagales > Marivirgaceae > Marivirga > Marivirga tractuosa. Next base: position 642,083 of record NC_014759.1, read on the forward strand.
AATCAATCAACCTGTAGTAATATTTTAAAGCTGTTTCATTATCTTGTGATTGTTGAGATGCGATCCCAGCATACAAGGTAGCTGTTGTATCTTTTGGCAATACAATCAATGCTTTCTCGAATGCTTTAACTGCTTCTTCAAATTTCTCAGCCGAATAAGCTTCGGAACCTTCGTTTATGAAACCACCCCAAAGTTCTTGAACTTTTAAATCGGTCAAAGTAAAATATTTATCATTCTCTTCGACCATGTCAAAAACTTTATTATAGCTTTTTGTGGCTTCTTCTACAACCTCCTTCGAATAGCCATTTTCGTTTAAGATTGCCTGATAAATTGTACCCCTTGTATACCAAGTTTTAGGGTCATCTTTGGTTTTCTCATGCTCTGCAGCTTCGTTAATTAGCTCTTTTGCTTCTTCTAGCTCACCATTTTCTAAAGCTCTGTCTGCTTTACGAACATTAGAATTCTGCGCAAACGCCTGCCCAATCATTAAGAAAAAGGCGAAAAATAATGCAAGTTTTTTCATTTCTATCTACGTTTATTTAAACAATTATTAATCTATTTTACTATTTTATGTTAATTACGATTCCGTTTTGTCCTCACCACTAGAATTTTCTGGACTTTCCTCTACATTCTCTTCTTCTTCAATTTCGTCAATTTTTTCAACCTTTTCAACAGACGAAATACTGTCATTTTCATTTACTTTAATCAATCTGACACCTTGAGTAGCTCTTCCCATTACACGCAGACTTTCTACTGCCATACGAATGGTAATTCCAGACTTGTTTATTATCATTAAATCGTCTGAGTCGATCACCTCTTTTATAGCTACTAATTCTCCAGTTTTTTCAGTTACATTTAAGGTCTTCACCCCTTTACCACCTCTTTTAGTAATTCTATAATCTTCGATATCAGAACGTTTCCCATAACCTTTTTCAGAAACTACCAATAAATTAGCATTTTCTCTAGTAATGGCTACCATCTCCACTACAATATCTTTGCCATCTTTTAAAGTAATACCTCTTACACCAGCAGCCGTTCTTCCCATAGGTCTAACATTGCTCTCATGGAAACGAATGGCTCTTCCTGACCGTGCCGCTATAATGATGTTATTGTCACCATTCGTTAGTTTCACATTTAATAGTCTATCGCCTTCATTAATTGAGATTGCATTTATACCATTAGCCCTTGGTCTTGAATAAGCCTCTAAGGTAGTTTTCTTAATAGTACCTTTTTCAGTACACATTACTAAAAAGTTATTGTTGATATAATCTGCATCATCTAGATTTTCAACATTGATAACCGCTCTTACAGAATCTTCTGATTCAATATTAATTAGGTTTTGGATTGCTCTACCCTTTGAAGTTTTTGACCCTTCTGGTAATCTGTAAACTTTTATCCAATAGACTTTTCCTAATTCAGTGAATATTAATAAGTAATTATGTGTTTTGGCCACAAAGAGTAATTCTGTGAAGTCATCATCCTTACTGCCTGCACCTTTAGAACCTACACCGCCTCTACCTTGGGTTTTATATTCATTTAGTAAAGTCCTTTTGATATAGCCCTGGTGCGAAAGCGTGATGACCACATCTTCGTTAGGAATCATATCCTCATCAGTGAATTCTTCTGCACTATGGATGATTTCGGTTCTTCTTTCATCACCGTATCTGTCCTGAATTTCCTGCATCTCATCTTTGATGATGTTCATTCTTAACCCTTCATCAGCAAGAACAGATTCTAAATATTCAATCAGCTTTTTGATTTCTTCATATTCTTGAATGATTTTCTCTCTTTCAAGACCAGTTAATCTTTGAAGCCTCATATCCAAAATAGCCTTCGCTTGAATCTCAGATAATTTAAATTTATCCATCAATCCATTTCTGGCGATTTCAGGATCTCTTGACTCCCGTATTAGTTTGATAACCTCATCAAGATTATCCAAAGCAATTAAATAGCCTTCTAAAATATGGGCTCTTTTCTGCGCTTCCTCTAATTCATACTTTGTTCTTCTGACGATAACATCATGTCTGTGTTCAACATAATGTTTAATCATATCCTTCAGGTTAAGTGTTTCAGGTCTGCCCTTTACAAGCGCAACATTATTAACACTAAATGAAGTTTGAAGTTGAGTATACTTATATAAATTATTTAATACTACATTCGGAATAGCATCTTTACGGATTTCGTAAACAATTCTTAAGCCATTTCTATCTGATTCATCCCTGATATCAGAAATCCCTTCTATTTTCTTCTCATTAACTAAAGCCGCAGTCTTTTCGATCATGTTGGCTTTATTCACCAAATAAGGAATTTCAGTGACTATTACTCTTTCCCTGCCAGATTTAAGCACTTCAATCTCGGCTTTAGCACGCATCACAATTCGCCCACGACCAGTTTCAAAGGCGGCTTTTACTCCTTGGTAACCATAAATTGCAGCCCCCGTGGGGAAATCTGGAGCAGAAATATGCTCCATTAATTCTGCTACTGTGATATCATTATTATCAATGTAAGCATTAATTCCATTGACAACCTCCGTTAAATTATGAGGTGCCATATTAGTAGCCATACCTACAGCAATTCCTGAAGCGCCATTCAATAATAAATTGGGGACTTTAGCAGGTAAAACGGTAGGTTCCTTTAATGAATCATCAAAGTTAAATTGAAAGTCAACTGTATTCTTATTAATATCAGTTAACATTTCTTCTGCTATCCTTTTGAGACGTGCCTCTGTATAACGCATTGCGGCTGGAGAATCGCCATCAATAGAACCGAAGTTTCCTTGACCATCCACCATTTGGTATCGAAGAGACCAAGGTTGCGCCATTCTTACCATGGTGTCATATACAGCAGAATCACCGTGAGGGTGATACTTACCCAAAACTTCACCTACGATTCTGGCTGACTTTTTATAGGGTCTATTATGAGCAAGACCCAATTCTTGCATACCGAAAAGTATTCTTCTGTGTACGGGTTTTAAGCCATCCCTAACGTCAGGCAAAGCCCTAGAAACTATAACCGACATTGAATAATCAATGTAGGCGCCTCTCATTTCATCCTCTATATTAATTGGGATGATTTTCTCATTTTCTCCTTCAGCCATAGATTTGTTTACTGTCTAAAATAAATAAAGTGCAATTTAAAGATTTTTATTAAGCGGTGACAAAAATAATCATTTCATTTTCGTTTTAAAAACGGAAAAGACTCTCTTTTTTCATTCAAATTATAAGGATGATTTTCACCTACTTTAGGGTTTTGCCATTTATAGATAGGCTGCCCTCTAAATTTTTTATCGATATGATGATGTTCTTTTTGTGCTTCGCAATTACCAATTGGACATTTCTTAAACAATGGGAAACTCACCCTTATTCCTACTTGAAATTGTAAGTTCCACATATTGGTCTTAATAGATTGACCAGTAGGCATTATAGTATTAATCGACTTTAAATCAACGGAAGGCCTCATGACCAACCTGAAATATTCAGAAAAATTCTTTTCTATTGGAAAGCTAATGTTCCAATAATTGCTGGTGCTAACATTTCCTGTTGGAAATGCACTTTCTGATAATCTAAAGTTACCATACTCTAAATCAGCAAAATAGGAAAAGTCCCAAAAATCGTAATAATGAAATCCAGCTGTTAAATAATACTTACGTGTAAAAAATCTCGAGAAATCTGATTGATAGCTCGCTATATAATCTGGAAAACCTTTTAATTGCATATTTGCTTTAGTATTGATTTCAAATGTAGCTCCTGCCCCAATTCTAAAGCGTTCATAATTGAAGTGAATTTTTAAATGAATTGGAATTGCATTTCCACCACCAACAAGCCTTTTCTCCAAACTATCAATCACATAATTTCTATTAGCATCTGATTCATTTAAATTGCTTTGATAATATGCTGCAGATGTAGTATTTATAGTATCTGTAACCAAAGGATTATTTAGCCAATTACCAATTCCTACAGTATTCCCTAAAGAATCTTCGGCAAGTAAATACAGACTAGCATTATTACTATATATCTGATATTGATCTAGATTTTGTCTATATCGTGTTGAACCGTAACCAATCGCAACCTCAGCAGAAAAATGATTTGCTAGTTTGCGCAAAAAATTGGCATCAATATTTTTATCATTTGGCGGTGGACCCCAAGGATTAAATACCTGCCCCATTGAAGGCGAAATAAAAATCCCGCCTAATAATAGAGTGATGATAGTAAAGAATTTTATATAAAAATGGTTTCTCCCCAACGATTGATGATTTTGATAGCACAAAAGTACAAAAATTATGCTAAAACATGTTGAAACGTTTATTTAACCTCAAAAGCGTCCATGAACTCATTAAATAATACTAATTCTGATAAGCCCGTTTTCTCTCCTATAAATTTGATCTTTTCCCATTCTATTTTCCTCAATCTACCTGGATTCAAAATATCTTCTTCCCTCTCTAAAAACAGAGAAGATATAAACCTCACTAAGATATAAGGAGCTCGCATCACTCTAATTTCATAAGAAAAGGAAGTGTCATTTGCCCTGTCAATCGTTTCCTTTTCAAAGAGAATATGAAATATCTTTTTAATTGAAGCATAGAATTCATGCTCCCATTCATCAAATTTCTTAATTAAGAATTTCATGCAATCTGCAACAGGATCTTTAGACAAGAAAAAACCACCTTTAGATAACTTTCGAGCCTTTTTTTGCAAAGACATTTCTTCTTTAAAGCTAATATTATTGTTTGCCATTGCCTTTCCTACTACTGGACTTAGTAGAATTAATGACAGAAAATCATGATTACTTATTTCAAAATAAGGCGCAGTTTTCTCAAGAAAATTTGTGCGGAGCTCTTCTGTGATTTTTTCAATTTCCTGATTTTCAATGATTACGGCTATTTCTGCTTCAGTGAACATATATTTGATTCGTTTTATAAAAGGAAAAATACATTAAATAATTGCAGAATACAATTTTAATAGACAGAGCATCAAATAAATTAGATCAAAATTATAAAAACGGTTGCTGAGTGATTTGATTTTGATCTTTGTAGCGACTTTCCAAAGCTAAATAATCAGATTTTGATAAATGATCAAATGACCACTTTCTACTGTAGGAATGATCAGAGTTAATACCATATCGATATTCTAGTTCAATGATTTTTCTTAGTTGACCATCCCATACTAAAACTAATTGATTAACCCGTTGATCTAAATCAAAAGTCAATTTAACTGTATTATCACAAATCACTTTTCGATCAATATTAACTGAACCTTCTTCCATTTGAACCAATAAATCGGGATTTAATAGTAAAGGACTGTGTAAACTATCCATAATCAAGTCTGCACTACCTAGATCAAAAATATTACTAGATATGCTAAATATGCAATTACTCTCCAGATAAATTGTATTTAAGTAATTAGGCAAATAATCAGTATCTAAACCAAAATAAGCAGAGGATATACCGCTGGCAGCGCTCCTATTCAATCCAACAAGACCGTATATACTAGATATAGGAGAATGTTTGGGTCCATTATTCAAGGTATATTCCACATTATAATAAAAGTGTTTTTGTTCAACCAGTGCTTCGTAAATATCATTCACCTCACTTTTATTTTCGGGTTCTGAACATGATACACCAGCGATTAGAATTAAAATAAAGACTAGAGAATTATTCATAGATGTATTTCGATATTTGGATTTTCACTTCAATTAGAACTAGAAGCAAATTAGTTAAAATTTCTAAAAACCCTATAAACTCAATGGCGTTTAGTTTTTGAAACAAAAGTTAACTATGAAATCATTTGAATTCAAGAATCCCACAAAAATCATCTTTGGTGAAGGTGAAATTAAGAAGCTTTCAGATAATATTCCTGCCGGAAGCCATGTTCTACTAGCATATGGCGGTGGTAGTATCAAGAAAAATAGCGTCTATGATCAAGTCATTGAAGCTTGTAAAAATTTTAAAATAACTGAATTTTCGGGAATAGAACCTAACCCCCATTTTGAAACGCTAATGAAAGCAGTAGAAATCATTCGAGACGAAAAGATTGACTTTATTTTAGCAGTTGGTGGTGGCTCGGTCATTGACGGATGTAAGTTTCTCTCAGCTGCGGCCTTCTACGATGGAGACGAATGGGACTTAGTAGCTAAAGGATTATCCAGAAAACAAGAAAGAGTTTTGCCTTTTGGAACAGTTTTAACGCTTCCAGCTACTGGCTCAGAAATGAATTCTGGAGCTGTAGTGACTAAAGCTGCCACTCAGGAAAAACGAACTTTTGGTGGCCCTCAATATTTCCCGGTTTTCTCAATTTGTGACCCCACCGTAATAAAATCTCTTCCTAAAAGACAAATTGCTAATGGAGTTGTAGATGCTTTTACGCACACCTTAGAACAGTACCTAACCTATAAACACGATGCATTATTGCAGGATAGAATTGCAGAAGGAATTCTACAAACACTAATTGAAATTGGCCCAAAAGTAATGGAAGACCCTTCCGATTATAAAGCGGCTTCTAATTTTATGTGGTCTGCCACTATGGCTTTAAATGGAATTTTAAGATTAGGAGTACCTACAGATTGGGCGACTCACATGATTGCGCACGAATTAACGGCCTTACATGGAATTGATCATGCCAGAACTCTTGCTATCATTGCTCCAAATTTATATAGAAAGCTGTTTGATAATAAAAAAGAAAAGCTAGTGCAATATGGTAAAAGAGTTTGGGGACTAAGTGGTGAATCTGATATTGAAATTGCGGAAAAAGCGATAGAGATGACTGTAACTTTTTTCCAATCATTAGGAATCGATACAAAACTTTCAGATTACACCGATGACTATAAAGATACTGCACAAACAGTTTCTGACCGATTTACTGAAAGAAAATGGTTAGGATTAGGTGAAACGCAAAAAGTTGGGCCCGACTTAGCTAAGGAAATAGTAGAAATGAGTATTTAAAGTTTTACAACTGAATACTTCTCTAGCTTTATGGAAATAGGCTAGATTAAAATCAATTAATTACATAAAGGAAACTGAACCATCTACATTTTTTGAATCTTATCCTGTAATTTTTCAAAATGTGAATGTTCAGTTTCTACCTCTTTAACTTTATCGTTAATTGTTTGATCGGTCTCTAGCTTCAGCCGAATCTCTTTTATTGTAATATCCAATATACCTACTTCATCTTTAAGCTTATTGATAATGATCTCTTTGTCCCTAAGTTCTTTAGTATAATCCAATAGGTTACATAATCCTAGCATAGTAGCAACAGGTGCTCTTAGTTGATGGCCATTAATAAAGGTATATTCTGCTAGTTTCTCATTTTTCAACTGCAACTCTTTGGTTCTTTCCATCACTTTATCCTCTAAATGATTATTTAAAGCTCTCAAAGACTCATTTAGCGACTGCAACTCTTCGGATTGAGTTAAAATCTCTTTTTGTTGTAAAGTGACTTTTCGATTAATCAACTGAACATTTTTTGAAAACTCATAACTTATATAAGCTATTGAAATAAAATGTACTAATGCGTATGCTAATGCCAAATGAAGCATTATCTCTGGCAAGTCATAGTTTATTTGAAAGCCATAAATAGGTAAAGTTAGAAGATAACCTAAAGGGATAACCAACACCCTATAAATCTTATGGAAGCCCCTAGAGGCCACATAATTACTTACTAGTCCAAGTATGAAGATAAAGGTTGGGATATAGATCAACTGTATGAGACCAACAAACCAACCTACAACTAAAAAATCGACCATATTTTGCCGTATACCTATTCCCTTATCATTATTATGGTCAACGTAGTAAATAAATATCAAGTACGGTAAGATTACGGCTAAAACAAACGTAAAATAATGCCACAGATCAGTTGGTTCATCGTTTAGATCAAGAAATAGGATTAGATATATAGCATTGAATCCATAGGCAGCATATCGAAAAAGCAAAGATGCTTGTCCAAAAAAATCACTTTTTTGCCAAAAATATCTAACATTTAAAAATTGCACAATCCAAAGTAAATAGCTCAGACTAATTCACCAATTAATATTTGTAATATTTTAGATTAAAATTCTTTAAAGAAAGCATTTAATCATCATTTTTATACTATTCCAATAATAGATTTGAACTTTATAGGCGTTATTTATTTGAACAAAAATTTAAGTAAAGTGGTTATTAGTTGAATTTATTTATAAAATTTTAACCTTGTCTTAACACATCAGCTATTCTTTGTTATTTGAATTGCTCTATAATAATAGTCAATGCCTAAAATAAATAAACAGCAGAAATTCTTTGACTTTTCAGATTATGGTAGAAGTCCAGCCATTTATATATCCAATTTAATAAAGAATACATCTATCACTCCCATACATGTTACCATAGCTTTTGGAATCATCGGTTTGATTTCGGCCTATGCAATACTTGAAGAGCACTACATAATAGCTGGCATGGGCTTAATTTTAAAATCAATAGTTGATGCAATGGATGGGGAATTGGCAAGGATAAAAGAAAGCCCATCCTATTCGGGAAGATATCTCGATTCCATTTTTGACAGTGTTTTAAACCTCATTATCCTACTAACAATAGCATTTAAAAGTTCTAGCCCTCTTTGGCTCGGTATTATCGCCTACTTTTGCATTCAGCTGCAGGGCACTTTATACAATTACTATTATGTGATATTAAGGCATAGATCAATTGGCGGAGATACTACAAGCAAAATTTTTGAAATGAAGCCACCTATTGCTTTTTCATTGGAAAGCCAGACTACAGTAAATATCTTGTTCAGAATCTTTCAAGTTCTGTACCTTCCATTTGATTGGCTAATCTATCAATTCGATAAAGATGCTTTCAAAATACGGCAATTGCCTAATTGGTTTATGTCTATGATTTCCATTTATGGCCTCGGATTTCAATTGATGTTAATGGCAGTGATGATGCCAATAGGTTTGATCGATTATATTATTCCTTTTTTTATTTGCTATTCTACATTGGTTCTTGTTTTCATTACTGTCAGGAAACTGTTTATCTCTTAAAAGCTCTATAATTTTTTCATTTTGGTTCGTCTGTGGAACACCTCTATTTATCCTTTTTAATGGTGGTAATTGGCTGATCAATCAATTCGGAATAATTCTCAATGAACATTGCCACAGAATAGAAAATGAAAGACACATAAAATATAAACAGCATTACAAGAACAATGCTACTGGATGCTCCAAATATACCTTTAATATCACTATTTATTAATATCTGCTCAATTACAATCTGCCCGATCTTAAACAAAACAGAAGTCATTACCCCTCCTACCAATGCTGGTTTCCAAGGCAATTTAGCTTTGGGAAGTATCTTAAATAATAGTGTAAACCAAGCCGAAAAGGTGATCAATGAAAACAATAAACTAATAATTCTAATAACATAGGATTTTATATTAGGCAATATCTGGTTGACCTGATCGCCTATAAATGCCAGTACAATATCACAAAGAATGGCCACTAAAATCATTACACCACCAATTACTACTAAAGCAATTGCAGTAAGTCGCCCCCATAGATGGGATGCGAATTCTGATTACTTTTCGAAGGGACATCTCAAACCTGGTTAATATTCAACTGGACTAAAAAGAATAGATTGGTACCAATAAAAAGCAAAAAGAAAAATACCAAAATAGAAGTTAACAGATCATCTGGCAAAGCCTGAAAATTCCTAAATATAAGTTTTGTTTGCTCAGTTCAAGAATCTCCTAAAATACTACTGATCTGACTGAATATTTCATCATTCCAAAACTTTGGTTTAATAAAAATACTGAGGCTATTAATTAGAATAACTAAGATTGGAGGGATAGCAAATAAGCTAAAAAATGCAGTTGAGGAAGCAAACTGCAGAGGATTCTTATCTTTTAAATCCTTCACGGATTTTGGTACTAATTGGAGAATTGTTAATATTTTTTGTTGCATTATATTTTACAATATTTTCTATCATCTCGAATAAACTAAAAAACCGTAGCTAATTGTGCTACGGTTTGTAAATAAACTAAATGTAAAGACTAGTTTAATTCTTTCTCAATTTTTTCAGCCAAGAAGTTAAGTTCTTTTAAATTATAAAGTACATCAGATAATGACGTCTATTTTAGCTAAGGGTTAAAATTTAGAAAGACGCTGGATTTATTTCTGAAGCCAAAACATTAAGTTGAGGAGCATAAAAAAAGCCTCAAAGCATAGTGCAATGAGGCTTGTACAATATTTAATTCCAAGTATTTTATTTAACTGAATCGACCACGCTTTTGAAAGCTTCAGGATGATTCATAGCTAAGTCAGCTAATACTTTTCTGTTCAATTCTATTCCCTTTTTATTTACAGCACCCATGAATTGAGAGTATGACATCCCATGTTCTCTGGCACCTGCATTAATTCTTTGAATCCACAATTTTCTGAATTCTCTCTTCTTTTGTTTCCTATCTCTGTAGGCATACAACCAACCTTTTTCAACAGCATTTTTTGCTACTGTCCAAACGTTTTTCTTTCTACCCCAGTAGCCTTTCGCATACTTAAGGATTTTTTTTCTTCTAGCTCTTGAAGCTACATGATTTACTGATCTTGGCATAAATTTTAATTTTTTGGAAATTGGTGATCAACCTTAAAGTTGATTCTTGACATTACCATATATCCCGGTTAAACATTGAACCTTCGTTCGTTTTAATTTTGCGAAAAATATTAAAGATTAAGCATGTCTTTTACTCTACCTACATCTGACTTATGTACAAGTCCCATGTCGGTTAAGCGTCTTTTCTGCTTCGTCTCTTTTTTAGTTAAAATGTGACTTTTATAAGCGTGCTTTCTTTTGATTTTGCCGCTTCCAGTCAATTTAAACCTTTTTTTCGCGCCTGATTTTGTTTTTACTTTAGGCATTTATCTATTTATTTAAATTGGTTACTTATTTACCTTGTTTCGGAGTAATGAAAAGTGTCATTCTTTTGCCTTCCAATTTAGGCATTTGTTCAACTTTTCCTAAATCTTCCAGTTCAGAAGCAAAACGCAACAATAAAAGTTCTCCTCTATCTTTAAAAACAATTGTTCTTCCTACGAAATGCACATAAGCTTTCACTTTTGCACCGTCTTTCAAGAACTTCTTAGCATGATTCAATTTAAACTCAAAATCATGATCATCAGTATTAGGTCCAAACCTAATTTCTTTGATAACTGTTTTTTGTGCTTTGGCTTTAATTTCCTTCTGCTTCTTTTTCTGCTCGTATTTAAATTTAGAGTAATCAATAATTTTACAAACAGGGGGATCAGCTTTTGGAGAAATCTCAACCAAATCTAGGTTTTGCTCCTCAGCCATTCTAAGGGCCTCACCAATGGTATAGACGTCAACTTTTACATTTTCACCAACTACACGAACCTCTCTAGCTCTTATTTTACTATTTACCTTATAGGGTTCTTCTTCCCTACCTCTAGGTCTGTAGCTGCCTTTTTTTCGCATTTTACTAATATTAACCTCCTTTTTTTAGTTTACAGTGTGCAAATATCGTTATAAATATTGGATTACAAAATTACAATCCAAAATCTAACAATCAATATTATTTATTTTCTATGCTATCAGTCACTTTTTGATTAAAAAATGACTTGAAATCTTCCAAACTCATATTTCCGACATCTCCTTCTCCATGTTTTCGAATTGACACTTTTTCTTCCGCTGCTTCCTGTTCTCCGACTATCAACATATAAGGAATCTTATTAATCTCGGCATCTCTTATCTTTCTGCCAATCTTTTCATCTCTGTGGTCTATAAATCCAGTGATATCATTAGCTTCAAGTTCGCTATAAACCTTATTGGCATAATCAGCATATTTTTCGGAAATCGGTAAGACCGCCACTTGCTCAGGTGATAACCATAATGGGAAATTACCAGCACAGTGTTCGATTAAAACAGCCACAAAGCGTTCCATACTTCCAAAAGGTGCTCGGTGGATCATTACTGGTCTGTGCTTGCTATTGTCAGCACCAACGTATTCCAATTTAAATCTTTCTGGAAGATTATAATCTACCTGAATGGTGCCTAATTGCCAACTTCTACCTAGTGCATCTTTCACCATAAAATCAAGCTTAGGACCATAAAATGCTGCTTCACCCAACTCAATCACAGTTTTAAGGCCTTTTTCTTCAGCTGCTTCAATAATAGATTTTTCTGCTTTATCCCAAACTTCATCTCCTCCAATATACTTCTCTCTATTATCTGGATCTCGTAAAGACACTTGTGTTACAAAGTCTTCGAATCCTAAGGAATTAAAAACAAAAAGCACTAAGTCAATTACCTTAATAAATTCTTCCTTAACCTGGTCAGGACGGCAGAAAATGTGTGCATCATCTTGCGTAAAACTTCTAACTCTAGTTAAGCCATGCAGTTCACCACTTTGCTCATAACGATATACAGTACCAAATTCAGCCAATCGTAATGGTAAGTCCTTATAACTTCTAGGTTTAGTTTTATAAATCTCACAATGGTGAGGGCAATTCATGGGTTTTAGCAAATATTCCTCATCACTTTTCGAGTCATCATCAGACGGAGCAGCTATTGGTCGAAAAGAATCTTTACCATACTTTTCATAATGACCAGAAGTGATATATAACTCTTTATTCCCAATATGAGGTGTAATAACTGGCTGATAACCTGCTTTTACCTGAGCCTTTTTCAAGAAATTTTCTAATCTATCTCTTAACATGGTCCCTTTTGGCAACCATAAAGGCAATCCCAAACCGACTTTTTCAGAAAAGGCAAACAATTCCATCTCCTTACCTAACTTCCTATGGTCCCGCTTTTTCGCTTCCTCTAATAGCTCTAAATATTCTTTTAGCTCCTTTTGTTTAGGGAATGTTATACCATATATCCTAGTTAATTGCTTTCGTTTTTCATCTCCTCGCCAATAGGCCCCTGCAATATTTAAAAGCTTAACGGCTTTAATATAGCCAGTATGCGGAATATGAGGTCCTCTACATAAATCGGTGAAGTTCCCTTGTTGGTAAAAAGTGATTTCCCCATCATTCAATCCCTCAATCAATTCCAGTTTATATTCATCTCCTTTTTTCTGATAATATTCTGTCGCTTCCTTCTTGGAGATTTCAGAACGTTTATATTCATTTTTTTGACGAGCTAATTCAAGCATTTTCTGCTCTATCTTTTCAAGCTCTTCCCCTTGTAATTCTTTATCTCCAAAATCAACATCATAATAAAAACCATTGGCTATTGGAGGGCCAATACCGAATTTTATTCCAGGATACATGTCTTCTAAAGCTTCTGCAAGCAGGTGAGCTGAAGAGTGCCAAAACGTATTTTGACCTTCAGGATCGTTCCAAGTCAGCAATTGAATATGAGCATCTTCATTTATTGGTCTGGTTGAATCCCAAACCTGTCCGTTAACCTTTGTTGATAATACATTCCTAGCTAAGCCCTCGCTTATACTCATAGCAATGTCATGACCAGTTACACCTTTATCAAATTCTTTAACACTGCCATCAGGCAAAGTAATCTTTATTTTATTACTCATATTCTATTGAAATTCTAACTTAAATTATTTTACTATCGCTTGGAAATAAATCCTGAATGCAAATATGCAATTTTTGATTTAATAAGTGTAAAAGGAATGCAGGTAAAATATGATTAATTACCGATTACCTCACCTTTGGCATTTAGGGTTTTTAATACGTCTCCTTCTTCGTCATACAAGAAAAATATGCCCGCTTCCACTTTGGCATCTCCTAGAAAGCTTTCAGATTCGTATTCCAACCTCCATAATTCTTCCATTTGATAGGATAAATATAGAAGAAGCTGCGATGGATCCTCTTCCTCAGTTGATTTCAAATTCACAAGGACATTATTATTCAAATCAAGCATATTCTTAACTATGTATGAAGTGTCCTTCACTACTAATTTATAGTTCACCTTCATATCGAAGCCTGCATTGGCAATAAAAGGTTGCTTTTTCCAAGATCCAACTAACAGCAAGGAGGTATCAGCTTCAATAATATCTATCACATACTTATCTCCATTATTGGCTGCTGCATTTAATGGAGTAATATAAACGGTATCCTCTTCAGATGTAAAATACTGAATATCAATTTCCATTTTTTTACTTTTCTCAGCTACTTCCTCATACTTCTTCTCTAATATTGTTTTTTCGGTATTAATATAAGCTTCAATTGAAGGCTGATAACCAGCAAAATAGTTAGCGAAATCCAATTTAGTTCGTTCGTCTATTTTGCTTTCAATCGACTTGATTACTTCCAGCTGATCTGCTAGCCTGCTTTTATACTTTTTGAAAACATTGGTTCTTTGGAAAATATTGGTAGAATCATTTAGTACTGGAAATAGATTAGAATTGGTCAATAAAGTGCTTCTATTTTTTAATCGCTTATAATGCAATAAATCAAGCACAACATTCTTGTTATCCAGTTGCCTTAATCCTTTTTCCAACTCTTCAGGAATCACCATATCTTTGATAGCAGTAGTATCTTCTACACCTTTATTGAAATTTAAAGCGCTATTGAAATCACTATCAGTCTTGAATAATAATGCCTTAATAGGTCTAACTTCCGATTCTATTTTGCTGTCTACTTGGTTTAGATAATTATCATAATTTTGAATCTCGACCTTGAAATCACTAAAATCAATCTCTTTTGGAGCTAATTCCTCCCATTTACTAATAGAAGTAAGTTTTAATTCGGCAGTATATAATGGATGATTTAAAGAATTCAGCTTATCAGCGAAAGTGGAATATTGAGAAGTAAAATCACTAAAAGAGCTTCTAATCTCATTAAGTGCCTTACGATCATCCGAAGTAGCCCTCAACATAAAGGAAGGTTCATCGGGATATGCTGAATAAAATTCCTCTACCTCCTTTTTAAATTTATCATACTTACCAATAACTTCCGTTTTCAATTGATGCAGTTCGTGAATTAATTCCTTTCTTGCACTAACATCTGCAATTTTGTTTTCGTAATCCAGATGTACATCTGATGTCTTAATTCCAAATTTACCAGTCCTTAAGTCCCTGCGATTATAGGCCATATAATACTCATCATTCTTTCTGACCTCTCGATCATCAACTAAGGCAATTGCTTTTTTATAAGACGACACTGCTAAATTAGACAAGGAATCGTATTTTTCTGAAGAAGGAAAAATCTCCACCGTATCTAGCTTTGAAACTATAATTTCGCCCAAATAGAAGTAAGCATTGGCTTCATCATCATTTTCTTCTAAGAATTTGAGTAAAAGGGGTTCAGCTGATTTATAGTCTTTACTTTGTAATAAAGGAAATACATTTTTGTACTTAATTCTCTGTGAGAAAGAATTAAAGACAACAGAAACGCAAAGAATTGAAATCAGTAGAATAAATCTCATCAACCTTAATTTATTTAAATTATAGAATATAATATTGGTTAATTACAAAAGTAATCTATTCTAGATAAACACCAAAACCTTCTTCTGAACGAGTGAAATTAATTCGCTCCTGAATGGTTGTAGCAAGTTCAATTCCAGTATAACTTGCTGAGATCGGGAAAGAACGATGTGCTCTGTTCACCAAAAAAGCAGTTTCAATTTTCTTTACTTTCAAATTTATGAAAGGCCTTAAGGCGTAAAAGATTGTTTTACCTGAATTTAGCACATCATCAACAATTATGATAACTGCCTTTTCCGAGTCCTCAATTGGAGCAGAAAGTTTTATTTCAGAAATTTCAGGTTGGGATTTATCAATACTTAGTTGAATGAAAATGGGTTTCAGATCAGAAATCTCTTTGAGCTCTTTTTTTATTTCTTCACCAAAAATTGCTCCCCCCCCTTCAATTCCTACAATGTAAAGATTTTCCTCTTTATAATTGTTCTCTAAAACCTGAAAAGCTATTCGTTTAATCTTACTTCGGATAGCTTCTCGGTCTAAAATTTGGCTGCTTTTGTTAAGCATAACTTTATTTATTTTCAGGTATTGGCATTTTTTTGCTGTCTTTGAAAGTAGACAAGATTACCATTGACTGCATACTATCCACTACTTCAATTTCGCTCACTTTTTCCAACATCAATTTTTGATAGGAAGGAATATCCTTGGCTATAACTTTCAAAATAAAGTCACTTGATCCAGTAACATGGTTGCACTCTATGATTTCATCTACTCCATCTATAGCTTTTATAAATTTTTCAATATTTGATCGATTATGCCCTTTCAAAGAAACCATCACATAAGTGCTTACACCTAAATTGATTTTTTCAGTATCTAGTTTGGCATGATAACTTTTGATTATCCCCGCATTTTCAAGTTTTTTTACTCGCTCTAGGGTTGGTGCAGGAGATAATCCAATATCTTTTGATAGTTGCGCGTTGGTAATTCTGCCATCTACTTGCAAAATATCCAATATTTTTTTGTCAATTTTATCCAGTTTGAAAGGTAACATTTTAATTATTTGGAGTTTTCAATTATAACGCAAAATTAGTATATAATATTGAATCCAACCCCATCATAATCGAATTATACCAAATTAATTTTTGTATTTTGAACAAAAATATAACATAAATATTGAAATTGTAATATTGAACTTGCTTTATTACAACACTTACTTAAATTGATATTAGTTTTACCTGCAAATATGATTTATAATAATTAATGTCTTCAACAAGCCTAAATAAAAATTGGATTCAATTTCAAGGTAAGCAATATACTTTTAATCAATTCATTGAAAAAAATCAAAATGTAGAATTTGAACAAATTAGGTCAGTTATCAATTTTATTGCTGATTGGCAGTCCGCATCATCCTACATTCTTCAGAAAACATCAGGCTCTACTGGGAAACCCAAGTCCATCAAAATTACAAAAAGCCAAATAAAGGCCAGTGCAGTAGCTACTTTAAACACATTAAAAATCAAAGCAAATGATCATGCTGTGTTGTGCATCAACGCTGAATACATTGGGGGTAAAATGATGATTGCCAGATCAATAATTGGAAATCTAAATTTAATTATAGCTCCTACCACTGGCAATCCTTTGAGAGGTTTTAAAGCAAAAGAGCCAATTGATTTCTTTTCATTTGTGCCTTATCAATTTGAAAGAATATTAGAAGAAAGTCCTGAACAAATACCCTTATTAGATAATTCAAAAGCAATTATTTTAGGTGGCGCTCCGGTTTCTGATAGTTTAGCCGAAAAAATCACCTCTAACATTTCAAAAGCTAAAGTTTACAGTACTTATGGCATGACTGAAACAGTTTCACATGTTGCACTGAAACTGATTAATTCTGGTAAGAACGAAGCGTTTGAAGCACTAGAAAACATTAAATTCTCGGTAGATGAACGAAATTGTCTGGTCATTCATGCTCCGAAAATCACCGGAAAAGATATTTTAGTTACCAATGATGTGGTAGATTTACTATCGCCCACAGCGTTTCTTTGGTTAGGCAGACATGATTTTGTTATCAATTCAGGAGGTATCAAAATTCATCCTGAGATATTGGAAAAAGAAATAGCAGAACTATTTCAAAATACTAAAATCAATAATCGTTTCTTTGCTTTTGGATTACCAGATAAAAAATTAGGGTATTCCTTAAATTTGGTATTGGAAGGGAATGCGGAAAGCAAATCAGTTCACCAATTATTGAAGCAGCATTTAAAAGCTTTTCACAGTCCTAAAAATGTTTTTACGATAGAGAAATTTGTCGAAACTGATAACGGAAAGATCAATAGATTAAAAACTATTGATAAACTGGCACTAGCGAAATAAGAAATATGAAAAAACTCTTTAAAATTCTAGGAATTGGAATCCTTGTCTTAATTGGCATTGTTCTGATTGTTCTGATAGGCTTCTATAAAGCAGACATACCTATTCAAGAAAATCATGAAAAGTATTTTACAGACGAGTCAAAATACCTGGAAATTGATAGTAATAGAATTCATTATAGAAAAGTAGGCCAAGGACCTCCACTTCTATTGATTCATGGTAGTTTTTCATCTTTACATACCTGGGAGATTTGGCAAGATCAATTAGCCAATCACTTCACAACTATTTCGATTGATTTACCTGGACATGGATTAACTGGACCTAATCCACAAGCACAATATGACACGGATTATTATGCCAGTGTACTTTGGAAGATGATGGATAGTCTTCAATATGACTCAATAGCTATTGCAGGTAATTCTATGGGCGGTCAAGTGGCTTATAAAATGGCGCTGCAAAACCCTAGTAGAGTTCAAAACCTAATCCTTTTGAACTCTTCGGGGGCTAGTCTGAAAAAGGATACATCAAAATTTAGAGACCAAAATAAATTCTCTGTATTCACTCTAATCAACCATCCTATTTTCTCTCAATTAATGACAAGAATTACACCCAAATCCCTGTTTGAGATGAGCTTAGAGCAAGTCTATTATGATAAATCAAAAATCTCGGAAGATAAAATTCAACTATATTATGATTTAATGCTGCAAGAAGGAAATAGAGAAGCTACTTTACAACGATTTAAACAAAGAGCACCCTCTGAATTTGATCGTTTAAGCGAAATGGAAATCCCTACATTAATAGTATGGGGCAAGTATGATAACTGGATACCAGTATCTCATGCCTACCATTTTGACAGTATTTTACCGAATAGTTCATTAAAAATATATGATGATGGTGGGCATGTTCCTATGGAGGAAATACCAGTTAAAACAGCTGATGATGTATTGAAGTTTTTAAAGAACCACCATTAATTTCGATACCCTTGTCCTTTCAAATCCTCAAAAACAGCATGAGCTGCAAATCTACCTGATGCCATTGCTGCATTAATGGAACCGTTCAACAGATAATCTCCAGCTAAATAGATACCTTCTTGAATTTTTGTTTGCGAAGGTTTCATTTTATTTTGAAAATCATCGATTACAGGAAGTGCATTATCAATATAATAAGTCTTAAGATGCTCTAATGTGGCATTTTCTAATGACGGAAAGATTTCTACCAGCTCTTTGAGGATTCTTTTCTTTAACTGCTTATCATTCTCTTCATAGTTTTGAGTTACGGATACTGACAACAAATAACTTCCTTCAGGAGCGTAGGAAGAAGAAGTATTATTCATCACCGAAACATTATTAATCAAATAATGCTCATCCGGAACCAATGCAATTAAGGGTTTGCCAATTGGGTCAATATCAGAGGTAAAATTCAAATTCGTTACAAACTGATCATTTGAAAATTGCCCCGAAAGCTGTGGTAATAATTCATCAGGTTTGGTTGCTACTATGATTACATCGGCATTCAAATCTTCGCCGTTTTCCAAGCTAACCTTTTTTAACCCTACTTTTTCTACTCTATGATTACATTTAATCTCAGTTTGCGCTAAATTACTTGCCAGCATTTCAGGGATTTGCTTCATTCCCCCTTCAGGAACTGCAGCATAGCCCTCAGCAAACATCTTGAATACGAACTCAAGCATGCGGGATGAAGTATTTAGTTCATTTTCTAAAAATATACCTCCAAAGAAGGGCTTGAAAAACTGGTTGATTATTGATTGACTAAATCCTTTTTTCTTCAAGAATTCCAATGATGTCATCTCATCCTTCTTAAAAATATTGTCCACTGATATGCCTTTCAATGCTCTATTCCACTGAAATATCTTCATTTTGTCAGAAAAATTCCCAACTGGTGAAAACAACATTGTAAAAAGGGAAATAGGTTGCCTTAGAGGATCAGTAATTGAATAATTACCATTTTTGGAATCTATTATCAAAGCACCTGGACTAAACTTCTTCAAATTTAGTTTTTCATAATCTAAATAATGTTGAGCCTCAGGATAAGCAGTTAATAAAACCTGAAAGCCGTGGTCTAATAAATGACCAGCTACCTTATCAGTTTTCACCCTTCCTCCTATACTATCTGAGCCTTCTAAAATAGTTGGTTTGAAACCTGCTTTTTCTAATTCAATTGCTGCTGTTAAACCGGCAATGCCAGCTCCAATAATGATTACTTTTTCGTTTTGCATGAACAATCCTATAAAATAATGTGGATTCTGAAATTTTATTCAAAGATGAATATAATAATGTTTTCTTGAAACGTAAATCCAACAAGTTTTGATATAATATTGTTATGATCACTGAAAATATTCAGTAATTCAAGTTGCATTTTACTGTTGGTTTTATAAATCATGACGAGCTCCTTATTTCATAAAGCCATCGGAAATTAAATAAATTCAATCAAGCAAATATCTGCTCGCAATTCACTACCTTTCTGCACACTTAAATAACGCTGATAACCAATGGCATTAAATTCTATTATCTTACTAATTGCCATTTTGGTCGGCATATGGCTATTCCTGTTCATATTTCCTATTAATATTTGGATAACCGCAATATTCTCGGGCGTCCGAATCAATCTCTTGGAGTTAGTCTTTATGCGATTCCGAAAGGTCCCTCCTGTTTTAATTGCCAATGCTATGATCAATGCAACGAAAGCGGGGATTTTGGATGTTACAACTGAAGAAATGGAAACCCATTATTTGGCAAATGGAAATTTACCTAATGTGATTAAAGCCTTAATTGTAGCTGACAAAGCAAATTTGCAATTAACATTTAAGCAAGCCACTGCCATTGATTTAGCTGGAAGAGATGTTTTACAAGCGGTTCAAGTTTCTGTAACTCCATATATGATTGTGGTGCCAGCTATCACTGGTGTTTCTCTTGATGGCATTCAGTTAGTAGCAGAAGCAAGAGTGACTGTAAGAACCAATTTGGGAAGATTAGTGGGTGGAGCAGGAGAAGAAACGATAAAGGCTAGAGTTGGCCAAGGAATTATCTCTTGCATAGGAACTGCAAAAACATATTACGAGGTTTTGGAGAATCCTGAAAGCATTTCTAAAATGGTTTTAGCTGATGGATTGGATTCAGGTACTGCATTCGAAATTTTATCAATCGACATAGCGGATATCGACATTGGGAAGAACATTGGAGCTTTCCTTCAAATTGATCAAGCTTCTGCAGATTTGAATATTGCTAAAGCCAAAGCAGAAGAAAGAAGAGCAATGGCAGTAGCATTGGAACAAGAAATGTCTGCTCGTGTTCAAAAAGCAAAAGCTTTGGTCATTCAAGCCGAATCGGAAATCCCTGTGGCACTTTCAGGGGCTTTTAGAACAGGGAGGTTTTATTAAGTTAGAAGTTGGGAGTCAGAAGATAGAATTTTGAAGTGAGGTGATGGATGTTGGGTGATTGGCGCTTTAGGCTAGTACCGAAGGTCAGACCGGAAATAGCTGGAAGTTAGAAGTGGATAGGTGATGGGTGTCGGGTGATTTGATACTCCCTTTCTAGAGGGCTTTATACATAAAAGTAAATGTCACTCCTAAGGAGCTTGAGCATCATATTTATTATCTAATTACCATAATTTTACCCCTATGGAGCAACGAAATTACCTACCTATTCTTCCAATGTTAGTTTTAAAGATTTCCGACAAAAAATTAATGGAAGCCCTTCTTAGTCCTGTAAGGACGAAATCACGGTAACTCTGAGCTAAAAGCAGATAACCTAAGCCCCGTAGGGGTGACACTAAATTGAACACTAGAAACTAATAAAACCTCACCTCGCAATCGGGATGTTCTTCTTTAAATTTCTTAAGGCTAAAATCAAAGATTCTAGTATTGTAGCAGATAAACTCCTGAAGATTATCCAATAATTCCAACTTTCCAATCCAGCGGACTTGCGTGCTAGAGATGTCTAGATAATTTAAACCAATCAAGGTCTCAATTCCTTTCAGATTTCTTACTTGTGAGCCCGCCAAACTGAGATGTTCAAGACTTTGCATTTCTTCCAGTGGCTTTAGATTTGCGACTGCAGTAAAATCCAAAATTAATTTTTCCAAATCATATAGTTGGTTTAAAGGCTCTAAATCTTCAATTGGGCATTCTTTTATACTTAAGGTTTTCAAATCCCTAACAACAGAAATACTTTCAAGATTAAGTACACCTACCCTTTCCAAATACAATTCTTCTAATGACACAAATTGAGATAATGGGCTTAAGTCATTTATCTGTTCATCAATAATCACAATACTTCTGATAGCGGTAAGATCGTGCAATTCTTTATAAGTTGGGATTTTACTTAAAGGAAATTGCAGTTTGAAAATTGATTGCCAGGTTTCATCCAAATCAGTCCACCAAGTATCGACACCTTCTTTATCATAAATTACAGAACATTCTGTGGTTTTTTGAGCCAGGAATTTTTTCACTGTTGATTTTTTAATACCTGTCTTGTCTACATCTAGAACAGATAAACTATTCAACTTGCTTAATTGTAAAAACTGTTGTTCCGACAATTGATTTTGAGCTAGATTCAATCTTTTGAGTTTCTTCAATCGAATAATCGATTTCACAGAATTTAAGCCTACATTTTCAGCCTCCAAAACAGTTAAGGAATTCAAACCTTCAATTGGTGCTAGACTTTTAATTTTATTATTGGATATAGATAAATAACGCAATCTAGAGAATTTAACTAATGGATTCAAATCAGTTAAAGTGCTATTATCTAGATTTAAACTATCTCTCAACAATAACTTAGTCAATTGCTCTTTTTCAGGTTTATCCGTAACTCGCCCATCCAAATATACAGAAAGCGCATCCTTCCAACCCTCATTTAAATTAGTCCACCATTCTGATAATTCCTCCGAATTAACTACCAATAATTTCCTGGGATTGGCATCAATAAAATCATCAATTTCCTGTTCGCTCACGAAAGTATTATCAGCATAAATCTTTTCCAGTTTCTCTAATCTTTCCAATGGGTCTAGGCTTTCTACTTGCGTATTATTGATATTTAAAATCTCCAGACTATTGTAATTCTTCAATGGAGACAAATCAGAAATAAAAGCAAATGAAATATCCAGCTTTTGTAATGTCTCAGGACTCATTTTATCCGTCAGCTTTGATAAATTACTTCTTGACATATTGAGATCTTCCAGCATTTTCATTTCTGCAAACACTTCCGGATTATTAAAGAAAGTCTCGCTTAAATCTAGTTTTACCAGATTCTTGAAGTTCCCTAATACTTCAAAATCACGAATATCTGCCCCATTCAAATGCAATTCCTTTAAAGCGCTCAGGTTCTCCAATTCACCAATTTTCTGAATGGGCGTAAATGAAATATCCAAATGCTCCATATTTTCAGCATAGCGCAGGAAACTTAAATCTTCGATGGCTGTATTTGATATATCTAAATGTTTGAGTTCGGTCAAACTACTTAAGGGAGCTATGTCTTCAATTTTTGTATGACTCAAATTGATATATACTAAATCCACCAAAAAACTTAAGGGTGCCAAACTGACTAAATAATTGTTTTCTGATAGATCTAGAGAATCAATCGAAGCAATTCTATTTAATTGATTGATTTCAACACTATCTTTAACTATTTGCATTTCTTTTCGGAAAATATCTTTCCAGCCTAATGACAGGTTATTCCACCATTCTTTAATGGCTTCATCTCTACTGACTTTAGTAGTATAAATACTTGCGATCTGAAGTTCGTCCTTTTCTTTATCCAAATTAATCTCCACAAATCGGGTTTTAGTATTGAGAATGGACTCTCCTTCTATTCCAGTGGCTTTTAAAGTTCTATTGAGTTCAATTTTAAAAGATAATTCATCATTATCTCTCAAAAAGGGTTCGGTTGATTTAATATCAAAATCAAATTTAGCATTTTGAAAAAAGAATTCAATATCCTTTAAATAGGCCGTTACATCTTTATTAATCAAGACATTACGATTCTCCGTTAAATCATCTTCGATTTGAACTTTACTATCCCTGAAAATTTTCAAATAGCTTTCCCTTATTATAACATCCTTATCTCTATGGCTGGCATCTTTGCTTCCAAGCGTATTTAGCAAATATTCCAAAAAACGGACTTGATCCTCCGCTTTGGATTTATAGGATTCGATTTCCTGCTTTTCAAATCCTTCTACTTCCTGAGCGTATACATTAATACTTAGCACAAAAAGCAAGCTTAAAAGAATTAAAAGGGCATTATTTTGCTTCATAGATAAATGCTTTCAATTGTGGGACGTCTTCTTTTTTAATGGGAGTTAAGTCGGAAATCAACCATCCGCTATTATAACCTCTTCGATTGTATTCGGCAATTTGAAAATACCATCCCTCACACTGGAAGAAATGAAATTTTGAGCCTGTAACTGTTTTAAATTGAATCTGCTTGGAAGCCATTTCAAATAGAAAAATAGATAATGGATCTGCCTTAAAATTATCTCCTGTGAAATCCACAGCATTTTCTTGTCTTAAGGATTTATGCAAATTCATAAAATCCAATTCGTGGCTCATAGGATGTAAAAATGCTTTATCTTCGCTTTCATCCTTTTCAAAGAATTGCTGATAATAGCTAGAAGAAACTTGGTCTAGCACCCATTCATAACCTTTTCCCTCTTCTTGAATTTTAAAGAATAGCAAAATATTCTCTTCCTCTCCGTTTCTTGAGAAAACCGCATTTACTTCAGCAAACCAGCCCTCTTTGTGGAAATCAAGAAATTTAGGGTTGCGTTTGTCGGTTACATCATTTATAAATGATTTTTTTTGCTCTGAAGGAATATTTTCATTTTCCCGGTCAAAAAGCAAGGTGATATAATTTTTTCTCAAGGAAACTTCCCGAAATTCTTTATCTCCTTCATAAAAACGCCTTCCTTTTTGGTCTTCTTCCCCATTAAATCGTCTGAAAAACTGGTTTACCTGTTTAGTCGAAGCATAGAGTTCAGATTCATCACGGGTACTTCCATCTCCCTGCACAATTTGCGCAGGGAGCATGAAAGGTAAGCATATCAATATATTAATTAAAAGGCTTCGTATCATGAAGAAGTTTCAGTCACACGGATATCACCCAGCATCACATCCCAGAATTCGATAGTTCTACCAGAGATCTGAGTTTTCTTTTTCTCTACATAAATAGTGATGTCCTTTTTAGTGGTGTCTTTGTAATTTAGCCCATCATCAGAAGTTCCTTCAAAACGTTGGTAAACTGTCACAACTCCAACATATTTACCGTCAGGTTGCTTTTCCAAATCACTGATATAATGAATGTCATACCAGCTAATTTTTACGTTATCGTAATTCAAGGCCATTAAACGCTCAAAGTATTTTCTCACTTTATAATACTCTATTTCTTCAGTAGTTAAGGAAGAAACACCCATTTCACTATCAGGCGCAAATAATTCTTCTGCCCTATCCATTACTCTATTCGCTTCAGAATAAGCAGTTTTTTTGTCTCCTATTATGCTGATATACTTACTTAAGTCTCTTACTTTCTCTAAAGCCAAAGAATCAATTGCTTGTTTTCTTTGTGGGGAAACATTGTCTTCTTGAGCCATTGCACCCAGTGAGAAGCTCATCAAAAGAGCTGTAATAGCTATATATTTTAAATTTAATATTTTCATATCTTTAAGTTTATGTGATTTCAATAAATTATTTGCGAATCAATTCAAGTTCAGTAATTCTACCTCTATCATTGGTTTTCACCTTGTAAATATCATTAAGGTTTTTACCTTGATCTTTCAAATAATTCATATAATCCAAAATATTGGTTGGCTCATCATAGTCTTTGGTTCCGTCAGTAGATTCATTAATGATAATCAAAACGGGGACATCTGGAGAAGCAAACATTGATTTTGCTTCATTGATATTGCTATTCGCTCTTGCAGTATTACCAGATGCATTAGCTATTGCATCAAAGTACTGATCTAATTTGTTTGATATTTCTTCTTCAGAAATCTTCGTATCGGCAGTTTCTGATGCCTTTGGAGACTCCAAGTCGACTGTAGTATCATCAGGTCTTTCCTGTTGTTCTTCTGTGGTATCAGCATCTTTGGATGCATCCGCCATTTTTTTACTACTCTTACAAGCAAATAAGCCTGCACTTAAGATCAAACACAAGGCAGTAAGCCTAAAAATGGATTTCAATTTATTCATTTCATACAATTGTTTAGTACATGACTTGTAACGTATTATTAATAAAAAGTTATATTTATCGATAAAAATAATTGTTTTATCGATAAATCTATGTTATTGGTAAACCTAAGTATCAATTATTATATTGAAGTCAAATAACATCATTCTATCCATATTAATGAATTGAAATATTAAAATATGAAAAAGAAACTAGTTGTTTTAACCGGAGCAGGAATAAGTGCAGAAAGTGGAATACCAACTTTTAGAGGAGCTGACGGACTTTGGGAAGGACATGACGTGATCGAGGTTGCCTCACCACAAGGCTGGGCTCAAAACCAGTCCTTAGTTTTAGATTTTTACAATCAAAGAAGAAAAGCCGTTTTAGAGGCAGAACCTAATGCAGCTCACAAAATATTAGCAGAATTAGAAGACTATTACGATGTTCAAGTCATCACTCAAAACATTGATGATTTACATGAAAGAGGCGGCTCGTCCAATGTCTTGCACTTACATGGAGAAATTAAAAAAGCAAGAAGCAGCGTAGATGAAACTCTTATTTATGAATTAGAAGGATGGGAAATAAAAGAAGGTGATTTATGTGAAAAAGGCTCTCAATTACGGCCTCATATTGTTTGGTTTGGGGAAATGGTACCCATGATAGAGCCAGCTGCTCGTATTACCGCTTCTGCAGATGTATTGTTGGTGGTCGGCACTTCCCTGCAAGTATATCCTGCAGCTGGTCTAATTCATGAAGTTGGCAAAGATGTTCCTATCTATGTGGTTGACCCAAGTACTCCAGAATATTATGGAAGTAATCAAGTAACGGCTATAGCCAAAAGTGCTGTGGAAGGAATGAAGCAATTGAAAGAAATATTAGTATGATCAAAATAAAAGATGCGAACAGGATGAGCTGTTCACAAAACAAGAAAAGAGCTGTTTTGCAGCTCTTTTCTTAATCCATCAATAATCAAATAATCAATTATAAATCCTTTTTTACATCCCATTTTTCTAAATAGTCTGCTACTCTTCTCACAACCATTCCACCTAAAGAACCATCCACTACTCGATGGTCATAAGAGTGGGATAAGAACATTTTATGTCTAATCGCTATAACATCTCCCTGAGGCGTTTCCAGTACAGCTGGTTTCTTTACAATAGCTCCTAAAGCCAAAATACCAACTTGTGGTTGCATAATGATAGGTGTTCCCATTACATTTCCGAATGAACCAACATTAGAAATGGTGAATGTACCACCTTCTAATTCTTCAGCTTTCAATTTTCCATCACGTGCTCTCCTCGCTAAATCATTCACTTTATTAGCCAAACCTCTGATATTTAATTGATCAGCATCTTTAATAACTGGTACAATCAAATTACCACTTGGAAGTGCTACTGCCATACCAATATTAATGTGTTTCTTTTTGATGATTCTATCACCATCAACCTGAACATTGATCATTGGGTAATCCTTTATTGCTTTTACTACGGCTTCAATAAAGATCGGAGTAAATGTCAGATTACCATTCTCTTGCTCTTTGAAGGTATTTTTATGTTTGTTTCTCCATTGTACCACGCTGGTCATATCCGCTTCAACAAATGAAGTAACATGCGGAGAGATACGTTTTGAATCCACCATTCTACCAGCAATCATCTTACGCATTCTATCCATCTCGATGATTTCATCGTCACCGGATATACTAACTGGAACTCCTTGCGGTGCTGGTTGCGCAGCTGGCTGAGGACTTGGAGCAGCTTGAGCACTACTTGGCTGACTCGGAGCTTGAACAGGAGCTGAACCTCTATTATCTAAATATGATAAAATATCCTTTTTGGTTACTCTCCCATCTTTTCCAGTTCCTGAAATACCCTCTAATTCATCCATTGCAATATTTTCTTCTTTAGCAATGTTTCGAACTAAAGGAGAATAAAATCGACCAGACTCAGAACGAGCGGCTATATCATGACCATTATTTCCTGCTGATGAAGATAAACTTGTTTCAGCAGTTGCAGTAGCTG